>JBBRLM010000099.1:0-19127 GCA_038231335.1 Mycobacteriales bacterium
CGGCACCACCGCGCGCGAGATCACCCGGACCATCGACGACGGTCTCGCCTATGGCGCCCGGGCCCCGCGCACGATCGGGATGAACCGCATGTGACCGAGCATGGCCGTCTCCCTGCTCGGCGCAGCGGGCGGTGGTCCTAGCGGGGATCGGTCACGTCCGACGGGGACTTGTCCGGTCGCAGGCCCCGCCAGGACGGGTGGCGTAGTCGGCCGTCGCGGGAGATGGTCCGGTACTCGACCTCGCCGACGATCTCGGGTGCGACCCAGTGGGCGTGGCGGGCGAACTCCCGCGGCACCGCTTCGTCGAAAGGGCTGGCTGCCCGGGTGAGTGTGGTGAGTCGGTCGAGCAGGTCGGCGAGCATGGCGTCGGTGAATCCGGTGCCGACGTTCCCGATGAACCCCAGCCCGTCCTTGGTCGGCACGCCGAGCAGTAGTGCTCCGATGGTTGCGGCGCGGCGGCCCTGGCCGGGTGCCCAGCCGCCGATGACGGCCTCGGTGGTTCGGCGTAGCGGGGTCTTGATCCAGCTCCGTGACCGTTTCCCCGGCTCGTAGCGGGAGCCGGCGCGTTTCGCGACCACGCCTTCGAGGCCGTGCTGGGCGGCGGTGGCCTGGATGGTGGCGCCCTGCACGTCGGCGAACCAGGGCGGCACCTTCACCGAGCGCCCGTCGAGGGCAAGGCCGGCCAACATCTCGCGGCGGCCGGTGTAGGAGACGCGGGTGAGGTCCTCACCGTCGAGGTGCAGCAGGTCGAACACGTAGTACACGACCGGCACAGACCGCAGAAGCTCGTCGGTGGGGTGATGCAGTTGCATGCGGGTCTGCAGGAGCCCGAAATCGGGTCGGCCCCTTCTCGTCGAGGGCGACGACCTCGCCGTCGACCACCACCGACTGGTCGACGAGGTCACCCAGTTCGGCGAGTTCCGGGTAGATGTCGAGCATCGGTTTGTCGTTGCGGCTCTGCACCCGCATGCGGTGGCCGGCGACCGCGGTGACAGCGCGGACCCCGTCCCACTTGAACTCATAGGCCCACCCCGGGCCTTCGGGCACCGGGCCGGGGGTGGCGAGCATCGGCGCGACCCGGGCCGGGAGCTGGTCACTCACGACGAGACCTGCGCGTCAGCGGCGACCGTGTCCATCCGGTCAGCGTCGCGACCACGCCGCCGCGACGTCAAGAGACGCACCCGGTGAGTGGCCACCCCGGATCCCGACCGGCAGAGCTCAGGATCGTGCGGAGCGACCGGACGAGGATCTGCGGTGGCGCGCCGTCCGTCTTGATGGCGCGCCAGCGCGGGAGCGGGATCGACCTGGCGCCCCGAACGGCGGTCCGCGCTGGCCCGCCACAGCCGGCCGCTACCGCGCCCCCCTTGTCACTGCTCGGCGACCACATCGACTCCGCGCGTCGATCCTCGCCGAAACGCCCTCGGATAACGATGACAAACAACGAACAACAACGACAAGAATACCCTCCACGATTCAAATGCAGCACACCTATGCATTAGTTAATGATCTTGGTACGGTGGATTCATGCTCCGGATCACCGCCATATCCGCCGGGGCGGTGGAGTACCTGATCGGGGGCAGCGGCTGCACCCACGAGCACGACGCCGCAGTGGTGGATCTCGATGCCGGGCTGGACAGTGCGGGCGGCGCAGAGGCGGGTGCGGCGCAGGGTGTCGATGGCGCGGCGGGCTACTTCGCGTCTGCGGTCCGCTCGGGGGAGGTGCCGGGCCGCTGGGCGGGCTCGGGGCTAGCGATGGTCGGCGTGCAGCCGGGTCAGGTGGCGGATCCGGAGGCGGTGCGGGCGGTGTTCGGGCGGGTGGAGCATCCGGTGTCCGGGCAGGCGTTGGGGCGGGCGCCGCGGCGGTTCAAGACGTACCGCCAGCGGCTGGCCGCATCGATGACCCGGGAGCCGCTGCCGCCATCGCCGGAGCGGCTGGCCGCGTTGGAGTTGGCCGCGAAAACGGACGGTCGGAAGGCGGTGGCCTACTACGACTTCACGTTCTCGCCAGTGAAGAGCGTGTCGGTGTACTACGCCGCGCTACTGGCCGAGGGCTTCCTCGCCGAGGCGGAGTTGGTGGTGGCCGCGCACCGGGACGCGGTGGATATCGCGATGGCCTACGCCGAATCGCACGTCGCCTATGTGCGGGTCGGCTATCACGGCCGGACGGCGGAGGGCCGGTCGGTGGGCCGGTACGAGGCGGCGACCGGTTTGGTGATGACGGTGTGGGAGCACTCGACCAACCGGGAAGGCGAGCCGCAACTCTACACCCATGTCGCGGTGTCCAACCGCGCGGTCACCCGCTCCGACGGGCAGATCCGGGCGATCGACGGGCGCGGGTTCCGCCCAATCAAAGAGGCGGTAGCGGCCGCCTACGACGGCGCTCTCGAGCAGTTGGTGGGGGAGTCGGTGGGGGTGGTGTTCGGGACCCGACCGGACGGCATCGCTCGGGAGATCCTCGGTGTCGACCCGGGGGTGTGTGCGGAGGCGTCGACGCGCCGGGCGCAGGTCCTGGCCCGGCTCGACGAGCTCACCGCCGACTACGTGGCCCGCCACGGTCGGGCCCCGGACGCTGGCGCGCGGAAGGCGTTGTCGCAGGCGGCCACCCTGGACACGCGTGCGGCCAAGACCGGCCAGGCGGGACCGGCGGCGGTGCTGGCTTGGGCCCGGCAACGACCACAGGCGATGGCCGACACCGTGGACGGGGTGGCCGACGCGGCCAACCGGGTCGCCGTGGATGGCCACCCGGACACAGCGGCCATGACCGCGATGGCCGCCGTGTCCGCGACCGATGACCGGTCAACTGTGTTGGCGGCGGCGGTGGCCGAGGTGCAGGCCCGGTATGCGACCTGGACGATCGGGAACCTGATCGCCGCGCTCGACCGCCACCTGCCCGCCCTCGACCTGCCCGCGCAGCAACGCCCCCACCTGCTCGAGGCCATGGCAAAGCAGGCTGTATCCGCGGACAACGAGTACGGGGTGCTGCAGCTGACCGCGGCCGATCCGGTGGCGGTGCCGGCCGAGCTGCGCCGCCCGGAGGATGGACGGCTGGTGTTCCGGGCGCACATCGACGAGCGCTACGCCACCACCGCCCAACTCGCCACCGAGACGCGGATCGTGGCCGCGGCGCGGGCAACGACGGCTCCGGCCATCACCGGCCCCGACCTGGAGCTGCTGCGGGTGGAGTTGGCCGCGGCCGGCCTCGGCTCCGATCAGGTGGCCGCGGTGGCCGGGATCGTTTCCTCGGGTCGGGCGGGGGATGTGTTGATCGGCCCGGCCGGGGCCGGGAAGAGCCGCACCGTCGCCGCCCTCGCATCGGTGTGGCAACACCAGTTCGGGGGGCGGGTGCTGGGGTTGGCGACCTCGCAGCGGGCCGCGGACGTGCTGGCCGAGGACGGGCTGCCGTCGTTGAACATCGCCGCGTTCCTGCACCGCCACCAGTCCGATGCCCGGCCCGGGTCGGGGGAGGTGGGGGTGCGGGCGGGGGATCTGTTCGTGATCGATGAGGTGTCGATGACCAGCACCGTCGAGCTGGACCGGATCGTGGAGATCGTGCGTCGGGGTGGGGGGAAGGTGGTGTTCACCGGCGACCCCTATCAGTTGGCGGCGATCGGTGCGGGCGGGTTGCTGGCGTTGCTGGTCGCCGACAACGGGGCGTTCGAACTCCACGACATCCGGCGGTTCGACGCCGGGTGGGAGGGCCCGGCCAGCGCCGGGCTCCGTGTCGGTGATGTGTCGGTGTTGGCCGAGTACGAGGATCGGGGTCGGCTGCAGGGGGGCACGGTCGAGGACATGGCCGCGGCCGCGGTGCGCGGCTACCTCGCCGACATCGTGACGGGGCGGGAGTCGCTGCTTATCGTGGGCACCAACCAGCAGGCGGCCGAGCTTAACCGGTCGATCCGGCGGGAACTGATCACCCTCGGACGGGTCGACCCGGCACCGCTGGCCCAGCTGCGCGACGGCACCCAGGTGTCGGCGGGTGACCTGGTGCAGGCCCGGCGCAACGATTCCCACATCCCGGTCCACGACGGTGTCGCCCGGCAGTCGCGGCGGCATGTGGTGAACCGCGAGACCTACCGCGTCCTGGGCCGCACCCCGGACGGTGGACTGCTCGTCGACGGTGTCGGTGTCGGTGTCGGTGCCGTCGGTGTCGGTGCCGTCGGTGTCGGTGTCTCGGTCGCCCAGTTGCCCGCCGGCTATGTGAGGGGCTGGCTGACGTTGGCGTATGCCTCGACGGTGCACGCCGCGCAGGGCCGCACCGTGGACACCGCGCACGCGCTGTTGGGTGAGCAGGCACACTGCGAGGACGCCTATGTGGCGCTCACCCGGGGTCGGGAACGCAACACCGCCTATCTGACCACCCGCCGTGCCGCTGACGAGCACGCGCCGGAGCGGCTCGCGGAAACAGTGGTGGGCCGGATGGCGGGCATCCTCGAGCGTGTCGGTGATGCCCGGTCGGCGGAGTGGGAGCGCCGCGTCGGGGACCGCGAAGGCCGGTCGCTGGCCTGGATCGGCGCCGTGTTCGACCAGACCAGCGCCGACACCGCGCGCGCCCGCTACACCGACACCCTCGCCCACCTGCTGCCCGCCGAGATGGTGCAGCGGGTGGTCGCCGAGCCCGGGTTTCCGCGGCTGCTGCGCGCGATCCGCGACGCCGAACTGGCCGGACACCACCCCGACGCGCTGCTCTCCGCCGCCATCGCCGCCGGTGGCAGCACCCTCAGCGACCACACGATCGGTGACCATGCGGTCGAAGGACACGGGTTCGGGGCAGGTCGGGGTCTGGGGGAGTCGGGGTCGGTGGCCGATGTGCTGCGCTGGCGGATCCGGTTCCACACTCGCGACCGGGTCCCCGAGCAGATCGTCGACCCGCGGGAGTGGACGACGTGGAGCCCGCCCGTGGACGGGCCGGTGGGGCAGTTCCTGCACGAGCTGGCCGTGCTCGCCACCGACCGGCAGGCCGACATCGGGCACACCGCCGCAGCGCAGCAACCCGTGTGGGCTACCAACCACCTCGGCACACCACCCGACGATCCTGACGAGTGTCTGGAGTGGGAGCGCCGCGCCGCTGCGGTGGGGGCGTATCGGGAGCTGGCCGGGATCGACGACGCACAGGCGTCGCTGGGTGCGGCGCCCTCACCCGAGCAGGTCCTGCACCGCGCCTTGTGGCGCCACGCCACCCGCGCTCTCGGCGTCCCGGCCGAGGAGATCGAGTTCCGTAGCGCACCGGACGTGGTCCTGTACGAGCATGTTGCGGCGTGGGAACGCGCCCAAGCGTGGGCGCCGGCGTATGTCGCCGACCAGCTGCGCGACGCCCACCAGGTCGCCGAGACCTCCCGCCGCGACGCCGTCCTGGGCGCGGCAGAACAAGCTGTCACTACCGCCACCGACCTGGCGCCGGATGCGCCGAGCCCGGCGGACGCGGTGCAGACCACCGCCCAGACCGCCGATACCGCCACCTTGCGGGCGGGCGAGCTCGAGCGCACCTACCGTGACCGTGCCGCGTGGGCCGAGACCACCGCGGCCATCGAGCAGCGGGCCCGGCTGGCCGCCGAGGAACTCACCCGCCGCGACCTCCCGGTCGCTGCAAGTGGGTCGGGGGACGAGCAGAACACACCCAGCGCCGACGCGGAGAGCGACGAGTCCGCGGCGAGCGGCACCGGGGGCCGCGTCGACGACGCGGGCCGCGAGCCCCCCACCGCCCAGCCCGGAACCGCCGCAGGTGCAGGCGGCCATGAGAGCTCGCCGGGAGCCGGCCCGGACCGAACGACCCAGGAGGGATATCGCGGCAGGGGGCCGGCCGGTACCGCGGCCGATATCGCCCGGATCCAGCAGGACACCCGGGACACGCTGGCCGGGATCCGGTCCCGGGCCCGCGACGCCGCACTGCAGCGGTTGCGCGGGGAGGCTACGGCGTCGGTGCAGCGCTGGCGCGACCGCCGGATCGACCACGCCGATGCCCACGAGCTGACCCCCGATCCCGACGCCGGGCTCGGAAGAGGTCTGGACCGCGACATCTCATCGCACGAGGTCGGGATCGACCTGGATTAGGTCGGCGGCGCTCGCCGGGATCTCGCGGCCGGGTCAGGTGCGGCGGCGACCGAGCGCGGTGCTGATCGGCGGCTTCCCCGACCAAGTCCCGTCTCGGGCAGTGACGGTCCGTAGCACCGCTTCCGGCTGGCCCTGGCTGCGTACCCCTTCGCGGAAGACGCCGCATCCCTGCCGGTCACCGCGAGCATCGTCCCCGACCGCGCCGACACCGACACCGACCGACACCGACACCGACGACTTTCTGGCTACGCGCAGCAGCGCTGACACCCCGTGGAGTGCATAGCAGTACGGCTGTGATCAGGCCGCGCGCGACCGGCCACCCAGTTCCCGTAGAAGCGCTGGTCCATAGCGCGGCCGGATCTCGAGACGGGTGGGCTCTCGCACACGCAGTCCGGGACACGAGGCCCCGCTTGTGTCGTTAGGGATCCTTCACCGGCGCACGAGGGTTAGGACCAGCTACTCGATCGCGCTGCTCCATGGTCCGGGGACCCGGCGTCCGGTGGGGGAACCGCGCCGATGTGCCAGAGCGATGTCGGCGCGGACCGCGTCGGCGTCACATCGTGCCCGAACATGATCGCAGCCCAGCGACACCGCGATCGGGAAAACCGGCAATAGGTAGGCGGTCTCCGGCCAACCCCGAGGACCAGGTGTGCCACCGGCGGTTGCCGCGACGGCCGCCCGGTAGGCGGGTTTGTGGATGAACGTCCCGGCCGGGGTGGTGAACACCCGCGCGAGGACACACGCCGCCTGGTCGGTGCAGCGGTACTCCACGACCAGGTGGCGGCCCAGCTGCCCGGCGGCGCGCAGCCGCTCGTAGAGCGCGAGGACCTGACCGCCCGGGACCCGGGCGGCGCTGGAACCGCGCAGCGCCGTAGCCAACTGCTCGTCGGTCACCGTCGACCTCCTGCTCACCTCGCGTGATGGCGTCGGCCGCGTCGTCGGCGCCGAGGGCGAGATGGGCACCCTAGCGGGCAGGCCGGCGACAGCCCCTCTGATCAGCCGATCGGGTCCGCCTCGGGGCGGTCGTGTTCTCGCCGACGGTGCCGGTGTCACAGAGTCAATTCCTCCCGTTGATGGTGTCGCTGCGGCCGCTGTCAGCCGGGGTGTCCTTCTTGGCCCTCGCCGTTCGTCCACTCATCAGCGCCGGGGACCAGCCTCCGGCCGGACCCTGGAGGAACGATGACGAACTTCGTACTCGCTTACCGTGGCGGACCCGGGATGGCCGCAACGCCCGGGGACCAGGAGAAGGCGATGGCCGAGTGGGGCGCCTGGTTCGGCAGCCTC
Organism: Mycobacteriales bacterium; assembly: GCA_038231335.1. Taxonomy (GTDB): domain Bacteria; phylum Actinomycetota; class Actinomycetes; order Mycobacteriales; family Pseudonocardiaceae; genus Pseudonocardia. The sequence continues at coordinate 7,333 of JBBRLM010000099.1, forward strand.
GGCGCGGCCCTCATCGACGGCGGGAACCCGTTCAGCCGCTCCTGCACGATCCTCGGCGACGGATCCTCCGCCGACGGAGGCGCGGCCGGCCTGACCGGGTACAGCATCGTCAATGCCGCCGACCTCTCGGCTGCCGCCGACTTGGCGAAGGGATGCCCGCTGCTGATCGGCGGCGGGACCGTCGAGGTCTACGAGACCGTTCCGATGTGATCAGCTCGGGCAGCGGACGGGCACGGACCTGGCGCGCGCCCGCTGCCCGATCCCTCTGCGGGCGTCCGCCCGACAATGCCTCAGGCTGTAGTCGTGGGCGGGCGGGACCGCGTCCTGCTGGGGAGGGTCAGCGAGTTGCATGCAGTCATCTGACTGACTAGATTCAGTCAGGTGACTGAGTCTGAAGGTTCGACCGTAGTTGATGTTGTGGTGCGCGAGGCCATCCGGCGTCCGGTCGAGGTCGTGGCAGGTTATGCGAGCGACCCGTCCCATGCTCCCGAGTGGTACGCCAACATCTCCGAGGTGGTGTGGAAGACGCCCCCACCTCTGCAGGTCGGCACCGAGGTGGCGTTCGTCGCCCGGTTCCTTGGGCGGGAGCTTCGCTACACGTATGTGATCGTCGAGCACACCCGTGAGTCGTTGGTGATGCGCACGGCTCAGGGGCCGTTTCCGATGGAGACCAGCTACCGCTACGAGTCGATGCCCGACGGCACCACGCGGATGACGCTCCGGAACCGGGGAACGCCGAGCGGGTTCTCGCGGCTCGCGGCGCCGTTCGTCCGGATAGCGATGCGCCGCGCCACCAGCAAGGACCTCGCCGCCCTGAAGCAGATCCTCGAACGGTGACCAGCCCCAGGGTGGACGCCCTCCTTGACGCAGCCGAGGCGGAGTTCGCCAGCCAGGGAATCGAGTCCGGATCGCTGCGGGAGATCATGCGTCAGGCGCGGGCTGACCCTGGCGCGGTTCATTACCACTTCGGTGGTCGGCAGGCGCTCGCTGCTGCGGTGCTCGATCGCATCCTGGTTCCACTGAACGCGCGGCGACTCGAGTTGCTCGACGAGGCGGTGGCGAGCGGTTCGCCGCTGGTGTCGCGGATCGTGGAGGCGCTGATCAGACCCGACATCGAGACCGCGCATGTGTTGCACGCCCGCTCACCCGGGCGGGCCCGGCTGATTGGCGCGATCTACACCCGTCCCAGCGATTTCGTTGCCACGACGGTGGCCACGCACTTCGCCCCCGTCGCCGATGCGTTTCGCCCGCACATCGAGGCGGCGCTGCCGCACCTGTCGTTCGGTGACATCGCGTGGCGTATCCGATGGTGCGTCTTCGGGACCGTCGGGGCGCTCCTCACCGACGATTCAGCTCCCTTCGAGCGGCCCGCGGACCACCTCGTCAACGCGCTCGTAGGACCCCTCGCCGCCGCACTGTCCGCGTGACGTCCTGCCTCGACGGACGGCTGAGTTGGCCCGCTCCGGTCCCCTCGTGCTCGGCGTGGAGGTGACGCAGCGGTCAGTTGGCTGCTCCCCGCCCGGCGTAGCACCGCAAGATCGTCGCTGGGTCCCACCGATCCGCCAGCAGCGACGTCCCAGACCAATGCCAGCCCGCAAGCCGATCCTCTCATGACACGCCGGTGATCTTGCTTCGAGCATCCGAAAGGTCACGGTTGCGGTGTTCGTGCATCACAAGTCGAGGCCCAGCTGCGAGACGCATGCCGCCGCGCTCAGCCAGTCCACAGCAGCAGTGCCGCGCGTTCGCTTTCGCTCACGACGAAGTCTGCGAACTCGGCCTGCGTCATGGGCATGGGGTCGGCATCGTGGCGGATGAGCCACTGCGAGAGCTCGGCCGTGGCGAGAGCGTTGGCGATGTCGCGGGTGAGCTCGCTGACGATCTCGGGCGGGGTGCGGACCGGTGCCCAGATGCCGTACCAGATCGGGAAATCGAAGCCGGTAACGCCTGCCTTCGCCAGCGGCGGCACGTTCGGCAGCAGACGTGAGCGACGCGCGGTGCTGACGCCGAGCGCGACCAGGCCGCCGTCCCGAAGACGGGGAGCGGCGGTCGGGATGGGCAACATCGCGTAGGCGGTGAGGCCGGCCACCACACCCTCGATCACATCGGTGATGGCGTCCGCGCCCCCAGGCGGGGTGTGCACCGCGGTGATCCGCAGGTCCCGATTGAGCTTCTCCACCGCGAGGTGGGTGCCGGTGGCGGTGCCGGCGGAGGCGAATCGGATCTCGCCGGGCCTGGCCTGCGCCGCGGCAACGAGTTCGGTGACCGTGGTGATGCCGGACCGCGCTCCGGCCACCAGGACGTAGGGCTGGCTGGTGAGCGCGGCGACCGGAACAAAGTCTCGCAGGGGGTGATAGGGCAGGTGGCTGCCAAGCGCGGCGCTGTAGGCGTGGGCGCTGGTGTTGATGAGCAGCGTGTAGCCGTCGGCGGGCGCCGCGGCGACCAGAGCCGGCGCTGCGGTACTGCCGGCGCCCGGGTGGTTCTCCACGATCACCCGCTGCCCCCACATTCCCGACAGCCTCTCGGCGACGGCGCGGGCGATGACGTCGACGCCGCCGCCTGCCCCGAACGGGTCGATCACCCGCACCGTGCGGCCCGGAAAGGCGTGCTCGCGGGTCACAAGGACTTGGGACATTCGCGGTAACGCCGCGCAGCATCACGCACGACCATCACCTTCTCGATCGCCACCGCTGTCGACCACAGCCCGAGCATCGTGACCTCCGGTGTGGGGGCTCGTGCCCTGTCATGCAACGTACTGGACTCGCGGCGCCGGCCGGAACCGGATGGCAGGCACCGCCGGCCGTCTGGCTGCTGTCCCGCTGCACGATCCTCCTGCGGGGACACCCCGACCGGAGGGGGGTCTTAGCCTCCTCAACGCAGTGCCGGCGTCGCGCGTTACCGCTCCAGGTACGCCGCGAGATTCGCCAGCGAGGAGGCAAGGCCGGCCGCGTGATCCTCTGCGGAGATGCCCTCGGGAACGTTGTCGGCTCGGATCTCGACTCGGGTTCCGGTCTCGACTGTGGCGACTTCCCAGGTCATGGTCATGGTGCCGTCGTACGCCGGTTGATCGGAGACGAAGTCCACCGCCTGCACGACCCGCACACCAGGCACGAGTGCGACGAAGCGAGCATCGACGATGTCGGAGTGCGCTGTAGCTTTGCCCAGCGTGGTCGCGGTGTTGCCATAGGTCAAGACCATCCGGTAGGAGCCGCCCGGCCGGGCTTCGAATCGCTCGAATTTGGCAGTCATTCCCCTTGGCGGGAGCCAGGCCACGAGCGCATCCGGGTCGACGAAGGCGGCGTAGACATGTTCACGCGGGGCAGCAATCACTCGGGAGGCAGTGTCCGTTCGTCCCATGGGGGGCGATCCTAGGGGTCGACCCCGCACGAGCGGCCCCGGTTCTGTCAGGGATCCGCTATCGGCACAGGCGTCACGAGCTCGCGTAGCGCGGTCAGCGGTGGTGCGGCAGGGGTGTGTCGAGTAGAGCGGTCATGTCGGTCCATGGAGCGGGGCGCGCGTAGAGGAATCCCTGGGCGGTGTCGCAGCCGCCGGCTCGGAGCTGCTCGGCCTGGGCGGGGGTTTCGACGCCTTCGGCGGTGACGCTGAGACCGAAGGCGTGGGCGAGTGCGATCAGGCTGGTGATGATCGGCCCGGTACCGGGGGCGGGGTCGCGGAGCCCGTCGATGAACACCCCGGCCAGCTTCAGCGTGTGCAGCGGTAGGCGGGGTAGGTAGCCGAGATTCGAGTAGCCGGTGCCGAAGTCGTCCACCGCGATCCGGATCCCCATTCCGGCCAGCGCCGTGATCGCCTCTATGGGGCGCCCAGCGGGACCGAGTAGGGCGCTCTCGGTCAGCTCGAGCTGCAGTAGAGGCGCGGGTAGTCCGGTCATGTCGAGGATGCGGGCGACGTCGGCGACGAGGTCCGGGTCGTGTACCTGACCGACGGCGAGGTTGACGCTGACATACAACTCCGAGCCGGGGTGCGTGGCGTTCCACCGGGCTCCCCGCTCGCACGCGTCGGTCAGGACATGGCGACCGAGCGCGACGATGGCACCGGTCTCCTCGGCGAGGTCGATGAACCGGTCGGGGCCGAGCCGGCCCAGGGTGGGGTGCGCCCATCGGATGAGTGCTTCGACCCCGCACGCCCGACCGTCGTCGAGCCGAACGATCGGCTGGTACTCCACCCGGAACTCGCCACGTTCGAGCCCAGGCAGCATGGTCGCGGACAGGGTGTAGCGGGTCATGTCTCGGGCGTTGCGGTCGGTGTCGAAGCGGGCCCACCGGTTGCGTCCATCGGCTTTGGCCCAGTAGAGCGTCACATCGGCGGCTTTGAGTACCTCTGCGGGAGTCATGTCCTCCACCGCGCACTCCACGACCCCGATGCTCGCCGAGACCGCGAGGCGGTGCTCGGCTACGTCGATCGGTGTCGTGAGCGCGAACAGGACCGTCTCGGCCAGATCGGCCAGTTCGCCGTCCGGCGGGTCGTCGACGAGGATGACGAACTCATCGCCCCCCATTCGGGCGATGAGATGCCCGCGGTTGGAGACACACCGGTCCAGCAGCCCGGCCACCGCGACGAGCAGGGCGTCACCGATGTCGTGGCCGAGCCGGTCGTTGACGGCCTTGAACTGGTCCAGGTCGAGGTAGCAGATCCCGACCCGGCTACCGGGGCGGGCGAACACCGCGGTGAGCCGCTCGTGGAACTGGGTACGGTTGGGCAACTGGGTCAACGGGTCGTGCCAGGCCTGTTGGTGCAACCGTTCCTGCAGCTCGCGGCGCAGGGTCACGTCCTCGGCCATCGCGACCGTGTACAGCGGTGCTCCGCTATCGTCGCGAATCAGCGAGGCGGTGAGGTCGGTCCACACGATGTGCCCGTCGCGATGGCGGTAGCGCTTCTCCACTCGGGCGTTGTCGCGCTGCCCGTCGATGATGTCCTGATACAGCTCCCACATCCCGGCGGCGTCGTCTGGGTAGACGAAGTCGCTGACGTGCAGGTGGCAGAACTCCTCGACGCTGTAGCCGAGCATCGCCGCAAACGAGGCGTTCGCCTCGACGATCCGCCCGTGCATGTCGGCGATACCGATACCGATCCCGGCGCCGCTGAAGATGGCGCGGAAACGCTCCTCGCTGGAACGCAGCGCCCCCTCCGTCTGACGACGCGCCTGGACCTCGGCCTGTCGTACTGTTTCCTGCTGGTGCAGAATCCGCGCCCGCAGCTGGGTGAGGTAACCATCCACGACCGCCGCCACCACCGCGGACACATCGTCGGGTGCGTGCCCGTTCGGGTAGCCGGTGCTGCCCGGTCGGGCCAGCTGCGGCAGGTGACGGCCCAGCACCAGCACCGTGGCGGGCAGCACGCCGGGATCGACCAGGCCGGCATCGACCAGCGACACCCCCTGCCCGCGGGCTGCATCGAGATCCACTGGCCGGGTCGCCACTACACGGGCCAGCACCGACACGGTGTCGGTGAGGAACCGCTCCAGCTCGGCGCGGGTCATCGGTAGATACACCGGCCGGCCCAGGTCCGCGGCCCAGGAGGACACCAGGGCAGCGACGTCATGCCCAGAGGTGACGCCAGATCCAGGACTCGGATGGCGCTGACCCGCTCGGCCGTCCCGACGACTCACTGATCAAGGTTACCGGGAAGCCTGAAACGCCTCTTGTCCGGATCGGCGCGCCGTTCCCCCGACAGGAACGACACCGTAATGTCGTGGGCGGCGGACGCTGAGGGTAGGGCTGGGGAACATCATGGATCGGGCGAGTGGAACACCGCGGGACATTGATCCCGACCGGCCCAGCGGGGCACGGGTGTATGACTACTTCCTCGGCGGGAACCACAACTTCGCGATCGACCGCCAGTTGGCCGACGCGATCGCGGCCATGAGCCCCGCCGTTGGGGACACCATGCGCGCCAACCGGGCGTTCCTGCGCCGCGCGGTGCGGTTCCTGATCAGCGAGGGCGTCACCCAGTTCCTCGACATCGGCTCCGGTATCCCCACGGTCGGCAACGTCCACGAAGTCGCGCAGAAGGCCGACCCGTCGGCGCGGGTGGTCTACGTCGACATCGATCCGATCGCGGTCTCGCACAGCCGCGCCATCCTCGCCGATGACCCCCGCACCGCGATCATCGAGGCCGACGCCCGTGACGTGGACCGCATCCTCACCGACCCGCAGACCCGTCGGCTGCTCGACCTGGCCCGACCCGTTGCGGTGCTGTTGCTCGGGGTGCTCCACTTCATCCCCGACCGCGACCAGCCCGCCGACATCGTGGCCGGGCTCCGCGACGCGGTCAGCCCCGGCAGCTTCGTCGCGCTGGTCAACGTCACCGATGAGGACCAGCCTCCCGAGGTGATCGAGGCCCAGAAACTGTCTACCCGCACCGACACACCCATCTACCTACGCTCCCGCGCCCAGCTACTCGAACAGTTCACGGGGCTGTCGCTGATCGAACCCGGCCTTGTCCATCTCCCGCTCTGGCGACCCGACTCGCCCCTCGACGTCGACGAGCACCCGGAACGCTTCGGTGCCCTCGCCGGGATTGGCCGCAAGAACAATCAGTAGCCCCACGCCCGTCGGCACGGAACTACCCTCCATTCCGCAGCTGGACAGCAGTCCTGCACACCTGTCGGTCGGCTATAGCCACCACGACGCCGACGCCATGCACCTGCTCTTGGAGGAGGGCTTCGCGTTCCGCACGTGGTGGAGTCTGACGCGGCGGTCCGTGTTGACCTGACCGGCCAGGCACGGTGAGGGACCACCACGGTTGCCCAGACTCTGGGCGCAACCGTTACGTCGCGACGAGGTCGACACCGAGCGGGGGGACCCGTCCGGCCCCCGGTCGGGCAGGTAGCCCGCCGGGTCGGCGAGCACCTGACGAAGGGCTCGCCACCTCGATCGGTCAGTTTCGGCACCAACAATCCCCCCACGATAGGCGGGCGATGGTGCGCGACCCCTTCGGCAACGTCTCCCAGATCGCGCACCAGCAGGCAGCGGCGCCCGCTGAGTGGATGGAAACCGAGCCGTTGAGGGATCGGCGAGCGGAACTCAGCGCCGTCGGCCCCGCACGGTCGCAGGGGGTAGGTGCGCACCGACAAACCAGTCCGGCCCTCGTCTGCGGGCACGCGCTACTGGCCGCCACGCTCGGAGATGAGGGTGGTGAGCAAGTCAACGATCTGCTGCTGCCCGGCTGCGGTCTGGTCGAGCCTGCCACGCATCTCAGCGAACCCCTTGCGTGTCTCCTCGAACCCGGCGGCGGTCTGCACGCCGAGCGCGTTGATGGCCGCCCGGTTGGCGTCGACCTTGACCCCGAGATCGGCGAGGTCACGGTCGCGGGCCGCGGCCAGGTGCCGGGCGGCCGCGGCGTCAGCGGCCACCACGTCCATCCGGCTCTCTAGCGCGGCGACCACGTGCATGCGGGCCTCCAGCGCGGCGAGCCGGGCCTCGACATCGGAAGGGTTCGCCACGGGCGGCATCGTACCCACCCGGTCGCCGACACTTCGGGGCGAGGAACTCATGGCGGAGTACGTGATGACCCGCTGATCGACAGTCAAGACGGGCAGCTCGCAACGATCGTCAACAGCGCGCATGCAGGTGGCTCCATCTCGACGGGGCCCGCCACAATCGAGGTGTGGTCATCGTCCATGGCACCCAGCGATTTCGCGATCGTGTGCCCGGCGTGGCCGCCGGCGCGAACGACCGCTCGGCGACGCTTCTCGGCTCTTGGTATGCGACCCTGCTGCGGGGGCGCCCCGCGGTTGCGTTGTTCGTCAACGAGCCCACCTTGTTGCCGCTGCTCATGCCGGTGGCTCCCGCCCGGACGCTACTGCGCCGGCTGCCCGCCGCGGTTGCTGACCTGCTGGCCGGTCACCTCGTGCCTCGGGAGCTGATCGACAGCGAGGTCGCCGACATGGCCGGTGCCCGGGTCGCACCGACCGCGAATCGCAGCGTGGTCGGCGTGATGAACGAGTTCGGCCATCTCGTCGAGGCGTTCCGCGACAACTACTTCGATGACCTGCTCGGCTTGTCCGTGCAGCTCGCCGCGACGCCCTGCAGCCCGCTCTACCGCCGCAACGTCAGTCCTGACCGGGAGCTGGCGGCGCTCGTCGCCCAGCACACCAGCCGGTAAGCGCCGCTTCAGCCCTGGTCACGGACGCGGAAGCACACGCCATCGCCATCGGACAACGTCGGCGACGCGGATGCGTCGACCATCGTCCCGGTCGCCGTCCCGCCCAGGGATCGGCTTACGGCACACACTCCAGAGTCGCTGCCCGGTCGGCTGCGAGGGGGGCTTGTGGTGCACAGCACAATCAGCGGCATGGGCGACGACGATGTGGACCGGCCTGAGCCTCCGTCGGCGAAGGCGGTCACGGCGATGCTGCGCGAAGCGCGGTCGCTGCAACGACGCGCCGACAAGCTCAACCACACCGCCGCTGCGGTGGACGATCCGACGACCCAGCAGCTCGCTACGGAGGCCTGCACCAGCATGGAGCAGCTGGTGCACCACCTGATGCTGCTGGAACGTCACGCACAGCGAGGCGAGAAGGCTGCAACTCGGCGACGATAGAGCAGCACCGGTTAGCGCTCTTCGTTATCGGCGGTGGCAGGGTCGCGCAGCACGTCGCGGCGAGGTCGGGGAGTTGGATGGCTGCAGGACGGCGGGGTGGATCTGGTGGTGCTCGATCAGGGCATCGACACCTCGACCGCGGTCGGGCGGATGTTGTTCCAGATCCTCGGGCGCAATCGCCGAGTTCGAAAACGCCCTGATGTCCGAGCGCACCCGAGACGGCCTCGCCGCCGCCCGGGCGCGGGGCAGGAGTGGTGGGCAGAAGCCGAAGCTGGGGGAGCGCCAGGCCCGGCTGGCGAGGGAGATGTACGAGGCCGGCGAGCTCACCGTCGCCCAGATCGCCGCCGAGTTCGGCGTCACCCGCCCTACGATCTACCGCCACCTCGACCGGCTCGACGAGATGGAAGCTCAGCAGCAAGGCCCTGCCCGGCAGTAGCCCGACTGCTCCGCGGTGCCTTCTCGGCCCGACCACGGCGGCCCCGCAGTGGTCCAGATCGTTTGCTGCTGGTGACACGATCCTTACCGGTACCCCGAGGAACGCGTCGCGCTCCGCCATGAAGCCCGCCAGCAGCTCGACGCGGTCCCGTCCCGGTTCAGCGGCGATCCCACCACCGAGGCCGACACCACGAGCCCGCCGCTGACCCGACGCGGCCGGGGCAAGACCGCCGAGTAGATGATCGTCGCGCTCGCGGTCCACAACGTCCTCGCCAGCCATCGCGGCAGCAGCGCCTGATCACACCATTGGGCAGCCATATCCGCCCGATTTCGGCGACCCCGACTTCGGCGATCTCCAACGCCATGCTCGCGTGGCGGGTCTCCGGGCCGGGTTGCACGCGCCGCCGCGGCCGTGACCCCGACTCGCGCGGACGGCGCCGCAACAGCCACGACCGCAACCTGCCGATGACCGAATCCACCGACACGATCATGGGAATCCGACATGAGCTACGTCCACGGCAACGGATGATCTTTCTGGTTCGTCATAGGCAGGTCACCCTGGAGACTCACCGCCGCCTCGTCCACGGGGTCAGCGGACGGGCCTGTGGCACACCGTCGAGCACGACGTCGACCCGTTCGTCGAAGAAGCAGACGAGATCGCGAACGTGAGCGGCATCGTTCAGCGGCGCAGGGTAGGTCCAGACGAGGTCGGGAACCGGGCGACCGCCTACCACGACCGACAAGTAGGACGCCTCGCCCTTGTAGGCGCAGAAGCTCCGGTGCGCGCTGGGCACCAGCTCGGCGCGCACGTCGTCGCGGGGCAAATAGAACCGGGTGGGCAGCAGGGTCTCGAACAGCAGGGTGGGCCGCGATGACTCGGCGAGCATTTCCCCGTCGAGCAGGACGCGAACCGTCCGCGAGCCGGCGAGCACGTCGATGCGGTGGAACGGGTCGCGAGGGTGCGCGACGATGGGCTCGTCCTCCTCCAACCAACCGTCGAACGCGGCGAAGTCGAGGACGACGTACTCGGGAAGCTGCGGGTCGTCGAGCCGGAACGCGGCGCCGCGCCGCTCCTGCCCGTCGGCGCTGATGTCGAGCGACTCTCCGCCCGCCGTGTGGACGGTGAAGGGGATGCCGGGAGTGAGCACGGGGCGTTCCGACAGATCCGGCATGATGTACCCGACACCGTCGACCATGATAGGGCTCGCTGGCCCCGGCGCGAGTTCGGCCCGCACGTCCGCGACCGGGACGGCGTAGGTCGGCACAATCCGCCCCGGTTCCCACAGCAGCACGGCGCGGGTGCTGTCGACAATGGTCACGCCGCCGAGGACTGCCCTGATGCGCTTGGCTGTCGGCTCGTAGCGCAGGCCACTGAGCCCGCTCATCATCGCGTCCCGCATCCGTGTGCTCATAGCCGTCAAGCATCGCGCATTTTCGGGCCGGTGCTCAGCGTATTCTTCCGCGACCCTGACGGCTGGAGGCGGCGGTGTGCGTACCGAACCCGGACCCGCAGAGCCGAAGTGCTCACCGCCCGCATGTCGACGCGCTGACCATCGACGCTACGCATCACCGCTGGTCAGCGTATATCCGCCGGAAATTTCCTCGAACCTACGGCGACCCCACGATCACCGAGGCCCTGGCCGGACAGGAGGCGCGACCGTGAAACGGAAGATCGGCCACACCTGGCTGCTGCGGGAGGTTATGGCCAGCCGCGGCATCTTCACCGCCACCGAGCTCGTTCCGTTGCTGCGCGAGCGCGGTATCGACCTGTCGGCCTCCCAGATCCACCGCCTGGTCTCCGGCACCCCGGAGCGGCTGTCGCTGCAGGGTGCTGTCCGCGTTCTGCGACATTCTCGGCTGCGCCCCCGCCCACCTGGTCACCACCATCGCCGAGAACGCCGGCGTCCGGCGCACCGCCACCGACGACCACCACGACCAGGCTCGCCACCCACTCGGCGCTACCTGGAGCCGCTACGCCCCCGGTTATCACTCACAGCCAACTACACCGCGAACTCGCGACAGTTGAATACGCGAGCTCACTAGTCGGCGACCCCAGGGCCTGGGCATGTGCGACGAGATCGTGGTTCGTCATGGTTCGAGCCGACCGACTTCCTGGAGATCTAGTGCGGTGGCGCAAACGTTCACCGCACTAGCGACGCACCTTATACCGCAGGTGCAGAACGCCGTCGCCCTGGACGACCACGTGGGGATCTTCGAGCAGGTGCTGGCCTTCGATGGTGCCGAAGTAGCGTTTGCCCGACCCGAAGACCACCGGCACCACGTCCATCGCCACCTCGTCCACGAGCCCGGCCGCGAGGATCTGGCTGCCGACCTCCCCGGCGTTGACGCCGACGGTCCGGTCGCCGGCCAGGTCCTGGGCCTTGGCGACGGCTGCGGTCACGTCGTCGACGAAATGGTAGGACGCCTCGGGGTGCCAGCCCTCGGGCTTGGGCCGGTGGGACACCACGACGACGTGGTCGCCAGCGGGTGGCCGACCCTCCCACCCGTTCACCAGGTCGAACAGGTGGCGGCCCATCACGATGGTGCCGACCGCCTCCCACATCGGCCGGACGTACTCCGCCGACGCGCTCGAGACCCTGAAGCCGCCTCCCGCGCCGGAGTGGTCGTAGGGCTGGTCGCCGCCTCCGATGATCGGGGTGTCCCTGCGTGTCAGGGTGAGTTGAGTCCACCGGCTCACAGCAAACCGGCCTGATGCAGGGCGAGTTACGGATCGGCTGACATGACCCGCACGACCACGTCCTCGGTGATCGAGGGCGACAATGACCAGATGGACTCGCAGC
>JBBRLM010000100.1:0-17619 GCA_038231335.1 Mycobacteriales bacterium
GGCGCAGTACGTCGAGGCGCAGTACGTCGAGGCGCAGTACGCCGAGTCGTCGTCGAGCACGTCCGCGACGCATGGGTCGACGACGCAGAAGTCGACGACGCAGAAGTCGACGACGCAGAAGTCGCAGAAGTCGTCGAGCTCGCAGTCCTCGTCGCGCAAGACCCCGACCCACATGACGACGACGGTGGTGGACGACTCCGGCTCCACGCAGAAGCAGGGCTCCGGCAGTTCCCGGGGCGACTCCGGTGGCACGTCGTACTCCAGCTCGTCGGGCGGGTCCGGTTCGTCGAGCAAGTCGGGCTCTGACAGACCTTCCGGCAAGCCGAGTTCGAACGGCTCGTCCGGTCAGTCGAGCAAGTCGAGCAAGTCGAGCTCGGGCAGCAGCTCCAACTCAGGCAGCTCGTCCCGTTCGGGCGGTTCCTCCGCTTCGGACTCGTCCAGCTCGGACTCCGGCAGCTCCTCCGACTCGTCAGGCTCCGGCAGCTCGGCCGACCACTCCTCCGGGGCCGACTGGTCCAGCTGACACCGGAGCCCGCGACCGTTCGTTCCGCGTGGCAGACCCGATCGTGCGCCGGGCGCAGGTAGCGTCCCGGGGGTGACTGCTGCTCCCGTCCGCCTGCCCTTCGGTGAGGCAGGCACCGCGCTCCCGCCGCACGTCCGCACGGCCTTCGGCGTCAAGGACCTGGAACCACGGCCCGTGGTGTGGGCGGGGCGCCGCGCGTGGCACTGCGGTGACGTGCTGATCCGGCCGGTGTCCGACAACGCGGTGGCGGCCTGGTCCGCGGGTGTCCTCGACGGGCTGCAGGTCGAGGGTCTGCGGCTCGCCCGCCCGGTGCGCTCGTCGGACGGGCGGTGGATCGTGGCGGGATGGGCGGCCAGCCGGTTCGTGCCCGGCACCCTGGAGCCGCGCTACGACGCCGTGGTGGACGCGGGGATGCGGCTGCACGCGGCCACCGCGCACGTCGCGCGTCCGCGGGTCCTCGACGACCGCGACGACCTGCTCACCCGTTCGGCCGCCGGGGCGTTCGGGGAGCGCAAGCTCAGCCTGAAGCCGTCCGCGGGCGGCGACCTCTACACGCAGCTCGGGGCCTACCGCACGCCCGTCCGGGTTCAGGCCCAGGTGGTGCACCCCGAGCTGTTCGGCGCCGTCCTGTTCGACGACGGGGGCGTGCCGGCGCTGATCGATCTCGTGCCGTGCTGGCGGCCCAACGAGTGGGCAGCCGCAGTGGTGGTGGTCGATGCCCTGGCCTGGGGCGGGGCCGACGAGGGCATGATCCAGCGGTGGTCGCACCTCGACGAGTGGCCGCAGATGCTCCTGCGCGCCGTGCTGCACCGGTTGGCCCTGCACGCGCAGCATCCTGAGGCATCGGCGTCCACTCTCGCGGGCCTGGAACGCGCGGCCGGCCTGGTGAGCGCCCAGCTGTAGATCTCACATGCGGCCCCACCGCGGGTGAGCACGCTTTTGCGCCCACGTCACACAGATCCGACGAACCGGTAACGGCCCCTGCCTAGCGTCCCGTCCGACATCGGGACCCACAGCAGGAGGACGCCAGTGACCACGACGGACGTAGAGACCGGGAACGGCCGGTCACTGTTGCGCGGCCGCTGGATCGAGAACTGGAACCCCGAGGACACCACCTTCTGGGAGCGAACCGGCGCGAAGATCGCCAACCGGAACCTCTGGTTCTCCATCCTGAGTGAGCACATCGGGTTCTCGATCTGGTCGCTGTGGTCGGTGCTCGTGCTGTTCATGGGCAACGACTACGGCTTCAGCGCCGCCGACAAGTTCTTCCTGGTCGGGGTGCCCACGCTGGTGGGCGGCTTCCTGCGGCTGCCCTACACGTTCGCGGTGGCCCGTTTCGGCGGCCGCAACTGGACCATCGTCTCGGCGCTGCTGCTGCTGATCCCGACGATCCTCGCCGCGATCGTCATGCACCCGGGCACGTCGTACGCGACGTTCCTGATCGTCGCGGCCGTCGGCGGCGTCGGCGGCGGCAACTTCGCCTCGTCGATGACCAACATCAACACCTTCTTCCCGGAGCGCCGCAAGGGCTGGGCGCTGGGCCTCAACGCGGGCGGCGGCAACCTCGGTGTGCCGGTGATCCAGCTGATCGGGCTGCTCATCATCTCGACGGCCGGCACGGGCGCGCCGCGGATCCTGCTGGGCGTCTACATCCCGCTGATCGTGATCGCCGCGGTGCTGGCGGCGGTGTACATGGACAACATCGCCGCTGTGCGCAACGACACCGGCTCGTTCACCGAGGCGCTCAAGCAGGGCCAGACGTGGGTGATGGCGTTCCTCTACATCGGCACGTTCGGCTCGTTCATCGGTTACGGGTTCGCGTTCGGCCTGGTGCTGCAGAACCAGTTCGGCCGCACCCCGCTGCAGGCCGCCGCCGTCACCTTCATCGGCCCGCTGCTGGGCTCGCTGATCCGCCCCGTCGGTGGCCGGCTCGCCGACCGGATCGGTGGCGCGAAGGTGACGTTCTGGAACTTCGTGGCGATGGCCGTGGCCACGCTGATCATCATCGCGGCGTCGGGGATCAAGTCGCTGGCGCTGTTCACCACCGGTTTCGTGATCCTGTTCGTGCTCACCGGCATCGGCAACGGCTCGACCTACAAGATGATCCCCGCGATCTTCCAGAGCAGGGCGCGGTCCGCGATCGCGCTGGGCGAGAACGAGGCGACGGAGCTGGGCCGGGCCCGGCGCATCTCCGGCGCGGTGATCGGCATCGCCGGTGCCGTCGGGGCACTGGGCGGGCTGCTGATCAACCTGGCCTTCCGTCAGTCGTTCCTCACGGCGAAGAGCGGCGACCCGGCGTTCTGGTCGTTCCTCGCGTTCTACGTGGTGTGCATCATCGTCACGTACGTGGTCTATCTGCGCCCGCTGCCGGCCGAGGCGGAGCACACCCACCCGCGCAAGGCCCTCGTGGGGGTCTGAGCGTTCGCGATAGCAAACTTCTCGCCCGCAGGGAGCGGTGACTCAGAGTCACCGACCAGCACTGACGAACGGCACTCTCGTCGGATGGTTTCCGACGAGAGTGCCGTTCGTCGTGGGGGCCGAGAGCTCACGGCGGTGGCCTGGCGATGTGCGGGCTGCGTTACGTCCGCGTCACGGTGGACCGTCCGCCTGTAATCCCTTCTGCCTACCGTCGCTCGCGTGAACAGACAGCTCGTCGTCATCGGCAACGGGATGGTCGGCCACCGGCTCGTCCAGGCGCTGCGGGACCGGGACACCGAAGGCGCCTGGCACGTCACCGTGCTCGGGGAGGAGGCGCGGCCCGCCTACGACCGGGTGGCGCTCTCGTCCTACGTCGACGGGAAGTCGGCCGACGAGCTGACGCTGCCCGAGCTCGGGGTGGACCTGCACCTGGGCGACCCGGCGGTCGCGATCGACCGGGCCGCCCGCCAGGTGCGTACGGAATCGGGGCGCACGCTGCCCTACGACGCGCTCGTGCTGGCGACCGGTTCCGTGCCGTTCGTGCCGCCGGTACCGGGCAGGGACCTGCCCGGCTGTTTCGTCTACCGCACGCTGGACGACCTCGACGCGATCACGGCGGCCGCGGAGGCCGCCGTCGCCCGTCCGGGCCCCGGACGCCGCTCGGCCGTGGTCGTCGGTGGTGGACTGCTCGGGCTGGAGGCCGCCCGGGCGCTTCGGCTGCTGGGGCTGTCCCCGCAGGTGGTGGAGATCGCGCCCCGGCTGATGCCCGTGCAGGTCGACGAGGGTGGCGGGGCGCTGCTGCGGCGGCTCGTCGAGTCGTCGGATCTGGCCGTGCGCTGTGGCGTGTCGGTGAACGCCATCTCGGCCGACCGGGGGCGGCTCACGGCCACCCTGTCCGACGGGGTCGAGCTCGACGCCGACCTCGTCGTGTTCTCCGCCGGTATCCGCCCCGCCGACACCCTGGCCGGTGCGGCCGGCCTGACGCTCGGCGAGCGCGGCGGCGTGCTCGTCGACAACCGCTGCCGGACGTCGGACGAGGACGTCTGGGCCATCGGCGAGGTCGCCGCGCTGGAGGGCCGCTGCTACGGGCTCGTCGCGCCGGGCTACGCGATGGCCGAGGTCGTGGCCGACCGGCTGCTCGGCGGCCGGGCGACCATGACGCCCGACGAGCTCGACATGTCCACGCAGCTCAAGATGCTCGGCGTCGACGTCGCCAGCTTCGGCGACGCGCAGGCCGCCACGCCGGGCGCGCTCGAGGTGGTGGTCGACGACCCGGTGGCGGGCACCTACTCCAAGCTCGTGATCAGCGACGACGCGCGGACGCTGCTGGGCGGCGTCCTCGTCGGCGACGCGTCGAGATACGCGGCGCTGCGCCCGCTCGTCGGTTCTCCGCTGCCCGCCGACCCGGTGGCGATGATCGCTCCGGGCGGGGTGGAGCTGGGCGCGGACTCGCTGCCCGACTCCGCGCAGATCTGCTCCTGCAACGCGGTCACCAAGGGTGCCATCGCCTCGGCGATCGGCGACGGCGCGGACACGGTGCCTGCGCTCAAGGGGTGCACGCGCGCCGGCACGAGCTGTGGTTCGTGTGTACCGATGCTCAAGACCCTGCTGGTGCAGAGCGGTGTGGAGGTCTCCAAGGCGCTGTGCGAGCACTTCGCCCAGAGCCGCGCCGAGCTGTTCGAGGTGGTGGCGGGCACCGGGATCCGGACGTTCTCCGAGCTCGTCTCCCGGTTCGGCCGCGGGCGGGGTTGCGACATCTGCAAGCCCGCCGTGGCGTCCATCCTGGCGTCACTCGGGACCGGGCACATCCACGACGGCGAGCAGGCCACCCTCCAGGACACCAACGACCATTTCCTTGCGAACCTGCAGCGCAACGGCACCTACTCGGTCGTGCCGCGGTTGCTCGGCGGCGAGGTGAGCCCCGGGCAGCTGATCGTCATCGGCGAGGTGGCCCGGGATTTCGGGCTCTACACGAAGATCACCGGCGGCCAGCGGATCGACATGTTCGGCGCCCGCGTGGAGCAGCTGCCGGCGATCTGGCGGCGACTCGTCGACGCCGGTTTCGAGTCCGGGCACGCCTACGGCAAGGCTCTGCGGACGATCAAGTCCTGCGTCGGGACGACGTGGTGTCGCTACGGGGTGCAGGACTCCACAGGGCTCGCGGTCGCGCTGGAGCTGCGCTACCGGGGACTGCGGGCGCCGCACAAGTTCAAGTCCGGCGTCTCCGGCTGCGCGCGGGAGTGCGCCGAGGCCCGCAGCAAGGACTTCGGCATCATCGCCACCGAGCAGGGCTGGAACCTCTACGTCGGCGGCAACGGCGGGTTCACCCCGCGCCACGCCGAGCTGCTCGCGTCCGATCTCGACACCGAGACGCTGGTGAAGATCATCGACCGGTTCCTCATGTTCTACATCCGCACCGCCGACCGGCTGCAGCGCACCGCGCCGTGGATCGAGTCGCTCGAGGGCGGGCTCGACCACCTCCGCGCGGTGGTCGTCGAGGACAGCCTCGGCATCGGCGCCGACCTGGAGGCCGCCATGGAGAAGCACGCGGGCAGCTACACCGACGAGTGGCGCGGGGTGCTGGAGGACGAGGAGAAGCTGGCCCGGTTCGTGTCGTTCATCAACGCGCCCGACACGCCCGACCCGACGATCGAGGTCGTCCGTGAACGCGGGCAGCGGGTGCCGGCTCCTGCTCCGGGCCGTCGCCAGCCCGTCGAGCTGCGGCTCCGCCGCCCGTGCGCGGATAACAGTGTTCCCGCACCGATATCCGCTCACGACCCCGCAGGGGCCGGCCGGTGACCGCCATCGCGCCGGACCTGCGCTGGCATGACGTGTGCGACGTCGCGCGACTGATGCCCGAACGTGGGGCCGCCGCGCTCGTGGACGGGCGTCAGGTGGCGATCTTCCGCACCCACGACGGCGAGCTGCACGCCGTCGACAACATCGACCCGATCTCCGGCGCCGCGGTGCTCTCGCGCGGCATCGTCGGCGACCGGGGAGGGGTGCCGACCGTCGCGTCACCGATCTACAAGGAGTCCTTCAGCCTGGTGGACGGCCGTTGCCTCGACGCCGACGGTGTGACCCTCACCGTGTATGCGGTGCGGGTCACGGACGGTCGCGTCCAGATCGGGATACCGTGACAGGTGCCGTGACCACCACTGACGCCACCACCGCCACCACCGCCGTCCCGCCGCTCGCGGGGTTCACCGTCGGTGTCACCGCCGCGCGCCGGGCCGAGGAGCTCGGCACGATGATGGAGCGCCGCGGGGCCGCCGTGCTGCACGGGCCCGCGCTGCGCATCGTCGCGCTGGCCGACGACACCGACCTGCTCGCCGCCACCCGCGGCCTGATCGCGCAACCCCCGGACATCACCGTCGCCACCACCGGCATCGGCTTCCGGGGCTGGGTGGAGGCCGCCGACGGGTGGGGCATCGGCGAGGACCTCCTGGCCGCGCTGGGCGCGAGCAAGCTGATCGCCCGCGGCCCCAAGGCCCGTGGGTCGATCCGGGCGTCCGGGCTGATGGACGCGTGGTCGCCGCCGTCGGAGTCGTCGGCCGAGGTGCTCGACTACCTGCTAGCCGCCGGCGTCGAGGGCACCCGCATCGCGGTGCAGCTGCACGGTGAGCCGCTGCCCGACGTCGTCGAGGCCTTGCAGGTGGCGGGCGCCGAGGTGATCGAGGTGCCGGTCTACCGCTGGGCTGCTCCGCTGGATATCGCGCCGCTGGACCGCCTCACCGACACCGTGCTCGCGGGCTGCGTCGACGTGCTCGCGTTCACCAGCGCTCCCGCTGCCGCGAGCCTGCTGGCCCGGGCCGCCGAACGCGGCCTGCGCGACGAGCTCGTCGCGGCGATGCGCGGTCCCGTGCTCGCGCTGTGCGTCGGGCCCGTCACCGCCGCTCCGCTGGAGGCCCTCGACATCGCCACCGTGCAGCCCGAGCGATCCCGGCTCGGGGCCATGGTGCGCAAGCTGGAGGCCGAGATGCCCGCCCGGGCGCGGCGGCTCCCGGTGGCCGGGCACTGGCTGGAGCTGCGCGGGCACGCCGTCCTCGTCGACGGCGTGCTGCGGCCCGTGCCGCCCGCGGGGATGGCCCTGTTGCGGGTTCTGGCCCGACGGCCCGGCCGGGTGGTCACCCGCGCCGAGCTGCTGCAGGCGCTGCCCGGCACCAGCAACGACGAGCACGCGGTGGAGACGGCGATGACGCGCCTGCGTTCGGCCCTGGGAGAATCCCGGCTCGTGCAGACCGTCGTGAAGCGCGGCTACCGGCTCGCGCTCGACCCCGCCGCGGGCCCGGCCCCGGTCGGGGGGCACTGCCTGCACGGGGACGTCCGGTGACTCCTTCACTTCTCCTCGTCGCCCACGGCACCCGTGCGCCCGAGGGAGCGGTGGTCACCGAGCTGGTCGCGCAGCGGGCGCGCGAGGCGTTGGGGGTGCGGGTCGAGGCATGCTACGTCGACGTCCGGCATCCCACGCCGGCCGACGCCCTCGCGGAGCTCGCGGGCCCGTGCGTGGCCGTCCCGATGTTCCTGGCCGCGGGCTACCACGTCCGCGTCGACGTCCCCGAGCAGCTGGGCGCCACCGGCCGTTCCGATGTCCTGCTCGCCGAGACGTTCGGCCCCGATCCCGCGCTGATCGCCGCGGCCGCCGACCGGCTCCACGCCGCCGGGCTGCGCGACGGCGACGCCGTGGTGCTGGCCGTCGTCGGGTCGAGCGACCCGCACGCGCAGGCCGACGGCGCCACCGCCGCCCGCAGGCTGGGCCGGTTGCTCGGTGCCCCGGTCACGCTGGCCACCATCGCGACGGGGGGCCCGCGGGTCGGCGAGGCCGTCGCCGCGCTGCGCAAGGGCGGGGCGGACCGCGTGGCGGTGGCCTCGTGGCTGCTGGCGCCCGGGTTGTTCCAGCGCCAGCTCGACGCGTGCGGTGCCGACCTCGTCGGCGCCCCCATCTCCGACCACGACGCCGTGATCGAGCTGGTGGCCGACCGCTACCGCGCTGCGCTGTCGGCCGGGGCCCGCACCGCCTGACCTCGCAGCCCGTCGCGTGACGGCGCAGCCCGCCGGCGCGCTGCGAGGACGACACACGGGCTGCGACGTCAGCGCGAGCGGGGCAGTCGGCCGTCCACCAGGAGGATGCCCTCCACGCGGAGGCGCGCGGCCTGTTCCTGGGCCACGTGTGGGGCGCAGGTTCCGTCGGCGCGCAGCACGCGGTGCCAGGGGATGTCGTGGCCGTCCTCGGCGAGGATCCGCCCCACCATCCGCGCCCGTCCCGGCATGCCCGCGCGGGCGGCGACCTCGCCGTACGTGGACGTCTCGCCGGCCGGGATCGAGCGGACGGCCTCCCGGACCCGCTCGACGGCCGCGTCGTCCATCTTCATGTCAGGAACGCCCGGATCGCCGCCGCCACCTCGGCCGGGCGTTCCAGGTAGATCATGTGTCCCGTGTCGAACTCCTGGACGGTGACGAGCGGGCCGAGCTGCGCCACCCACTCCGGGCGGACGTAGTCCTCCTTCGCGGCGGGCAGCAGCAGGGTGGGCAGGTCGGCGGGCGGGAGGATCGCGGGCCGGGTCACCTCGCTCCACGTCGTCACGACGGCGGGCGGGCAGAACCGGTAGCGCAGGCGGCCGTCGACCTCGACCAGGTGGTCGGTGATCTCGGCGTCCACCTGGGCGTCGGGCACGCCCTCCCAGCGCCGGGCCAGCTCGGCGCGGGCCTCCTCGACGTCCGCGTAGGACTCGCCCGCGCACGTGTCCAGCGCGGCCTCCAGCATGTCCCGGGCGTCGAGGCCCAGGGCCGGGTCGACGAGCACCAGCCGGTCGACGCGCTCGCGGGCCAGCCGCGCCATGTGCAGCGCGACGGCCCCGCCGAACGAGTGCCCGACGACGGGCAGCGGGCCGGGCAGCCCGAGGTGGTCGAGCGTGTCGAGGACGTCGGTGACGTGCTGTTCGAGGGTCCAGGGCGGTGTCCACGGCGACCGGCCGTGCCCGCGCAGGTCGACGGCGACGAGCCGGACCTCGGGGAGCTCAGCGGCCAGCACGCGCCACCGGAGGCAGTGACCGGTGACGCCGTGCAGGGCCAGGACGGGTTGACCGTCGTCGGGGCCGTAGACGTGGACGTTGAGCTCGCTCACGCCGGTGATCGTGCCAGCTACCGGGCCCGCGGGGCAGTGGATCGGGCCGCATCGACGCGCAGCAGCAGCGACGTCGGCATGTCGTCGAGGTCGAGGGCGGCGCACAGGCGGGGCAGGGCGTGGGCGGTGATGCGGTCGCGCAGGGCGCCGACCGGGGTGTTCTCCTCCGTCGTCACCTCGAGCTGCAACAGCGGGGCCTCACGGGTGCCGGTCAGGGTCGCGGTGGCCTTCCGGACACCGGTGTAGCCCTCGATGTCGGCGGCCACGGCGTCGCCGGCGGCGTCGGCCGGCAGGGTCGTGCTGCCGCCCGAGGCACCCTGGCGGAGCGACCACGTGCCGGTCGCGGGCCGGCGCAGGGCCTGCGCCACCAGCCAGCGCAGGCACAGCAGCCCGACGACGACCGCGGCGACGATCGCGACCCACGGAACCCACGGCAGGACGGTGACACCGGCCGGCAGCAACGGCGCCGACGGGTCGAGCCCGGGCAGAACGGACCTCAGCTGTCCGAGGCCCGATGCCAGCCCGGCCGCTCCGGCGACGAGCAGGAGCAGCCCGATGAGGGCGAGCAACGTGCGGTTGAGAGCCGCGGGACGGTTGGCGGCGGCGGGGGTGGCCATCAGGAGCTCCTGGCTGCGGTCGTCCGGACCCGGACCCTGAGCGGCCGGGCGGGCGCGATGTCGTCGAGGCGCGCGGCGACGGCGGTGCGGACCTGTTCGGTCAGCTCCGGCTCGGCGCGCAGCGGCGTGTGGACGGTGGCGGTGACGATGCGCCCGGACAGGGCGACGGAGGCGCGGTCGACGCCGCTGACACCGCTCGCAGCGGCCTTCACGGCCGAGGTGATGCTGCGGCGGGTGGCACCGGCGGCCGCCTGTGGGTGGTCCCAGCTGCGGTCGGCGAGCGCCAGCACGGTGGGCCGTCCTGGCACGATGGCCACGACGATCAGCACGATGCCGACGACGCCGAGCACGCCTGCGGCGACGAGCACCGGAACAGCAGTCCAGGTCAGGCCGGCGGCGGCGGTGGCCAGCGCGGCGAACGGGACGATCGGCGTCTGCCCGAGCAGGACCTGGACGCAGGACCAGGCAGTCAGCACGGCGGCCGCGAGCAGGACCAGGGCCACGATCGTCGCGGGGACGACGCGACGGGGTCGGCGGATCATGACAGCGTCCGTCCCTTCGGGTGTGCGGTGGTGTCGGTGGTCAGTGCAGCGACCGAGATGTCGACGCTGCGGGCGTGCAGTCCCGTCAGCTCCTCGATGCGGTGACCGACGTGCAGGCGCAGCTCCTCGGTCACCCTCGCCACGGGTGCGGGGTAGCCGACGGAACACGTCACGGCCACCGTCACGACATCGCCGGCGACCTGCGCGGAGACCCGCGGGCGCTCCGCCGAGGCATCGGAGCCCAGGGCCAGGCCCGCCACGCGCCGGGCGGCGCCGCTGACGTGCTCCACCTCCGTGGCGGCCGTGGCGGCGATCCTCTCGACCACGCCCGGGGCGATCGTCAGGTCCCCCCGCCCCTCGGCCGGACGGTCGCGGCCGGTGGGGGCGGGCGCCGACCAGGGCTCGGCCGGCGGAGCGAGGGGGGCGGTCACAGCCGACGCTCGCGGTCGCGGCCGACCATGCCGGACAGCTCCGACAGGTCGAGCTTGCCCTCGGCGTAGCGGCCGACGGCGAGGCCGATCGCGCCGAGGAGCAGTACGACGACGAACGCGCCGAAGCCGCCGAACGCGCCGGCGAGGCCGAGCGCGAGGCCGGCGATCAGACCGAGCTGGGTGGACGTCAGAAGCGAGTGCTCCCGAACCGGGGGCGCGTCCGACGGGGTGAGCCGTGGTGTTGGTCGCGTAGTCATCAAGCCTGCTCCATTTCTACGTCCTCGATCACGATCGAGACGGTGGTGCCGGTGGGGAGTACGGGGGCGAGCGCCGCTCGGACGGCCGTGCCGACCTCCGCGACGCTCGCGGGGTAGTACGAGCTCAGGTGGACCTCGACCGATCCGGGCTCGAGGCGCACACCGGCCACCCGGCGTCCGGGCAGGTAGGTGGCGACCTCGCCGAACCGTCCCCCGTGCAGGCCGGCCACGACGGGGGTGGCCAGCACGGCAGCGGCGATCAGGTCGGCTGAGGTACCGGTCGGGGGGACGACTGTCGTCACGACACGCGCGGGGCGGCTGCGGGCAGCGCCGGCACGTCGTCGTTGTCGTCGGACGGCAGGTGCACGTCGCTGACGTTGATGTTGACCTCGACGACCTCGAGGCCGGTCATGCGCTCCAGCGCACCGATCACGTTGCGGCGCACGGCCTTCGCGACCTCGACCACGGACGCGCCGTACTCGATGACGAGCTCGAGGTCCACGGCGGCCTGCTTCTCGCCGACCTCGACGCTGACGCCCTGGCCGGCGTTGGTGGTGGCGCCGGGGATGCGCTCGCGCAGCGCACCGAACGCGCGGGCCGCGCCGCCGCCCAGGGCGTGGATGCCGGAGACCTCCCGGGCGGCGAGCCCGGCGATCTTCGAGACGACGGTGTCGGCGATCTGGGTGGTGCCCTGCGGGGTGGTGAGCGGCGTGGTCATGTCTACTCCTCTGTGGACGGTCCGTTCCCCGTTGCGGGAACACCGGTTAAGACACCGGGGCGCCGTGATCCTCACGCCGTGCCACAGTGACGTGGCCCACCGTGAGGATCGCGGGCGGGCCGTGTCGTTCCCTGTGTCAGAGCATTCGAGGTGTCCGGGCGTTTCGAGGAAGGGAGCAGGGGGTGGTGACAGGCTCCGCGGTGGCCGAGGCCGCACCGTCGGACGGGGGTTGGGACGACGCCACGCTCGTCGCCCGGGCCCGCGAGGGCGACCTGCGTGCGTTCGAAGCACTGGTCGTGCGTTACCAGCGGCGGATCTACCAGCTCGCCTGGCGGATGACCAGCAGCTCGAGCGACGCCGAGGACGTCACGCAGGAGGTCTTCCTGATGCTGTGGCGACGGCTGCCCGAACTGCGCGAGGACGCCGCTGTGGTCGGGTGGCTCTACAAGACGGCCACCAACCGGTGCCTCAACGTCCTGCGCTCGCGCAAGCCCACGTCCGAGGTCGACGAGGCCACGACGCCGTCGCACGACGCGTCGGACGATCCGGAGCGCTCGGCCGAGTCGAACGAGCAGATGGAGGCTCTCGCGGCCGCTCTCGACCGGTTGCCTCCGCAACAGCGGGCCGTGTGGCTCCTCCGGGAGGTCCACGGCCGCAGCTACGACGAGATCGCCGATCTCGTCGACACGACCCCCCAATCGGTGCGCGGGCGGCTGGCCCGGGCACGTGTGCAACTGGCGGAGATGATGCAGCCGTGGCGGTGACGAGAAGGACCGACGGGCACCTGCTGCCCTGCGGGCGGTCGGTGGAGGACGTCCTGGACAACCTCGACGCCGGCCGCGACGACCACACCTGCGAGCACTGCGCCACCGCACGGCGCAGCCTCGAGAACCTGATGGAGGCCACCGCGGCGCTCGTCGCGGATCCCTCCGAACCACCCCCCAACCTGCTCGACCGGATCATGCAGGCCGTGCGGGTCGAGGCCCGTCGCGGTGACGTGCTGGCGCTGGAGGGGGCCGACCACGGGCCGGCGGACGTCTCCGAGGTCGCGGTGGCGGCGGTCCTGCGGTTCGCGGCCGACTCGGTGGACGGCGTGTGGGCCCGCAGCTGCCACATCACCGTCGAGCCGGAGAGCGCCGGCACCATCGCCGTGGCCATGACGTTGTCGCTGCGCTACGGCAGCGGCCCGGCCGACGGGCTGCTCGGTGAGGTGCGCGGGCGGCTCGCCGCCGCCCTGGCCGGCCAGGTCGGCCTGCACGCGCACCGGGTGGACCTGGAGATCGTCGACGTGTGGCCGGAGGAGTCGTGATCACGCCCGTGGAAGAGCTGGTCGACGTCCGAGTCGCCTCGGCCGCCGCCGACGCCGCCCGTGCCACTCCGGGGGTCGAACGGCTGCAGCCCGGGCTGTGGGGGCTGGTGCAGCAGCTCGGCCACGAGCTGTGGGAGCACGCCACCGGCGAGCCCTACCCGGACGTGGCCGGCGTCGAGGTGGAGCTGGCGGACGGAGCGGCTCTGGTCGACATCACCCTGGCCACGGACGGCACGGTCCCGGCCGCGCAGGTCGCGGCCGCGGTGCAGCGGGCGGTGGTCGACGCCGTCGCCGTCCGCGCCGCCGTGCCGGTGGTGAGCGTGGCCGTGCACGTCTGCGAGATAGCCCTGCCCGGATAGTGTCGGTGCCCCGTGGTTGCATCCACCCGTGACCACCTCCGTCCGCCCGCTCGCCCCCGGCCTCGTTCGCCGGCCGCGCAGGGCGGGCGCGGAGCCGGTGTGGGACGCGGCGGGGCTACGGGTGCTGCAGCACCGGACGGGGCCGTTGCGGGTGGTGGGGGGTCCCGGCACGGGCAAGACCACGTTGCTGCTGGCCGCCGTCGCGGCGCGGGTGCGGTCGGGCGACGATCCGTCGCACACGCTGGTGCTCGTCGGCAGCAGGCGTGCGGCGGCCGAGCTCCGGGAGCGGCTCACCGGGCCCGGCGACGGGCAGACCTCGCGAGAGCCGCTCGTGCGCACCGTCCACTCGTACGCGTTCGGGGTGCTGCGGCTCTACGCCGCGCTGCACGGGGATCCGCCGCCGCGGCTGCTGGCCAGCGCGGAGCAGGACGCGGTGGTGCGCGATCTGCTGGGCGGAGAGCTCGACGGCAACGTCGAGGACTCGGGCTGGAGCGACGCGCTGCGGCCCGCGCTGGGGCTGCCCGGTTTCGCCGCGGAGCTGCGCGAGTTGCTGCTGCGCGCGGCCGAGCGCGGGCTGGGCCCCGAGGAGCTGCACGACCTGGGCCGGCGCCACGACGTGCCCGCGTGGGTGGCGGCCGGGCGGTTCTCCCGCACCTACGAGCAGGTCAACCTGCTGCGCGGCGCGGCGGGCCGGGGTGCCCCCCAGGCCACCGCCCCCGCCCTGGATGCCGCTGAGCTCGTGGCGGCCGCGCTCGACGCCCTCGCCTCCCACGCGGATCTGCTCGCCGCCGAGCGGGAGCGGGTGCGCCATCTCGTCGTCGACGACGCGCAGGATCTCGATCCCCAGCAGATGGAGCTCGTGCGGGCGCTGGGGTCCACCGCGCAGACGGTGCTGCTCGCGGGCGATCCCGATCAGGCCGTCCTCAACTTCCGGGGCGCCGATCCGCAGGGCCTGCGTGCTGTCGAGGCCGAGACGGTGGTGCTCACCGTCGACCACCGCAGCGCACCTGCCGTGCGGGCGGCCGGGGCGCGGTTGGCGGCCCGGCTCCCGGGGGCGGGGGAGGGGCGCACGCGAGTGGCCCCGCCCGCCTCGGAGGGCCCCGACGGCACCGTGGCCGTCCGTGTCTTCATCTCCGCGGCGCAGGAGGCCGGGTGGGTGGCCGACCAGCTGTGCCGGGCCCATCTCACCGACGGCGTGCCGTGGTCACGGATGGCCGTGCTCGCCCGTTCCACCCGACGTTCCATGCCCACGTTGCGCCGGGCGCTGCTCACCGCGGGCGTGCCCATCGCGGCACCCACCGACGAGCTGCCGCTGGCCCGCCAGCCCGCCGTCGTGCCGCTGTTGATGGTGCTGCGCTATGCCACCCGGCCCGACCTTCTCGACGCCGACGCGGCCACGGCCCTGCTCACCTCGCCGCTGGGCTCGGCCGATCCGATGCGCATGCGCCGCCTGCGCCGCGGGTTGCTGCGCCTGCACGCGCAGGTCTCCGAGGTGGCTCCAGGCATCGACGCCGAACGCGTCAGCAGCGATCCGCTGCTGGTCGAGGCCCTGCGGGCCGCTGCGCTCGGCCATCCCGATCCACTGGCCACTCTGCCCCCGCAGGAGACGGCGCCGCTGCGCCGGGTCGGCGCGCTGCTGGCCACGGCGGGCGATGCGGTCCGCGAGGGCGACGGCGCCGAGGAGGTGCTCTGGCGGGTCTGGCAGGCCAGCGGGCTGGGGCGGCGCTGGAGCGAGGCCAGCGCGCGCGGCGGTCCGGTCGGGGCGGCCGCCGACCGTGATCTCGACGCCGTCCTGGCCCTGCTCGACGCGGCCGCACGCCACACCGACCGGCTGCCCGGTGCCGCCGTCGCGGGGTTCACGGAGTACCTGGCGGAGCAGCAGCTGCCGGGCGATTCGCTCGCCTCGCGCGCGCCGCAGGGCGAGGCGGTCGCGCTGCTCACCGCCCACGCCGCGCGGGGCCGCGAGTGGGACGTCGTCGCGGTCCCCGCGGTGCAGGAGGGCACGTGGCCCGATCTGCGGCTGCGCGGCAGCCTGCTGGGCAACGAGCGGCTCGTCGACCTCGTCGCGGGGGTGGCCGATCCCGGCGCCACCGTGTCGCGGGTGGCACCGTTGCTGGCGGAGGAGCGGCGGCTGTTCTACGTCGCGTGCACCCGCGCCCGGCACACCTTGCTCGTGAGTGCCATCCAAGGAGGGGGGAGCCAGAGTGACGACGAGCAGCCCTCCCGGTTCCTCGACGAGCTGGACCCGGTGCCCGCGGATCAGGCCGACCGGCCCGTTCACCGGCCCGGCCGCGCGCTGGTGCTCGCGGAGCTGGTGGGGGAGCTGCGCCGGGCGGTGTGCGACCCCGGCTCGTCCGCGGATCGGCGGCACCGCGCGGCGGTCCAGCTGGCCCGGCTCGCGGAGGCGGGCGTGCCCGGCGCGCGCCCTGCCGACTGGTATGGCCTCGATCCCGTCTCCAGCGACGCCCCGCTGCGCGCCGAGGGCGAGATCGTGGCCGTGTCGCCGTCCGACATCGAGAAGATCATGCGGTGCCCGCTGCGCTGGGTGCTGGAGCGCCACGGTGGGGGCGACGTCGGGGCGCTGGCGGCGGTCACCGGGTCGCTCGTGCACGCGCTGGTGCAGGCCGGGGCCGGCGGAGCCGGGCCGGGCGAGCTGGAGGGCGCGCTCGCGCAGGCCTGGGCCAGGCTCGATGCGGGCGCGCCGTGGTTCTCGCGGCGCGAGCTGGCGCGGGTGCGGGGCATGCTCGCGGCGTTCGACGGGTGGGTGCGCTCCAGCCGGGAGGCCGGCCTGCGGCTCGTCGCCGTGGAGCAGCCGGTGCAGCTCGACCTCGAGCCCACGGAGGTGCCGCGCGGACAGGTCCGCCTCCGCGGCCGTGTCGACCGGCTCGAGATCGATCCCGAGGGCCGCCCGGTCGTCATCGACGTCAAGACGGGCAAGACGGCGGTGAGCGCGCGGGCGGCGGCCGAGCACCCGCAGCTGGCCGTCTACCAGCTCGCGGCCGCGCTCGGGGCGTTCGGCGAGCTGGTCGACCAGGCCGCCGGCCCCGGCGGGGCGCGGCTGGTCTACGTCGCCGACCAGCGCGCGGGCGGCGACGCGAAGGAGCCCGTCCAGCCCCCGCTCGACGCCGACGGCGTGGCCCACTGGGAGCAGGTGGTGCGCACGAGCGCCCAGGAGACGTCGGGGTCGCAGTTCGTCGCGAGGGTCGGCCCCGACTGCGACCGTTGCCCGGTCCGTTCCGGCTGTCCGGTCAACGGATCGGGCCGCCAGGTCCCCGAAGCGTGAAGATCACGACCCGGATGATCACGACACAGGGTGACCATAAGGGACGATCCCGGCGCGCTTTCGGGTGGGTCGTTGGGACTCGGACGAACGGAGCGGTACCGTTCGCGGTGCACGCCGTCGCTCCCTGCGTTCTCTTTCCGGCGTGGCCAAGGAGGGTTCGTGTTCCGCGTCTCGTCCCGTGCCCGCGTGGTGATCGCCTGCACGGCAGTGGTGGTGGCGCTGGCCGGCTGCGCGGCCTCGCCCGATTCCACCACCACAGGTCCACCGCCCGACCTGTTGCAGGCGTTGCCGGAGCCGGCCGCGGCCCCCACCACCATCTCTCCGACCCTCGCGGCGGCGCCCCCCACCACCGTCAAGGCCAAGCCCAAGCCGGCCACCGGCACTCCGCCCCGGCGGGGTCGCACGGCCACCGGCGCGGCGGCCGCGGGGCAGACGCCCGAGCAGATCGCCGCGAACTGGAAGCCGATCGGCGGCGACGAGTTCAACGGCTCCGCTCTGAACACCACCAAGTGGGGCACCTACGACAGCGTCGGCGCCTTCGGCAACGGCACGCGCAGCCCCGATACGATCAGCCAATCCGGCGGCAGCATGCACATCACCGCCAAGAACGTGGACGGCGGCGTGTCCGGTGGCATGGCCGATTCGCTCGGCCAGGTCTACGGCCGGTGGGAGTTCCGGGCGCGTACCGATCTCGGCCGCGGGTTCGGGTCGGCGATCCTGCTGTGGCCCGACTCCGAGAAGCTGGCCGACGGCGAGCTCGACATCATGGAGGTCCCGAACGAGCTGCGGGACAAGGCCAACTTCGTCGTGCACTCCGGCTCGGGCGGGCAGGACCAGGTCGGCACCGCGGTCAACGGCAAGTTCGACCAGTGGCACACGTTCGCGATCGAGTGGCTTCCCGACAGCATCACCTGGTACGTCGACGGCCAGCAGCAGTACAAGCTGACCGACAAGGCCGCCATCCCGAAGACCTCGATGCACCTGGCCATCCAGCTCGACCAGGGTCCGAAGACGGACTGGATCGCCGCCCCGGACGCC
>JBBRLM010000101.1:0-17079 GCA_038231335.1 Mycobacteriales bacterium
ACGCACGGCCGCCGCGTTCAGCCAGGCGGAGTCCCACCTGGTCGTCGCGACCGGCACAGAGGCAGGCCGGCTGGTCCAGCAGGAGAACCTCGCGGCGTTGCGGTGGCTGGCCGATCGTGGCCGTGGCCGCCTGGCCGATCGAGGGACCCCCGAGCCGTACACCTTCACCGAGGTGGAGCACCTGGTCCCGGTGGAAGTGATCAAGGCGTGCCACGCGGCCGAGGCCATGTGCTCCACCTCCCCAGGCTGGTCTGCCAGCACCGCCCGCCGGCTCCTGGTGGCGATCTCCACAGCCGCCAGTCACCGCATCGACGGGTACTCGACCTCGCCCTGGCAGTGGACGAGACCGCACCGGCGCTCCGGTCCCGCAGTCGCCGTGGGCGCGGGCTGGCGTCCCGAGCTACCCGGCGTCGCATGGATCGAGCCCGAGGAACTGCCCGAGCGATGGGCCGACGCCAGCTTGGTTGTCATCTCCACGGAGGTCGCATCGACTCTCCCATCGGATCTCCCTCCCCGCGCCGGCGTCTTCCTCCTGGCCGATCGAGAGCCCCAGGAGGACGTGTGGTCGGCGATCGTGGCCCTGGACTCTCAGGCCCTGGTGCTCTTCTGGCCTGCGTGCCAACCCTGGCTGGCCGAGCAGGTGAGTGACCCGGCGCCCGAGTTCGTCGAGCACCGCCAGGACCCGTCATGACCCCCCGGACCTGGACCCGCAGGTGTCCTCGTCGCTGCCTACACTGGTCCGCGCCGGCTCACGCCGGAGGTCGACGAAGCGCGGTGGGTTGGTCCCCGCCGCATCGACGGCCTGGCATCCGTCGTCCGGGTCGCCGGGGTGGTACCCGGTCCGGCGACGGATGCCCGCCTCCACCCCTGCCTCGCGTCACAGATCTCCCCTGCAGAGCACCTTCTCTCCCATGAAGGCCCGGACAACCCGGCCCGTGGAGGAGGTGACATGGACGCCCTCGAGCACGGCACGCTCAACACCTACGTCACCCGTCGCTGCCGCTGCCTGGACTGCAAGGCCGCCTCGAGCGCCTACTGCCGCGCCCTGTACCGCCGCCGCGCCTACGGCCGCGTGGTCGAGCTCGTCGACGTCGACCAGGTCCAGACCCACCTAAGGTGGCTGGCCGGTCACGGCATCGGATGGGAACAGGTCCCCCAGCTGGCCGGCGTCGGCCGAAACACCGTCGACCAGATCCTCCGTCCCACTCGCCGCCGCCGCGGCGTCACCCCCCGCGTGGCCGGCGCGATCCTCGCTGTTCTTCCGACCCTGGACAACGCCGCTGCGGGCGCGCTCATCGACTCGACCGGCACCCGTCGCCGGCTGCAGGCGCTCATGCTGACCGGGCACACGCTGACCGCCATCCAGTCCGCCACCGGCGCCTCGGCCCTGGGTCGAGTCATGACCAGGGACACGGCAACCGCCCGCATTGCGCGCCTGGTGCGCGACTACTACGACACCCACTGGAACGTCCCGCCGGCCGCGACCACCGCGGCGGACGCGGCCATGGTCGCCCGCACCATCGCCCGCGCCGAGCGAGACGGGTTCCTGCCTGCCCTCGCCTGGGACGACGACCTCATCGATGACCCGTCGGCCGTTGCCGACGTCACTGCCGTCCGCCCTCCCCCGCTGAGTGTCCGGATCCACCTCGAGGACGTCGAGGACCTCGCCCGGTTTGGCGCCACCTGGGACGAGGCCGAGCGTCGCACCGGCGCCGTACGCAACAGCATCGAGGTCGCCTGCGGCCGGGCTGGGCGACCTGACCTGGTTGCCCGCATCACTAGCAACCGGTGGGTGGCGGCATGAGTACCCAAGCCGTCGCCACCCACCGGACAAACAGGCCGCGCTCGCGCACCCACCACATGCACGTGTACCGGGTCCGGCCGCACTGCTGGAGCTGGGACTGCCCCTGCGGTGGCGGTCTGCACACCAGCAGCCACGGCCTTCCAGACCAGCACGCCGCGATGGTCGCTGCCCTCGTCCACCACCTCCACCAAGCAGGTGCATAGCCCCATGGGTACCGACGTCGCTCTCTGCGTGACCGTCAGCTGCGACCGCTGCCACCTACCCGCCCAGGGCCCGGAGGGCACCCCTCATCACTGGGGCTCCCTCGAGGATGCGCTGGCCGACCTGTCCGGCCCCCGATGGTCCTGGGAAGCCGCCTCGAGCTCGCAAACGTGCGCCGCCTGCGTCAACGCTTCGGTCTGCCTGAACCGGGGCCACTCCTGGGGGGACTGGCAATCCATGGCCGCCCTCGGCGAGCCCGACCTCGCGATCCGCCTGTGCGCGCGCTGCGCCCGGGACGAGGTCACCTCGGCCGACAGTCTCGTCCCAGCTGGCCACATCGTCCGGAGGGCCTCATGACCCGTTGGAAGCAGCTCAACACCATCGCCGGCTACATCGTCTTCGGCCTGCCGACCCTGTTCGCGATCCCCGCCTTGGCGGCCACCATCGCCCGCTTCGGACTCTGGGACACCCTCACATCGGCAGTTCTCCCGCTGCTCGGGGTGTTCGCGCCCCTGCTGCTGTGGATCCGCTACACCCGGCACCGCCCGCTCTGGAAGATCGCCCGGCTGACGTGGGCCACCGTCGCGGGCACTGCCCTGCTGATGCTCGTCTCGTCGCCCATCTGGTTCTGGTCCGGTCCCGTCCTGGTATTGCTGCTGTCTGAGGTGCTCCGCACCATGGTGGGGAGTCGCTGGCCCGGCCGGCCCCGGCGCGAGAACCCGCTGCGCTCACCGTTGGCCACCGGCGGGGGCACATCATGACGGCGTCGTCCGTCCAGCCGCGGCCGCATCAGGTGCAGGCGCTGTCCGACTTGGTGGCCGCCTTCGCGATGCACGACCGGGTACAGCTGGTGATGGCTTGCGGCACCGGCAAGACCTTCGTCGGTCGCTGGCACGCCGAGGCCTCGGAGGCTCGCACCGTTCTGGTGCTTGTCCCCTCCCTGGCTCTGTTGGCCCAGACCCTGACAGAGTGGCGCCGGCTCAGGACGTGGCCGTTTGAGGCCCTGGTGGTCTGTTCGGACCCTTCCACTGACGCTGGGGCAGCCGAACGCGAATGCCTGGAAGGCGAGGACCAGCTGCCGGACTGGTCGACTGTCCGCGCCCGCGCGACCACCGACCCGCGGGTCGCCTCGCAGTTTCTCTCAAGGGGGAGCGAGGGCCATCCCCGGGTGGTGTTCTCGACGTACCACTCCGCTCCCGTCGTCGTGGCCGCGCAGTCCTCTTCTGGTGCAGTCTTCGACCTGGCCATCTGCGATGAAGCCCACCGTCTTGCCGGCAACCCACGCGAGGAGTTCAGGACTGCCCTGAACCCGCGCCAGATCGTCGCTCGTCGACGGCTCTTCATGACGGCCACTCCGCGGGTCAGCTCGGAGGCCGGTGGCTACTCCATGGACGACCCCACCGTCTTTGGCCCTGTGGCCCACACCGTGACCTTCGGTGACGCCATCCGGGCTGGCCTCCTATGCGACTACCAGGTGACGGTTCTGGGCATGCCGGGCGGGGACGTGCTGGATGACCCGCTCACGGGCACCCCCGCGGCCCTGCTGGATGCCATCGACCGACACAGCGTCACACGAGTGCTCTCCTTCCACGCCCGAGTTGCCAAAGCCGCCGCATTCGCCGCGGCCATCGACGGCGTCACGACCCCCTCCGGCAGGGTGGTATACGCGCGGCACCTATCGGGCAAAATGCCGACGTCGCAGCGCACCGCCGGGCTGGCCTGGCTGGGAGAACCCGCCAGCTCACATGTCCGGGTCATCTCCAACGCGCGAGTCTTGACCGAGGGCGTCGACGTTCCGGCCGTCGACGCGGTCTGCTTCGCCGACAGCCGCTCTTCGGTGATCGACATCATCCAGGCGGTCGGTCGCGTCCTGCGGCCGCACCCCGGCAAGACGATCGGCACGATTATCGTGCCCATCGGACTGCCCACCGGCGGCGATGACGACACCGAGCTGCTCGTGTCCCGCTTCGCGCTGCTGTGGTCAGTCCTGCGGGCCCTGCGGTCACACGATCAGCGATTCGCCTTCGAGCTCGACCAAGCCGTCCTCGGCGCAGTACGTCACGGCCGGTTCGGGTATCGCAGCGAGCGGCTGGAGTACGTACTGCCTGACTGGCTGTCCGAGGACCTGCTGCATCTGCGGGTCGTGCAAGAGGTCGGCGACGCCTGGGAGCGCTTCCACGCCACCACGCAGGCCTGGGCCTTTGAGAACGTCGGCCGGCGCCTTCCTCGGCTCACCCGCCGTGACGGTCTGGGGATCGGGGAATGGGCCGTCAAGCAGCGAGCAGCCCATGCGGCCGGGATGCTGCCGGCCGATCGGGCCCGTCGCCTGGAAGAGATCCCCGACTGGTACTGGGACCGCCTCGACGCGGCATGGGCCGACACCTACAGCATCCTGAGGGCTTTCGCTGACGCGAACGGGTCCGTCGAGGAGAACCCCTGCGGGGCTTCCATCTTCGAGGGACTTCGGGCCGCTAAGCCGCAACGCGAGCAACTCGGCGTGTGGCTGGCCATGCAACGGCAGGCATACCGCGCCGGCACTCTGGACCCCGAGCGCGCGCAGCTGCTCGAGCAACTCCCTGGCTGGACGTGGACTCCAATCCCGGTGGAGGACCTGCGCATGGTCGACGCCCTGGCGCAGTTCGTCGAGTTCGAGAAGCACGCCGTCGTCCCCGACGGACACCTCGAGGACGGCCTGGAACTGGGCCGGTGGACCTGGACCGTACGCCGCCGCAAGCTCACCGACACACTCCACCCCGCCCTTGAGAACGAGATCTGGGCGGCAACCCCCAGCCGGTGGCGCGTCGGCGCACGGACTCGGTGGCAATGGGAGAAGCCCGAGACCCAGTGGCGGCTCGCCTACACAGCCCTGCGGTCGTACGCCCGACGCGAGGGCCATGCAGCCCCACCGACCACCCACCGCGAGCACCTGCCCGACGGCACGGTCAAGGTGGGCCAGTGGGTCGCCCTGCAGCGACACCAGCACCGCAAGGAAGAGCTGCCCGAGCATCGCGCCCGGGCCTTGGACGCCTTACCCGGGTGGCGGTGGGACGGCGACGTCGGCGGCACGCGCCCGTTCGAGGCGCCCTTGGAACTGCCGGCACACCTGGAACACGGCAGTGCCGGCGCGATCGCTCGCCGTTGCCACTGCGAACCCTGCGCGCTGGCCGCCCGGGTCTACTCCCGATCCCACAAGCAGCGTCAGCGTGCCGTCGTCAACGGCGTCCCCGCCGCCAAGGCGCGCCGCCACCTCGAGCGAATCGAGCCCGCGCTGATCGACACCCTCGCCAGGGGAGACGCCACTCGCCGCAGACCTGGCATCGGGCGATCCCTGATCGCCTCCACGGCCGGCGTGCCCCTGGCGGTGGTCCGCGGTGTTCTCGCCGGCACGGCCAGCACCATCACCCGCGACCACGAGGCGCGGCTGCTCGCGATGACCACCGGTCTATGCCTGTCCAACGTTCGTGCCACCGGGTCCCGTGGCCGGCTCACCCAGGCAGGCTCCCGCCACGTTCCCGCCGAGCCGACGCTGGCCCGGATCGCTGCTCTGGAGTTGCAGGGCTTCAACCGCGGCTGGATCGGCCGAGAACTCGGTTACACGCACGGGATCCAGCTCGCCGGGCCGAACTGCACCGAAGCCATGGAACGGAAGGTCGCCGCCCTGCACCGCCGCGTAGGCGACCTGCAGGCGCCCGCACTTCCCCCCAACCGGCGGATCGCGGCGCTCGCCGAGCTGAAAGCCGGGTCCGAGCAGGTCGCCTGACGCGAGTACATCCACCACCACGAGGAGACCCAGATGACGAGCTACCCACGGTTCGACGGCACCCAAGCTTGCACGAACCTGACTCCGGACCTGGTCGCCGCCTTCGACGGTGTCGCCTCGCCGGAACGCGCGATAATGGTCTGCACCGGGTGCGCCTTCCTGAGTGCCTGCCGCGGCTATGCACTGGACCACGACGTGGTCGGCGTGTGGGGCGGCACCACTGACCCGGATCGGCAACACATGCGGGCCGAGAAGAAGATTCCCGCGCCCCCGCGCGTCACGGCAGAGCTCGACGCCCTGGTGCATGCCTGGCGCTCCGGCGCCGAAGCCTCCAGAGTCGATCCCGCCGACGTCCAGCTTGTCCCGTCCCTCCTCTTCGCGTCATGACCTGGCAGGAGCGGCGCCCAGGTCGGTGCAGCGACACCCCGTTGGCATCGACCCGGTATGCCTTGGCTTGCCGCGCGACGGCCGCCATCCTGGAACTGGAGGGCCTGGCCGACGACGCGGCGGCGTTGCGGCTCGAGGCGACCACGGTCGACCCGCTGCCAGCACCGCCAGCTGCCGGCGACAGCGCAGCATGAGCACCGCCGCTGCTCTGGTCGACCGGCTGCGTCGGCACTACCTGCCCCGGCCTGACCGACCCGGCGGCATCTTCCTGACCGAGTGCGGACTCAACGATGGCACCGCGCATCAACGCCGGTGCGACGCCCTACTCGTCGGCTTCACTTCGACGTCGGGGCGTGTCTTGCGTGGCCACGAGATCAAGGTGAGCCGGGCCGACTGGCTCACTGAGCTCTGCATCGTCGACAAGGCCTCGGTATGGGCTGACCAGTGCCATGAGTGGTGGCTCGTCACACCCGATCCCGGGATGGTCCACGCCGGCGAACTCCCGCCCGGATGGGGTCACCTGATCCCCGACGCCCGCTCGGGGAGCAGGTTCAAGGTGGTCGTCCCGGCTGCGCGGAAACCGGACACCCATCAACCGTCATGGCTGATTGTCCGCTCAATCGTGGCTCGCCTGGACACCTTGCAGACCCAGCAGCGAGGCGCCTTCCAAGAAGCCGCCCGCGCCGAGCTCGAGGCGGCCTATGCGGAGCGTCTGGCGTCGGCCCAAGGGCAGCGACCCAGCTGGGAGCAGAACCATCGTCTTGAGGCCCTCGAGCGAGTCGAGGCAGCTCTGGGGATCTCCCTGACAGAGCAACGCGCCGACCTCTTCATCCGCGCCGACCAGTTTGCCCTCGCCGTGAAGATCACGCGCGCTCTGGAGAGCCTGACTCGCCAGTGGGACGGCCTGACCTCCGAGGCGCAACGGCTCCGGGATCACGCTGACACCCTCGACGCGGTCACAGCTCTACTGCGCCAGGTGCCGGCATGACGGCCTACGTCGACGACATGCTCATGGCGGCCGCCGTCCGCAACGGCGACCACATCGTCCGCGGCCGCTGGTCACACCTGATGGCGGACAGCTCCTCCGAGCTGCATACCTTCGCGGCTCGTCTCGGGCTGCGCCGAGCGTGGGTCCAGAAGCCCGGCACCCCGATGGAGCACTACGACGTCACCGCGGCCAAACGGGCGGCCGCCCTGCGCTTGGGTGCCGTGCCCATCGCCTACGGCGAGGGTGGCCACCTGACCTGGGCCAAACGTTGTGGCGTCCCGTTCGACTTGCAGCTCCTGCGTGAGGATCCCGACACCTTCCAGAACCGGCTCTCCGCGGCGCGGGCCGAACTCGGGGGATCCGCCCCTCTCCCAGCCGGGCCCGTGCGGCTGCAGCTGTCCCGGGCCCGCGGATGGCGGCTGCCCGAGGGCGCCGTCAGCGTCGCCCACCCCACCCGCTGGACCAACCCTTTCCGACCCCAGTGGCGAACCCCCGCTGCGAACGCGGCCGCAGTCGAGCACTACCGCGACTACCTGGCCCGCAACCCCGCCCTCGTCGACGAGGCGCGCGCCGAGCTGACCGGCCTGAACCTCGCCTGCTGGTGCGCGCCATCCCTTCCCTGCCACGCAGACATCCTGCTGGCGATCGCCAACCCCGCCCCGCAAGGAGATCCCAGATGAGCTTCATGACCGCCTACGCCCGCAGCGAGATTCTGCTGACCGCCGGCGGCGGGGACATCGCCGCCTTGGACGGCATGCTTGCCGCTCTCCTGTCCGAGGAGCTCGACGCGCTCGAGCAGGCCTGCGATCTGCTCCTGGACCGGATCGGCCACCGGAAGGCCGCTGAACCAGGTCGCGCTCGTGGGTGACCGCAGCGCCATCTCCTGGACCGAGGCGACCTGGAACCCGGTCACCGGCTGCAACCCCGTCTCCGAGGGCTGCGATCACTGCTATGCCGAGACGATCGCACGACGATTCGCAGGCACCCCGGCTTACCCGGCCGGCTTCGCCGTCACCTTGAGGCCCGAGCGCCTCGACCAGCCGAGCCGGTGGCGCCGCCCCCGGCAGATCTTCGTCTGCTCCATGGCCGACCTCTTCCACGACGCCGTCCCGGAGGGGTACCTCGACCATGTCTTCGCCGCGATGCAGGCCGCACCCCAACACACCTTCCAAGTCCTCACCAAACGGCACGGTCGACTCGGCTCCTACCTCAACCGCCGCGCCGCCCGTCCCGGCACCCCAACGACAGCACCGGCACCGAACATCTGGGTCGGGGTGACGGTGGAGTCCCAGCGGTGGGCCGGTTATCCGGATCCCCGCGCTGCAGGCCGCACCCGCGGCGGTGCGCTTCCTGTCCTGTGAGCCGCTGATTGGCCCGGTCCGCCTGTGCTCGTGCGATGGCGCCGCCCTCGAGGTCCAACGGCACCCGGACCTGGTCAACCCGTCCTGCCCCATGCACGGGCAGCGTCGGATCGACTGGGTGATCGCAGGCGGAGAGTCCGGGGTCGGCGCGCGACCGATGCACCCCTCCTGGGTGCGTTCCCTGCGCGACGAGTGCGAAGCCGCCGGCGTCGCGTTCCACTTCAAACAGTGGGGCAGGTTCACCCCACAGGCGTCCGCTGGGGACCCCTGGCACACCAGAGAACCCGACATGTGGGTATCCACGTCCGGCGACGTCGCCACCGAGCCTGAGGCGATGACCGCAGGCGGCTCCTGGTCCGGCGTGTACGCCGTCGGCAAACGCGCTGCCGGGCGTGAGCTCGATGGCCGCA
Source organism: Mycobacteriales bacterium (assembly GCA_038231335.1). Classification (GTDB taxonomy): domain Bacteria; phylum Actinomycetota; class Actinomycetes; order Mycobacteriales; family Pseudonocardiaceae; genus Pseudonocardia. Next base: position 8,912 of record JBBRLM010000101.1, read on the forward strand.
CCTGGGACGGGCAGCCGGCCGCTCTCGAGGCGACGTCATGAAGCCGTTCGCCACCAAGACCCTGGCCACCGTCTTTCTGAACTGTGCCACCCTGGTGTGGTTTGCCTGGCGGGCGCGTGACGTCGTGCCACCGGATGCCAGCTGGTGGCCGGGAGCACTGATGGCCGCGACCGCAGCAGCGTCCTTGGCGGTCTGCTGCGCGATCCTGCTTCTCGCTCGAGGTGTGTCCTGGTTGATGGGCCACCCGGCACCCCATGCCGGCCGTCCCGGCGACAGCTGACGCGCCCACCAAGAGCCCTGGTGTTGCGGCCCCCGATCCGCGCCTGGGTCGGGAGCCGCAATCCGTCTCAGGCGGTAGTGACTGCTGCGCACCGAGCCGTGAGGGTGGCGACCTGTTGCTCAGTCAGGGGGAGGGTGTCGCCCTCCTCGTTGCAGCCGCCGGTGAAGACGGCGGCCCCGACGTAGAACTGGTGCTTCATGCCGTGCTGATGGGCGATCGCGGTTGCGGTCTCGTTGATCGGGAGCCCGATGACGAGGCCCTCATCGTTGACCCACATGTCCATGCCGGGGGCGAGGGCGACGACGTCGACAAACCCGCCGACGGCCTCCTGGAGGTGCTTCAGGGTGCCGTGCGTGACGTCCCAGTCGTGAACGGTGGCGACGCCATCGGTGCTGATGCTGACGGCTCGGAACTGCTTCATCAGAGTCCTCCTCGGACTTCGTGCAGCTGGTCGGGCTGCGGTGGTTGGTGTCTTCGACGATACCGACGACCACTGACATCAGCGGCCCCCCACAGCACCCCATGCCGGCGGTATCGGTGGCAGCACTCCGGTCCCCTCCGGCGTCCGCGGCATGGCCGCTGGGGCACCCGGCATGGGGTGCCCGGGGGAGGCCGTGGCGGCCTGATTTCGGCTTCGGCTGTCGGTAGGGGGTGGCAGTGTCTTAGTCACCAACCACAACGCCTGACCAGCGTTACGACGCACGGAGATTCACCACCATGAGCGACCTCACCACGACCGTCACCGTGATCGACGCCTGCGGGCGCGCGCACGTGCCGGTGCTGTTGCTGTCCGACCCCGGCATGGGCAAGTCCTCTCTCGTGCGCGGCCTCGCCGCCGTCGAGGGCGTGCCCTGCGAGACGGTCCTGGGATCGATCCGGGAACCGGCTGACGTGGCCGGGCTGCCCGTCGTCACCGGCACCGGGGTCACCCTCGCCCCGCCCGCGTGGGCCACCCGGCTGGCCGACGCCGAGGCCGGGTACCTGTTCCTGGACGAGTTGACCACCTGCCCGCCCGCCGTGCAGGCAGCGATGCTGGCCGTGGCGCTGGACCGGGTGGTTGGTGACCTGCGGCTCCCCGACGCGGTGCGGGTGGTCGCCGGTGCGAACCCGCCCGACCGTGCCGCCGACGGGTGGGAGTTGTCCCCGCCGCTGGCGAACCGGTTCTGTCACGTCGCGTTCGCGCCGTCGGTGGACGAGTGGCTGGACGGCATGACCGTGGGCTGGGGCGCGCCCCCGGCGTCGCGAGCGATCACCGCCGACCCCACCCGCGTCGAGGCGACCAAGGCCCTTGTCACCGGGTTCATCCGGCACAAGCCCGAGCACCTGCACGCCTTCCCCCGTACCGCCGACGGCACCGGCGGTCCGTGGCCGTCGCGCCGGGTCTGGGCCATGCTCGCGCTCGCGCTGGCCAACCTGCGCGACGACGACGCCGCAGCTCGGCAGGCGTTGGCGTTCGGGTTGGTCGGGGAAGGTGTCGGCGTCGAGTTCCTGACGTGGTGCCAGCAAGCCGACCTGCCCGACCCCGCCGCCGTGATCGCGGACCCCTCCATCGTCGCGTGGGGAGACCGCCCGGACCGGGTGTGGGCGATCCTGTCCGCCGTCGTGGGCTGGGCCGCGTCCGCTGGGACCGTCGAGGCGTGGCGGTCCGCGTGGGGTCCGCTGCTTGCCGCTGCCGAGGCCGGAGCCCCCGACGTGGCCGCTGCGGCTGCCCGCCCGCTGGGCCGGTGCCGCCCCGCCAAGGCCAGCGTGCCCGCCGCCGTCCGGGTCAAGTTCGCTCCGGTGCTGGCTGCTGCCGGACTCACCGAGGCCGGTGCGGCATGAGCGAGCAGACCAGGGCGATGACCTCCGAGGAACATCAGGCGTTCCGGCTGGCCCGCCTCGTCGCCGCCGAGCGCGCCCCCTACTTCATGCACGCCCTGTTCGCCGCCGCCCCGTGCGCCGCGCCGGGGCTGGGCACGTTCGCGGTAGACGGCGCGTGGCGGCTCTACATGGACCCGTCCCTGCTCTTGGGTCCTGACCGATGGGACACCCCCACTGCTGCCGCCGTTCTGCTGCACGAGGTCGGGCATCTGCTGCGCGACCACGCCGCGCGGGCCGAGGCGCTCGCCTCCCCCCGGCATCATCTGGCGTGGAATCTGGCCGGGGACGCCGAGATCAACGACGACCTCCTTGCCGCCGGGGTGCCGCTGCCGGACGGCGTGGTCACTCCCGCCGCGCTCGGCTGCCAGGACGGCGACCTCGCGGAGGCGTACTACGCCGCTCTCGTCCCCCCCTCCGGTGCGGCGCCCTCGCTGCCCGACGACGGGAGCACCGGCTGCGGATCGGGGTCGGGATGCCCCGCCGTCCCCGGCGAGCTGCCCCCCTCCGTGGCCCTGCCCGATGGGTCGGCCGAGCCGATCAGCCCCGCCGAAGGTGACTTCGTGCGCCGCCGAGTCGCCCGCGACGTAGCGGCCCACGAACACGCCAAAGGACGGGGCAGCCTGCCCGGCGGACTGACCCGCTGGGCTGCCTCCGTGCTGGCCCCGCCCACGGTGCCGTGGGACCGGGTGCTGCGCGCAGCCGTCCGCCGCGCCGTCGCAGACCGCGCAGGCCGCGTCGACTACACCTACTCCCGTCCGGCCCGGCGCAGCATCCCCGGCATCATCAAGCCCTCGATGCGCGGCCCATCGGTGATCGTCTCGATCGTCGTGGACACGTCCGGCTCGATGAGCCAAGCCGACCTCGATGCGGCCATGGGTGAGGTCCACGGCGTCCTGAGGTCAACCGGCGTTGCCCGCGAGCACGTCCGGCTGCTGTCCTGTGACGCCGCCGCCACCACAGCGCAGCGGGTCCGCTCTGCCACCACCGTTCGGCTGACCGGAGGTGGCGGAACCGACATGCGGATCGGCATCGCTGCCGCCGAGCAAGCCAGCCCGGCCCCTCACGTGGTCGTCGTCCTGACCGACGGCGATACCCCGTGGCCCGACGCCCCGACCCGCGCCCGGCTCGTCTGCGCAGTCATCTCCGATCATGCCCCGGCGGGGACGCCCGCCTGGGCCGCCACCGTGCACATACCCCCCGCCTGCGCCTGACACGGGCCCGGCCACGGTACGGGCGAGCCCGATGGGTTGTCAGTGCTTGCCCGTACTGTGGGTCTCACCACCAACGCCTGACCAGCGTTACGACGCAGGGAGATTCACCACCATGAGCGACCCCGCCACCGACCTGACCGAGCACGCCGCGCGGTTGCTCGTCGGCACCGGCGTTGACGCCGCCGACGCGGCATCCATCGCCGCCGGGCATCTGCCCGCCGACAGCGCGGCAGCCCGTGCGCTGCGCGACGGCTGGACAGCACCGGACACCATCCCGCCCCTCCTGCTCGGCCGCGCCGCCGAGGCAACGTCATGACCGCCGAATGGTTCGACCTGGGCCAGCGATTCCGCGCGGCCACCACCGGCGTCCCCGTCGCCCGCCTGTCCCACGCGCCCATCGCGGCGACGCCTCACCCCGTCGCCGTCCGCGCCCACCTGAGCGGCTCCCTCGTCACCGTAACCGCATGCGCTCCGGGCAACCCGGTAGCCTCCTCGACCGGCCCCCACGCTCTCGCCCTGCTGGCCTCCCTCGGGGTCACCATCACGGCCTCGTCCCCGGCCACCCTGCTCACCGATGCCGCCACCACCCTGCCGCTGCTGCGCCGTCTGGCCCTGACCGCATCGCGCGGCACCGCCGAGGACGACACCGCCGCGCACATCGCGTGGTGGCTGGACCGGGCCGACTTCCCCGGCGGTCGCGCCGTGGTGGAAACCCCCGACGCCTGCCGCCTTCGGTGGGTCACCGGTCGCGCCCCTGCCGCCGAGACGAACCCGGCGACGTGGCGGCACTGGCTCGACGTGTCCGACGACGGCGTGGCCGGGCTGCTCACCCTTCACCAACGGCTCACCGCAGGCCCCGACCTGCCCCACCTGAGCGTCCTGTCCGAGGACGACACCTGGGCCTTCGGAGCCGCCCAGAACCAGCACGCCGACGGCTGGGACTGGCGACGCCCCGACGCCACCAGCCGTGCCGCGCTCGGCCTGCGGTCCCGCTGTGACGCCGCCGACCTGTACGCCGACGCGCTGCTGGCTGACCCGCTGTACCGTGCCCGCGCCGTCCACACCGGCCACGTCGTCACCGGCACCGCGGACCCCCTCGGGGACCGTCTCAAGCGCACCCGCCTGACCTGCGCCCGGCTCGACGCCCGGCTGCGTCCGGGGTCGGAGGTCACCGGCTGGGTCGGTGCCCCAACCGACAGTGCACCCCACTTCTCGGCAACCGTCACCGCCGCCGAGGTCGAGCATGGCCACCTGACCCTGACCCTGAGCGGAGTCACCGGCCCCGCGCCCGCCTCAGGCCAGCAAGCCACCATCCATGCCACCGGCCCCAGCCCCTACCGCCAGCGCGCCGGACGAAAGTCCTACCGGGCCTTGTACGCGGCCCGCCGCTCATGGCTGACCACTGGGCGCACACCCACTCCCACCCGCCGCGACGTGCCCCTTGACGTGCTCGTGGCCGGAGCCGACGCCGACTGACCACGGCTGCGGGCGAGCTCGATGGTTGTCGGTGCCCGCCCGTACCGTGGTTCTCACCACCAACGCCTGACCAGCGTTACGACGCAGAGAGATTCATCGTGCGAACCATTCCCACCGGCACCCTCGCCCAGCCCCCGACCTCACCGTCACTGCCGCCCGCCCCGGCCAAACCCTCATGGACTGCGGCCCCGATCATGGACGACCCCGCCACCGCCGGCGTCCTGCACTCCGCGTGGTCCGGCGACCCTGCCGTCGTCGTGCCGTCGCCCCCCGGCGCGGGCAAGACCCGCCTCGTCGCGCTCCTTGCCGCCACTCTTGCCGGTCGCGCCGACCTTCGCGTCGGCGTCGCCGCCCAGACCCGCGACCAAGCGGCCGAACTCGCCCGGCGTCTCGGCGCGCTCGCCTGCCCGGCCCGGCTGATGTGGCCAGCCAAGCACCCTGAGCCCGACCTCAGCGCGGGCAGCGCCACCGTCGTCAAGGGCCGCGCCATCCGCTTCCCCAACTCCGGTGGGGGAGTGCTCATCGCCACCACCGCCCGCTGGATCTTCGCCGACCCGGCAACCATCGGCTGCGACGTGATGATCGTTGACGAGGCGTGGCAGGCCACGTATGCCGACCTGGGCGCGCTTGGCGCGTTCGCGCCCCAGATCGTCTGTGTCGGTGACCCCGGCCAGATCGACCCTGTGGTGACCGGCCAGACGCGCCGCTGGGCGGACTCCCCGACCGGCCCGCACCTTCCCGCGCCCGCCGCCCTGCTGGCCGCGCACGGCGACGCCGTGTCGGTGGTCACCCTTCGACACACATGGCGGCTCGGACCCGCCACCACCGCCCTTGTGCAGCCCGCGTTCTACCCGTCCCTCCCCTTCACGTCGCGGCGTCCGCCCGAGCACCTGAGCGACCGACACGGCAACGCGCTGCCCGAGGTCACCCACCAGTCTCTAAACGTCTCAGCGGGCCCCGGCGACCTGGCCCTGACCGGGACGTGCGCCGACCTTGCGCGTCACCTTCTGACCGCCACTCTGACGACCGTCGAGGGAACCCGGCCCATGACCCCCGCCGACCTCGCCGTCGTCGCCGCGCACGTGACTCAAGCCGCTGCCGTGCGTGCCCTACTGGCGGACCTGCCCGATGTTCTGGTCGGCACGGCCAACCAGTTGCAGGGCATGGAACGGCCCGCTGCGGTCGTCCTGCACCCGCTGGCTGGCTACCGCGACCCCAATGCCTTCGGGACCGACCCGGGCCGCGCCTGCGTGATGCTCTCGCGGCACCGCGCCCACCTGAGCGTCGTCACCGACGCTGCCACCGCCGGCGTCCTCGCTGGCCCCGACCCGAACCTGGCGACCCGCACCCATCGCACCCTGCTGGCCGCACTCGCCGCCGCGCCCACCCTCAGCTGAGGGGTGCGGTGCCCGGCGGGGCGCCCCATGCCGGCAGCCCCGGTGTCCTCGAGCTCAGGACCTGGGCGTCATCACCCTCCCGCGATGGCCAAGACCGTCGGCGTGGAGGTGAAGGGGTTCCCCAGCCGCGGCTACGCCGATCCCGCTCGCGCCGGCGAGGTCAAGCACACCAGCCCGAGCACGTAGGCCACTGGTTCTCGCAGGCTGTGCTGGCCGCGATGCGTCTGCGGGGTAAGGAACCGCAGTGGCGTGCGTGATCGCACTGCCGAACTTCCCGCGCTGCCGCGACCTGCACGCCGAGAGGGCAGGATCGCTTTATGCGCCGCAGATCAAGGTCTGGTGGGTCGACCAAGCAGGCAGGGGGCACCGGCCGTGACCGAAGTCCGGTGGTACGCCAGGCCAGCCGGGGCAGGCCTGAAGCTCAGGAAGCACCCGCGGCTGGCCAGCTGGAACAAGGCAACCGACCCTGACCAGGTGCGGCTCCGTGAGTACCTCGAGGACACCGTGGACCTGCTGGCGCCCGCGATGGTGCCCAGCGGCCCTTGGGCGCTCCTCCTCGACGTCGGCCTATCCCGTGGGCGCGACCTGATCGACACGGCCGACCTGGACAACTACGCCTTCCCGCTGGCCACCCGGCTGTGCAGCGAGAATCTGGTGTCGGTGTGGTGCACCAAGCGGCACGCGCAGACCTCGCGCGTCCTCGTCGCTCCCGCATACGAGACCCCCCGACCCGACCCGATTTACACGGCTCGCACCACTGCTTCGGCCCAGACCAAGGCCTACAAGGAGCAGATCCGCACTGCTGTGGAACACGCTTCGGAGCACCCTGCAGGGGCTGTGCGGGTGCAGCTCGCGTTCGTCGTCGGGCCGCAGCGCAACTGGCTCACCCTCTGGAAGCCCACCATCGACGCCCTCGGCCCGGTCCTTGGCCGCACCCGACCCGACCGCGACTGGCACCCCAAGGACGGTCGGATCACCGATCTCGGTCTGCACGTCACTGTCGACCCATCGGTCGGCCACGACGTACTGGTCAGCATCGCCGCGTCGCCGGCCGGCGGAGAGGCAGGTACACGATGACGCTCGAGTTTGCGCAGATCATGGCAAGCGCCGATATCGACCCAGCCGAAGCGCTGGTGATCCGACATGCCTACGTACCGAGCACGAGGACGGGACCGTCGGGATCCACGGAGACTCTTCTGACGCCGAGATCATGGCCTACACCCGCGCCCAGTCGGCCAACACCCGCATCTTCCCGGCCGTGCCTCCCCAAGTCTGGATCGTGTTCCGGCCCGAGGGAGGTGATCGCGCCCGGCTGTGGTCGGTGCTGGTCAATCACGGCGAGGCGTCGCACGACGGGTTGAGTTGAGGCGCACGTTCGACTTGGAGTCATCGGAGCAGATGAGTGACCTCCGGAATCGGTTGGTGATTCAGTGGCGGTCCCCGCGCACGTGGAGGACCAATGCGACAACCGCAGCCGCGTACCCGGTGATGGAGATCGCCGACGCTGAGCCGGTGAAGTTCCCTGGATTCGGCGCACTCACCCTGGACTACTCCCAGTTACAGGCCGTCATCCGCGAGCACCGTTACGCCGCCTGGCGAACCGCTCTTTCATCCGTCATCGGGATCTACCTGATAACAGACACCCGCGACGGCCGGCACTGGTCACACCGCGCCTTTTGGGGCTCTTCACAAAGCAGGGTGTAGTTGGGGTCTGAAGCCGCCGCTCTCGAGTAGGGATCTGGTGATGTAGTTGGTGAGGTTGCGGAACCCGAGGGCGGAGCCACGTAGATGCTCGAGTCGTCCGTTGAACGTTATCTGGAGCCCGCCGAGCAATCTGTACCCTGACCTGCGCACTTACGTCGGAGACATGTTCTCGACGGAGCTCGAGGACGCAGCCCGACAGGCGAAAGGCGCTGAGGAACAACGGAGTCCATCAGTTGTCCC
>JBBRLM010000102.1:0-16335 GCA_038231335.1 Mycobacteriales bacterium
ACCATCAGCCCCAACACGGCCCGACCAGAGGATCAACAGTGGAAGCGCCGGACAGACCGGCAGCTCAACCAGGCCCACCCGATCCTCCGCTCACGCATAGATCAACTACCTCATGATCACAAGATCGACGGTGGATCCAGGTTGAGTCTTGACCGAACGACGTCTGCCCGACGTGGATGGTGTTGGCCAATCGGCCAACAACGTTCAGTCCTGGTGAACTCGCATGCAGCGGGCGACCTGGTGATAACCCGCTATATCACCAGGTCTCTGCCGGACCCCGCCGCTACCGTCCTCGCCATGATCGACCTCGTGCCCACCACCCCATCCCCACCGGCGCCCGTCCCCTCCTCCCCCGCCGTCCCGACCACTCTGGCGGTGGGGCTGGCGGCCGAGCTCGTCGACGACGTCCTGGCTGAACTCCCCCGCCCTCGCGGTGCTCGCCGGCCGGGACAGGTTGCTGGCGGCGGCGTGGTTGGCGTCGCTGCGTTCGGCCCGGACCCGCCGCTCGTACGCCGGCGATCTGCTCGGCTGGCAGGCCTGGCTGGCCGGGCGCGGCGTCGAGGTCCTCGGGGCGGGTCGGGTTCAGGTGGATCTGTGGGTCCGCACCCAGCAGCACGCCGGGGCCGGCGATGCGAGTGTGCGGCGCCGGCTGTCGGGGATCTACTTCTGCGACCCGCACTCGCCCTGGCAGCGCGGCAGCAACGAGAACACCAACGGGCTGCTGCGCCAGTATTTCCCCAAAGGCACCGATCTCTCGGGCCACAGCGCTGCTGATCTGGACCGGGTCGCCCAGGAACTCAACGACCGGCCCCGCAAGCGCCTGAGTTACCACAAGCCGATCGAGGAGATCGGAGAGCTACTGTTGCGTTGACGGCCAGAATCCGCCGTTCGGCTTACGGGATACGGGATACGGGATACGGTCCAGCCCCCGCCCACCTGTGTACGGGCGTCTAGGTGGGGCCCCTCGCGGGGCGGTAGACGGCCGCCGCGATGGTGATGAACGAGCGGATGAGAGGGCTGGTGTTGTTGTTGCTCCACGCGACGACGAGTTGACTGGGTGGCTGGTCGGCGAGTTCGACCGCGGTGAGGCCGTCGGGGAGGTCGTGGCCGAGTGGGATCAGTCCGACGGTTCCGTTCCACAGGACCGCTTGCAGACACTCGTGGGCAGTGCGGACGACGGGCCCGTCGCGTCGGGCGTCCGAGCCGCCCGTCCAATAGGTGCTCCAGACGGCGTCGGTGCCGTCGGGAAACCTGAACCAGCGCCGTCCGGCGAGATCGTCGAGGTGCAGCACTGCTCGATCGGCGAGGGGATCGTTGGTACGCAGCACCGCTCCGACCGGATCGGAGCGCAACACATGCGTGTGGATTCCGGTGACGTCGAACGGTGCCCGGGTGAGCGCGACGTCGACCAGGCCGGCCCCGAGGCCGGTAGTGGGATCAGCGAAGTCGGACTCGCGGATGCGGACGACAACCCCCGGATGGCGATCACGGAAGGCCGTGGCGAGCGTGACTCCGGCCTGCTCGACGGTATCGGCGAGGGTACCGACGGTCAGCGTGGCCGCCCCGACCGCCGCGGCCACCCGGGCCCGGGCGTGCTCGACCTGATCGAGCAAAGTGCGGGCCTCGTCGTACAACGCGGCACCGGCCCCGGTCAGTGTGGTCCCGGCGGGTGATCGATCCAGCAACACGGCCCCGAGGTCGTTCTCGAGCTGTTTGACCGCGCGGCTGAGCGACGGCTGGGTCATATGAAGCCGGGCTGCTGCGCGGCCGAAGTGGCGTTCGTCAGCGACCATCACGAAGTAGCGCAGGAGACGGAGGTCCATCCGCAGCGACGATAGCCGTAGAGCATCGGAGCCGCCGAACAGGTATTGGACCTGCGTCCCGGATCGCGCTGGACTGGGAGATGGGACGGGGACCGCGACAGCAGCCCCCGCCGCGCAGTGGCTGGCGGCCTTTCCGGTTGCGCCGGTCACGGCGGATACGTGTCGGCAGCCGATAGTCGTGAGGAGATCATCGTGGTTGAGGTGTCGATCGTCGGACCGGGCGAGGGCGAGACGTTCCTGTTGGGACCGGCGGTCCAGATGCGCATTCTGGAGAACGGCAGCACCACCGCCCACCGACTCGGTGTAGCAGAGGGCACACTCGCCCCGCGCACCGCTGGACCACCCCAGCACCGCCACGCCCAGCACGACGAAGGGTTCTACGTGGTGTCGGGAACTGTGCGCTTCACCATCGGCGACCAGGACCACGACGCGCGCCCGGGAACGTTCGTCATGGTGCCCACGGGCGCCCCGCACACCTTCGCCAACCCCGGCGACGAGCGAGCGATCCTGCTCACCACCTTCACCCCGGACCACTATGTGCAGTACTTCCGGGACCTGCGCGACGCGTCCGCCGCCGGCCCCCCGACGAGCAGCGACGTCGATGCGATCATGGCCCGTTACGCCACCGAGGCATCGACCGAGTACTCGCCCTGACTCGTGGCATCGGCCAGGTGCTCATCGGCGTACGCGGCGAGCACCAGCGCTATGACCGCCGGGTGCGCGAGGCCGTGGGCCGACGCTGAGGGTGAGCCCGCGGCAACAGTGCGGTCAAGCGCACGCGTTCGCTGTAGAAGGGTCGCACCAACGAGCAGGATCCACTGGTCACCTCAGACGCGCTCAAGGATCCCGCGGATGGCGTGGCCGCCGTCGCTTGGTCGTCACTCGTGGAGGTCCCGCGGTGGTCATCGCGTACTTGGTCGTTGCTGGGCTGCTGGCCCTGTTCTATCTGTATGCCGGTGGGAAGAAAGTCACGCAGAGCCAGGACCAGCTGGCGCCCATGATGGGGTGGGTCGACACCATCCCGATGCCGGTGGTCCGGCTCATCGGTGTCGTCGAGCTCCTCGGAGTGGTCGGACTCGTCTTACCGCCGTTGACGGGGATCGCGCCGGTTCTCGCGATTGCGGCCGCCGTGGGCTTCGTCATCCTGCAGCTCCTGGCGACCGGCCTGCACCTGCGGCGTGGCGAGGCGAAGGTCACCGGCCTGAACGTGGCCTTGATCGCCGCAGCGGCAGCCGCCGCGTGGCTTGCGACAGCATTCTGAGCAGTATGCCGGTGCCCAAGGTGCGAAAGCTCCTGCCCAACTTCCGTCCTCCGACTCCACTTCTTGAGCGGAGGTAGCGATGGCGGTGCGAGCCGCCACGCTTGCGGGTGCGAGGGGCGCTACGGCCGGGCCGCTGCGGGATGAGGTTGGCGGGGCGGATCAGCTGCGCGGCGAGGTGGGCCACGGCGCGGGTCAGTCCCTGCGGGGGGAGAGAGCCGCCCGGGTGGCGGAGTCCCGGGCGGCGTCGAGGGTACGTTTGAAGCTGACCCGGCCCGGGTCCAGCCCGGACGGCGCGGCGTAGCTGATCATGTCGCGGATCGCCTGGTAGACGCACAGCATGGCCCAGAACTCCTGGGCGACCATGGCGGGGGACTTGGACCGCAGGACCGTCTCGGGGCCGCCGCGCACGGTGGTCTTGAGATCCCCGATGCCGGTCTCGGCCTGCCAGCGGTCGTGATACAGCGCCGCCAACTCGGCCGCGAGATAGCGCTCGTGGTCGAGCAGCGTGGTGGCCAGCGCGAACACCTCGGAGACCTGTTCGCCGGCGTCGTCGACGGTGAGCACGCTGTACTCGATGACCCGCACCTCGATCGGGTCGCCGTCGCGTTTGCGCGGTGGCCGCAGCTGCGACAGGTAGGTGCCATCGGGCAGCACCTGGCGCACCGGCAGGCTGAACGAGGCCGACAGCCGCCAGCACAGCTGGGCGCCGGTGCCCGTGGCGGCTCGCCACAACTTCCAGGACGCGAAGTTGCGGTCGGCCAGCACCACCATCCCCGGCCCGAGCGCGCCCATCAGCTCCAGCGCCAGGGTCTGCTCCCCGGTGCCGCTGGGGCCGTGCGCGGCGCCCAGCAAGGCGCGGGTCCCGGCCTCGGCCAGCGCCAGGGCACGCAGCTGCGGGTAGGGGTTGGGTGAGGCCGAGCCGTTGGCGCCGCGACCGAAGAACTCCGCGTTCTCCTTGCTGTCGGGCACATCGAGGGTGAACCCGTCGATCGTGACCACGCGGAGCCCGGCGTAGAACACCCCCGGCGTGTCCGCGGCCCCTACCGGCCCGGCGACACGGTCGAACAGCAGCTGGAACGGCGCCGCCCCCAGCTTCGCCTTCGCCTTGGTGATCGACCCCGTGGACGGGGCCTGCCACGACCCCCACCCCGGCCCCTCCACCGCGTGGGAGTCGGCCAGCTTCGCCAGCACCAGCCCGTAGCCCGAGCGCATGAACAGCCAGCACGCCAGCGTGAACACCATCATCAGCCGCGCCGGCAGCAGCCGGGACCGCAGCTCCCGCACCCCCGCGGTGTCGATCACCTCGTCGAGCAGCTCCGCCGAGAACGTCCTGGCCAGCACCCCGATCGAGATCCGATCCGGCAACCGCTCCGACGCCGCCTTCGCCTCACTCGTCACACCAGCCACGGGATCAAACTACACCCATGTAACTCTAAAGAAGTGCCATTGCCGCGCGCCCTGCTCGCCTATCGCGACCGGATCGGGCAACCCACGACCGCCCGGGTCTCTGTCTAACCAGTCCTCGGCCAGCGCGGACGGGCCGCCGGGTCGGTTGTCAGCGCAGGGTGAACCAGGCCAGGCAGAACGCCCCGGCGAGGACGCAGTAGATGCCGAATGGGCGCAGTGAACGGTGCTCGAAATACCGGGTCAGGAACCGCACCGACAGGTACGCCCCGATCCCGGACAGCAGGCTGCGACGAGGATCTGCGGGCGGATCCCGTCCCCGAGCGGCCCGACGAGGTCGCCGAGCTTGTAGACCCCGGCGGCGAGGATGACCGGGGTGGCGAGCAGGAAGGAGAACCGGGCCGCGTCGGCGTGCGACAGCCCGCGCAGCAGCCCGGCCACCATGGCGCTCCCGGATCGGCTCAACCCGGGGGCGAGCGCGGCGATCTGCGCGGCCCCGATCAGCACCGCGCGCCCCACCGGTAGCGCGGCCAGCCGCCGGTCCGCGACCTCATCCGCCGTCACCGCGGGCCCATCGCCGTCGTGCCCGCCGTCGCCGTGGCGGCGACCCGCTCCGACCGCGTCCGGCACGAGCTGCGGTTCCCGGGCGTCGGCGCGTCGGCGCAGCTGCTCCCCAACTAGCAACACGATCCCGTTGAGCAGCAGGAACGCCGCAGTCGGGACCGGTTTGCTCAGGGTGGTGCGGAAAAAGTGCTCCAACAGCAGACCGGTGATCCCGACCGGGATGGTGGCCAGCACCAGCAGCCACGCCAACCGCTGATCAGGATCGGCGACCTCCCGGCGCACGATGCTGGTCACCAGACCGCGCACGATCCGCACCCAGTCCCGCCAGAAATAGATCACCAACGCCAGCGCGGTCGCCACGTGCAGACCCACGATGAACGCCAGGTACGGCGACTCCGGCGCGCCGATGTCGAGGTCCTGGGCCCAGGATCCGCCGATCACCGCGGGCAGCAGGATGGAGTGGCCCAGGCTGGAGACCGGGAACAGCTCCGCCACCCCTTGCATCGCGCCGATCACGATCGCCTCAGCCCAGCTCAGACCGGCCATCAGCGAGCTGCCCCGCCGCGCGTCGGGTGCCGCTGAGCCGACGAGGGCTGCGCAGGCGCTCTCCGCTCAGACGCTCGGCGGGGCGCGGGCCCGCTCCGTCGGCACCGACGCATCACCACATGGTCTGACATCTACATCCCTTCAGGGGAGGGAACCACACGTCGCCAGGCCCGTCCCGATCTTGCGGATCGAGCCGCATTCATCGACGCTACCTCTGCTTCCTACACACTGTAGGTGATACTGGGTGGCAGAAGGGCCTCGGGCGGCGCGTCGTTCCGGACGAAGCCAGTCGTGGAGGGACGACTCGGGGGCACAATGCAAGCCCGGGACGACGGAGGGCGACCCGTCGCCCCGGGGGGACGGGAGTCCTACGGTTCTTGGAGGCGATGGGTGCATGCGCAGCGAACGAGCCGGGACGTGGCTCGCCACGGCTGACAAGGCGGCGCGCCACCGCGGCTGGACCTACAGCGCGGTGCTGGCCACCGTCGTCGGCGGCGTGAGCACGCTGCTGCTGCGCGCGGGCGCGTTGTCCGGTGCCGACGCCGCCGCGGCATCCCGCCACCATTCGGACAGCGGGCTGCATGTGGTCATGTCGGCGGTGTCGGTCGTGACCGGCACGCGGATCATCGCACTGGTGGTGCTGGGCCTGGCCGCGGTGGTGTCGGCCACGTCGCGGCGCTGGTTCCCACTGCTGAGCGCGACCGTGGCGCTGCTGCTGCTCGCCGCCGTCATCGCGGCCGGTAAGGGTTTCCTCGGGTCGGCGCCCAGCCGGGTCGTCGACCTCGGGCAGGTGGAGGGCCCGGCGTTCCCGTCCGGGCCGATGAGCACCGCGGTGGTGGCCGGCGGGCTGACGATGCTGCTGCTGCGGGAGCGGATCACCACCTCACCGCGGCGGCGCCTGCTCCACCTCGCGGTCGCCATGTTCGCGGTCACCGTCGGCGCGTCCCAGGTCTATCTCGAGCAACATCGGCTCAGCGACGTGCTCGCCAGCGCGGCCCTCGGCCTCGCGCTGCTCGCGGCGCTCGCAGCCGGTATCGGTCCCGCCCGGGCTGCGGCGGTGAGCGGGCCATCGTGACGTCGGCGCCCACGCGGCTCCGCCTCCGCGACCTGGTTCTCACCCTGCCGTCCTACATTCTGTAGGAGTAGAGTCCAGGGTCGGAAGCCGAGGTCCGATCGGCTGCGTGGACGACCACGAGGTCGATGGGAGCGGTTGATGACGTCGACAGCGCACACGCGTCTGCCCCGGCACCCCGGCGAGCGCCCTGCCGGCCCCGGTGCCGGGGTGGCGGCGCCGCGGCCAGGATCCGGGAGCGACCCGGCAGCGGGTGGGAAACCTGCGACGCCCACGCGTCCCGACCCCGCACACCACGAACCCGCACACCACGAACCGCGCGCCGCCGGGCACCGCGTCACGGCTACCGCGGATCACCAACCCGCCGATCGGATCGATCTGGTCACGGCCGTCCACCTGCATCAGCTCCGGCGCGGGCCGTACCTGATCCGCCTGCTGGCGGTGTTCACCGCGCTGATCGCGCTGAACCTCGCGATCTGGCTACCGGCGAGCGTCATCGGCCCGCACGCCGGCGGATTCGGGTTGCTCGCGACCGCGGCGGTCGCGGTGGTCGGTGTCGGGGTCGCGGTCAACGCCGGAGTGCTCTACCACCTGGCCCGCGGCTACCCCCCGCCGCTGCCGGCCCCAGGCCGGGCGCAACGCCGGGCGGCGAGCCGGCAGCTGTGGTTGTGGCTGCTGCTGCCCGGCGCCCTGGCTGTCCGCGGCCGCCGGGCGGTCGTGGCTCACCGCACCCCCGCCGGGCTCGACCCCGACAAACCCCGCTGAGCGGAGTGCCCGGGATGTGACAGCCCGGGGCTGTCACATCCCGGGCAGCAGGGTGTGGGCGAGTCGCAGGAACGACCACGTGGCGTCGGTGGCCGCGATCGCCCCGATCGCGGCGAGCACCAGCAGGCCCGCGGGGGGCAGGCGTCGCTCGGGCAGCGCCGGGGCCTGCAGGGCGGCGACCCGGCGGGTCACCTCCAGCCGCTGGTAGGCCAACCGGACCCCGTCGGTGCCCTGTTCGGTGCCGGCCAGGGCCGCGGTCGCCAGCGCCTGCGCGGCGACCCGACGATCCCCCACCGCGACCGCGGCGTGTTCGTCGGCGCTGCGTTCGAGCAGGAACGCCACGGCGTCGCGGGCCGGGATGAGCAACGGGTTGAGCGCGGCGGCCACCTCCACCGCGACCCGCTGGGAGTGGTGGCGGCCAGTGAGATGGGCCCGTTCGTGGGCGAGCAGGACACGGCGCTGGAGCGGGTCCAGAACCTTCAGCATGCCGCTGCTGACCAGGATGTTCCCCTCATGCCCACGCCGGCCGGGCACCGCCAACGCGTGCAACGCAGCAGTCGGGACGACCAGCAACTCACCGTCCCCCGCCCCGCGCTCGGCACGCCGAGAGCCGGGTCCGGCGCTGGCGTCCCCGGCTCCGCGGCAGGCCGCGCACAGCGCGCGCAGTTGCGCGGCCACCCGGGCGCACCGGCGCACGACCACCACCGCCCGGTAGACCCCGACGGTGACCAGCGCCAACGCGACCGCGCTCACCACCGGCGCGACCGGGTCGGTGAACGGCGCGGCACCGGGCGGGATCCGCTCAGTCACCACCGGCGCCTCGTGCAGCTGGGCCGCGGCCAGCAGCAGCAGCGCCCACGTCCACGCCGCCGCGGCGAGGCTCGCGGCGACGACCAGTCCCGTCCCGGCCCGAGTCGGGCCGCACCGGGCGGCCAGCAGCGGGCTGACCGCGGCGAGCAGCACCGAGACCAGCAGCGGCAGATAGACGCTGTAGATCACGGTCGGTCCCGTCGGTCGCAGGTCACCGCGCGATCACCCGGCCGGGCCCAGCAGCCGGCGCAGGGCCGCCTCGTCGTGGCTGGACAGCGCGGTGACGAATCGCTGCAGCACCGCCTCATGGTCGGGGCCGCGTTCCAGCAGCGCGGTCATCTGCTCGGCAGTGAGGTCCTCGGCGCCCTTGGTGGGGCGGTAGGCATGCGCGCGCCCGAGCAGGGTGCGCGTCAGGAGCTGCTTCTCGAAGAGCCGGACCAGGATCGTGTGCACCGTGTTGTAGGCCAGCCCGCCATCGAGGGCCTGCTGTACCTGCCCCGGCGTGAGCGGCTCCTCGGCCGCCCACAGCGCAGCGAGCACCTCGCTCTCCAGCTCACCAGGATTGCGGCGCCCCGCCCGGGGTGTGTCGGTTCTGCGACCCACCAGTGGCTCCTCCCCTTGTGCACGGCTCACCCTACAACCGGTAGGAGGTGAGCAGCGCCTCCCACCACGAACCGCACCCCCACCCCGCGATCACCTACACTGCGTAGGACTAGGAGGTGGTTGATGACCGGGGTTCCGATGCGGACGCCCCCGCCGGTCGGCCTGCGCGCCGGCGCGGCGGCGCCGCGCACCGCCCGGGCTGGGCGGCCCAGGCCTCGGCACTGGCGGAGGCGCGCCGCGCGGGCTGCGTGCGTGCTGCTGCTGCTGGGGGTCGCCGGCTCCGCGGCACTGCTGGCGCTCACCCCCTCGGTCGCCGACGCGCCCGACCGGGCCACCGCACTGGCCGCCGGACATCCCGGCGGTGACACCGCCACCGCCGCCGTCCCGACGAAGTTCGCCGCGGCCCTGGTGGCCACCGAGGACACCCGCTTCTACACACATCACGGCATCGACAGCGTCGGGCTGCTGCGCGCCGCCGGGACAGCGATCAGCGGGGGCCAAGGCGACCCCGGCGGCTCCACCCTGGATCAGCAGCTGGCCAAGCAGCTCTACTTCGCCGGCGCCCGGGGCGGTCCCTGGGTCACCACCGAGCAGGTGGTGCTGGGCGCCAAACTCGACGCGCAGTACTCCAAAGCGCAGATCCTGGCCATCTACGCGCAGGTCGTGTACTTCGGGGACGGCTTCTACGGGCTCGCCGCCGCCGCGCACGGCTACTTCGGGACCTCACCCGACCGGCTCAGCTGGGGCCAGGCGGCCCTGCTGGCCGGGCTGGTCCAGGCGCCGTCGGCCGATGACCCGGTCGCGCACCCGGACCGGGCGCGCGACCGCGAACAGCACGTGCTGGCCCGGCTCGTCGACACCGGCGCCCTCACCCAGGCCCAAGCCGCCACCGCCGCGGCCACGCCCCTGCACCTTCGCCGTGGTTGACGGTCACCGAGGCGCAGACAGCACAGCAACCTCCCCCAGCGTCGACGACCGACCGCCCATCCATGGCGATGTCGTCGACGCCCCGTCATGGTGAGGGCGGCGGCGGGCAGGGGTCGGTGGGGTCGAGCTGATAGCCCAGCTCCCGCACCGTCACGACGTGCGGCACACCGGGATGGGTGACCGCGGCGGTGGCCAGTCGTTGGCGCAGCGCCGCGACGTGCGCATCGAGGGTCCGCACCGAGTCGGTCCGCACCGAGTCGGTCAGCGGTTCGTCGCCGACCTCGCGCAGCAACACCTCACGCCGCACAGTCCACCCGGGATCGGTCGCCAGCCGGACGAGCAGATCGAACTCGCGCGGGCGCAGGGCCAGGTCCTGCCCGGCGACCGTGACCCGCCGGGTCGCGGGATCGATCCGGAGTGACCCGACGCGCAGCGACACGTCGGGCGCCACGGGCCGGGCACCGCGGCGCAGATGCGCACGAAGCCGGGCGAGGAGCTCGACATCGGGCAACTGCGGGTCGAGACAGTCGTCGGCGCCCTGGTCAAGCGCCGCCGCCACGCCGATCTCCTCCGGCCCGGCAGTGAGCACCACGAGCACCGCCTGCGGTGCACCGGCACGCATCGCCCGGCACATTGCGCCGGTGTTGTCACGCGCGTGGTGTCCCGGACCGATCAGCACCAGCTCGACGACCCCGCGGTGATCGTCCAACCAGACGCGGGCGGCGGCGATGGAGCACCGGTGCCAGGCGTAGCCCTGAAAACTCAGCCCGGTGATCACGCCCGTGCTGAGGCTGGTGTCCCGATCGCTGACCAGCAGCACCCACCGTGTCATCGGACGGTGCTCATCGCCCCGACACCTGCCGGGCCCGATGGCGATTCCTCGACTCGAGCGTCATTCGTCGACGACATCGTGCCCTCCCGTCGGCCCTACCCCTACAAAGCGTAGGGGTAGATTGGCACGGGTGCGTCGCGGTTGCATCACGTTCGGCGAGCAGCTCGCCTCAGATCCTTCGCATATACGGCTCACCCAGGGATCTCCCTCGCCGCGGTCGCCGTGATCGCCTCCTCATTGCGCTGCATTCTCGACGAGGCCAGGACCGTGAGGCGATGACCATGACCGCCGGCGGCGCCGGAATCGGCCTCTGCGCGCTCGTGCTGTGCACCGGCTGGGTGACCTCCTGACACTGTCGCGGTAACCCGGGATGCGAGAGCCGCCGGGGAGGCACGCTGCACCGACCCCGCGACGCCGGTGCGTCCCCCGCTCGAGGCCGCCATCGGGGCGGACGCCACGTGAGGCCGCGCGCGTAGCACCGCTGGGTGAGTACAGGTACTCCTACGTGCTGTAGGTGTAGCCGTGGTTCGTGACCGCCGGTCACACCGGGAAAGGGGCCGTCGATGGCGACGCTGGCGCTCGTGCTCGCGCTCGTCTCGGCGTGCTGCTACGCCGTCGCGGCGGTGTTGCAGCAGCAGGCGGCCGCGACGACAGGGGGCGACTCGGCGCTGTCCCCGCGGCTGCTGGTGCGCCTGGCGCGGCAGCCGCGCTGGCTGGGCGGGATCGGCGCGACCCTGCTCGGGGCCGGGTTCACCTGACCGCGTTGGGCTTCGGTCCGCTCACCCTGGTGCAACCGCTCGGGGTCAGCGCCCTGGTCATCGCGTTGCCGCTGGGCGCGCGGCTGGCCAAGCGGGCCACGGCTCGGCGGGAGTGGGCCGGGGCGGGGTGGTGAGCGCCGGGTTGGCCGGGCTGACGGTGCTGGCGCCGCGCGAGGTCCCGCAGCCGGTGCTGGACAAGGGCACCACCGCGGTGCTGCTCGCCGTGGTCGGGACCGTCGTCGCCGCGCTCGTGCTCGCCGCCACCCGGTGCGGGCGGCCGTGGCTCGCGTCGCTGCTGCTGGCCATCGGGGGTGGGGTCGCGTTCGGGTTGACCTCGGCGCTGATCCGGGTCGCGATCGCCGGTTTCGGGACCGCACCGGTGGGTTTGCTCGTGCTGTTCGGTGCCGGGGTGGCGGTGTTCGCGGTGGTCGGGCTGTTGCTGGCCCAGACCGCCTACCGCGACGGCGGCCTGGGCGGCCCGCTGGCCACACTCACCCTCACCGACCCGCTGGCCGCGTCACTGATCGGGATCATCCTGCTCGGCGAGTCCTTCCCCGGCGCCGCTGCCGGGTCCGTGCTCGCCGGGCTGTGCGCGGCCACCGCCGCCGCCGGCGTGCTTACCCTCGCCCGCACCGGAGCCAGCACCCCCGCAGCAGCAGACTCCAGGACCCCGTCGACGTCGCCGCCGGCGAACGACGGATCCGCACACCACCACGACCCTGCCCAGCAGGACCCAGCCCTCCGGTGATCCACCACATGTCGTCCGGTGAGATCCCGATGGAGTCCGCCCCGGTAAGGGGCGCGGAACCCGGGCGCCTGGATCTGCGTCGGATGCAGGGCCGAGCGAGCCAGGCCGGGACAGGTGGCGGGTGGTGGTCGGCGCGGACCTACCCGCCCGATGTCAACGGGGCCGCACGGTTCACCGCTCAGCTCGCCGCCGGGCTGGCCGACCGCGGCCACCAGGTGCACGTGGTCTGCCCGGCCGCCGGCACCGGGGTTGGCGGTCATCGCCCCGGACCACCCCGGGGTCGTGGTGCACCGGCTGCCGGCGCTACCGGCGATCAGGCACCCGACGGTGCGCTGTGCCCGCCGCCGCTGACCGGGCCCGCGCTGCGGCGCGTACTCGACTCGGTGGCGCCCGACATCGTGCATATCCACAGCCACCTGCTGATCGGGCGGGCCCTGTCGGCGCTGGCCCACGATCGCGCTATCCCGCTGGTGGCCACCCATCACACGCTGCCCGAGAACCTGGTGGGCCATCTTCCGGTCCCGGCCGCGACGCACCGGTGGGTGATCCGCGCGGCCTGGGCCCGTGCGTGCGCGTGCTGAGCCGCGCCGATCACGTCACCACCCCCACCCCGACCGCGGCCCGGCTGCTCTCCGCGCACGGCCTCACCACCCCGATCACCGCGATCTCCTGCGGTGTGGACCTGCACCGCTTCCGTGCGGTCGATCACGGCCGGCGCGTCCCGGGGTTGTTCGGGCTGCCCGACCGGCCCACGATCGCCTTCGTCGGCCGGCTCGACCCGGACAAACACCTCGACGAACTCGTCGCCGCGCTACCCCACGTGCATGCCGGGCTCGATGCCCAGCTGGTCATCGCCGGGGTCGGCCGCCACCGCGATACCTTGCGGGGCCGCGCCGTCGAGCTCGGGGTCGGCGACCGGGTACACATGCCGGGGGCACGTGCCCGACGAGTCGCTGCCCCCGGGTCTACGCCGCCGCGGACGGGTTCGCCATGCCCGGCCGAGCCGAGTTGCAGAGCCTGGCCACCCCTCGAGGCCCTGGCCAGCGGGAAGTCCGTGGTGGCCGCCAACGCCACCGCGCTGCCCCCTCTGGTGCGTCCCGGCTTCAACGGGCTGCTCTACCCGCCCGGGTCGGTGACCGGCCTCGCCGCTGCGCTGCGCACCGTGCTGGAGAACCCCACCCTGCTGGCCCGGTTCGCCCGCTCCGCCCGGCTCACCGCGGAGGAGCATCCCCACACCGCGACGACCCGCTGCTACGAACAGCTCTACCAGTCCCTGA
This sequence comes from Mycobacteriales bacterium, assembly GCA_038231335.1. Lineage (GTDB taxonomy): Bacteria > Actinomycetota > Actinomycetes > Mycobacteriales > Pseudonocardiaceae > Pseudonocardia. The sequence continues at coordinate 13,391 of JBBRLM010000102.1, forward strand.
TCGCCGCGGGCCGGGCGAGAACCCGGCCGTGAGCCGGCAGGAGCTCAGGCGCCCCCGGCGGTGACGATCATGTCGGTCAGGAAGCCGGCGGCCAGCCCGCTCAGCATCCCCCAGTACAGCAGCGGGCGCGCACCCGCCTTGAGCGCGACGCCCAGCAGCGTGACCACCACGTAGAGGATCGACCCGGCGGCCAGGGTCAGGAACACCACGCTGACCGCGTCGGAGGTGAACTGGTGCCCGATCGCGGTCCCGAGGAACGTCGGGGCGCCCCCGACGACGCCGAGCAACAGCAGGAAACCCCAGCCGGGTCGGTCGCGCTCGGCGGCCAGCGGGGCGACGATGCCGAACCCCTCGGTGGCGTTGTGCAGCGCGAACCCGACCACCAACAGGGTGGCCAGGGCGATCTCCCCACGCCCGGCGCTCGCGCCGATGGCTAACCCCTCGGCGAAGTTGTGCAGCCCGATCCCGACCGCGATCAGCATCGCCAGCCGCCGCGGCACAGACCACCCCACCCCACCCCGGGCGGCAAGCTCGCCGGCGGCCATCGCGCCGGGCCCGCCCGCCGGTCGGGCAATAGCTGTGTCGCGGCGGCCCGCGCGCGCGGCCATCCAGCGCTCGTAGCCGACCAGGCCCATCAGGCCCACGGTGAGCCCGCCGAAAAACAACACGCCGTAGCCGGCGACCGGGCCGAAGCCTCCGGTGCCCGCACGCGACTCGCCCAGCGCGGCGTCGATCGGCTCCCACGCCCCACTGAACACATCCCACACCAGGAACAGCAGCACCCCGATCGCGGCGGCGTTGAGGAACAGGCGCAGACCCGGGAGCGGGGCGCGCAGCCGCCCGACCGGCAGCCCGAGCAGGATCGTCACCCCGGCGATGAACCCCAGAACCAGCGTCTGTGCCGTACTCACTGTGGATCAACTCCCCTTCGGCCGACCGTCACCCCGCAGGCCACGCGCGTTCTCCGACACCCTGTAGGACCTGTCTATAGGGCAGCCTTACCTATGGCGGGAGGGATGTCAACGGTCGGGGACGGGCTCGAGACGAGCCCTCATGCTCCACTCCCGGCCAGGGTCGGCGAACCCGCGCCCGCACGGCGCGTGTCGCCGCGACGTCATCACCGAAAACCGGTCATCGCCTGCGGCAACGCCCGAAACGACACCAATCGACGACCCGGATGGGGGCCACTCAGCGGTCGCCGTGCTTCCACCAACAACCGATTTCGGGCGGGCTACAGGTCAGGTCGCCGGATCCGGGCGGCGGCCGTGCGCGGCGGCTCGGGCGAGCACGACCAGGGCGATGACCATCCACACGGCGAGGTAGCAGAACGCGACGGTTGGGGAGGCGAAGGTGTACAGCACCCCCGCGGCCACGCTGGCCGCGACGTTCCCGATCGCCTGCACGGTGGCGAGCAGCCCGAACGCCGAGCCCCGGATGTTCTCCGGTGCGAACGCGGCGACCGCGGCGTGCTCGGCGGTCTCCGCGCACCCGATCCCGATCCCGGCCAGCGCGAACGCCACCCCCAGCAGCCCGATGACCGGCCCGGACACCGCGAACAGCAGGTAGGCGGCCAGGAACGCGGCTACGCCAGCGGCAGTGACCAGCAGCGGCCCTCCCCGCCCGAGCCGGTCAGACAGCCCGCCCGCCGGGAACGACGCCACGGTGGCGGCGGTGTTGTAGAGCACGTAGAGCGCGATCGCGATCCGGGTCGCGGCGTCGACCCCGTGGTCGGGGGTCAGGAGGTCGGTGGCGCGCAGGATGAGCAGGGTGGCCGCGACGTTGCCGACCTCGAACGCGGCGAACCCGGCCAGCACCCGCCCGAGCTGGCCGCGCAGCACCGGACGCACCTGCAACCGCAGCGTCCTGCGCTCGGTGACCTTCGGGAGCCGGGCCTGCCCGATGGCGTAGACGATCGCGACCGCGGCCAGCAACCCGGGGATGACCGACAGCAGGATCGCGGTCCGCACACCCCACAGCGACACCAGCCCGAGGGCGAGCAGCGGCCCGCCGATCGCGCCGAGGTTGTCCATGGTGCGCTCGAACCCGTACGCGCGGCCGTAGGCGTGCGCGGGCACCAGGTCGGCGAGCAGCGCGTTGCGGGCCGGGACCCGTAGCCCGCGCGCGGCCCACGCCGCACCGCGCAGCACCCCGACCTGGACCACCGAGGTGGTGATGCCGATCAGCGCCGACAGGACCGCGGTGGCGGTGTAGCCGCCCACGGCCACCGCGCGCCGGCGGCGCGGGTCATCGGCCAGCGCACCGCCGACGAACCGGCCCGCTCCGGCCAGGCCCTCGGAGATGCCCTCGATCACCCCGAGCGCGGCCGCCGGGGCGCCGAGCGTGGAGGTGACGAAGCTGGCCATCAACGCGGTCGGCACCTCGTGCCCGACATCGGCCAGGAAACTCGCCGACCCGATCCCGCCCACCCCCGGGGTCAGCCACGGCCGCCGCTCGGTCCCCGCTGGTGTCACCTCGCCCGCCACGCCGAGCAGACAACACCACGACCGGGCACGTCACAGATGTCGGGGTTCCCGCGGCCGGATACGACCGTTACCGGGCGCCACCTCGGCCGAGAATCTCCACCAGGGCCGCCTGGCTCAACGTCTTGGCCTGCCCGCCCGAGCACAGGTTCACCATCGGGTCGAGCAGATCATCCAGAGCACGCACCAGGCCGGCCAGCATTGCGTCGTCGGCCTCGGCCACCCCGGCGGTCCCGGGCCTCGTGGACGATCGTGTCCAGAACCTCGGCCGCGGTGGTGCACCGGTAGAGGTCGAGCAGGCGATGCCGAATCGGATCGGATCGTCCTAGTACTGCAACGGCGCTTGACGGTCAGGGTGGCGGTCGTTGACCTCGGCGCCGGTAGTGGCAGGTGCGGGCCTGGTGTTGTCGGCGGCGTCGCCAGTTCGACCAGCTGATCGCGCTGGTCACGCAGGCAACGGGTGCC
>JBBRLM010000103.1:0-16102 GCA_038231335.1 Mycobacteriales bacterium
GCGTGGGCCATGGAGGACCTCCCGGTTGTGGTGGATGCCGTCAGACAGCTCCACAGCACTCCCGAGAGGTCCTCCACCTCAAGATCATTCAGATCGTGTCGTCACAAGTTCTCGACCAACGTCTCCGGTCAGTACAGCTAGATCAGCGGTGGTTCTCGTGCTTCTTGTGGTGGTGCTTCTTCAGCGGGCGGTGGTGCGACTCGCAGTCGTCGTGCTCCGGTGGCGGCGGCGGGGTCCAGCAGTGCGAGGGGGGCTTGGGAGCGGCATGGCACCAGCTCAGCACCGGGGGCTTCTTGTGGTTCGTGGGCATGGGGAGACCCTTCGTCGTACTCACGGCTCTCGGGGTGGAGCCGTACCCCTATTTCGCCGTTGCGACGGTGATGTTTCATCAACTCCGGTGCTCCACCCGAATGGCGGCGGACGGGCGGGACGATTCGCTCATGTGGTCGCTATCACAGCACGCGCGACATTCCCGAACGGCCTATACGCCGAGTGCCAGCCCGCGCGCCCGGAGGACCCGTCGCTCGATGGGACGGAAAACGAGGAGTTCGATGCCGATGCCCACGATCAGGATGAGGAAGATCGCGGCGATCACCCCGGGCATGTCCGACAGGTCGCTGCCGTTCTTGAGGTAGGCACCCAGCCCGAACCCGAGCAGCGGCCCGGCTGCGATGATCTCCGCCGCCATCAGCGACCGCCACGAGAAGGCCCAGCCCTGCTTGCACCCCGCGATGTACCCCGGCAGCGCCGCCGGCAGCAGGATGTGGCGTGCGCTGCGCAGCCCGCTCGCGCCGAGGACCTGGCCGACGCGGGGCAGGATCGGCGGGATCTGGTCGATGCCGGCCACCAGCCCGTTGGCGATCGACGGGATCGAGCCGGCGAGCACCACGAAGTAGATCGTGGCGTCGGTGAGCCCGAACCACAGGATCGCCGCGGGCACCCACGCCACCGACGGCAGGCTCTGCAGGCCTGAGAGCAGCGGTCCGATGGCGGCGCGCACGACCTTCACCTTGGCCACGAGCAGGCCCAGCGGTGTGGCGATCAGCAGCGCGATGGCGAAACCGATGAACGCCCGGCTGATCGACGTCCAGAGGATGTCCCAGACGCTCCCGTCGGCGACGATCGACGCGAACGCGTCCCACACGCTCAGCGGCTGCGGGATCTTGAACTCGCTGGTGATCGCCGACGCCCAGACGAGCTGCCAGACCGCGACGAACAGCAGCAACGCGACGATCGGAGGCAGTCCCGTCGCGACCGCGCGCCGCCACCACGGGGTGGCGACCACCGTGGGGGTGTCGAGGGCGTCGAGGCCGGCTACCGCCGCGGCGGAATCGTCGGCCCGGGGGTCGTCCGTCCTGGTGTCGACCTCAGGCCGCATGGCTGGTGATCACCTGTCGGAGCCGGGCCGTGATGTCGCCGTAGAGCTCCGGGCCGCCTTTCTGCACGTCGTCCCACTCGCCGACGATCGTGCCGGGTCGCGACGAGAGCAGCACCACGCGCTGCGCCAGCCGGACGGCCTCGCGCACGTCGTGGGTGACGAAGATGATCGTGGTGCCGGTGGCCTCCCACACGCGCAGCAGCTCACCCTGCAGCACGTCGCGGGTGATGGCGTCGAGCGCGGCGAACGGCTCGTCCATGAGCAGCAGGCCCCCGGGCCCATTCTCACTGCCGTCGCCGCTGCTCGTGGCCGCGGCCAGCGCCCGGGCCAGCGACACGCGCTGGCGCATGCCGCCCGAGAGCTCGTGGGGCCGTTTCGGGCCGAGCCCGTCGAGCCGGACGAGCTCGAGCAGCTCGTCGGCCCGGTCCCTGCGCGCACGCCGGTTCAGCCCGGCGAGTTGCAGCGGCAGCTCGACGTTGCGGCCCGCGGTGAGCCACGGCAGCAGCGCGGCCTCCTGGAACATGAACGACGGGCGTGTGGTGCGCAGCTCGACCGTGCCCGTGGTGGCCTCCTCGAGCCCCGCCACCACGTTGAGCAGCGTCGACTTGCCGCAGCCCGACGCCCCCAGCAGGCACACGAACTCGCCGGGGCGCACCTGCAGGTCGATGTCGCGCAGAGCCGTGACCCCGTTCGGACCGGTGCCGAACGTCTTGCCGACGCCCCGCAGGTCGACGGCGGTGGTCTGCACGATGCGTTCGATGGTGGCGGTCATGTTCTACCCCTGCGCCTTGGAGAGACCCGCGGCGTCCACCGCGGGCTTGCCTGCTGCCTGGAGCACGCTGTTGAGCTGGGTCACGTCGACGAAGCCCTTGAGGTCGGTCTCGGTCGTGGTCGCGCCCGCGGTGACGCTGTCCTTGGACAGCTGCGGGAACTGCGCGGCCAGCGGGTCGAGCGTGAACGTCAGCTCGCTGAACGCCCGGTCGAGCGCCGCGGCCGGGAGCGTCGCGTTCGTGATCTTCTTGATGGCGTCGTTCGTGACGGTCTTCGCGTCGGCCGGGTCGGAGGTGGCGAAGTCGACGGCCTTCTGCTCGCCGCGGATCAGCGCGGCGATGGTGTCGGGGTGCTCCTGCAGGTACTGCGTGCGGACGATCAGCACGGTGGAGGGGAACTGCCCGTTCGGCCACAGGGTCTTCTCGTCGACGAGCACCTTCGCGCCCGCGATCACCAGCTGCGAGCTCCACGGCTCCGGCAACCAGCCGCCGGCGAGCTGCCTGGTCGTGAAGAGGTCGAGCGTGCGCGGGTTGTCGAGGTTCTGCACCGTCACCTTGTCGGGGCCCGTCCCCTGCTCGAGGTTGTTCGCCTTGAGCCATTTCTTGAGCGCGACGTCCTGCGTGTTGCCCTTCTGGGGCGTCGCGATGATCTTGCCCTTGAGCTGGTCGGGCGTGGTGATGTCGGGGGAGACGACGAGCTGCGCGCCGCCCGAGGTGGCCCCGGCGATGAGCCGCACGTCCGCGCCCTTGGACTTGGCGAACCCGTTGATCGCCGGGCTGGAGCCGATGAACCCGGCGTCGATCGATCCGCCGAGGATGGCCGCGATCTCGTCGCCGCCGGCATTGAACGTCTGCGTGGTGAGCTTCGTGCTTCCCAGCTCAGAGGCGAAGTAGCCCTTGTCGACGCCGATCAGGGCAGGGGCGTGGGTGATGTTGGGGAAGTAGGCGAGCCGCAACTCGGCGGCCGGGGTCGTCGCGGCGGGGGCGGCGGCGGTGCTCTCCGCGGCGCGCGAGCAGGAGGCGAGTGCCCCGAGCGTGACGACGGCGGTGAGAGCGGTGAGGAGACGGGGCGTGCGCATGGTGGTGAGGTGGTCCTTCGGCTGTGCGCGTCGGGGCGCGCGGAATCACTGACAAGGCTCACGCAGACGAGGCGGAGCGGGGTGGAGCGACGGGGTCAGCGACAGAACTCGTCGAACGCGTGGCCGCGCCGGGACGGCCAGAAACGCTCGAGGTCGGTGACGAGGGGAGCCGGTGCGCTGGCACGGGGACGGCGCAGAGCTGCGTCGTCCGTGCGCGTCATCGGGTCCACCACTCCATCGTCCGTACACGCGGGGCGTAGTACAAGTGACTGTCCGCTCCCCGGGATCGGCACGAAATGTACGGACGTCTGATCATGTGCAGCTCAGCGCCTGTTTCCGGGCGACCGGGATCGCCTGGTGACCCAGCTCTCGCCGAGCGGTCGCGTCCCATGGTCCGGACGGCGGCACGGGCTGGTCCATGTGCCTGGGCGTTAGCCTCGCCGTCATGCGAGCGACGTGGGTGCCCGGTGCCGCCGCTGTGTTCGTACTCGTCGCCTCGGCCGGGTGCGGCACGTCCGTCGACACACCCGCGGCCGGCGCCGGTCCCTCGAGCTCTGCGCAGCCGGCACCGTCACGCGGGCCGGCGATCGCGCTGCCCGCTCCCGGCGCCGTCGACGTCCTTCCGGACCCGCCGCTCACCGGGCCGGCCGATCCTGTCGCCGGCGTCGACTACCCGTACGACCTGCTCACCCACTGCGGGATCCGGTGGGCCCGGTTCGGAGGACGGGAGTGGGCGCCACCGTCGCCCCTCCCCGAGCCGGGGCCGCCACCGGCCGGGCCCGACGGTGTCGTCCGGTACAACGGCTACACCCGGGGCACGATGACCCTCGTCGCCCCCGACCTCGCCCGATTCGAGGTCGACGGCACCGGACAACGCGTCGACCTCGGCCCGATCACGGTGGCGCCGCCCCCGTGCGCGTGAGCGCGACGCGCCGGGCAAGCGGTGTCTTCCAGGTGCCGTCCCATGATCGTCAGCAGTGGGCAGAGGGCGCCAGATCTGGCCGGCTGTGCCCACTCCTGACGATCATGACTCGGACTCGCGCCGCGAGATGGCGAACTCGGCGGGTCGGATCGGTCGACTCGCGGCGCGAGCGCGGCGTGAGCGCGACTCGGTCGCACAAGGCCCCGACTCGCGGGGTGTGCCGTCGGCGCGCCGCGGGGTGGGCTACGGGGCCAGCGTCAACGGGGTGCCTACCAGGCCTGCGGCGAGGGTGTTGCCCGTCGGTGGGTCGATCAGGAGGAAGCTGCCCGTCGCCCGGATGTCGGCGTAGTCGTCGACCGGGAGGGGGTCGGCGGTGCGCAGGCTCACTCGGGCGATGTCGTTGATGGTCAACGTCTCCGGGGCGTCGACGTAGGACACCGTGTCGGTGTCCAGCCGGTCGCCCAGCGCCCCGACGATCACCTGCGTGGTGCGGGTGCCGTGCTTGAGCAGCAGCCGGGCGCCGGGGCGCAGGGGCTTTTCGGCGAGCCAGCACAGCGTGGCGTCCAGCTCGTTCGTGACGGTCGGCGGCTGGGCGGCGGAGGCGAGGACGTCGCCGCGGGAGATGTCGATGTCGTCGGCGAGCAGGATCGTGATGCTGCGGCCGGCGCCTGCCGTCTCCAGCGGGCCGTCGGCCGTGTCGACGCTCTTCACCGTCGTGCGGGTGCCGCCCGGGAGGACGACCACCTCGTCGCCGGGGCGGACGGTGCCCGACGCCACCTGGCCGGCGTAGCCGCGGTAGTCGCTCCTGGGGGGCCGGATCACGTACTGGACGGGCATCCGGAACGGGGCGTCGGCCTCCGGCGGGGTGACCGGCACCGACTCCAGGTGGCCGAGCAACGTGGGGCCGTCGTACCAGGGGGTGCGGGCGGAGCGGTCGACGACGTTGTCGCCGACCAGCGCGGAGACGGGGATCGTGACGACCGCGTCGTCGGAGAACCCCAGAGATCGCGCGAGCCCGGCGAAGTCCTTGCCGATAGCGGTGAGCACGGCCTCGTCGTAGCCGACCAGGTCGATCTTGTTGATACACAGCACGAGGCGAGGCACGCGCAGCAGCGCGAGGACGGCGGCGTGGCGGCGGGTCTGCTCGACCACGCCGTGCCGGGCGTCGACGAGCAGGACGGCCAGCTCGGCCGTCGACGCGCCGGTGACCGTGTTGCGGGTGTACTGGACGTGGCCGGGGGTGTCGGCGAGCACGAACTCGCGCGTGGGCGTGGAGAAGTAGCGGTAGGCCACGTCGATGGTGATGCCCTGCTCGCGCTCGGCGCGCAGGCCGTCGACGAGCAGCGAGAGGTCGGGGGAGTCCTTGTCCACCGAGGCGCGCTGCACGGCCTCGATCTGGTCGGCCAGCACCGACTTGGTGTCGTAGAGCAGGCGCCCGACGAGCGTGGACTTGCCGTCGTCGACGGAGCCGGCGGTGGCGAAGCGGAGCAGATCTTTCGTCATGTCAGAAATAGCCCTCGCGCTTGCGGTCTTCCATGGCGGCCTCGGACATGCGGTCGTCAGCGCGGGTGGCGCCGCGCTCGGTGAGCCGCGACGCCGTGACCTCGGCGATGATCTCGTCGAGCGTGGTGGCCCCGGACTCGACGGCGCCGGTGCACGAGCCGTCGCCGACCGTGCGGTAGCGGACGGTCCTGAGCTCGAGGGTCTCCTTGCCCCGGGGGCCGCCCCAGGGGCCCTCGGCCAGCCACATCCCGTCCCGGCGGAACACCTCGCGCCGGTGGGAGTAGTAGATCGAGGGCAGCTCGATGTTCTCGCGCTGGATGTAGCGCCAGACGTCGAGCTCGGTCCAGTTGGAGATCGGGAACACGCGCACGTGCTCGCCGGGGGCGTGGCGGCCGTTGTAGAGGTTCCACAGCTCGGGGCGCTGGCTGCGGGGGTCCCAGCGGCCGAACGCGTCGCGCAGCGAGATGATCCGCTCCTTGGCCCGTGCGCGTTCCTCGTCGCGGCGGCCGCCGCCGAACACGGCGTCGTACTTGCCCTCGACGATCGAGTCGAGCAGAGGCACGGTCTGCAGCGGGTTGCGGGTGCCGTCGGGGCGTTCGGTGAGGCGGCCGTCGTCGATCCAGTCCTGGACGTGGGCCACCTCCAGCCGCAGGCCCCGTTCGGCGACGATCCGGTCGCGGAACTCGATGACCTCGGAGTAGTTGTGCCCGGTGTCGACGTGCAGCAGCGGGAACGGCACCGGGGCGGGCGCGAACGCCTTGACGGCCAGGTGCACCAGCAGCGTGGAGTCCTTGCCGCCGGAGAAGAGGATCACCGGGCGGTCGAACTCACCGGCGACTTCGCGGAAGATGTGGATGGACTCGCTCTCCAGAGCGTCCAGGGCGTCCAACGTCGGTGCGCTCACTGGACGTGCAACCCGCACTCGATCTTTCCCGTGCCGGCCCAGCGGCCCGACCGCGGGTCGGCGCCGGGGGCCGGCTTCGCGGTGCAGGGGGCGCAGCCGATCGACGGGTAGCCCGCGTCGACCAGCGGGTTGACCAGGACGTCGTGCTCGCGGATGTAGGCGTCCATGTCCTCGTCGTTCCAGGCCGCGATCGGGTTGATCTTGACGAGCCGGAACTTCTCGTCGTAGGTGATCAAAGGGGTGTTCGCCCTGGTGGGGGCCTCGATCCGGCGCACGCCGGTGACCCAGGCGTCGAAGCCGGCGAGAGTGTCCTGCAGCGGCGCGACCTTGCGCATCGCGCAGCACTGGTTGGGGTCGCGGGCCCACAGGTCCTTGCCGAACTCGGTGTCCTGCTCGGCCACCGACCTGCTCGCCTGCGCGTTGACGATCCGCACGTCGTAGGAGTGCTCGACGGCGTCGCGGGTGCCGATGGTCTCGGCGAAGTGGTAGCCGGTCTCCAGGAAGAGGATCTCGACGCCCGGCATGGCCGCCGCGGCCAGGTCGACGAGCACCGCGTCCTGCATGTTGGACGCGACGATCAGCCGGTCGCCGAACGTCTCCGCGGCCCAGGCCAGCAGCTGCTGGGCCGTGGCGTCCGGCCCCAGCTCGGCGGCGCCGCGCTCGGCGACGGCCCGCAGGTCGACCTCGGTGGCGAGGCTCATGAGGGAACTCCGATCCCGATCATCTTCAGGCTGAACGTCCGCAGGCACGCACCGCAGTACCAGGCGCCGGGAGCGGCGTCGGTGGGGCGCAGGTCCTCGTCGCCGCAGTACGGGCAGTAGAAGGGCACGGCCCGCTCAGACATTCCGTCCCCCCAGGGTCGTGCGCGCAAATCGTCGCCCTGGCGACGATTGCCGCGCACGGGCGGCGGAGCCGCACCGGCCGCTCACTTCAGTGAGTCCTCGTCGGCCCGCAACACCCACTGGGCGAACCGCTCGCCGTCCTCGCGCTGCTCGGTGAAGCGGCGCACGACGCGGTCGACGTAGTCGCCCAGCTCGGCGCTCGTGACCTTGAGGCCGCGCAGCTTGCGCCCGAACCCGGCGTCGAGGCCCAGCCCGCCGCCCAGGTGCACCTGGAAGCCCTCGACCTGGTTGCCGTCGGCGTCGGTGACGATCTGGCCCTTGAGCCCGATGTCGGCCACCTGGGTGCGGGCGCACGCGTTGGGGCAGCCGTTGAGGTGGATGGAGATCGGCGTCTCCGGCTGGACGTCGGCCAGGCGCTTCTCCAGCTCCTCGACCAGACGGATCGCCCGCTCCTTCGTCTCGACGATCGCGAGCTTGCAGAACTCGATGCCCGTGCACGCCATGGTCGACCGCCGCCACGGCGACGGGTCGGCCTGAAGGCCCACCGCGTTCAGGTCGCGGGTGAGGCCGTCGACCTTGCGGTCGTGGACGTCGAGCACCACGAGTTTCTGCTGCGGGGTCAGCCGGACGCGCTTCGAGCCGGCCTTCTCCGCGGCGTCGGCCAGGGCGACGAGGGTGGTGCCCGAGACGCGGCCGGACGCGGGGGCGGCGCCGACGTAGTTGAGGCCGTCCTTCTGCTTGTGGACGCCGATGTGGTCGATGGGGGAGGCCGGGGTCGGCGGGGCCGGCCCGTCCACCAGCTTGCGGCCCAGGTACTCGTCCTCCAGCACGCGCCGGAACTCCTCGACGCCCCAGTCGGCGACGAGGAACTTGATGCGCGCGCGGTGGCGCAGACGGCGGTAGCCGTAGTCGCGGAACACCGAGATGATCCCGGCCCACACGCCGGGCACCTCGTCGAGCGGCACCCACGCGCCGAGCCGCTGCGCGATCTTCGGGTTGGTGGACAGCCCGCCGCCGACCCAGACGTCGAAGCCCGGGCCGTGCTCCGGGTGCTCCGAGCCGATGAACGACACGTCGTTGATCTCGTGGGCGATGTCCTGCTGCCACGACATCGCGGTCTTGAACTTGCGCGGCAGGTTGGAGAACTCGGGGTTGCCCACGTACTTCGCGATGATCTCGTCCATCGCGGGGCGCGGGTCGATCTTCTCGTCGGCCGAGACGCCGGCGACGGGGGAGCCGAGGATGACGCGGGGGGTGTCGCCGCAGGCCTCGGTGGTGATCATGCCCAGACCTTCGAGCTTCGCCCAGATCGCCGGCATGTCGACGATGTCGATCCAGTGGTACTGGATGTTCTGCCGGTCGGTGATGTCGGCGGTGTCACGGGCGTAGGTCTGGCTGATCTCGCCGAGCGCGCGCAACTGCTCGGTGGTGAGCGCGCCGCCGTCGAGGCGGACGCGGAGCATGAAGTAGGAGTCGTCGAGCTCCTCGGGCTCCAGCGCCGCGGTGCGGCCACCGTCGATCCCGGGGCGGCGCTGCGTGTAGAGACCCCACCAGCGCATCCGGCCGCGGAGGTCGGCGGGGTCGATCGAGTCGAAGCCGCCCTTGGCGTAGACGGTCTCGATCCGCGCGCGGACGTTGAGCCCGTCGTCGTCCTTCTTGGTGCGCTCGTTGGGGTTCAGCGGCTCGCGGTGGCCGAGCTTCCACTGACCTTCGCCGCGCTTGCGCTTGACGGGTGTGGGCGTGGTGGGGGGCAAGACGGGGCCTCCGGACATGCGGCACGGGCGTGCCGCGGCGCGGCAGGGCCCGGCGCCGGGTGGTGGTGGTTCGGGAGTCGGCGCGGGAAGCTAGGGCTGCCGACAGAGCGCGCTGCTGACGCGGTGCAGGTCGACGTGGCGGCGGGCCACCAGTCGCAGCATCAGCGCGGGCATGGGTTCAGCGTGCCACTTGTCCGGTCACCGATCCATCCGCGTCCGCATGCTGGGACCGGATTCACACAGCGGTGACCCGGCGCGGCGTCGTCACCTGAGTCGATCAGGTACGCATGCTGGGAGCGGACTCACACGGCCGTGGCCCTCCTCAGCGTCCCCACCTGGGCCGGTCCCGCCCAGCCCGGAGCGTCGGCCAGGTGCACCGTCACCCGTTCGCCTGCGGCGTGACCCGTCGATCCGGCGTCGATCCGAAGGACGGCGTCGGTGCGGGCGAGCGCGGTCTGGGCGCCGGCACCGCGCGCGAGCGGTTCCGCGGAACCGTCGTCGTGCAGGGCGAGCAGGACGTACTCCTCGCATGCGGCCCGGCTCGGGACGGCCGCGCGCAGCCGCGTGGTGAGGGTGCGGCCCGGTGCCAAGCGACGTCCCTGCAGGTCGGCCAGCAGCGGGACGGCGAACAGCTCCACCGCCAGCGCCGCCGAGACGGGATAGCCGGGGACTCCGATGACGGGAACTCCGCCACCGAGCACCCCGAGCAGCACCGGGTGCGCCGGGCGCACGGCCACGCCCTGCACCACGACGGTGCCGAGGCTACGGATAACCTGCGCCGTGTGGTCGTCGCGCCCGGCGCTGGATCCCGCGAGCACCAGGACGAGGTCCGCTTCCGCGTCCTGGACGGCCGCCGCGATGAGGGCGGGCTCGTCGGGCTGGATCGCGGTGATCCGCACCTCGCAGCCCAGCTCCCGCAGCGTCGCGGCCAGCATGAGCGAGTTGGTGTCGAGCAGCTCGCCGGGCGCGAGGGCGGTGCCCAGCGGGCGCACCTCGTCGCCGGTCGGGATGACAGTGACCACCGGCTTCCTGCGGACGTCGAGCGCAGGGAGCCCGCCCGCGGCCGCGGCGGCCAGGTCGGCCGGGCGCAGCACGCGCCCGGCCGGGACGAGCTCCTCGCCCGCCAGCACCGACTCGCCGACCTGCCGTACGTGCTGCCCGGTCCGGGCGGGTTCCCGCAGGTGGACCGACCCGTCCGGGCGTCGGCGCAGGTGCTCACGCATCACGACGGCGTCGCGGCCCGGGGGCAGCGGGTCGCCGGTGTCGACGACGTCGTACGCGCCCGCTGCCACCACCGCCGACGGGCCGGCCACCACCGCGATCCCGTCCATCGCCGCGCACGGCACGGCGGGGGCGGAGAGGCGGGCACGCACCGGCCCCGCCGTCACCCGCCCGGCCGCGTCCGCGATCGCCACGCTCTCGGTGCCCAGCACGGACGAGCCGAACGCGGCTCGCCACATCGCCGTGGCGGCGCCGACCGAGGGCGCCATCAGACGGCCTCGACCTCGACGCGGGTGTCGGAGAACGTCGGCGCGTTGCCCAGATCGGCGAACCGGAAGGGGTTGACGGCGTTCACCGTCGACTGGTCCTTCGCGTTCTTGCGCCACGCCCCCATCGGCGACATCGCCACGCCCGGCGCGATGTCCTCGCTGATCTCCGCGAGCGCGATGTACTGGCCGCGGTCGTTGTAGACGCGCACATAGCGCCCGGCGACGATGCCGCGCTCCTCGGCGTCCTGCGGGTGCAGGATCACCGTCTGCTCGCCCTGCACGCGCTTCTGCCGGTCCTGGTCACCCGCGCTGGAGTTGACGTAGGCGTGCGACTTCGGCGAGATGAGGTTGAGCCGGTATCCGGAGTCGGCCGTCTCGCGCGGCGGGATGTAGTGCGGCACCGGGTCGACGGCGTCGCCGGGCTGGAACTCGTTGCAGCCCTGCCGGAACAGCGGCACGACGAAGTTGTTCTCGATCGACGACCTGAACTCGGTCTTGCCCGTCGGCGTCGGGAAGTTGCCCTCGGCGTGCGGGGCGTACTCGTCGGGGCCCGGCAGGTTGAGCCGGGCCCAGCCGGTCTCCCGCAGCGACTCCAGGGTGATGCCCTCCATCGCGGGCGCGTCCCAGTCGTAGGCCTCGGCCATCATCTCGTCGTCGGTGCGCGTGAAGCAGGGCTCGGTGAAACCCATCCGCGCGGCGAGCCTGCGGAACAGCTCGGTGTTGGAGATCGCCTCGCCCAGCGGCTCGACAGCCGGGGTGTTGAGCGTGACGTAGAAGTGGCCCCAGCTGAACATGATGTCCTTCTGCTCGAGCTGGGTGGTGGCCGGCAGGACGATGTCGGCGTAGCGGGCGGTGTCGGTCAGCACGTGGTCGCTGACCACGGTGAACAGGTCCTCACGGGCCAGCCCCTCGGCCATCTTGTCCTGCTCGGGACAGACGACGAGCGGGTTGGAGTTGTAGACCATCAGCGCGTTGATGGGCGGGTCCAGCTCCATCTCGCCGTTCAGCGCGCGGCCCAGCAGGTACTGGTTGACGACGCGCGTGCCCGGCGTCGCGAGCTCGGGGTGCATGTACGCGCCCCAGTTCACCGGGTGCGCCCACAGCGGCAGTTGCAACAGCCCACCGCCGACGTTCTTCCAGGCCCCGACCAGCGCGGGCAGGCAGGCGATCGAGCGGACGGTCTGGCCACCGCCGGCGTGACGCTCGATGGCGACGCCGATCCGGATCATCGACGGCTCGGCCGCGGCGTACTCACGGGCCAGCGTGCGGATGTCGTCGGCCGGGATGCCGGTCTGCTCCGATGCCCACTCCGGCGTGTGCTCCTGCACCCGCTCCTCGAGCTCCTCGTAGCCGACGGTGTGGTCGCGGACGTAGTCCTCGTCGGTCAGGCCCTCGGTGATGATCACGTGCATCATCGCCAGCGCGAGCGCGCCGTCCGTGCCGGGCCGGATCGGGATGTGCCAGTCGGCGCGCTTGGCGGTGCGGTGACGCATCGGGTCGATGACCACGACCTTCGCGCCGCGCTTCTGCGCCTCGGCAACGAACGGCCACAGGTGCAGGTTCGTCGAGAGCATGTTGCAGGCCCAGATGATGATGTAGCGGGAGTGCACGAGGCTCTCCGGGTCGACGCCCGCCGTCGCGCCGATCGTCATCGTGTACGCGGTGCAGGCGCCCGAGTCGCAGTAGGTGCGCTCGGAGATCGTTGCCCCGATCTTGTTCATGAACGGGTCGCCGACGTTGAGGCCGTTGAGGATGCCCTGGGTGCCCAGGTAGCTCACCGGCATGAGCGTCTCGGGGCCCTGCGCGGCGATCTCGGTGCGCCAGCGGTCGGCGATCGTGTCGAGCGCGGAATCCCAGCTGATCCGCTCGAACTGCCCGCTGCCCTTAGGGCCGGTGCGGCGCATCGGGTACAGCACGCGGTCGGGATTGTAGACCTTGTCCTGATAGTTGTTGACCTTGACGCAGAGCCCGCCCTTCGTGAACGGGTGCTCGGGGTCGCCCCGGACCTCGGTGGCCCTGCCGTCGGCCACGGTCACGAGCATCGCGCAGGTGTCCGGGCAGTCGTGCGGGCACGCGGCCCGCACCGTTGTGGTGGTGACGTCCTCAACGGGAATGTCGTCCAGTGCGGTCATCGCAGCATCGTGCTGCGCGGACAGCCGGCAGGTTTGGCCCTGCGTGACCACGCTGTTGTCGTTGCGTGACACATGTGCGTGTGCGTTGACGCGCACTGCGGTGCACTCCTAGCCTCGATCGACCCCCGAGCAGCCGAGGCGCCCATGAGCTCACCTGCGACGACCGACCGCCTCGACGTCTGGCGCGACCTCATCCGGGACAACTTCGTGGCGCTGGACATCCACGCCGACAGGGAGCAGGCGTTCGCCGGGTCGGTCCGCACCAGCGACCTGGGGCATCTCACGGTGGCCTCGGTCGAGTCGAGCACCCAGGGCTGCAGCCGCACACCCGGCCTGGCCCGCCGCGACAGCGACGTCTACCTGCAGGTCGGGTTGATCGCCCGCGGCGTCGCCACCCTCGCCCAGGACGGCCGCGAGGCGGAGCTGTACCCCGGCGACTTCGCCGTCTACGAGACCGACCGCCCGTTCTTCTGGGGGTTGAAGGGCGACTGGGAGCTGCTGGTCTTCACGTGGCCGCGCGCCAGCATCGCGCTCGATGCCGGCGCGTCACGGCTGCTCACGGCCCGCGCGCTCAGCGGCGGCGACGGACTCGGGGCCATCGTCGGCCGGATGCTGCGCGACCTGGTGACCAGCCCGCCCGAGCTCAGCGCCGCCGGTGGCGTCCGGCTCGCGGACGAGGTCGCCGAGCTGGTCACGACCGTGGCCGGCGAGCGGGTCAGCCCCACGGCGCCCGCCCGCGCCGCCGACGACCTGCTGCGCCGCGTCGACGCCCACATCATCGAGCACCTCGCCGACCCGGACCTGTGCCCCACGGGCATCGCCGCCGCGCACTTCGTCTCCACCCGCCACCTGCATCGCCTGTTCGCCCACTGTGGGGGCACCGTCGCCCAGCAGATCCAGCGCCTGCGCCTGGAGCGCTGCCGCCGCGAGCTGCTGGACCCCCGCGTCTCGGTCACCGACGTCTCGCGGCGCTGGGGTTTCACCGACCTGGCGACGTTCAGCCGGGCGTTCCGCGGGGCGTACGGGATGTCGCCGAGCGAGTGGCGGCAACGCTGCACGCCGCTGTCCTGAGCGGGCGCCTACCCTGGGCGAAGTGCACACGCCCTTCGGCATCTACGTCCACGTGCCGTTCTGCGCGTCCCGCTGCGGTTACTGCGACTTCAACACCTACACGGCCTCCGAACTGGACGGCTCGGGCGCGTCGCCGGACGGCTGGTCGGCCGCGGTCCGGCAGGAGCTGGCTCTCGCCGCTTCCACCGTCGGCGAGCGGCCCGTGGACACCGTGTTCGTCGGGGGCGGCACGCCGTCGCTGATCGGCGCCGCCCGCCTCGGCGAGGTGCTCGGCGCCGTCCGGGAGACGTTCGGGCTGGCCCCGGGAGCGGAGGTCACCACCGAGTCCAACCCCGAGTCGACGTCGCCGGAGTTCTTCGACGGGCTCGTCAGCGCCGGGTTCACGCGGGTGTCGCTGGGCATGCAGTCCGCCGCCCAGCACGTCCTGGCGGTGCTCGACCGCCGCCACACCCCCGGCCGCGCCGTCGCCGCCGCGAAGGAGGCCCGCGCCGCCGGCCTGGAGCACGTCAACCTCGACCTCATCTACGCCACCCCCGGCGAGTCCGACGACGACCTGCGCTCGTCCCTCGACGCCGTGCTCGACGCGGGGGTGGACCACGTCTCGGCCTACTCGCTGATCGTCGAGGACGGCACGGCGCTGGCCCGCCGGGTGGCGCGCGGCGAGCTCCCCGCCCCCGACGACGACGTGGCCGCCACCCGGTACGAGATGATCGACGACCGGCTGTCGACGGCGGGTCTGGGCTGGTACGAGGTGTCGAACTGGGCCCGCTCGGCGGAGGCGGCCTGCCGGCACAACCTCGGCTACTGGCTCGACGGCGACTGGTGGGGCCTGGGCCCCGGCGCCCACTCCCACCTGGCCGGATCGCGCTGGTGGAACGTCAAGCACCCGGCCCGCTACGCCGCCCGTCTCGCAGCGGGGGAGTCGCCGGAGGCCGACCGCGAGGAGCTGACCGACACCGAGCGCCACACCGAGCGGGTGATGCTGCGCCTGCGCCTCTCCGAGGGCCTCCCGCTGGACCTGCTGGACGCGGACGGCCGCGCCGCCGCCCGTCAGGCGGTGGCGGACGGCCTGCTGGAGGCCGCAGGCGACCGGGTGGTCCTCACCCGCCGCGGCCGCCTGTTGGCCGACGGTGTGGTCCACGCGCTGCTGGCCGGGGTCCCGGCATGACCGCCGCACCGTCCGCGCAGCCCGCGGCATGACCCATCTCGCAGCGCGTCGCGCCACCTCGCAGCCCGTCGGCGGGCTGCGACGCCGTCACCCGGGCTGCGAGGTCGAGAGTTCCCGCGCCAGCAGGGTTCGGCCGCTCGGTTCGGGGGCGGTATGAGTCCGCGGCGGCGGGTGCTCGTCGCCCTGCTCGGTGTCCTCGTCCTCGTCGGGGTCGTTCTCGTGGGGGTGCGGGTGCTCGCGAACCGGGGGCCCTCCGTCGACCCCTCCGCCCGGCCCGCGCAGGACGCGCCGGGGCCCGTGCTGCTCGTACCGGGCTACGGGGGGTCACAGGCGAGCCTCGAGCCGCTCGCCGACCGGATCCGGGCCGCCGGACGGTCTGCGCAGGTCCTGGCGCTGGAGGGGGACGGCACCGGCGACCTGTCCGTGCAGGTGGATCTCCTCGACCGCGCCGTGGACACCGCGCTGAAGGCGGGCGCGCCCTCGGTCGACGTGGTCGGCTACTCGGCGGGTGGGGTGGTGGCCGGGCTGTGGGTGGCCCGCGACGACGGCGCGGCGAAGGCCCGCCGTGTGGTCACCCTCGGCGCCCCGCTCGCCGGCACGTCCCTCGCCGCCACCGGGTCCGTCTCGCTGCCCAGCGCGTGCCCGGTCGCGTGCCAGCAGCTGGCCCCCGGGAGCGCGGTGCTCACGGAGCTGGCCCGTGCCCGCGTCGGCGCCGCGCTGCCGTGGCTCTCGATCTGGACCACCGATGACCAGACGGTCACCCCGCCCGACTCCGCCCGCCTCGACGGTGCGGTGAACGTCCCGTTGCAGAGCCTCTGCCCGGGCGCGCGCGTCGACCACGGCAGCCTGCCCCGCGACCCCGCGGTGGCCGGGCTGGTGCTGGAGGGGCTCTCGGCGGTTCAGCTCAACACCGTCGGCGACTGCACGTCGTTGCGCGCGGCCGGCGCCTAGAGCCAAAGCCGTTCAGTTAGGTCGTGGGCTGCACTGTCAAGATCGCCTCTATCTCGATGGTGATCTTCGCGGGGCGGCTGGGGCCGCGGTGGTGACCCTTGGCGGTACTGGCGACGTACTTGGAGATCGCCCGTTTGA
>JBBRLM010000104.1:0-16092 GCA_038231335.1 Mycobacteriales bacterium
AGTTCTGGTACAACACAAAACGACTCCACTCCGGTCTAGGCTACAAATCCCCCCAAGAAGCCCTCACCGAGTGGACAAACGACCAGGAAGCCGCGTAGGCTAACCGAATTCACGCGGTCCGAAAAACGCGGGGCAGATCACCTACCCCTCGACCGCACCGTGGTGATGGGTTCCCGCATCCAACTGTGACCACGCCGCGGTGACGTCCCGGCGGGGCTCCCGTTGGCACCCGCTGCCATTCGGGCGATCTGCCAGACCTCCCGCGGCTTGGGGCCGCATACTGTCGGCTGCGGGAGTTGAGCACCGGATGTCCACGCTGGGGAGCGGTGGACTTGAGTTGCTCCTCCCCGCCCCGTCCGCGGTGTCCTTGGGCCCCTTGGGGACATCGCGGACGGTGGCGCGGCCGTTCACCGCGCGACACGCGCCGATCACGGACTGCTCGCGGGTATCGGTGAACGGTCCGTGCCGGTCGGCGCAGTACGACCGCCGGAGGCCCCCACTCTTGGCGCTCGTGCTGACTCGATCACAAGATCCGCGTCATGGTGGTCGGACGCTCCCCAGCGTGATGGGTAGCAAGGCCGCCCTTGCGGCACCGGGCTTCGGCCCCCGTTTGCTCGGTGCCGCAAGGGGGCAAACCGCGGTAGTCGTTGGTCACCACAGGCGCCGCGACACATAGTTCGCGCTGCTCAGCCCACGTGACACCGGCGGTGGACATCATCGTCGTGTTCCCCGCGGTCTGGTCCGGGGGATGGTGCCTGTCGTGGACGCGCCGGGGCGAATCCGTCGGTGGGGGAGTTGGAGTCGTTCGTGTCCGCCCTGTTCGGAACGAACCGGTGTGCGGAACACGCGGTCGGGAGGAGCCCCTCGACTCGGTAGCCGTGCACGCCGTCGACGCACTGATCGAGAGTCTCTCGCACCGGTGCGGGACCGGCCCATGTCGCGACGATGACCCGCTGATCGCGATGCTCTGCGCTTGGCGGGCCCACGCCCAGCCGTCGTGAGGACACCGTCCTCTGCAGTTGGTCGTGTCTGGGCCCCGACGGGCCGGTGGCGCGGGCTTCTCGGCCGTCGTGCCCTGCTCGGCGGCGGGGGTGGTGATGGTGAACCGGGTCATGACGCCGGTCGGGCTACCCGGCCGGGTCCCCCCGTCATGGACGAACTGCAGATCTCTCCCGCACGGGGCTCCGGTACACGCCCGGGTTTCGCCGGGTGGACAATCTCTGGGACGCGCGCCCGGCGGAGCGGGGTGCACCGACCCCTCAAGGAGGCAGCACGATGTGGGTATTCTTCTCGTCCCGGCTGCGGTTGTGGCTGCTGCTCGCCGTTGGCGCGCCGGCACTGAGTTGGCTCCTGGGCAAGATCGGCGACCGGTTGGAAGCGCGCAACGGACCCACCCCGGCAAGCCGAGCGCTGCGCAAGGGCCGCGACTGGCTCACTCGCCGCGCAACGGGACCGCTCGCCGGCCCCACCGCGACACAGCGTGACGGCCGATCCGGACGGGCAGTACCTGGCCGACGGGAATCGCGCTGATCCCTCCCTGGCTCCTCGGTAAAGCGGCCGTCGGCGCGTGCAGTGGTTCAGCAGCAGCAACCCCCTGCTGTCGCCCCTCGCACAGGAATCGCACAAGCCGGGCTGTGTGGCACGGCTTGGTGATTAGCCGAGGTTCTCCTCGGCCAGTACGGCACGGGCTGAACCGCGTCGTGGAGGTCACCGACGTGCTGCTCTCGGCCGGCGATCTTGCGGCGGTACCACTCCCACGCGGACTGACGGCTCATCCCGAGCGCCTCACCGATCTGCTCCCAAGAAGCACCGTCCTCCTTGGCCTGCTGCATGACATACCAACGCCGGCCGGTCAGCAGCTCAACCAGCTGACCGCTCGCGCGCAGGCCGTCCAGAGCGGTGACCACAGGCAGCTCAGCGAGCTGAGCTCCCGCCACACGGACCCGCTCCTGGTTTCCCTCGTCGGCAGCCGCTGCGACAACCTGACCCCACATACGACGCCGATTGAGCTTCCCCCCGGGGCACGGACACCCGACCTGAGGTGGCTGCGGCCACCAGGAAGGATGCCGTCGTGCCGGCTCCCCACCCTCCCGAGTTCCGTCGTCGCGCCGTCGAGTTGGCCCGCGAACGGACCAAACCCGTCGCTGAACTGGCGAAAGACCTGCGCATCTCCGAGTCATGCCTGCGGAACTGGATATCCCAGTCAGAGATCGACGATAACGGTAGCGCGACCGAGCTGACGAGCAAGGAGAAGAAGGAACTCGCCGAGCTCCGCCGCGATAAACGCCGGCTCGAACTCGAGTTCGATATCCTCAAGCGCGCCGCCGCGTACTTCGCTCGCGAGAACGTCCTCCCAAACTAGCGTTCCCGCTGGTCCGTGAACTCGCCGATGACAACATCAACGTCGCGGTGGCCTGTCGGGTACTCAACGTGTCGAGATCGGGCTACTACAACTGGCTGGCCCGCCTCGATTCCCCACGCGTTCAGGAGAACGAGTTGCTGCTGAAACAGATCCAGCAGATCCACGAAGAATCCCGTGGAACGTACGGATCACCGCGGGTGCATGCCGAGCTCGTGCTCGGGCTCGGCATGCCCGTGAACGTGAAGCGGGTCGCCCGCCTGATGCGCCAGGCCGGCATCCAGGGCCTCTACCGGCGCCGACGCCACGGCTGCACCGTCCGCGACCCCGACGCGCAGCCCAGCGCCGACCTGGTCAACCGTGAGTTCGTCGCTGATGCGCCGAACCGCCTCTGGGTCACCGACATCACCGAGCACCACACCGAGGAAGGGAAGATCTACTGCGCCGCGGTGCTGGACGCATATTCTCGACTCATCGTCGGATGGTCGATCAACGACAACATGCGCACAGAACTCGTCACCGACGCGCTCGGTATGGCCATCATTCGCCGACGACCAGACAAGAACGGCCCGACCAAGGGTACGGTACTGCACTCCGACCACGGCTCGCAATACACGTCATGGGCGTTCGGTAAACGACTTCGCGACGCCGGTCTACTCGCGTCGATGGGCACGATCGGTGACTGCTACGACAACGCGATGATGGAGTCGTTCTGGGGAACCATGCAACTCGAACTTCTCGACTCGAAACAGTGGAAAACACGCGATGAACTTGCCAACGCCGTGTTCGAGTGGATAGAGTGCTGGTACAACCCCAACAGGCGCCATTCCAGCATCGGAATGCATAGCCCCGTCACCTTTGAGACACTCCACACCGGGTCAGACGAAGATCACTGACCCCACACCGGAGGTGTCCGTGCTTCGGGGGGAACCTCAGATTGAACCCATCCCACAACTGCCACAATGCACACTCGTCGCCCCGGATCAAGACAGCCTGACGAGCGGGCCGAGTACCTTCGCCGTCAATTCAGGGTGGGCCCGGTCCTGTCGCCTTTGGCGGGGCTGACAGCATCGGCGCATGCCCACGCCTCGCGTGACTGTGAAGACGAAGATCTTCGAGATCAAGATCGTGGTGGAGCAGGTCCAGCCGCAGGTTCGGCGCCGTGTGCAGGTTCCGGGCGAGGCGAGCCTCGCGGTCCTGCACGAGGTGGTGCAGACGGTGGTGGGCTGGACGAACTCTCATCTGCACGAGTTCGAGATCGACGGCCGCCGCTACGGGATCCCGGGCCGGGGCTGGGACGACCGAACCGTCACCGACGAGGCCAAGGGCACACTGTTCCGCCTGGTCAGACCGGGGGACCGGTTCAGCTACGTCTACGACTTCGGCGACAACTGGACCCATCAGCTCACCGTGGAGAACATCGTGTCTCCGCAACCGGGTGTGCGCTACCCGCGCTGTGTCGCAGGCCAGGGGGCGTGCCCACCGGAGGACGTCGGTGGCCCATGGGGCTACGAGGAGTTCCAGGCCGTGCTCGCCGACCCGTCGCACCCCGAACACAACGAGCGCCTCGACTGGGCGGGCGGGCCGTTCGACCCGCACCGCTTCGACCCCGACGAGGCCGACCGTGCTCTGGAGTGGCTGGCCTGGCGGCCCCTGAGCTCCGTCTCGTAGTGCTCACCGACGGTGCCGCGCGGGCGGTCGAGCTGGCCGAGCGCGGTGACGGTGAGGTCATGGTGTTGTTCGCTGCCGGGCGCGAGGAGCGGGACGCGGCGCGGATGCGGGAGCTTGTCCACCGCGGACCGGACGGTCGTGTGGGCCGCGTTCCTGGCTGACTGCGGCAAGCTCGACGCGGAGATCGACAAGGAGCTGCGGATCCAGGAGCTGACGATGGCCGAGCTGCAGGAGGAGGAGCAGAGCCTGCAGCGGCTGCGTCGCTGTTATCGCGACATCCGGGCCCGCGACGTGTTCGGCGCCCCTCAGGCCGCCGAGGCCGAGCTGCAGCTCCAAGCACTGGCGCTGGGCCAGCCGGGGCCGTCGGTGGCCACCATCGCCCGCCGGGTCGCGCGAGGGGTTGCTCCGGCTCGACGCCCGGCACGCCGAGCGAGGCCCCGATCCCTCGGCTTGTCGGTCGCAGCCGCCATACTTCGGTGCATGGCGACGGTGACGGTGGTGGCGGTCGAGCGTTCCGGGCCGGCGATTCGCGCGGCCCTGGCCGAGCATGCCCCCGACGACGAGCCGCGCTTCACCGCCGAGCTGCGTTCAGCGCTGGCCCGTGCCGGCGAGGATCTGGACCTGGCCGGCCCGCAGGCGGTGTTGGCCCGCTGGCACGCGCTGGCCACCATGGCCGCCAATCCACTGTCCGTCGACGAGCAGGTCCAGCTCGCCCGGGCGCGGGCCGGGGACTTCACCGGGTTCTCCGTGCGCGACGAGCACGGCGCCTGGTCCACCCTGTAGCCGACGACCCCGTCGACGTCGACACCCGAGGATGCCACGCTCCCGGCTGGTCTGGCTGCAGATCGCCGACCAGCGGTACCGCGACCTCCCCGAGGTCCTGCACGAGCTGGTGGACCGACGGATCGCGCAGTTGCTGGAGAACCCGACCGTCGATGCGGATGCGGTGTACAACGAGCGCTCGGATCAGTGGAGCGTCCCGCTCGGTGAGCGCGGGTTCTTGTTCTACGCCGTGGTCCGAGACCCGGCCACGGTCATCCTCCTGCGGCTGGTGAACGTCGCGTAGCGCGTCGTCGTCGCACGGCGGTCGTGTTCGACGCCGCGGTGAGGACCTCCAGAAGGGGGCGACGGCCCTTCCGTATGTCCTGGCCGAACTCGGAAGGGCCGTCTGGGTGCATGGAGGTGCACCCGTGATGACGGTAGGGGTGGATCGCGGCGCGTTCGAGACGGCGTTGCGGAATGACGAGTTGGAGTGTTCCTCGACCCGGCCCGCGCCGAAGCGGCGGCCGGCTTCGACTACTTCTGCAGCGGTGTCCCGGACAAGCCGGCCATCGGCGCACTCGCCGCCCGCCTCACCGATCTCGGGGCGACCCCACGCCGGCGGGCACTTCCGCCACCTTCGGCTCGATCCTGCCCCCCTACACCACGACCACGACGGGCATGAGGTGCGCTTCTACACCACCATGCACCACACCGACGTCGAGTCCGTCCCGACGGTGCACGACCCGATCGAGACGCCCGCACGCCGACATTTCGGGTGCTTGCTGGGCCGATAACGGCCTAGGGGAGGGTTTGCCCTGGTCGGACGGGCCGGTAACGGGCGTAATGTTCGCTCGTCGCCCGAGGAACGCTTGCTGGGTGCGTGCTGTTGTTAGCGGCGGCGAAGGTGGGTGAGCAGGCCGCGTTGTGGCGGCGGCGCATTCGGGGTCCGGTGCTGCGGCGGTGCTGTGGGTGTTGTCGGCGCGGTGGGGCAGCTCGGCTGCAGGGGCACGGCGCTGAGCCGGGACCGGCGGCGGGGTGGGCCGACGGGCTGATCCAGGCCAGGAGGGATGAGGGACTGGAGCACGTCGAGCCGGCGGGGGTGTCCGGCTCGGGTCGTCGCGCAGCACGAAGCGGATGTCACCGCCGCCGTCGTACCGGGCTTCGGCGCCGGCACGCAGCTCGAGCCGCGCACGCAGGTGCGGGTAGGGGGCGCGGCGGGCGCGGTCGAGGGTCTGGTCTTGGCGGAGCAGGTCGAGGGCCCAGGCGGCGAGGTTGCGGGCGGAGCGGCGAATCTCGGAAGATCGGCGCGCAGGATCGAGGGCGGACATGACCACGTCGTCGTACTCGTGTCCACCGCGGTGTAGAGCAGCATCAGCTCGTCGCGCAGGACGCCGAGGCGGGTCCCCCGTCAGCGCCGGCTGACGTGGGGATTCGACGTCGGGGCCTCGGCATAGTTGCGGGCTCCTGCACCACGCCGTTGTCACCGAGAACACCGTCTGCATGGCATACAGGGGCTGGTGCCGATATCACCGAACACCACCCCCAGCGCGGCCAGCGTCATGCCGCGGTGCGGGATACTCGGTCGGTCGGGCGATTGACCAGCGGGCTCTGGATCAACGACACCGTTCGCGGCTGTGTCCTCGCTGGCACCGTCCTCGCCTGGCACCCCGGTGCGTCCGAAACAAGGACCGGCTGTGGAGACGAGCGCGTCGCCGGCCCGTCGGGGCCGAGACACGACCAGCGCGAGGCGGTGTCATCACGGCGCCTGGGCGTGGGCCCGCCAGGCGCAGAGCATCGCAATCAGAGAGTCGTCGTCACGAGTGGGGCCGGTCACGCACCGGTGAGAGAGACTCTCGATCAGTGCGTCGTCGGCGTGAACCGCTGCCGGATCGAGCGGCTCATCTCCCAGCGCGTCCTCCGCAAGCCGGTCCATCCCGAACAGGGCGGACACGAACGGCTCCAACTCACCCACCACCGCCGGGTTCCCCCCGGCACGTCCACCGCAGGAACCATCGCCCCGAACCAGACCCCCCCGAACCAGACTGCGGGGAGTCGTGGCATGACGATGGACGCCGCCAGCACCACGCCGGGCCGGGCAGCAACGCCGCCCATGATCTTTCACAGCAACGTCACGTCCTCCCCGATGAACCGGCCCGACAGCTCTCACCGGCACCCGACTACTACAGGCCTTCCCCCGCAGGCCGGCAGAACGCGGGGCACTGTCTGCGGCTTACCCGCTGCGCGTGATGGACGAACGGATCCGGTCGGCAAACCCGGGGGCCGGGATTCTTCATTCGTTTGTCGCTCAGAGTGCTCATGATGTTACCGATCACGCACTCGGCCGGGGGCAAGAGTGAACAGAATCGCTGCCCGAGGGACGGCTGCGCTCCCACCCGTAGACTGATCCCCCTACGCCCGCACCTACTGCCCCCCGAATGACCCCGACCCTGGCCCCCGCGCCGATTACGTCGATAACAGTCCCGCCCGTGACGGAATTGAGTTAGCGCGATGCTGGGGCGATGGGGTGGCGGTCGAGAGGAGGTCGTGTACCTCGGTGAGGGGGAGCCCGGCGAGGGTGGCGAGTTGGTCGGGTCGCAGGCCGGTCGCGGCGAGCCGGGCCAGGATGTCACCGAGCACGCCACGTTCGCGGCGGATGGCGTCGAGGGCCTCGGTCAGACGGCGAGGTGGCCACGGGTGGCGTCGAGCTCGGTGACGGCGTGCACGGCCTGGGTGGGGTTGTCGAGCAGCACCGCGAGCAGCCGGTCACGAACGTCCCCGCGCGAAGTGGGTTCCCCGGTGGGTCCGGTCCGGGCGGGCGTCGGGGACCCAGCGCCGTACGGGTATTGTCTGGATTGTCGGTAGTGGCGGTGGCTGGTCGAGCAGCGCTGAGCGGGGGTGTAGCCGTCGGCGGCTGCTGTGGCGCGGCCGGAGCCGCGGTCTGGGCCGGCTGGTGCGCAGCCGGGGATGGTTCGGGTGCGGTCGCGGCGCGTTGGGGCTGTGTCGCCGCCGGGTGGGGGCGCTGTGCTGCGAGGCCGACGCCCGTGGCGGCGGCGGTGGAACCCGCCACTGGAGTGGGCGTGGTGTCCGGGGTCGTGATGTCTGGGGCCGGCACCGCGGTAGATGCTGCCGGCAGCGGAGCGGTGTCGGGGTCGCGCTCGGCCACGGCCTGGGCGATGGTCACGCGTCGGAGGGTGAGGGCACCGCCATCCCCGTCCACGGTGGTCTCGCTGCCCTCCTTGCTGCTGGTGCTGCTGCTGGTGCTGCTGTTGTCGTCGTCGTGGTGGCCGATCCAGTCCGAGCTGGTGGGTTGCAGGGTGGCAGCTGAGTGCCTGCGGCGCAGACCGAGGATCGCCACGAGGATCGCCACGACGAGCACCACCGCGACCAGCAACGCGATCAGTGGGAACGTCACGTCCGTCGCGAGAGGCAGGTGCATGACCGCGGACAGTACGCAGACCGACTCGAAGGGTGCCACCGGGAACACGACCAGGGATGACGCCAGTTCTCCTCGTACGCGCGATCGAGCGGATCCCGTGTCCCTTGTGCTCTGGGGTGAACTGCTGTTCGAGACCGGGTCGCACCGCGCCCCCGGTTGGCGGCGAGGGGCCACACCAGCTGGTGGCCCTGGTCAGACAACGGGGGGGCGCTGGGGCGGATGGCCGGCGTGTCGTGGGGCGGACACGCCGAACCGTGTGAGCCTCGGTGAGGCCTGGGCTGAGGCGCGACCGGCAAACCTGGTCGGGCACGCTCGGTCACGGATCCGGGGGCGGCTACGGCGTGTCAACGGCGAGGAATGCCCGACCGCGGCGGCCGGTGAGTCCGGGCGCGGGGTCGGTGCTCACGGTGCTGGAGCGCAGGGCCGTCCCGGTTCTGGGCTGGTGAGAGCCCGCGCTCCTCCCCGGGGGTGGGCGCGTCGGCGGCCGCGACCCCGCGGCCGGTCGCACGCGGATCCCCCTGTTGTCGACCTGGTCACCGGCGGGTCCTCCCTGTTCGCTGTGGGTCACCACCGCCGCCTATGGTGGGGGACAGGAGTGACTGTTGAGGTGCAGGTTTATGCTTGTGGGTGAACATCAGGTTGGTTACGGTCTCGCCTCGTGATCATCGAGACCGACCCGGCACCTGCCGTGTCCCCCCGCGCCACGCCGCGCCGCATCCCGCCGCGCCCCGTTCCGCCGGGCCGCGTCGGCCCGGGCCGGGTGGGGCCGCGACGTCGGATCGGGAGCGTGCTGGTGGTCGCCGGGCTGGTGGGCGTCGGGGTGGGTGTTGGGGTGATCCCGCTGTCCTGGTCGGTGCTCGGGTCCGGGGTGGCGCGCGCGGATCCACCCCCGCAGGAGTGGGCGCAGCTGCGCCAGTGCGAGTCCAGCGGCCGCTACGACGCGGTCGCCGATAACGGCCACTACGGGGCCTACCAGTTCGACCTGGCCACCTGGAACAGTGTGGGCGGGACCGGGCTGCCCTCGACGGCGTTGCCCGCCGAACAGGACTACCGGGCACTTCGGCTCTACCGGTCCCGCGGGTGGCAGCCCTGGGAATGCGCCGGCATCCTCGGGCTCACCAACGACCGGGACGCCGCCACCGGCCGGGCACCCAGCCGCACCGACGCGCTGGCCCTGGCCCCCCCGACCGCCCCGCACCAGCGTGATACAACCCGGGCCGCAGCACCTGCCACTCCCGCACCTGCCACTCCCGCATCTGCCTCCCCATCGGGGTCACC
Organism: Mycobacteriales bacterium; assembly: GCA_038231335.1. Lineage (GTDB taxonomy): Bacteria > Actinomycetota > Actinomycetes > Mycobacteriales > Pseudonocardiaceae > Pseudonocardia. The sequence goes on from JBBRLM010000104.1 coordinate 9,507, forward strand.
GTCACCGTCACCGTCACCGTCACCGTCATCACCGTCACGGTCGCCGTCGCTGTCGTCGCTGTCGTCGTCGTCGTCGTCGCTGTCGCCGTCGCTGTCGCCGTCGGATGCGGGCCGGTCGCGTTCGGATGCGAGTCCGCCGCCGTGGCCGGGGGTGGCCTTCGCGCCGGGCGTCTGTGATCCGCGGTTGCGGGCATGGCAGTTGCAGATGAACACCTACGGTTACAATTTCACCGGGACCGGTTGCTACGGCGACATCACCCGCTCCGCTGTGCTGGACCTGCAGCGCGCCAACCACCTCCCCGAGACCCCGCCGATCACCCAGGCCACCTGGTTGGCGGCGTGGACCGGGACATCACCGACCGGGGCGTCCCGCTGGCCCGGGCGGGTGTACGTGTTCGGGGACTGCGACTCCGCGTTGAGTGCCTGGCAGCTGCAGATGGCCCGACACGGCTACCCCTTCCGCGGCACCGGCTGCTACGGCGACACCACCCGCGACGCCGTGCTGGGGCTGCAGCGCGCCCACCACCTGCCCCCCAGCGGTCGACTCGGGCCACTGACCTGGCTGGCGGCCTGGACCGGACCCTTCGCCACCCCACCCACACCCGCGCCAACAAGCCCCACCCTGCCGAGCACTCCCGCCCCGGCCGCGACCGCCCCTGCAGTGACCGCCCCGGCAGTGGCTACCCCGGTGCGCCCGACCACCAGCCCGCGCGCTACCCCGCTGCCCCGCGTCGTGCCACCGGCCCCGGCCACCCCGCCGCCCGGCCCGGTCGCGTCGTCCCCCGAGGCCGCGGTGCGTTACGGCTGGGGCGTGCCCCTGCCCTCCAGTGACACCTTCACCTACACCGGTGCCCCGAACCCGGCCAGGTGGAACCAGGCCGGGGAATGCTGGCCCGGCAACGCCGGCAACGGGCATCGCTGCGCCTCCCACACCACCGTCGGCGGAGGTTTCCTGCGCGAGACCGGCGACGCCGCGGGCAACACCGGCTGGCTGGCCAACACCACGAACCAGAAATACGGCCGGTGGGAAGCCCGGGCCCGCATGAGCGCTCTCGACCCCACCGCCACCGGCAACCCCTACCACCCGGTGCTGCTGCTGTGGCCGCAATCGGAACGCTGGCCCCAAGACGGCGAGGACGACTACGCCGAAACCCACATCGGCGCCGAGGGCATCGACGCGTTCATCCACCACCCCACCCCGCGCGGAGTCGTGCAAGACCACTACAGCGCCCCCGTCGAGCTGACCAGCTGGCACAACTACGCGATCGAGTGGGAACCCGGCCACATCCGCGGCTACCTCGACGGCGTGCAATGGTTCGACGACACCGACCCCGCAGCACAACCCCCCGGCCCCATGCACGGCACCATCCAGCTCGACGACTCCACCGGCGGCACCCAACAACCCGCCCACCTCGACGTGCAATGGTTCCGGATCTACGCACCCTGACCAAGGCCGGTTGCAGGGGATGCGGCCTTAAGATCACCCCAGCGCGGGCGGGGGGCGCGAGGTACTAACCCCGGATGCACCGCTGCAGGTCAGGCTGGCCCTCCGGGCTCACCGTGACCCAGCTGTGGGTCCGCTACGTCGGGCTCGGCGGCTCGATCCGCGAGCAGCAGCTGCGTGCGGCGCTACGCGGCGGGGAGCTCGCGCCGCAAGAGCACGACGTCGCGGCGCACGCGCTCAACGAGTACTTCTCCGAACAGGGCGGCGCTCATCCCGTTGCCTACACCACCGAGGTCAACGACCACGCCGACGGGCGACGCTAGTGAGCTGCGCGGTTCAGACCGCGGATTTCACGCCCGCGGCCGGGCCGCATTGGTCAGCCTGCGCGTGGGGTGTCGGTTGCTCGGTGGGTGCCAGCCGGCCCGGGCGAATAGTCGCTGGATTCGCCGCTCGAGCTGATCGCTGACTGCCCGGGCCCTCCGGTTACGCCCAGGCCTACGACGAGAGGACCGCGACCTGGTCGAGCAGCCGACGCCCTGTCCGTCCGCGACCCGGAGGACCTCGGAGAGCCGACCGATTGGCGGCGCGATCATGGCCAATTCCGATTCTGAAACCGCCTACCCGAACACGCGCCGCTGTCGATCAACAACTTCGGGCGGCGGTGCGTCCGCGGGTTTAATAGTGCATGGGTGGAGGACCTGGTGGCGGTTCGGGGTCGCGAAGACGGCGGCGACCACTCCCGGCTTCGGGGACGGGCGGGTGGCCCCGGTCCTCACCGTGGGCGCGTTCGGCTGACCGGACGTCTCTCTCGATGCACCGATCGTGCTGTTGCCACTCGTCCGCCTCGATGGCGCTCACCCTTCGTCGTGCCAGCCAGATCTGCGACGACGACTGCTCCCGGCGGATCCGCGTGAGCCGGCGTCCGACCATGACAGCGATGGGGGCGGCGGCGACGAGCCAGATGGTGAGGCCGATGACGATCCATCCGCCGATCATCACCGGGTTGTGGTCGCGGGTGGCGGCAGCAGATGCAGGTGCCGGCGCTGTTGTGCGGCGGTCCCGGCGGTGTCTCCGCGATGGGCCAGGATCTCCAGGGCTTCGAGCAGCGCCCAGATGTGGTCCTCGGCCGGGCTGTCGGCGTCGAGGTGCACGACCCAGTCGCTGCCTGAGGTGTCGAGGACCGCGACCGCGTCCTGCAGGAAGGTGTAGGTGATCGTTAGAGCCGGTACCGGTGCAGGCGAGTCGGGGTGGGTGGGGCGACTGTGTTCCATGGGTGAGGCGTGACGATCGCGCGACGCGGGGCTGTCGCGTGTCGCGGCACGCGGCTCCTCTCGTGTCTCAGCGCGGCACCGGCAGTCGCGGGGTGCCGGCTTCGCCAGCACTGAGCGGATGGTCGTCGCAGGGAGTGACGGTATCGTCACAGCTTTACGTCAGTAGTTCGAGCGCTAGCCTCTGGACGTTGCCTGTGAATCGCGACATTCACCCAAATGGTCCACACTGGCTGCGCGCCCATCCCGGGTTGTAGTTCGTCTGCCGTGACCGGGCCGGCGCATACGCCGAAGGCATCCGGGCCGGCGCCCCGGACGCGGTTCAGGTCGCCGACCGCTGGCACCTGTGGCACAACCTCGTGCAGGCCGTCGAGAAGGTCGTCCGCCAGCATCACACCGACCTCTGCGCCCCCGCGTCGGCACCCAGCACCGACACGACCTGCACATCGCGGTCGCCCGCGACAACACCGACACCGGCGACAGTGCCGACGCCGAATCGGCTTCTTCTGGTGGCCTGACCCCGCTCGCTACTCGGACCCGCGAACGCTTCGCCGTAATCCACGACCTCCTCGCGGCCAGAACGTCGGTGTCGGCGATCAGCACGGCGCTGGGCCTGGACCGCAAGACCGTGCGCCGCTTCGCCCGCGCCGCCTCGGCCAGTGAGCTCCTCACCATGCATCCCACCCGCGCCAGCCTCCTCGACGACTACACCGGACACCTGCAGCGGCGGTGGACGGACGGACGGCGTCGCCGACGCGGCCGCGCTCACCGTCGAGATCACCGCCCTGGGCTACCGCGGCAGCGTCAAAACCGTGCGCCGCTACCTGCAACCCCTCCGCGACGCCCCGAGCACAACCCCTCGCCCTCCGACACCGCCCACCGCGCGGGATGCGACCGGGTGGCTCACCCGCCACCCCAACAGCCTCACCGACGACGAACGCAACACCCGTGACGCGGTGCTGGACCGCAGCCCCGCCCTGCGCGCCACTCGTGACCAAGGTCAGCGAGTTCGCCCAGATCCTCACCCAGCGCCGCGGACACGAACTCCAGAGCTGGATGCGCCGGATCGCACCGACGGCGCCCCAGCGATGCGCTCGTTCGCCGCCGGCCTGGAACGTGACCTCGACGCCATCACCGCCGGGCTCACCCTGCCCTACAGCTCCGGCCCCGTCGAAGGCACAGTCAATTGCATCAAAATGATCAAGCACCAGATGTTCGGCCGCGCCAACTTCGACCTCCTCCGCAAGCGCGTCCTCCTCGCGACCTGATCACCCGCCGATCACGCAAAGTGCGCCAGCGCCATTTCCATGGCCATGGACAGCGTCCTTGGTGGTCGGTGGGTCGGTCAGCGCAGCGAGCTGGGCCAGCGACAGCTGCGGATGGTCCAGTGGTGACCGCGGCCGGTCCGGCGGCGGCGTGCAGCACCGTGTCGATCGCGGCCGCGGTGAGGAGCGTGACGTGATCGACGTGGCCGGCGGAGTGGATGTGGGCGCGGGCCCCGAGACGGCGGCCCAGCCCGGCCAGCGCGACCGCTAGGACCGGGTTGGGGCAGCGCAGCACCAGCCCGGTCTCGCGTTTGCCCGCGGCGGGGTTCGGGGTGGCCGGCCGCGCCGCCCGCCACGCCGCGGCGGCGCAGCAGCGTGGCCCATGCAGCACCTGGGTGGGCAGCCCGAGCAGCGCGTCATGGTCGCCGGGTAACAGGCCGCTGCGCCGTGCCAGCCACGCGGCCGGCCGTGCGATCACCGTCCACCCTGCCGCGGGTGGGGGTGGGGCGAGGTAGAGCTGCGCGCGCGGGTCGAGCTCGCGCAGCAGGCGGGCGAAACGCCGGGCCGCGAGCGGGCCGGGTAGCGCGGCGATCAGGACGATCCCGGTCGGGCCGACACGCAGCTGCCCGGCGATCTGGGTGGTGACCGCGACCTCGGTCCACCGGTAGCACTCGCCACCGCGGGGGGTGTGCGCCAGCGCAGTCAGCAGGGGCGCCGGGATCACCACCGCGATGCTCGGGCACGGCGCGTGGCCACGACCGCGCTGTGGCGGGTCACCAGCTGCACGGGCGGGGTCGTCGGGCCGGGCGAGCGGTCGGCGTGGTCTCCGACCGCGCAGCGTGGGCGCGAAGTCGTCGTCGACCGTGATGCGGGGCGCCGATCCCGCGGCACCGCGGCGGCGGCGGGGTGTCGAGCTCAGGGCGGCAGGGCGCGAAACACGGTGCGCCGCCACCTGATCAATCAGTTCCGCCGCGGCGAGCGTTGATCGAGGACGTGTTCAAGCGGCGGCGGGCGGCTGCCCGCCCGTGCTGACCTCGCAGTGCTCGACGAGTTGGTTGCCTCTCTGCCGTTCCGCTGAAGGATCGCCTGCCGACAGCCGTCCTGCGACCGGGCGTCAGGTTCCCTCTATGAGGCCGCCCCGACTACTTCGGCGAATACGACGAGAGCGTCCGTGTTGATGTTGATCCCGCTGCTGGCGGCCGACCTCGACCGCATGATCGAGGAGGTTCCGACGCGTCATGCGGAGAGACGGCGCCGAGGTCCGGCGTTTGCAGACATCGACGGCGGGTAAGCCAGCGGTCTAGACGACCCCGAGTGGTCTGTAGAAAAGAGGACAGCATGAGCGCTGACGAGAAGGCCGCCAAGAACGTGGTCGAGACCCTGAAGGACGGCCAGAAGGGCTACGCGGCTTCCGCGGAGAAACTGGCTGACAGCGACCGGCCCGCGTGGGCCACTACCATGCGCCGCCTGGAGCAGCAGCGGGTGCAGTTCGCCGAGGAGATCGTCAAGCTGGGTCACGACTACGGCGACGACGTTGACGGGGGCGGGTCCGCGCTCGCCGCGGTGCATCGTGGTTGGCTCTCGCTCAAGGATGCCCTCACCGGCGACAAGCCGTCGGGCGTGCTCGACGCGGCCGTCCAGGGTGAGGACCACACCGTGTCGGAGTATGAGAAGGCGCTGAAGGAGGATCTCAGCGAGGGCTTCCGTGCGGTTGTTCAGCGCCAGTACGGCGAAATCGTCGCGGCCCGTAACGAGGTCAAAGCCCTGCAGAGTGCCAGCTGAGTCGGCTCTATGAAACCCTGCGGTATCTCTGTCGTGCGGCGCGGGCTCAACGCCACCGGGACCCGCAGTGTCCCGGGCTGATGCCCCGGCCGGGTTCGTGTCAGGCCGCTGGCGCGGCTACCTCGGCGATGCGTTCGCCGGGACACCACGCGGCCTACCGCTGCTCGTCCGAACGCGGGGTGTCCCGGACAACTGGCCGACCCGGACGGGGCACTCCCCCACGACCTGGGGGCTCTCGCTGCTCGTGCGGGCCGACGGGTACGTGGTGGCGCGGGGTTTCGTGGCTGACGGTCGGCGCACTGGACGCGGTCCTGCGGCCGCTGTGGCTGGTCGGGATTGGCGCCGACCAAGTGTCGTCGCGAACGTAGTGATCCGGGGTCGGCCCGCGCATCGACGGCACGACCGCCGCCACCACTACGGCGACGAGCAGGCATATCGTCCCGCCGTTGCAGGCGGCGGTAGGTTTGGTCAGCGTTGCCGCGCTGCCGCTCTCGAAGTCGCCGAGCCCGGGCTCCGGCGCCGATCGTCACGAAGAACAGCTCTGCACGCGTACCCGCATGTGTTTGGGTGCGGCGTTGAGCAAGACCGTCGAGCGGAAGATGCCGGTCACGGCCGACGCGACACCCGCGACGACGAGCATGCCGAGCGCTAGGCTAGTGTCCTGCGTCAGAAGTTCGCCGACGAAATCGTGCGAGTGAGTCGAGGATCTCTTCGGCGGTCTTGGTCCAGAGGAACGGTCGCGGGTGGGTGTTCCAGTCGGCGATCCAGTCGCGGATGTCGTCCTCGAGGGCGCGGACGCTCTTGTGGGCGCCTCGTTTGATCTTCTG
>JBBRLM010000105.1:0-15992 GCA_038231335.1 Mycobacteriales bacterium
ATGCCCGACCACCTGCGCGGCGTCCCACAACTCCCGCTCCGCGGGCTCCACTCCCTGCACGAGAAGACCATCCCAAGCCGTTACGACCCGAGCCAGCGACACACCGACCGCCCGACCGAGTTTTTCAGCGCCGTCCTAGAGGTGGGGAGTGAAGGCCAGGTGTCGGGAGACCACGTCGGCGGCGAGGTCGGGGAGCAACCGGCCGGTGGCGTAGGCGTGACCGCGCAGCCGGGCCAGGGCATCGGTGGGGCTGATGTGGAGTTGTGCGGCGACCATGCCGGTGGCCTGGTGGATCTCGGCGCGGTTGCCCCAGGACCGGTCCCAGACGGGTTCGTCGTCGGGGTCGGTGCGCATGCTCAGCAGCAGCATCGTCGCGGCGGTGTCGCGGCGTCGACGGCGCTGGTCAGCTCGGTGCGGCTGAGCGGGCCGGGGGCGACGCGGTAGAGGTCGAGTACGCCGAGGTTGGTGGTGCCCCGCCGCAGGGGTAGTGCGAACACGGCGCGGACGTGCGCCTGCTGCACGACGGCGGCGGCGTAGACGGGCCAGCGGGTGGTCTGCAGAGCCGATACACCAGGGGCCGGGGCGTAGAGCTGGGACGGTTGGCGTCCCAGAGACCTCGACGTTAGACGCGGATCGTCGGTCCCGGCAACGGGTTCGTCCGCCTCCTGAATGCGGATCGGGTGGCCTCACCCCGGGGGACCTTCGCCTCTGCTGTGGTGATCCCGACCCGCTGATGCTGGAGGTCGCCGGAGATGGAGCGAGCGGTTGCAGCCGCAGGGCCGCATCGGGGCGATGACGGTCCCGTGCAGCGCACCGCTCTTGTCCGGCCCGGGCTACAGGTCATCGAGGCGGGTGGTCCGCGACCCGATCATCTCCGGTACCGCCCGGAGGCCACGACCGAGCTGGGGAGCGACCGTCGTGGCCTCCGGGGTCCGGCCTGAACCGGCACCACTGCGGCATTTGCGTGGGAGGCGCTGGTCAGGATCGCGTTCGGAATTCTCCGGTACCGTCGGAAGCGTTGCTCCTGACCCCCGGTGACGACGCGCGGCGAGAACGCCCCGTGACGGATCGACACTGAGGACCAGGGACATGTCAGCACGAGCAGCGGCCGACGGATCGACGCAGACGCTCCAGACACCCCCGACCGGCGGGCTCGACCTGCTGGCCGCGTGGTGCACGTGCGAGGCCCCGTCCAGCCCGCCTCCCGCCGGGGAGATCGTCGTCCGTCGGGTTGCGGGGCTCGCCGTGTGCCGACGTGGGGTGCACCTCTGATGGCGGGCCCACGGGTGGAGCCGGCCATCGACGACTGGCGGCACCGGGCCGGTTGCCGCGACGAAGATCCGGAGCTGTTCTTCCCGACCGGACCAACGGTCCCGCGTGCGCGCAGATCGAGAAGGCCGAGGCGGTGTGCGCCCGCTGCCCGGTGAGCGGGCGCTGTCTCACCTGGGCGCTGTCCACCGGCGAGGACGTCGGCGTCTGGGGCTGGCTCGACGAGGAGCAGCGCCGCGCCCTGCGGGTCGGCGTGGCGCGGTCACGGGCGACGGACGTGATACGCGTTCCGGCGCCGGCATGCGATCGTGAAGCGGCGTGTCGTGGTCGCGGCGACCGCTCTGGTGCTGGTCCCGGTCATGGTGATCGGGGCTGGTCGTGGAACCGTCGCAGTTGCTGTGGTCGGTGGTGCTCGGCGCCCTCGTCGGGGCCGGAGTACATCTGCGGAACCTTCAGCAAGCGGCGGGCCGGTCCACCCCGTCCGTGCTGTGCGACGCCGTCGTGGTCGCGGGCCTGGCCACGGTGGCGGTCTGTGCCGTCATCACGGGGCTGGTGATCGTGCTCGACACCGCCAGCGGTCCGGTGATCATCGTGCTGGCTCTCTTGGGCGCGCCGCCGGCCTGGCACCGGATCCGGCGAGCGTCCCGGCCGGCACCGGCGGTCGTGAAGGAGCAGCATCTGCGCAGGCGGGAGGCGCCGGGTCCTTCTGCCGCCGCCACGGATCTGTCCGTCGCCGAGCTGTGTCTGGCGTGGCGGCGCAGCTACCTCGTCCTGATCGAGACGTCGTACGGCGACGGCCACGACGAGGTCGTGAGCCGGCGCCGCGAGCTGCTCGACGAGCTGGAACGGCGCGACCACGCCGGATTCGGCCGCTGGATCGACACCGGGGCCAGGGCCGCGAGCGACCCGGGCCGTTTCCTGAGCACCGAGCGATGAGCGCGTACCCGGCCCACCGTCGGACGGTCCGTCTGCACGGCAGGGAGGTCACGTTCCTGGAGTCGGGCGCCGACAGCGGTGGGCCGCTCGTAGCGTTGCTGCACGGCCTGGCCAGCAGCCCAGCCACCTGGACGCGCACCGAGGAACTGCTGGGCCGGCGGCCGGTTTCGCCGCGCACGGCACCCCGGCCTACAGCTGGTGGGGTGTCCTCCTGCATGACTTCGTCGTCCCGAGCTCCGGCCGCCTGACCGGACCCCCGACTCCGTCGGCCGCGTTGAGTCGACGCCCCGACGGGACGCCCGATCGGTAAGGACAACGAGACTGGACCTGCAGCACCTCCGCGAAACCGTCGCCCAGGCCCGCTCGGTCATCGGCTACCTGCACACGGGCATCGAGAAGCTTCCGAGCATGTGAGGTTGCGCGCCGGGCACAGGTCGCCCGGGTGATGCTCGCCGACGTGATCGCGGCCGTGGCGAGCATCGACCCGCTCATGGGCGGGTGGACCGGTGACGTGCTGCGGTATGTCACCGGCCCGCAGGTCCCGGGCGCGAGCGGCCCTACGACCCGGCGGCCCATACCTGCGCGGCCGCCAGGTCCGCGTAGCCGAACGTACGGACCCGTGGGTGGACGAGGTGGTCGGCCGCGGCGGCGAGCGCGTCGGCGGCGGTCATGTCGGTGACGAGCGCGAGACGGCCGATCTTGCCCTGATGCCCGACGACGAAGCGTACGTGTCGCAGCAGGCTGCCGACGCTCACCCAGCGTGGGCTGCTCCGCACGTGCAGCACCACGCCGGTCAACTCACCGTGCTCCTGCATCCACGGATCGACCGAGGCAGCGAGCGTTTCGAAGTCCTCGATGCGCAGTGCCTCCGTGACCTCCACGGTGAGGACGCCGGTCGGCTCGTCGAGTGCGAGGGTGATCCCGGCACCGGCGGGGAGCGCTGCGAGCCAGTCCGTGGCCGCTGCGCGCTCCGCCGGTGGGAAGACCCGCAGCGGGAACGGCATGAGGAACGCGCCCCACCGCGCCGCTGTGAGGATCCAACTGACGTCGGTGACGACCGCGATGCCGTCGACCGCCCCGAGGGCGTGCAGCCCGAGCCGGACGTCGTCGGCCACGGCGGTGGGTGTCAGGCCGGTGAAGTCGGATTCGATCACGATCAGGCAGCGCAGCCGCCCGCCCTCCCGGCCCGCTTCCTCGACCATCGGCGTGATGACGCCGGCGTAGTCGTGCGCGGTGAGGCAGCCGCCGATCCTAATGCCCAACACGCCGTCGGGGAGGTCGGCCATCTTCTCGATCATGTGATCACCGGTTTCGTAGGGGATGGTGCCAGTGGACGTCCGGTGGGCGGTCGGGCGTAGCGGCGAACGGCCCCGGAGTCCGGGCCCAACGACCTGCGACGGGCTGCATGGACATGTCGACGGATGGTCGGCCCATGACGGCGGACCCGGCTCAACTCGCGGTGACGTCGAACTCCTGATGCATGCCGTCGGCGTAGTGGTTGGCGAGATCGCAGACCAGCTCGTAGTGCCCGGGGGGCAAGGTGACGGTGGTCCACCCGACGGTGCCGGCGGTGATGCCCTGGCCGGGACCGGCGCCGCAGCTCATGGATGCCTCGCCGAGGCTGCCGTTCTCGTCGACCTTCCCGTCGGCGCCGGGACCGAGCTGACCAGCGGCGGATCCGGTCCTCAGCGGCAGGATGACCAGTTCGTGGGTGCGCCAGCCGACGTTCTGGGCGACCAGGCTGACCCGGCCGGCCGCCACAGTGGTCGGCGTCGCGCGCAGGATCATCGGTGCGCCCAGTGGTGCAGTGCCGCTCATCATCGAGGTCATGCCCATGTCGGCAAGCGCGACGGTCACGGTGCGGCCCGGCAGCGCGGCCGGGGCGGAGCACGACAGCCGCGACGCCGTGTACCCGGAGTCGCCTGCCCCTTCCATCATTCCGGGCACGCCCGGCTGGATGGTGTTGATCTGGCCGGTGCCGTTTCCGTTCATCATCGGGTACCCGGCCGGTTGGGCCGTGGCGCCACAGGCGGTCAGCGCCACGACGGCGAACCCGCCCAGCGCTGTTGCCGCGGTCATGATCGCTCTGTTCACGTGATGAGCCTCGTCCGCCGCGGTTCGCTGCGGGAAGGGCCACAAGACCCGTCCGGGTTGGGCGCTCGACGGTGTTGCGGGTGTGGCGCAGAAGCTCCCCGATCGGCCCTGTCCCGCGGGACGTTCAGCCCCTGCTGGGTCGGCCGGATCGGGGGTTCAGTGCGGGGTGAGTCGCTTTCCGTGAAAGGGGAATGACATGCAGTACATCCCGCCCGGCCGCCCCGGCAGCATCGTCGAGGTCGCCCCGCGCTATGAGAACTTCATCGGCGGCAAGTGGTTGGCCCCGACCGAAGGCCGATACCGGGTCGACGTGAGCCCGGTCGACGGCTCCGCGATCGCGGAGGTCGCCAGCTCGACCCCGGCCGACGTGGAGCTGGCCCTCGACGCCGCCCACGCCGCGAAGGACGCCTGGGGTGAGGCGACGGCCACCGAGCGCGCCGCGGTCCTCAACGCGATCGCCGACGCCATCACAGCGAATGCGGAGATGCTCGCCGTGGCCGAGAGCTGGGAGAACGGCAAGCCGGTGCGCGAGACCCTGGCCGCCGACATCCCGCTGATGGCCGATCACTTCCGCTACTTCGCCGCGGCGATCCGCGCCGAGGAGGGCCGCTCCACCGAGGTCGACAAGGACCTCGTGGCCTACCACTTCCGCGAGCCACTCGGTGTGGTCGGGCAGATCATCCCGTTCAACTTCCCGCTGCTCATGGCGGCCTGGAAGCTCGCCCCGGCGCTGGCTGCGGGCAACTGTTCGGTGCTCAAGCCGGCCTCCCCGACGCCGTGGTCGATCCTCAAACTCGCCGAGGTGATCGAGGACGTCGTGCCGCCGGGTGTCGTCAACATCATCAACGGCCCCGGCGCCGAGATCGGCAAGGCCCTGGCGTCCAACCCGCGGATCCAGAAGGTCTCCTTCACCGGGGAGACCGTGACCGGCCGGCTGATCATGCAGTACGCGGCCCAGAACCTGATCCCGTCCACCGTCGAGCTCGGCGGGAAGAGCCCCAACATCTTCTTCGCCGACGTCATGGACCACGACGACGCGTTCCTGGACAAGGCGATCGAGGGCTTCGTGCTCTTCGCGTTCAACAAGGGCGAGGTCTGCACCGCCCCGTCACGGGCGCTCGTGCACGCCGACATCTATGACGAGTTCATGAAGCGCGCACTCGCCCGGATCGCCTCGATCCGCCAAGGCGATCCGCTCGACACCGACACCCAGCTCGGACCGCAGGTCTCGGTACAGCAGATCGACAAGATCGCCTCCTACGTCGAGATCGGCCGCAACGAGGGCGCTGAGGTGCTCATCGGCGGCGAGCGCGCAACCGTGGCCCCGGAGCTCGCGGGCGGAAACTACTTCCAGCCCACCGTGCTCAAGGGCGACAACAAGATGCGGGTGTTCCAGGAGGAGATCTTCGGGCCCGTCCTGGCCGTCACCACCTTCACCGACGACGACGAGGCCCTGGCCATCGCCAACGACACCCTCTACGGCCTCGGCGCCGGCGTGTGGACCCGCAACGGCACCCGCGCCTACAAGATGGGCCGCGGAATCAAGGCCGGTCGCGTCTGGACGAACTGCTACCACCAGTACCCCGCAGGAGCGGCGTTCGGCGGTTACAAGATCTCCGGCGTCGGCCGGGAGAACCACCTGATGATGCTGGACCACTACAGCCAGACCAAGAACCTGCTGGTCAGCTACGACGACGCACCTCTCGGTCTGTTCTGAGCCCGTGACCATCCCAGGCACGGGGAGGATCACGGCCACCCCGGCGGCGCGCACGGCGATCAGCCGACTGTGCGCCGGCCGGGGCGCGCCGGTCATGTTCGTGCAGTCCGGCGGGTGCTGCGCGGGCAGCACCCCGATGTGCCTGCCCGAGGGCGAGCTGATCGTCGGCGCGGGCGACGTCCTGCTCGGCGAGATCGACGGCTGCCCCTTCTACATCGACGACGCCCTCGACGCCGCCTGGCGCCGCGGCACCCACGTGCTCGACGTCGCGCCCGGCGAACCCGAGGGCTTCTCGCTCCCCGCCGGCGACGGCCTGCGCTTCGTCACCGCTCCTTCCCACTCGACCGAACGGAGCACCTCATGAGAGCCGCCGTAGTCACCGACTTCCGCGCCCCGCTGCAGATCCAGGATCTGCCCGTGCCGGAGCCCGGTCCGGGCCAGGTACTGGTGCGCATCGAGGCCACCGGCCTGTGCCACACCGACATCCACGCCGCCCACGGCGACTGGCCGGTGACCCCGACGCCGCCGTTCGTCCCCGGCCACGAGGGCATCGGCCGCGTGGAGAAGCTGGGCGCCGGGGTGACCTCGCGCACGCTCGGTGACCGGGTGGCCATCGCGTGGCTCGCCTACGCCTGCGGGGAGTGCCGCCACTGCATCGGCGGCTGGGAGACGCTCTGTGCGCGCCAGCAGACCTCCGGCTACTCCGTCGACGGCACGTTCGCCGAGTACACGGTGGTGGCGGCAGCGTTCGCGACCTCCGTGCCCGACGCCATCTCGTCGGTCGAGGCGGCCCCGCTGACCTGCGCGGGCGTCACCACCTACAAGGCCATCAAGGTCGCGCGGGTGGCGCCGGCCGAGACCGTGGCCATCTTCGGGATCGGCGGTCTGGGACACCTCGCGCTGCAGTACGCGCGCATCGCCGGTGGGTTCGTGATCGGCGTCGACATCGCTGAGGACAAGCTCGCGATGGCCACCGAACTCGGCGCCGATCACGTGGTCAACGCCCGCGCCGGCGACCCGGTCGCGGCGATCCAGGCGCTCGGCGGCGTCGACGTCGCCGTGGCCCTGGCCGCGTCGCCGGAGTCGTTCGACCAGGCCTACCGCTCGCTGCGGCCCGGTGGCCGGCTGGTGTGCGTCGCGATGCCCGCCGACGACGCCGCGATCAGCCTGCCGATCTTCGACACGGTGATCGGCGGGAAGTCGGTGATCGGCTCCATCGTCGGCACCCGTAACGACCTCGCCGACGTCCTCGCCCTGCACGCCGCGGGCCGCACCTCGGTGGTGACCGTCGGGCGCAAGCTCGACGAGGTCAACGACTCCATCGCCGACGTCCTCGCCGGCCGCGTCCCCGCGCGCGTGGTGTTCGAGCTGTGACCGCCCCGGGCCCGGCCGTCGGTGTGCTGCGGGAGACCGCGGCGAAGGAGCGGCGCGTCGCGCTGACCCCGGACGGTGTCACCCGCCTGCTGAAGGTGGGCACCTCCGGGTCGGTGGAGACGGGTGCGGGCGCGTCCGCGTGGTTCTCCGACGCCGCTTACGCCGCGGCCGGTGCCCGGGTGGTCGACCGGCACACGCTCCGGTCCAGCTGCGACGTGTTGGTGTGCGTCCGCGCCCCGGCCGACCGCAGTGAACTGCAGGAGGGCCAGATCCTGCTCGGACTGCTCGCGCCGCTCACCGATCCGGGGCTTGCCCGCGAGCTCGCCGAGGCCAAGGTGACGGCGATCAGCCTCGACGGGCTGCCCCGCACGCTGAGCAGCGCACAGTCCATGGACGCCCTGACCTCGCAGGCCAACGTGGCCGGCTACAAGGCAGCGCTGGTCGCGGCCGACACGTTCGGCGGCTTCTTCCCGATGCTGATGACCGCCGCCGGCACGGTCCGCCCGGCCGCGGTGCTCGTCGTCGGCGCCGGTGTCGCCGGGCTGCAGGCCATCGGCACCGCGCGCCGGCTCGGCGCCGTCGTCACCGGCTACGACGTGCGCGCCGCTGCGCGCGCCGACGTCGCCTCCACCGGTGCGACGTTCCTGGACCTGGGCCTCGTCTCGGCTGCTGGAGACGGCGGGTACGCGCGCGAGCTCACCGACATCGAGCGCACCAGCCAGCAGGACGCGATGGTCCACGCCGTCGGCAGGTTCGACGTCGTGATCACCACCGCGCAGGTGCCGGGGCGCCGCCCGCCCGTGCTCGTCTCCGCGGCCGCGGTCGCCGGGATGCGCCCCGGTTCGGTGGTGGTCGATCTCGCGGCCGGACCGCTCGGCGGCAACGTCGAGGGCACGGTGGCGGACTCGACCGTCGTCACCACGGGCGGCGTGACGCTGGTCGGGGCGGGCAACCTGCCCTCGGCCATGCCACAGGCCGCGTCCACCGCCTACTCGCGCAACGTCGCCGCACTGCTCGCCCACCTCGTCCACGACGGACAGATGCAGCTCGACACGGGCGACCCGATCACCGCGGGCGTACTCGTCACGCGCGACGGCGCGGTCGTCCATCCGGCTGTGCTCGCCCTCACCCAGGAAGACCCCACATGACGCCCCTCCTCTTCGCCGACATCACGGTCTTCGTCCTGAGCCTGCTCGTCGGCTTCGAGATCATCAGCAAGGTCCCGGCCACGCTGCACACCCCGCTGATGTCGGGGTCCAACGCCGTGCACGGCGTCGTCGTGGTCGGCGTGATGGTGCTGGCCGCGGTGGCGAACACGCCGCTGGGCTACGTCCTCGTACTGGTCGCGGCCGCGTTCGCGGCGATGAACGTCGTCGGCGGCTACGTCGTGACCGACAGGATGCTGGAGATGTTCCGGGCCCGCCCGGCCCGCGTCGAGCCGAAGGTGGACGGCCGATGACCGGCTTCGACACCGGCATGCACGTCGTCTACCTCGCCGCCGCGGTCTGCTTCGTCCTGGGCCTGCACCGGATGACCTCCCCGGCCACCGCACGGCGCGGCAACCAGCTCTCCGCCGCCGGCATGGCCGCCGCCGTCGTCACCACCGTCGTGCTGCTGGCCCACGACCGCGTCATCACCCTCACCGGCTCGATCGTGCTGGCTGTGGGCCTGATCGTCGGCGCGACGGCCGGGCTGCTCACGGCCCGCCGCGTGCAGATGACGGCGATGCCGCAGCTGGTGAGCGTGTTCAACGCCGTCGGTGGCGGCGCGGCCGCGCTCATCGCGTTCAGCGACGCGATCGGGCACGTCGGTTCCGTGGCGCTGGCCGAGCAGCCCGTCAGCACGACGCTGACAACGGCGCTGGACCTGCTCATCGGCGGCATCACGTTCTCCGGGTCGCTGGTCGCCGGCGCCAAGCTCGCCGGGGAGATCCCCGGCCGCCCGCTCACCTTCCCGGGGGCACGGCCGCTGAACCTGCTGCTCGCGGTGATCGCGCTGGCGGCTGCCGTCGTCTACACGACCGGCCATGGCGGCGTGCCGGTGCTGTGTGTGCTCACCGTCGCCGCGCTGGGGCTCGGGGTGCTGGCCACCCTGCCGATCGGGGGCGCCGACATGCCGGTGGTGATCTCGCTGCTCAACGCGTTCACCGGCACCGCCGTCGCGATGGCCGGGTTCGTCATCGACAGCACCCCTCTGATCATCGCCGGCGCGCTCGTCGGCGCCGCGGGCGGCATCCTGACGAAGCTGATGGCCGACGCGATGAACCGCTCGCTGCTCAACATCGTGGCCGGAGGGTTCGGCACGGGCGACGAACAGGCCGGCGCCTCGCCGGTAGCAGGGTCGGGCACGGTGCGGGAGGTGACCGTCGACGACGCCGCACTGCAGCTCGCCTACTCGCACAAGGTCGTCATCGTGCCCGGGTACGGGCTGGCCGCCGCGCAGGGCCAGCACGAGCTCGTCGAGCTCGCCCAGGCCCTCACCGACCACGGCGTGGACGTCAGCTACGGCATCCACCCCGTCGCCGGCCGCATGCCCGGCCACATGAACGTGCTGCTCGCCGAGGCCAACGCCCCCTACACCCAGCTCAAGGACCTCGACGAGATCAATCCGCAGTTCGCGAGCACCGACGTCGTGCTCGTCGTCGGCGCCAACGACGTCACCAACCCGGCCGCCCGCCGCCCCGGCAACGCCGTGTCCGGCATGCCCATCCTCGACGTCGACAAGGCCGCGAGCGTGATCGTGATCAAGCGGTCGCTCGGGCACGGCTACGCCGGCGTCGACAACGAGCTCTACACCGACCCGAAGACGGCGATGCTCTTCGGCGACGCCAAGGCCGAGCTGGGCGCGCTCCTCGCGGGCCTGCACGCCTACGTGCCATGACTGCCCCATCCAGCAGCAGAAATTCGAATGAGGAGAACACCATGGCAACGGTCGTCGTCGGTGTCGACGGATCGGACGGGGCACAGGCCGCCCTGCGGTTCGCGGTGGAGGAGGCCAGGCTGCGCGGAGCCGTCGTGCGGGCCGTCATGACCTGGGATCTCGAGACGCTGGCCTACACCGGCGGCGCGTGGGGTCCCATGATCGATCCGACGGGGCTCGAGGAGAGCACCCGAGCCGCACTGGACGCGGCTGTCGACAAGGCCGAGGCGGACGGTGCCGCGACGATCGAGCGGGTGGTGGCCAACGGGCCCCCGGCCCGGGTGCTGATCGGGCAGGCCCGCGGGGCCGACATGCTCGTCGTCGGCTCCCGGGGCCACGGCGGCTTCGCCGGGCTCCTGCTCGGCTCGGTCAGCCAGCAGTGCGCCCAGCACGCGCCGTGCCCGGTCACCATCGTGCACGGTCGTCCTGCGTAGGGCTGAAATGCGCGGTGCTTGGCTGGGAGTTCGGGCAGTCGGCGGACGACCGGCCATCGCCGCTACGGCGTACTCACGTCCTCGGATGTCGGCGAGGACTCGGGAGTCGCGCGCGGTCCACTATCGGTCGTCGGGGCCCCGGATTCCGGTACCGCCGACGGGGACTTCGTCGGAGACGGCGCTCCTCTGCTCGTCGGTGCGGATGTCGGTTCGGTCGCCGGCTCCGTCGTCCGTGGCGCGGTCGGGGTCCGTGTCGGCTCCGAGGTCGAGGACGTGGAGGACTCGGCCGTTCCGGTCCCTGCGACGGGCACGGGCGGCGGCCGCACCTGCACGTAGAGCGCCAGCACCCCGGCGAACACGACGGTCAGGACCACCGTCGAGAACCCCACGCGCACTGTCACCCGAAGCTGCCGGTCGACTGGGCCGTATCCAGCTGCGCAGGCACCGTCAGCCCCTCCTTGCGAAACGCCACCGCCACCCGCGTACGCAACTCCCGACCCACCGCGAACTGCTTGCCCGGCAGCGTGCGGGCGACCATCCGGATCCGGAACTCGTCGACCTCGATCGTCTCCACCCCCATCACCATCGGAGCGTCGAGCAGCAGCGCCCGTAGCTCGTCGTCGCCCCACGCGGCCGCCCCCACCAGCTGCAGGATCTCCGTGGCCCGCCTGACGCCGACCGTCGCCGGGATCGGCACGTCGACCACCGCACGCGCCCAGTCCCGCGACAGGTTGATGGTGCGGGCGATCTGCCCGTTCGGCACGATGATCACCTCGCCGTCCACCGAACGCAGCCGGGTGACCCGCAGGTTCACGTCCTCCACCGTGCCCGTCGCATCACCCACCACACCCCTCGTGGACACCCGCACCAGATCCCCGAACCCGTACTGACGCTCGGCGATGATGAAGAACCCGGCCAACACGTCCTGAACGATCCGCTGCCCACCCAGACCGAACGCCACCCCCACGATCGTCGCCGGCGCCACCAGCCCGGTGAGCGGAATACCGAGCCGCGCCACCACCAGCACCGCCGCCACGCAGTAGACCAGCACCAGCACCACCCACGTCAGCACCTGGATCAGCGCGTGCCGGTGCTTGGCCTCTTCGGACCGCACCAGCGACTCGGTGCTGTCGTCATGGGCGTCGACATGCCCGATCATCCGCACCCGGACCCACGCCGCCAACCTCGTCAGCAGCACCGAACCCAGGACGAGCAGCACGATCTCCAACCCACTGCCCCGAGCCCAGTACGTGACATCGGTCAGCGACCCCACAGGTGCCCGCCGCTCAGTCGGAGAACGACAGGTGCGTCGTGCTGTGTGTGCTGGACACCCAGGCCGGCTCCTCGATCACCGCGGTACGGATCTCGTCCTCGGTGCGGGGAAGGAGCGGGTCGGGTCTGGGCCATGCCCGCACTCTGGGCCCCCTCTCGGCCGCCGCACAGGGCCCAACGGCACGGCCCTCCGGGGCCGAGAGAACTACGCGGCGTCCGGCGCGACCCGCACGAGCGCCGCGCGGTGCCCGTCGGTCTCGAGCACCGTGAACCGGGGTCCCGCCATACTCGTCGACCACCACCGCGAGGCGCCCGTGGCGGCGCATCCGGGACAGCGCCTCGATCAGCGGCAGCGTGTCGGGGAGCGCAAGCGCCGTACCGGCCAGTGCCGCGGTCGTCGCGGGCGCCGTCTCACCGAGCCGGCGACGGCGGGCGGCACCCAGGACGTCACGGGCGTGCACCACACCCAGCACGTCGTCGGGTGAGCCACCGGAGACCGGGTAGCGGGAGTGCGGATGGGCGACGACGAACGCGACGGCCTCATCGGTCGTCATCGCCCCCGCCAGGAAGTCGATCTCCGTGCGCGGGATCATCACCTCGGCGACCAACCGGTCGGTGGCGGTGAACACGTCCGCCAGCACCCTGCGCTCCTCCATGGTCAGGTCGGGCTGCGACCCGACGAGCTCGCGGAGCTCCTCCTCACTCACTCCCCCGGCCCGCGCCCGCGGATCCATCCCGAGGAGCCCGACGACGGCGTCGGCCGAGGCCATGAGCAGCCAGATCACCGGCCGCAGCACCCGGCCGACCCGGTCGAGGACGGGCGCGGCGAACGTCGCGACCGCCGCGGGCCTCGCCATCGCCCACCGCTTCGGGACCAGCTCGCCGAACACCAGCGACACGTAGGACACCGCGAGCGTCACCGACACCAGACCGGCCGCCGGGGCGACGGCGTCCGGCACTCCCGAGCCGCGCAGGACCTGGGCCAGGTCCACCGCGAGGGTCGCGCCCCCGTAGCCGGCCGCGAAGAACCCCGCCGACGTGACCCCGATCTGCGCCACGGACAGGAACCGGCTGGGGTCGCTGCGCAGCCGGGCGATCGCCCGGCCCTTCGGGCCCTGCTCGGCGAGCCTGCGGACCTGACCGTCGCGCAGCGAGACCAGGGCCATCTCCGTCGCGGAGAAGTACCCCCCGACCAGCACGAACACCAGGATCAGGACGGTGCTCAGGAACCAGCCACTCACCTGACGGCGGGGTCGATCAGGCCGTAGTCGCCGTCGTCGCGGTGGTAGAGCACGGTGGCCCGCTCGTGGTCGGCGTCGAGGTAGAACAGGAACGGCAGGCCGGTGACGCGCAGGCGTTCGATCGCCTCCGCCGTGTCCAGCAGCGGCGGATGCTGCGGGCTGACCGTGACGACGACGCTGTGGGACCCGTCGATGTCGGGTCCACCTGCGGACCGGCTCAGCCGCAGCCCGGTCGGACCGTCCCGGTAGACCACGGCGTCCTGCCCGGTGCACGACTCGACGAACAGGTGGAAGTCGAGTCCCAGGTCATCCATCTCGGCGACGGCCTCGTCCACCGACAGCCGGTCGGGACTGCTCGTGGCGTGCCGGACGATCCCCGGCTCGCCGGCAGGCCCGGGACCGTGGCCGTCCCTCGGCCCGGGGCGGGGTCCAGGGCGGGGTCGCCGATCACGCGGCAGCCGTGCGAGCCGGTGCCGCAGGCGCTCCACGAGTAGATCGACGGCCGCACGCGGAGTCGCCGCCGCGGCGTGGGCCAGCAACGGCCGGCCGTCGAGATCGACGTTCGCGTGCGCCGTGACACCCTTCTCCCGCGCCGGATCGCCGTGCTTCACCACCCGCACGTGCACGCGCGGCACCGGGCGACGGGTGCGGGTGAGCGCATCGGTCACCTTCTCCCTGATGTACTCCGCGAGGTCATCCGCGATGCCGCCCCGAACCTCGACAACGATCTCCGGCAGTACCTGTTCGTCGACTGGGTTCACAGCCACGACCCTCGCAGCTCCGGCCGACACCGGGCAGGGCCCTCCGGCCCGAGTCCTCGCCGCCAAGTACCTGTCGTGCCTGCCGTGCCTGTACTCAATGCCGAGCAGAGCCCTCCGACCACGAGCGCACCGTGCCCTCGATCGTGGCGACGCCGACGACAGCGGTGGTCACCGTGATGCGCCTGCTCTCGAGTCGGGCGTGACGCACGAGAGCCGCGGTGATGGCCGACTTGGCGCCGTTCGCCGGCGCTGTTGGCCGGACGGTGCCGGTAGTGGCGATACCGGTCTCGCCACTGATGTGGCGGACGGCCCGCTCTGCGGCGTCGTGCTGGTAGCGCCACCCGACGACTCCGGACAACGTGATCATCTGATCGTGAACGACGGCGTTCACGTCGCGGTGGCGCCGTGCACTCGCTGCACGGCCTGGGCGGCGAGCAGCTTCTGGGGGTGACCCGTGACCTCGCCCGTAGCCGTCCGCAGAGGGACAAGGTCCCTCCCCTCCGCACGCGCGTCCTGCGCTCCCGGTGCCCAACGGCCGTAACCGGTGCTGGGAAGCGGAACCTACGGTCGCTCGGATCGATCCGCCGGGACCGTCGCGGAAACAGCGGTGATCGTGGCCGTGGAGCAGGACCTACGAACGGACATCAGCCAGTGACCAGCACCATCACCGCGCCCAGGATCATCGCCGCCGTCGACGGATCGCCCTCGTCGCTGCACGCCGCACTCTGGGCCGCCGCCGAGGCGGCAGAGCGCCGCCAACCGATCCGGCTCGTGCACGCCGTCGACACCAACTCGCTCGCCTACGGCGCCTGGCTCGCCCCCGGCCGGGCCTACTTCGACCTGCTGCGGTCCGACGGGGAGCACATCCTTGCCGACTCCCGTGCCGAGGTCCTCGGCCGGTACCCGGACCTGGACGTGACCGTCGCCGTGCGCATGTCCGGGCCCGCAGCGGCCCTGGTCGAGGAGAGTGACGGCGCCCTGCTCCTCGTGGTCGGGGCACGTGGGACGGGGGGATCCACCGAGATTCGGGTCGGCTCCTCCGTGGTGGCCGTCGCCGAACACGCTCACTGCCCGGTGGCCGTCATCCGCGGGAACCACGCCGACGAGACCCCACCGATCGACGGTCCGGTGGTGGTGGGCGTGGACGGTTCGCCGCTCAGTGACGCGGCCGTGGCCGCAGCGTTCGACGAGGCGTCCTGGCGTCGTGCCGACCTGGTCGCCGTCCACGCCTGGACCGAGCCGTTCAGCTACAGCCGTGCCATGCACACCGGATGGGATGAGGCGACGGCGGACGATAAAGAGGTGCTGGCCGAGCGCCTCGCCGGGTGGCAGGAGAAGTACCCCGACGTCACGGTGCGGCGCGTCGTCGACCGGAACACCCCCGCACGGTCGCTGCTCGAGAACGCCGTCCCCGCGCAGCTGCTGGTGGTCGGCAGCCGCGGCCACGGAGGGTTCACCGGCCTGCTCCTCGGGTCGACCAGCCAGGCCCTCATCCAAGTGAGCGGCGCCCGGGAACCGGGATTCCGGATGATGATCCCGTTCGTCGACGTGATGCACCGGGTGACCCTGCGGATCATCACCATGCCGATCCAGTCCCAGGGGATCATCACCCGCGACAACGTCAGCGTCGACGTCTCCGCCGTCGCCTACTTCCGCATCGTCGACGGCGCCCCGCTGCCGGATCGGCGGCTGGAACCGAGCGTTGCGCATCCTTGCCGGCAGCCGCGCGCAAGGATGGTCGCATGGAGAACTCACACCTCAGCGGGCTGAGCGTCTACGCCTCTGGCGCATACCAAGTCGAACTCTCGGTCGGAAAGCGCATCAGCGGACGTCACGAGGATGTCCCGAATCTCGTGGAACTTCGGTGGCGGCCCGGTGATCATCAGGCGGCTGTGACGGCCTCAGTATGGCCGGTGGCACCCACGGGTTGGGTGACGCGTTCCAGCGTGTCGCGCAGGGATCGTAGGTGCATGTG
>JBBRLM010000106.1:0-15783 GCA_038231335.1 Mycobacteriales bacterium
AACTCGCCGCCTGGCAGGCCACCACCAACACCGACCAACGACAGGTCAACTGGCACTTCACCACCAGCGACGCCCGCACCAGACTCCGACACCTCTACCCCGAACGTTAGAGGCGACGGTCTACTAGCCCGGTGGGCCAGCGATTTTCGCGGCCGCTCAGTGGGCGAAGTGGCGGGTGCCTGTGTGGTACATCGTGACGCCGGCCTTCGCCGCGGCCTCGGTCGACTCGGCGTCGCGCACGGAGCCGCCCGGCTGCACCACCGCCCGCACCCCGGCGTCCAGGAGCACCTGCAGGCCGTCGGCGAAGGGGAAGAACGCGTCCGAGGCGGCGACCGACCCGGCAGCCCGGTCCCCGGCGCGGGCGACGGCGAGCTGTGCCGCGTCCACCCGGTTGACCTGGCCCATCCCGACGCCGACGGCCGCGCGGCCCGACGCCAGCAGGATCGCGTTGGACTTCACCGCGCGGCAGGCCCGCCAGGCGAACGCGAGGTCGGCGAGCACCTCGTCGGAGGCGGGCTCGCCGGTGGCCAGCACCCAGTTGGCGGGATCGTCGCCGGGGGCGTCGATCGCGTCGCGCTGCTGCAGGAGAACCCCGCCGGAGATCGGCCGCATCTCGACCCCGCCCTGCCGGGCGGGCGTGGCCAGCCGCAGCACGCGCACGTTCTTCTTCCGCGCGAGCACCTCCAGCGCCCCGTCGGCGTAGGACGGCGCGAGCACGACCTCGGTGAAGATCTCCGCGACCTGCCCGGCCATCGCGACGCTGACCTCGGCGTTGGCCGCGATCACCCCGCCGAACGCGCTGACGGGGTCGGTGGCGTGGGCCTTGCGGTGGGCGTCGGCGATGTCGGTGCCGATGGCGATGCCGCACGGGTTGGCGTGCTTGATGACGGCGACGGTGGGGGCGTCACCGTGGTCGTGCGCAGCGCGCCACGCGGCGTCGGAGTCGACGTAGTTGTTGTAGGACATGGCCTTGCCGTGCAGCTGCTCGGCGTCGGCCAGCCCGCCCGCGCCCGAGACGTAGAGCGCCGCGGCCTGGTGCGGGTTCTCGCCGTAGCGCAGGGTGGCGCTGCGCTCCCAGCTGCCGCCGACCCAGGACGGGAAGATCCCGCCGTCGGGGTCGGGGGCCAGGACACTGCCCATCCACGACGCGACGGCCACGTCGTACGACGCGGTGTGCCGGAACGCGTCGGCCGCCAGCAGGCGCCGGTCCTGGAGCGCGAAGCCGCCGTTCTTGAGCTGCTCCAGCACCCACTCGTACCGCTCCGGATCGACGACGACGGCCACGCTGTCGTGGTTCTTCGCCGACGCGCGGACCATCGCAGGCCCGCCGATGTCGATCTGCTCGACGCACTCGTCGGGGGCGGCGCCGGACGCGACCGTCTCGGTGAACGGGTAGAGGTTGCTCACCAGCAGGTCGAACGGCGCGATCCCGAGCTGCTCGAGCTGCGCGAGGTGCTCGGGCTTGCGGGTGTCGGCCAGCAGGCCGGCGTGCACGCGGGGGTGCAGGGTCTTGACCCGGCCGTCGAGGCACTCGGGGAAGCCGGTGAGCTCCTCCACCGGCGTGACGGGCACACCGGCGTCGGCGATGCGCTGCGCGGTGGAGCCGGTGGAGACGATCTCGACGCCCAGCGCGTGCAGCCCGGTGGCCAGCTCCAGGAGCCCGGCCTTGTCGTAGACGCTGATCAGGGCTCTCTTGACGGGCCTGCGGTCGCTCACGGAATGGTCACCTCTCGTCCGGTCACAGTGGCCCCCTGCCGGGCCAGCGCGGCGACGGTGCCCACGAGCAACCGCCGCTCCTCGATCTTGATGCGTTCGTGCAGCGACCCGACGGTGTCGCCGCCCTCGATCGGAACGGCGGCCTGCGCCAGTACCGGACCGGTGTCCATGCCCTCGTCGACGAGGTGGACGGTGGCCCCGGTGACCTTGACGCCGTAGGCCAGTGCATCGGCGACGCCGTGCGTGCCGGGGAACGACGGCAGCAGCGCCGGATGAGTGTTGATCATCGGGGCGCCGACGCCCGCCAGGAACCCCGGACCCAGGATCTTCATGAAGCCCGCGCTCACGACGAGGTCGGGGCGGTGCTCGGCGACGGCCTTGGCGAGCGCGGCATCCCAGGCGGCCCGGTCGGCGTGGTCCCGGACGCGGACGGTGAACGCGGGGATGCCGGCGCGCCCGGCGCGGGCGAGGCCCTCGATGTCGCCCCGGTCCGCCCCGACGGCGACCACCTGCGCCGGCAGGTCGGGCGCGTCCAGTAGGGCCTGCAGCAGGGTGCCCGACCCGGACACCAGCACCACGACGCGGGCCGGGACGGGGATCTCGACCCGGTAGGGCGGACGCGACGGCGCGGACAAGCGGGCTCCTCGACGAACGGGGACTGCGGGATGTGCCCTCAGCCTAGGCCGCGGCGCAGGTCACACGCCGGTCGGCTCACCCGTTCTCCGCCTCCCGCGCGGCCTGGCGGGCCCGCAGCTCCACGAGCTCGGCGACCGTCCGCGGCGCCGGCTCGCCGTCCCCGGCCCCCCACGACCGGTCGTGATCGGTGGTGACCCGCGGACCGGCCGCCTGCCCGGGCTCGGCATGATCGACGGTCTCGTGCGCTGCCGGCGCCCGCCCGGCGGCGGCCTCGCGAGCGCCGGTGGCCCCGTCCCCGGCGGTTCCGACGGTTGCCCCGGGGTCGTCGGCGGGGTCCGCCGGGTCGTCGGCCACCGTCGCGCCGTCCCCGGCCTCCTTCCCGTCGCGGCTGGTCGCCTCGGCCGCGTCGTCGTCGCCGGCCGGGTCATCGGCCCGGTCCCGCTCGACCGCGTCGTCCGGGTGATCCGTCTGCTCGTCGGCCCCGACCCGGTCGGCACCTTCCCCGGTCGTCTCGCCCTCGCCGGCCGGACCGCCAGCACGGTCCGGCTCGACAGCCCTGTCCGGCTCGACAGCCCTGTCCGGCTCGACAGCACTGTCCGGCTCGACAGCACTGTCCGGCTCGACAGCACTGTCCGGCTCGGCTCCGTCGTCCTCGTCGGCCGGGTCCTCGTCAGCCGGTGACCCGCCGTCCCGACCGCCACCGTTCGACGCCGCCCGGCGGCGGGCGCGGGCCGCACGGGCCTTCGCCGCGGCCGATC
Source organism: Mycobacteriales bacterium (assembly GCA_038231335.1). GTDB lineage: Bacteria > Actinomycetota > Actinomycetes > Mycobacteriales > Pseudonocardiaceae > Pseudonocardia. The sequence goes on from JBBRLM010000106.1 coordinate 3,111, forward strand.
GCTCCGGGCCGTCCTCGGGCGCCTCGGCATCCTCGGTCGCCTCGTCGTCGACCTCGGGGTCGCCGCGGCGCTGGACCGCCGCCACGAGCACGGCCGGAACGCCGACGAGCAGGAGTGCGGCGGGGATCACGAGCCCGGCCGGCACGCGGATCGGGTCGAACACGCCGGCCGCCAGATGTCCCCCGGCGAGCACGGCCAGCAGGCCGAGCGCCAGCGCGGCCAGCACCGCGGCGGTGACGGCGGCCGGCAGCTGTGCGGGGCCGTCCACCGAACGACGGCAGACGAGACCCGCCAGGACGCCCGCGGCGATCGGCACCACCAGCACGGCGAGCGCCCACGCGGGTGGCGTCGTGGTGGGCAGGGCGGCGAGCAGCGGGATGTGCGACTGCGCGCCCCCGGGGTAGGCGGCGAACGGCGACGCGGTGGCCGTGCCGACAGCCACGCCGGGGCCCAGCACCCACGCGGCTCCGGCGATCACGGCGTTGGGCAGGTAGGCGAGCATGAGCAGCGTCAGTCCGAGACCGGCACCGACGCCCGGAGCGAGCTGCCGGTAGGCCCCGGCGACCGACGGCGCACTCAGGACGAGCGCCACCAGCAGGGTGAGGGCACCGGCCACCAGCACAGCCGTCACGGCGACGCCGGCGGCCCGCAGACCGGCCCACGCCCATCCGGGGACACGGCCGGTCCACTCGGCCGGCAGCCCGCACGCCCGGGCGACCCCGAGCGCGGCGGCCGCACCGGCCACCAGCCCACCGCCGATCATGGCGGCCCACGGGGCGGCGCTCACCTCGGCCGCCGACGGCAGGAGCGCACTCCCGAGCACCGCGACGGCAGCGTGCGCGCCCGCGACGGAAGCCAGCACGGCCCCGGCGTCGGTACGGAAGCGGCGGCCCAGGCGGCGCACCGCCCAGGCCGACCCGGCCAGCACCACCGCGATCACGACGCCGGTGGGGAGCAGCGGCAGGACGCTGAGGGGCTGCCCCTGCAGGACGAGCGGGATCTGGTGCGCGGCGAGCCACAGCGGGATCGCGGCGGCGAAGGCACCGTCGAGCGAGAGGCCCCCGCCGGCCGTCAGGACGACGAGCGCCGCCGCGGGGACCAGCAACGCGTAGCTGACCAGGACGGTGCCCATCGCCCCGGCGAGCAGGATCCGCAGCCGGTCGAGGCCCTCGACGGGGGTGACCGCGGGAGCGTCGTCGGGGCCGGCGACGGCCGGATCGCCGTCCGCCCGGCCTTCGAGGGTGCTGGTCATACGTTCAGGGTCGCAGCGCGAACCGTCGCGGCCGGGCAGGCACGCCGGGCAGCGGCCCCTAGTTCTTCGTGCCCTCGTCCGACGGCGTGAAACGCGTGGTGCCGTTCTCGTCCGGGCCCGGGTGCTCGTGGCGTCCCTCGCCGGTGGGCGGGGTGGCCTCGCCGGGACGGATCGCGCTGGTCACGTCGGACCCGACCGGCGCGGACGACGCCGGAGGCGTGCCCACGGGCGTGGCGACGGTGGCGTCGGAGCCACCGCCGTACCAGGGCGCGGGCGACTGGGCCGGGGACTCGGGCGCCTGCTGGGCCCACGCCGGCTGCTCCGGGGCGGACGGGGCCTGCTGGCCGTAGCCACCGGGCTGACCGTAGGCCTGGGGCTGGCCGTAGGCCTGGTTGCCGTACTGCGGTGCCCCGTAGCCGGGCTGGCCGTAACCGGGCTGCGGGCCCGGCTGTCCGTAGGCCTGGGGCTGGCCGTATCCGGGCTGACCGCCCTGCTGCGGGTAACCCGACCCGTATCCGGGCTGGCCGCCCTGCTGCGGGTAGCCCTGCTGCGGGTAGCCGGGGTACTGCTGCTGCCCGTGGTCGGTGGCCTTGGGACGCGGCGCGGGCGCGGTGATGATGCCGGCGTCCATCAGCACGGCACCGACGGCGGCCACGGCCTCCAGGAACGCGACCACGAGTGCGATGACCACGGTGGTGGACGCCCCGCCGCCGGCCACGAGTTGGAGCAGCATCAGCATGCCGACGGTGACGGCCACGGCTCCGGGGAGCAGCACCTTCCCGACCTTCGGCAGGACCGACGCCCCGACGAGGAGCCCACCGCCGACGAGCAGCGGCCCGAGCAGGGTGGTGGCGAGCCCGAACTGGGCGAAGAACCCGAACAGGTAGACGACGACGCCCAGGCCGGCTGCGCCGAGCGCCAGCAGCCGCACCTGCCCGAGGACCGGCTGGGCGTCGGAGGGCGCCGTGGACTCGGCGGCCGGAGGCGTGGGTTGCTGCGACATGACAGAGGACTCCCTAGGATGGCGGACCCCCGCGGCCCACCTTGAGGCAGAACCGAAGGTAGCCCACGGGCCTGAGAGCGCCCTGTGCCCGGTTGCAGCAAAGCCACGTTCACGCCATCTGGCTGCATGAACGTGGCTTTGCTGCAAATGAGGGCCGGGGACTACAGGCCCGCGATGATCTCCCGCATCAGGTCCGCGGTCTCGCTCGGCGTCTTGCCGACCTTGACGCCCGCGGCCTCGAGGGCCTCCTTCTTCGCCTGGGCGGTGCCGGCCGAGCCGGAGACGATGGCGCCGGCGTGGCCCATGGTCTTGCCCTCCGGCGCGGTGAACCCGGCGACGTAGCCGACGACCGGCTTCGTCACGTGCTCCTTGATGTAGGCCGCCGCGCGCTCCTCCGCGTCGCCGCCGATCTCGCCGATCATGACGATCGCGGCGGTCTCGGGGTCGGCCTCGAATGCCTCGAGCGCGTCGATGTGCGTGGTGCCGATGATCGGGTCGCCGCCGATGCCGATGGCGGTCGAGAAGCCGATCTCGCGCAGCTCGTACATCATCTGGTAGGTCAGCGTGCCCGACTTGGACACGAGCCCGATCTTGCCGGCGCCCGCGATGTCGGCCGGGATGATGCCGGCGTTGGACTTGCCGGGGCTGATGATGCCGGGGCAGTTCGGGCCGATGATGCGCGTCTTGTTCCCCTTCGCGACCGCGTGGGCCCAGAAGTAGGCGGAGTCGTGGACCGGCACGCCCTCGGTGATGATCACCAGCAGCGGGATCTCGGCGTCGATGGCCTCGATCACGGCGTCCTTGGTGAACTTCGGGGGCACGAAGGCGACACTGACGTTCGCGCCGGTCTCCTTCATCGCCTCCTCGACGGTGCCGAACACCGGCAGCTTCTTGCCGCCGATCTCGACGGTCGTGCCGGCCTTGCGCGCGTTCACGCCGCCGACGATGTCGGTGCCCGCCGCGAGCATCTTGGTGGAGTGCTTGGTGCCCTCACCACCGGTGATGCCCTGGACGATGACCTTGCTGTTCTCGTTCAGGAAGATCGACATTGGTTCAGGCCCCCACGTGTGCGAGCTCGGCGGCCTTGTCGGCCGCGTTGTCCATCGTGTCCACCTGGGTGACCAGGGGGTGGTTGGCGTCGTCGAGGATCCTGCGACCCTCGATGACGTTGTTGCCGTCCAGCCGGACGACGAGCGGCTTGGTGGCCGAGGCGCCCAGGATGGCCAGCGCCTCGACGATGCCGGTGGCCACCGCGTCGCACGCGGTGATGCCGCCGAAGACGTTGACGAACACCGACCTGACGTCGGGGTCCCCGAGGATGACGTCGAGACCGTCGGCCATGACCTGCGCCGAGGCCCCGCCGCCGATGTCGAGGAAGTTGGCGGGCTTGACGCCACCGTGCTTCTCGCCCGCGTACGCGACGACGTCGAGGGTGCTCATGACCAGCCCCGCGCCGTTGCCGATGATGCCGACCTGGCCGTCGTCGAGCTTGACGTAGTTGAGGCCCTTGGCCTTGGCCTTGGCCTCGAGCGGGTTCTCGGTCTGCTGGTCGACCAGCGCCGCGTGGTCGGGGTGGCGGAACTCGGCGTTGTCGTCGAGCGTGACCTTGCCGTCCAGTGCGATGATCTTGTCCTGCGGGTCGCGGACCAGGGGGTTGACCTCGACGAGCGTGGCGTCCTCCGCCACGAAGGTCTCCCACAGCTTGACCACGGCGTCGGCGGCGTCGTCGATCACGACGGCCGGGAACTTCGCCTGCGTGAGGATGTCGACGGCCTTGGCCTTGTCCACCCCGACGATCGCGTCGATCGGGATGCGCGCCAGGGCGTCCGGGCGCTCGACGGCGAGCTGCTCGATCTCCATGCCGCCCTCGGCGCTCGCCATGGCGAGGAAGGTGCGGTTGGACCGGTCGAGCAGGAAGGAGAAGTAGTACTCCTCCGCGATGTCGCTGGCCGTGGTGACCAGGACGCGGTGGACCGTGTGGCCCTTGATGTCCAGCCCGAGGATGCCGGTGGCCTTCTCGGCCGCCTCATCGGGCGTCTCGGCGAGCTTGACGCCGCCGGCCTTGCCGCGACCACCCACCTTGACCTGCGCCTTGACGACGACCGCGGTGCCGAGTTCGGCCGCCGCCGCCTTCGCGTCCTCGGCCGTCTCCACGGTCCTGCCCGGCAGGACCGGGACTCCGTGCGCGGCGAAGAGATCCTTCGCCTGGTACTCGTAGAGGTCCACTCGACTTCTCTCCCACTCCGCCTCTGTATGCGGGCCCTCTGCGGAGGGAGAGCCCGCGAATGCGCTTCGTCCTGGACCCTAGCGACGACCGCCTTACCTGCCCTGACCTGGGCCGGTGACTGCTGTCACCCGACCGCCGACGGACCCTCGGCCACGACGGGGCGAACAGAGGCAGCGGTGGGGCCTCCGATCACTTACCGTTCATGCATGGCGTTGGTCCGTGGAGGACTCGACCGCCTGGCCACGATGGCCGACGCGGTGCGCACCGGTGTGGGCGAGGTGGGCCAGGCCGCCGGCTACGTCGCCCGCACGTTCGGCACTCCGGCGGGTGTGCGCGGGATCGCCGTCGAGTGGACGTGGCTCGCCGCACACCTCGCCGTGTACCCGGCCGGGGTCATCGCCGAGCAGCTCACCGAGTCCGACGACGGCTACCGCACCGACAACCTCCGGCCGTTGCGTCGCAGCCTCGTGGTCACCGACGTCGAGGCGGCGGGCACGCCGATCCTGCTGGTGCACGGGATCATGGACAACCGGTCGGTGTTCACCGTGTTCCGTCGTACCCTGCGCCGCCGCGGCTTCGGCGTGGTCCACGCCGTCAACTACAGCCTGTTCACCGGCGACCTCCGCGATGCCGCCCACCAGCTGCGCAACCACGTCGAGAAGCTGCGCGAGCAGACCGGCGCCGAGAAGGTGCACATCGTCGGCCATTCGCTGGGCGGCATGATCGCCCGCTACTACGTGCAGCGGATGGGCGGCTCGGCCGCCGTCGACACGCTCGTGACACTGGGCAGCCCGCACACCGGCACCCTCACCGCGTACCTGATGCCCACGCCGCTCGCCCGCCAGCTGCGGCCGGGATCCGAGCTCCTCGAGGAGCTCGCCGGGCCGGCCCCGCGGTGCTCCACGCGGTTTCTGGTGGTCTGGAGCCGGATGGACCAGATGATCGTGCCGCAGCGCAACGCACGCCTGACCCACCCCGATCTCGACGTCGAGCAGTTCGAGATACGTGATGTCGGTCACTTATCGCTGCCGATTGATCCGCGCGTTGTGCACTGGGTAGCCACCGCGCTCGCCCGTTCGGACCATCGGCCTCACTCTTTTCGCCGTGGTCAGGCCCGGGATGTGCGCGCAATTCCGACTCTCCGTGAGCAGGACTCGCCCGCGTCCTGATCCTCCTCGACCCGGATCCGACACGCCGCAACCCGATTTGCCCGCCGCGAGTGACCAGCGCTACGTTTCACCGGCTCGGGTCACAGACCGGTCACGACGGCAACAGGGACGCCCCCGAATCGTCCCCGCGGAACTCCCCATCCGCGCCGGCCACGACCACTGTGCACGCCTCACCGCACGAGCACCACAGGCACTCGGTCGAGAAGGGCAGGTCTTGGCGCGCCACCGCTCCCCAAGCGGCGCCCAGGAGGACGAACCCGACCGCACGACGCGCATCACCGTCGTCGCGGTCCCGGGCGTGCATCGTCTCCCGGCGCCACCCGCCGCGTCCGTGCACGGGCGCGCGACGGTTGCCGCTGTCGCCGCAGGCGCAGTCGTCGCAGCCGGGCAGACACTCGTCTCGTTCGTGATGCCCGCCGACGCCGCCCCGGTGATGGCCAGCGCGATGGTGCCCGTGGCCCAGGTCAGCGCGAGCACCCCCACCTCGGGCGGGTCCGGGTTCGCCGTCAACGCCATCGGCGGCGACCAGCTGCCGGGCAACACCCTCGCGATCGGCGCGCTCGACCCCCAGTCCGAGGTCGACGTGCAGAACCTCGTCAAGGCCACCTCCATCGGCCAGCAGCTGGCCAAGCAGGCCGCCCTGATCAACACGGCCGAGGCGTCCGGCGCCACCGACGCGCACGTGTTCGACAACGAGGTGTTCGTCCGGCCGGCGATCGGCACGTTCACCTCCGGCTTCGGCGGCCGCTGGGGCGCCATGCACTACGGCGTCGACATCGCCAACGCCATCGGCACCCCGATCTACGCCGTGACCGACGGTGTGGTGGAGGACGCCGGCCCCGCCTCCGGCTTCGGCCTGTGGGTGGTGCTGCGCCACCCCGACGGCAGCCACAGCGTCTACGGCCACGTGAACCGGATGTTCGTGAAGGTCGGCGACAAGGTGAAGGCAGGCGAGCAGATCGCCGAGATCGGCAACCGCGGTCAGTCCACCGGACCGCACCTGCACTTCGAGATCTGGCAGCCCGACGGCACCAAGATCAACCCCCTGCCGTGGCTGGCCGAGCACGGCATCGACATCGGCAAGGACCCCGGAACGAACGCAGGCGAGGGCGGCTAGCACCCGGGCGGCTCGCGGTCGGTGAGGGCGACTACAACTTCTGCATCGGCACGCCGCCGATCAGCATCAGACGCACGGTGCCCGCGCTGCCGAAGTCGATGGTGACGGTGGCGCGCACCCCGGTGCCGTCGGACGCCACGACTGTGCCGAGACCGTACTTGTCGTGGTTGACGCGATCGCCGACATCGAGGCTGAGGCTGGGCGCCATGGAGGCCTTGGGCACGTTCCAGGTGCCGCGGTGAGTGGCGCCAGAATCGGACGCTGCGCGCTTCCCGAAGCCGAACCGGCCGACCGGGGCCGAGCGCTCGGGCTCCGAGCGCCGCCAGTCGACCAGCTCGTCGGGCACCTCGCCCAGGAACCGCGACGCCGGGTTGGCGTTGGGCTGCCCGAACGACGAGCGGATCATGGCGCGGGAGATGTAGAGGCGCTCCCGGGCCCGGGTGATGCCGACGTAGGCGAGGCGCCGCTCCTCGGCCAGCTCGGCCGGATCGCCCATGGCCCGCATGTGCGGGAACACGCCGTCCTCCCAGCCGGTGACGAACACGACCGGGAACTCCAGGCCCTTCGCGGTGTGCAGGGTCATCAGCGTGACCATGCCCTCGTCGTTGTCGGGGATGGAGTCGGCGTCGGCGACCAGTGCCACGCGCTCCAGGAACGCCGCCAGCGATCCGGGCTCCGGGACGCCGGGCTCGGGCTCCCCCCCATCGAAATCCTGCTGAGCGAACTCCGGGGCGACGGCCGCGTCAGCCACGGCCGCGTCGCCCGCGAACTCGCGCGCCACCGTGACGAGCTCGGCGAGGTTGTCGCGCCGCGAGCCGTCCTGCGCGTCCTCGCTGGCCTCCAGCTCGTCGGTGTAGCCGGTCTTGGCGTAGATCGCCTCCAGCAACTCGGCCGTGGCCTCGCCGCGCTCCAGCAGGTCGCCCAGCTCGTCGAGGATGCGGACGAAGGCGGCGATGCAGCGCTGCGAGCGGGTGGCCAGTGACGGGACACGTTCGGGTTGCTCGGCCGCGATGCGCAGGGCCGCGGCGAACGAGATGCGCTCCCGGTCGGCGTAGGACGCCACGAGCTCCTCGGCGCGGTCACCGATGCCGCGCTTGGGCACGTTGAGGATGCGGCGCAGGCTGACCGTGTCCTCGGGATTGGACAGCACCCGCAGGTACGCCAGCGCGTCGCGGATCTCCTTGCGCTCGTAGAACCGCGTGCCGCCGACCACCTTGTAGGGCAGCCCGACCCGCACGAACACGTCCTCGAAGACACGGGACTGCGAGTTGGTGCGGTAGAAGATGGCGATGTCGGAGTTGCGGTACTCGCCGGCGTCGACGAGCCGGTCGATCTCCTGCGCCACGAACGCGGCCTCGTCGTGCTCGTTGTCGGCGACGTAGCCGACCACCTTCTCGCCGTCGCCCTGCTCGGACCACAGCCGCTTGTCGCGGCGGTCCGGATTGCGGGCGATCACAGCGTTGGCCGCCGACAGGATGCGCTGGGTGGAGCGGTAGTTCTGCTCCAGCAGGATGGTGCGCGACTCGGGGAAGTCCTTCTCGAACTCGATGATGTTGCGGATGTTGGCGCCGCGGAACGCATAGATCGACTGATCGGAGTCGCCCACCACGCACAGCTCGCCCGGCAGGGCGCCCGGCACCGCCGGTGCCACCAGCTCGCGGACCAGCACGTACTGCGCGTGGTTGGTGTCCTGGTACTCGTCGACCATGACGTGGCGGAACCGCCGCCGGTAGTACTCCGCCACCGCGGGCAGCCGCTGCAGCAGCGACACCGTCTCCATGATCAGGTCGTCGAAGTCGAAGGCGTTGGCCGTGCGCAGCCGGGCCTGGTAGACGCCGTAGACCTGCGCCACCGTGCGCTCATAGGTGTTGGTGGCGCGCTCGAGGGCGTCGTCGGGGCCCAGCAGCTCGTTCTTGAGGTTCGAGATCTGAGCGGCGACGGCGCGGGGAGCGAACTTCTTGGCGTCGAGCTCGAGATCGCGCGAGACCAGCGCGATGAGGCGGCGCGTGTCGTCGGCGTCGTAGACGGAGAACGCGCTGCGCACGCCCAGGTGCTGGGCCTCGCGACGCAGGATGCGCACGCACATCGAGTGGAACGTGGACACCCACATCGCGTTGGCCCGGCGTCCCACCAGCGCGTCGACCCGCTCCTTCATCTCGGCCGCGGCCTTGTTGGTGAAGGTGATGGACATGATCTCGCCCGGGTGGACGTGGCGTTCGGCCAGCAGCCAGGCGATGCGGTGGGTGAGCACCCGCGTCTTGCCCGACCCCGCGCCCGCGACGATCAGCAGCGGCGAGCCCGCGTGCACCACCGCCTCACGCTGGCGTGGGTTGAGCCCCTCCAGCAGGGCCGCACCACGGGCGGTGGCGGGTTCGGCGGAGGTTTGGCCGGGTAGTTCGAACAGAGCACTCATCGCCTCGAAAGAGTACCGAGCCTCCCCGACAGTCCTGCGCTGTGGCACACTCACCACGTGCTTCTGAGCAGCAGCCGATTTTCCTACGGGTACCGGATTCCGGTTCCCGTGGCCTGCTGACCAGCCCCCACGACGGCCCCGGAGTCCAGACGGACCCGGGGCTCTTTCATGGGCGCGGGCCGGGACCCGACACCAGGAGGAAGCCATGACCGACACGACCGGTGTCCCCGCCGACGACACGCTCACCGAGCAGGAGATCCTGACCTGCCGCGACGAGATCAACGAGATCGACGCCGAGATCCTGCGGCTGATCAAACGCCGCAGCGCGGTCTCGCAGCGCGTCGGCCGCGCGCGGATGGCCGCCGGCGGCCCGCGGATCGTCTACAACCGTGAGATGACGGTGCTCAACAAGTTCGGCGAGCTGGGCACCGACGGCCGGGAGCTCGGCATGATCCTGCTGCGGCTGGGCCGGGGACGGCTCGGCGGGCACTGAGCCGCCGCCACCGGGCCGCACAGTGGCACAGTGGTGTCCATGGGAGATCTGATCGGGATCATTGCGTTCGTGGTGGCCCTCGTCGGGCTGCTCACGGCGCTGGGGCACGTCGGCTACCTGGCGATGCTCAACAACGCGGCGCGCAAGCGCGGCGTCTCCGGCGGCGCCACGTCCGACTACGTGTCGGGCCGCTGGAAGGTGGCGGGCGGCACGGCGGGTGTCGCGCTGATCGGGCTGCTGTTCACCAACGGCGGCATCGGCCCGGACATCGTCGGCCTCCTCCTCGGCGGAGGCGCCGGGATCGCGGCCCAGCAGTCGCTCGGTACCACGCGCAAGCAGTTCCGCGGCGAGCTCTGACCCGTTCGGCCCCCGTAGTGTTCGCTCCGTGCCCACACCGCTGACGGACGTCGAGCGCGTCCTCGTCGTCACCGCCCACCCCGACGACGTCGACTTCGGCGCGGCGGGCACCGTCGCGGTCTGGACGCAGGCGGGTATCGAGGTCTCCTACTGCATCTGCACCTCCGGCGACGCGGGCGGCTTCGACGACACCCCGCGTGACCGGATGGCCCCGCTGCGCGAGGCCGAGCAGCGGGCCGCGGCCAAGGAGGTGGGTGTGCAGGACGTCACGTTCCTGCACTACCCCGACGGCCGGCTGACGCCGGGTATCGAGCTGCGGCGCGACATCAGCCGGGAGATCCGCCGGGTGCGCCCGGAGCGGGTGCTGACCCAGTCGCCGGAGATCTTCTGGAACCGCATCGGCGCCTCGCACCCCGACCACCGGGCCGCGGGCGAGGCCACCCTCGCCGCCGTCTACCCCGACGCCCGCAACCCCTTCGCCCACCCCGAACTCCTGGCCGACGAGGGCCTCGAGGCCTGGAGCGTGCGCGAGATGTGGATCATGGCTGCCCCCGAGGAGCGCACCGACCACGCCGTCGACATCACCGCCACGATCGACCGCAAGATCGCGGCGCTGCGGGCGCACGCCTCCCAGACCGCGCACATGGACGACCTCGACGAGCGCATGCGGGGCTGGGCCGGCCTGAACGCGCGCCGCTTCGACATGCCCGACGGCGCGCTCGTCGAGGCGTTCCAGATCGTCTCCATCGGCTGAGCGGTCGCCCACGTTCGACGAGCGGAACTACGCCGTTCGAGTGAACGACGATGAACGGACGAATGGCACTTGGCGCAGAGTGTGCACATCCGGTAGACATCCGGGAGTTCGTTCACTCCAAAGGGGGATCCCTGCAGTGGCTCAGTTCGCGTCCGCCGGTGGGCCCGGATCGTCCGCGGCCGTCCTCACCGTTGCCGATATCCTGCGCCGCAACGCTCCGGTGCCGGTCAAGCCCGAGGGCGGCCCCGACAGCCCGCCGCTGTCGGTGGGGAGCCTGCTGCGCCGCGAAGGCCGGGCGCCCCACGCTCTGGACCGCCCGCTGAAGCCGCGCGCCTCCCGGGCGGGCGACGACACGGTCGACGCAGGCGGCGACACCACCCTCGTCCCCCGCGCCGTCCCGGTCGCGGGCCGGACGGTGAAGCGCGGGGCCATCGCCGCGGGCACGTTGCTGGCCGCGGGATCCGTCTTCGGGGCCACGGCGCTCACCGACGCGTCCGCGATCGGCGACCAGGCATCCGCCACGGGGCCCTACGCCGGTCAGGGCATCCTCGACGGCACGGCCGCCGCGGGCAGCACGCCCACCGTGGCGATCTCCCCGGCCGCCGACACCGGCAACCTCGACGCCGGTGCCGCCGCACCGTCGTCCTGGGTCCCCGTGGCGTTCCCGAGCGCCCTCGCCGGCACCGCGGACGGCACCACCACACCCGCAGCGACGAAGGCCCCGGCGGCCACACGCACCCCGACCACCCCCGCGGCCGGCACGGGCTCCGGCAGCACGGCCACGGGCGGCTCGACGGGCACCGGCACGTCCAGCCCCGGCAGCACCCCCGGCTCCGGTGGCGGTACGAGCAGCAACGGCGTCGGCGGCACCGTCGCCGCTCTCACCGGCGCGGTGGGCGGCGCGGTGGACAACGTCGGCAGCGCCGCGCCCGGCCCGGTCGGCGGCGCCGCCTCCGGCCTCGGCAGCGCCGTCTCCGGCACCGGCAAGGCACTCGGTCAGACGGTCGACACGGTCACCCAGCCCGTCACCTCGGCGCTGCAGCCGGTCACCCAGCCCGTCACGTCCCTCGTCGGCGGGCTGGTCAGCGGCCTCCTCGGCTAGACCAACCTACGGTCCGAGGCCCAGCGCGACAGCTCGTAGCGGTTGGACAGCTGGGTCTTGCGCAGCACGCTCGACACATGGGTCTCCACCGTCTTGACGGAGATGAACAGCTCGCCCGCGATCTCCTTGTAGGCGTAGCCGCGCGCCAGCAGCCGCAGGACGTCCCGCTCGCGCCGGGTCAGCAGATCGAGCTCGGGGTCCCCCGGCGGGGCCGCCCCCGGCCGGTCGGAGAAGACGTCGAGCACGAACCCGGCCAGGCGCGGCGAGAACACGGCGTCGCCGGACCGCACGCGGTGCACGGCGTCGGCCAGCTCCCGCCCGGAGATCGTCTTGGTGACGTAGCCGCGGGCGCCGGCCCGGATGACGGCGATGACGTCCTCGGCCGCGTCGGAGACGCTCAGGGCGAGGAACACGACGTCGGGGAGCTCGGGGCGCAGCTGGCGGAGAACCTCGGCGCCGCCGCCGTCGGGCATGTGGACGTCCAGCAGCACCACGTCGGGCTTGACGTGGCGGATCGCGGCCACCGCCTCGTCGACGGAGCCTGCCTCCCCCACCACGGTGAGGTCGGGGACGCTGCGGTCGAGCTCGGCGCGCACCCCGGAACGGAACAGCGCGTGGTCGTCGACGAGGAAGACCCGGATGGGGTCGGTCATGATTCCGCCTCCGCGGGAAGAAGTACGTCGGCGGTCATGATTCCGCCTCCGCGGGAAGAAGTACGTCGGCGGTCATGATTCCGCCTCCGCGGGAAGAAGTACGTCGGCGGTCATGATTCCGCCTCCGCGGGAA
>JBBRLM010000107.1:0-15227 GCA_038231335.1 Mycobacteriales bacterium
ACGCCCGGTCGATCTTCCCCAGCGGGTTGCCCGTCGGAACCTGCCAGGACGCGCTCGACCTCGCCTGTGGTCTCTACCTCGACGATCCCACCGCCTGGCAGGACCTCAGACCCCCGACGAACTAACGAACCGGACCACTAGCGCCGAGGGCCGCGCGATCGGGGCCAAGGGGCTGACCGGCCCCGGCTACAACGGGCACGCGTTCTGGGACAGCGAGACGTTCGTGCTGCCGGTGCTGACCTACACGGTGCCGGAGGCGGCGGCGCATGCGCTGCGCTGGCGACACGACACCTTGGCACAGGCGAAGGGCCGCGCCGCGCAGCTCGGGCTGGCCGGCGCGGCGTTCCCATGGCGCACCATCGCCGGCGCGGAGTGCTCGAGCTACTGGCCCGCCGGCACCGCCGCGTTCCACATCGGCGCCGATATCGCCGACGCCGTGGTCCGCTACGTCCGCGCCACCGGTGATACCGGGTTCGAGGCCACGGTCGGGTTGGACCTGCTCACCGAGACCGCCCGGCTGTGGCGCTCGCTCGGCCATCACGACGCGGACGGGCGGTTCCGCATCGACGGGGTGACCGGGCCCGACGAGTACAGCGCGGTCGCGGACAACAACGTCTACACGAACCTGATGGCGCGCCACAACCTGCTCGCCGCCGCGGACGCCGCGGGACGCCACCCCGACGCGGCGCGGCGCCTGGGCGTCGACGACGAGGAGACCGCCGGGTGGCGTGACGCCGCCGACACGATGTACGTCCCCTACGACGAGGCGCTCGGGGTGCACCCGCAGTCCGACGGGTTCACCCTGCACCAGCCGTGGGACTTCGCGGGCACCGCGGCCGAGCAGTACCCGCTGCTGCTGCACTTCCCCTACTTCGACCTCTACCGCAAGCAGGTGAGCAAGCAGGCGGATCTGGTGCTGGCCATGCACCTGCGCGGCGAGGCGTTCACGGCGGCGCAGAAGACCCGCAACTTCGCCTACTACGAACGGCTCACCGTGCGCGACTCGTCGCTCTCGGCGTGCACCCAGGCCGTACTCGCCGCCGAGGTCGGGCACCTGCAGCTGGCCTACGACTACCTCGCCGAGGCCGCCTTGATGGACCTCGACGACCTGGAGCACAACACCCGCGACGGCCTGCACATCGCCTCGCTCGCCGGGTCGTGGATCGCGCTGGTCGCCGGGTTCGGCGGGCTGCGTGAACGCGGGGACACCCTCGCGTTCACGCCGTGCCTTCCCCCGGCTCTGACCCGGCTCGCGTTCACCGTCGCCTTCCGGGGCCGGCGCCTGCAGGTGGAGCTGAGCCCGGCCGCGGTCACCTACCGGCTCCGCTCGGGGGCGCCGCTGGAGATCGTCCACAACGGCGAACCGGTGACCGTCTCGATCGATGCCGGCCTCACCCGCGCGCTCACCCGTCGCCCGGAGCTGGACCCGCCGACCCAGCCGCCCGGCCGCGAACCGGCTCGGCGCCGGGCAATCGGCACCGCGCCCGAACCCGACCTGCGGCGAACGGTCAGATGATCCGGCCGGGATGGAGCGGGGAGACGTAGCCGGCGCCCCAGTACGGGGTGCAGCCGTAGTAGTCGTAGATGCCGGCGGGATAGGCCATCTCGTCGTGCGCGGTGCGGTGCACCGCACCGTCGTCGTGGTGGCCGCCCACCCGTCGCGGCGCCGGTGCGGCCGTCACAACGCTGGTGTGGTCACGGCGGACCGCTGGTGGCCGGGCGGAGCACGTGCCGGAGCAGGCGACGTGCGGTGGGCGGCAGCGGCGGGGCGTCGGGATCGGGCCGGCCGACGCGGAGCACGAGCTGGGCGTACCGCTGGGGCCCGGTGATGTGGGTGTTGATCCACTGCCTGGTCCGGGTCATCTCCAGCGGCTGGCTCAACACCGTCGTGGCGAGCCCGAACGAGGTGGCCGCGAGCAGCACGGCACTCGCGGCCTCTCCGGCGCGCAGCACCGAGACCCGGTCGTCGCCGGCGGTGCCCAGCACCAACAGCACCGATGCGTCGTCGTGCTCGAAGCTGTGCGTGGGCTGGGCCAGGTGACCATGGCCGAAGGGCCGCATCGGCACCTCGCCCGGGCGCCCGACGCCGGACACAACCACGGTGGCGGACTCGATACCGTCGCGGGCCGCGGAGTAGCGCCCGGTCCACTTCGCCAGCTCCGCGGCGTAGCCCTCCTGCTGGCGTTGCAGGCTCGCCGAGGTGGTGATCGCCTCGATCAGGTGCTTGCGGGGGGCACCGGCCGCCACGACGTGCAGTTGTGCGCCCCAGGTGGTGGCGTGCTCGACCAGCGCGTCGAGCAGCGTCACCGGGACCGGGGTTGCGCTGAAGCGCCGGCGGTCGGTGCGTCGCCGCGCGATCGCGTCCGCCAGCCGGGCCGTGCCCGCGGGCGGGGGCGCCGTGCTCGGCCGGACCAGCGCCAGGTGATCGCTGTTCTCCGGGTCGGGCAGCCGGGTGATCTCGGCGGAGAAGCCCAGCCCGGCCAGCGCCACCTCCAGATGGTTGAGCGCCGCCCCGCAGCTGAGCAGCAGGTCGCGGCCCTGCGGGTCGATGACGATCAGGCGCCGGTCCGGGTCGGCGAACAGGTCCACCCCGTCGGTGGTGCCGACCCGCCACTGCCACGGCTGGCAGTTGTACACCGACGGCGCCCGCACCGCGGACGCCACCGCCCGGCGCAGCGTCGCGTCGTCGGGGCCGCCACGCCCGGTGTCGAACCCGCGGACCGACACGTCAGACCCCTTCCAGCAGCCGAGATGTGCGGTCACCGGGGGCCGGGGCAACACCATCGACCCTACCCGCACTTCCCGCGCCGGACCCGGCCCGACGGGGAGCGCCCACCCCTGGCTGCCGGCTGGATCGGCGACGAGCGGGTGGCCCGGAAGATGACCTTGGCAGCCCACCGTTGGACCAGGTTCATCGAAACGGCGACGAGATCACCTGTCGCCGTGGATCAGCGCGGAGAGCACGTCGCGGTCGAACTGTGAGATCACGTCGAGCTGGATGCCCTTGGGGCACACCGCGGTGCACTCACCGATCTGCGTGCAGCCGCCGAAGCCCTCGGCGTCGTGCTGGGCGATCATGTCCAGGGCGCGCGAGTGGCGCTCGGGCTGGCCTTGGGGCAACAGCCCGAGGTGGGTGATCTTGGCGCCGGTGAACAGCATCGCCGACCCGTTCGGGCACGCGGCCACGCAGGCGCCGCAGCCGATGCAGGTGGCCGCGTCGAAGGCGTGGTCGGCCTGCTTCTTGGGGACGAGAACCGCGCGTGCGTCGGCCGCGGCGCCGGTCGAGGCACTGATGTAGCCACCGGCGGCGATGATCCGGTCGAACGCGCCGCGGTCGACGACGAGGTCCTTGATCACCGGGAACGGCCGTGCCCGCCACGGCTCGACGTCGAGCACGCTTCCGTCGGAGAAGCTGCGCATGTAGAGCTGGCAGGTGGTGGTGGCCGATTCGGGGCCGTGGGCGATGCCGTTGATCACGACACCGCACGAGCCGCAGATCCCTTCGCGGCAGTCGTGGTCGAACGCGACGGGGTCCTCGCCCGCCACGGCGAGCCGTTCGTTCAGGATGTCGAGCGTCTCGAGGAACGACATGTCCGGCGAGATGTCCTCGACGTCGTAGGTGACCATCCGGCCCGCGTCGGTTGCGCACGGTTGGCGCCATATCCGCAGTGTGAGGTTCACGTGTAGCTCCGCTGTTTGGGCTCGACGTAGTCGAAACCGAGTGCTTCTCTGTGCAGCACCGGCTTCCGGCCGTCGGCCCCGACTCCCAGGCGGCGACGTAGGCGAACTGCGTGTCGTCGCGGCGGGCCTCGCCGTCGGCGGTCTGGCTCTCGATCCGGAAGTGGGCGCCGCACGACTCGTCGCGGTGCAGCGCGTCGATGCACATCAGCTCGCCGAGCTCGAAGAAGTCGGCCACCCGCCCGGCCCGTTCCAGCGTCTGGTTGAGCTCTTCGTTCTCGCCGGTGACCGTGACGTCGGCCCAGAACTCCGCCTCGAGTTCCCGCATGGCGATGGCTTTCGCCAAGCCCTCCCTGGTGCGTTCCATGCCGCAGTACTCCCAGAGGATCGAGCCGAGCTCCTTGTGGAAGGAGTCGACGGTGCGCCGACCGTTGATCGACAGCAGCCGCTCGATCCGGTGGCGCACCGCGTCGACGGCCTCGACGACCGCCGGATGGGTCTCCCCGACCGTCTCGAACGGTCCCGATGCGAGGTAGTCGTTGATCGTGGCAGGCAGGACGAAGTAGCCGTCCGCGAGGCCCTGCATCAGCGCGGAGGCGCCGAGCCGGTTGGCGCCGTGGTCGGAGAAGTTGGCCTCACCGATCACGAACAGACCCGGGATCGTGGCCTGCAGGTCGTAGTCGACCCACACGCCGCCCATCGTGTAGTGCACGGCGGGGTAGATCCGCATCGGCACCTCGTAGGGGTTCTCGGCGGTGATCCGCTCGTACATCTCGAACAGGTTGCCGTAGCGGTCGGCCACCGCGGGGCGCCCCAGCCGCTCGATGGCGTCGGTGAAGTCGAGGTAGACGCGAGCCCGCTGGGCCCGACGCCGCGACCGTCGTCGCAGACCTTCTTCGCCGCCCGGGAGGCGACGTCGCGGGGGACCAGGTTGGCGAATGTGGGGTAGATCCGCTCGAGGTAGTAGTCCCGCTCGGCGTCGGGGATCTCCCGCGGGTCGCGGTTACCGCCGCGCCCTCGGTCGGCACCCAGATCCGGCCGTCGTTGCGCAGCGACTCGCTCATCAACGTCAGCTTCGACTGGTGCTCGCCGCTGACCGGGATGCAGGTCGGGTGGATCTGGGTGAAGCACGGGTTGGCGAACAGCGCCCCCCGGCGGTGGGCGCGCCAGGTGGCGGTGACGTTGCAGCCCATCGCGTTGGTGGACAGGAAGTACACGTTGCCGTAGCCGCCGGAGGCCAGCACGACGGCGTCGGCGACGTGGGTCTCGATCTGCCCGGTGCGCAGGTCGCGCACCACCACCCCGCGGGCCCGGCCCCCGGCGACGATCAGGTCGAGCATCTCGTGGCGGGTGTGCACCTCGACGGTGCCGGCGGCCACCTGGCGCTCCAGCGCCTGGTACGCGCCCCCAGCAGCAGCTGCTGCCCGGTCTGGCCGCGGGCGTAGAAGGTCCGGGAGACCTGCACGCCGCCGAACGAGCGGTTGTCGAGCACGCCGCCGTACTCGCGGGCGAACGGCACGCCCTGGGCGACGCACTGGTCGATGATCTCCCCGCTGACCTGCGCGAGCCGGTAGACGTTGGACTCCCGCGAGCGGAAGTCCCCGCCCTTGACGGTGTCGTAGAACAGCCGGTAGACGCTGTCGTCGTCGTTGCGGTAGTTCTTCGCGGCGTTGATCCCGCCCTGCGCGGCAATGCTGTGCGCGCGGCGCGGGCTGTCCTGGTAGCAGAAGCTCGTGACGTGGTAGCCGGCCTCACCGAGGGTGGCCGCCGCCGCGGCGCCCGCCAGCCCGGTGCCGATGACGATCACCGACAGCCGGCGGCGGTTCGCCGGGCTGACCAGCTTCACCTCGAACTTTCGCCGGTCCCAGCGCTCGTTGATCGGGCCCGCCGGTGCCGTGGTGTCGGCGACCGGGTCCCCGACGGTGTAGAGCCCGGAGCTCACCGTGGTCACCGGCCCACCCACCCGAGGAGGATCGCGAACGGCGGGACCAGGAACCCGACCGCGATCACCAGGGCGACCACGGTGGCCGCGACGTTCAGATGCCGGCGCCGGGCCACGCCGGTGTCGCCGCCGAGGTCGGCGAACGCGCTCCAGACCCCGTGCCGCAGGTGCAGGCCCACGGCCAGCAGCGCGACCGTGTAGCTGGCCACGACCCACCACACCTGAAAGGCCCCCACCACGCGTTCGTACGGGCTGCCGGAGGCCCCGCCGGGGTGGATCGTGTCCGTACTCAGGTTCAAAAGGTGAAAGGCCACGAACAGCGCGATGACGACACCGCCCTGACGTGGCTGGGCACCCCGCCCGGGGTGGAGAACTGGCGCACCAGCGCGGTGAGACCGTCCAGGTCGGCGGAGATGTGGGGGTAGATCTCGCTGTAGGCGCCCTCCAGGTAGGAGTTGGCCAGCAACGCCGGCCCGCCGTGGCCCGGGCCGGTGACATAGATGGCGTCGGTGCCGGTGTCACGGATGAGCCGGTTGAGCAGCGTGTAGATCATCGACAGGCCCGGGCTGGTGCCCCAGTGCCCGAGCAGCCGCGGCTTAATGTCGCCGACGGTGAGCGGTTCGCGCAGCAGCGGGTTGGACGTCAGGTAGATCTGCGCGACGGTCAGATAGTTCGCCGCCGCCCACCACCGCAGGTCCAGCCCGCGGCGCTCGGCGTAGGTCCGTTCCCCGGTCACAGCAGTCATGGTCATTGCTCTCCCAGGCCGGAGCCAGACGAGGACAGGGGGGTAGACGAGGACAGGGGGTCAGACGAACACATTGAGCACCAGCGCTCCGATCAGCCCACCGACCACGGCAGGCTCGATCGATCGGGACCGGGCATCGGTCCAGCGGTTGCCGCAGTGCTCCCGCGGTCCGCAGACTGGGCGGTAGCGGAGGGAGACTCGGCGATGGTGTCAGCCGCTGGTGGACCGGGCCCGGACCGGGCCGCGGGCTGGTACTGGGGTGCCCGCCCAGTCGACGCCCTGATGGCTGAGCCGGGTGTTGCGACGCGGGCTCTGCTGGCGCTCGGGGGTGGCATCGCCGATGACCGGGCGTTGGCGCACCGGATCTGCGACGCGTGCGCCGAGGGGCTGGGTATGGACGGGGCGGCGATCTCGCTGCTGACCGCCACCGCATCGCGGGAGACGCTGTGGGCCACCGACGCCACCGCGGAACGGCTGGAGGATCTGCAGTTCACGCTCAACGAGGGCGCCTGCATGGAGGCCGCCGCGACCGGGCAGCCGGTGCTCGTGGGCGAGCTGCGCGACAGTCCCCACACGGCGCGGTGGCCGATATTCGCCGACGCGGTCCTGGCGCAGACCGACGTCGGGGCGCTGTTCGCGCTGCCGCTGCAGTGGGGCGCGGTCAACCTGGGTGTGCTGGACCTCTACCGCCGGTCGCCGGGCGAGCTGAGCGCGGCTCAGCACCGCGATCTGATCGGCGCCGGGGACACCGCGGCGCTGATGATGCTGGAGGTACGCACCGACCCCGGCCGCGGCGATGGGCCCGACCCGGCGGTGAACAGCCGGGCGGAGATCCACCAGGCCACCGGGATGGTGCTGGTCCAGCTCGGGATCAGCGCGACCGACGCGCTGGCCCGGCTGCGGGCCTACGCTTTCGTGCAGCAGCGGTTGCTCATCGACGCCGCCCGTGATGTGGTGGCACATCGGTTGCTCTTCACCGAGGAGATGATCTAGCTCGTGGATGCCGAGCAGGAATCCGTTTTGAGCCCACCGGGACCTGGACGCGAACGCCAGGTCACCCGAGCGTTCGTCGAGCTCGCCGACACCCTCGTCGACGACTACGACATCATCGACCTGCTCGACCGCCTCGTCGCCCACAGCGTGGAGCTGCTGGCCGCCGACGCCGCGGGAATCGTGCTGGCCGATCCGCGGGGTGCGCTGCGGGTGGTGGCGTGCTCGAGCGAGGACGCGCAGCTGATGGAGCTGCTGCAGCTGCACACCGACCAGGGGCCCTGCGTGGAGTGCGTCCGCAGCAGCGCGCCGGTCAGCGTGCCCGACCTCAGCGAGGCCGCTGGGCGCTGGCCGTTGTTCGCCCGGGCGGTGGCCCAGCGGGGGGCGTTCCGGTCGGTGCACGCGTTGCCGTTACGGCTGCGCGGTGCGGCGGTCGGGGCGTTGAATCTGTTCCACCACCGGCCCGGGGCGTTGCCCGCGCAGGACCTCGCCCTGGGCCAGGCGTTGGCCGACGTCGCCACCATCGGCATCTTGTCCGAGCAGGCGATCCGCCGCGGCGAGGTGGTCAACGAGCAGCTGCAGACCGCACTGAACAGTCGGGTGATCATCGAGCAGGCCAAGGGGGTGCTGGCCCAGCATGCCGGGCTGAGCATGGACGCCGCGTTCGACCGGCTCCGCTCGTATGCCCGCGACCACAATCTGCGTCTCTCCGAGGTGGCCCGCAGTCTCGTCGACGACGATCTCGACCCCGACATGATGTTCCCCGCGGCGAGAGCGCGCCAGCGCCGCGGCCGGCCCTGACCTCGCCGGCCCGCAGCGCGGTGCGCAGCCGGTCCAGTGATGCGGTACCGGTCCAGTGATGCGGTCAGCGGCCGGGAGACGTGCATCTGGCTCAGCCCGACCGCCTCCCCGATCTGGGTCTGGGTCTGGGCCTGCTCGGCGAGGAAGCGCAGCACCAGGATGCGGCGCACCCGCTGCGGTAGCCGCGCCAGCGCACCGTGCAGGGCGTAGCGGTCCTCGACCCGGCCCATTCAGCGTCGGTACGGCGAGCTGCTCGCCCCGGGGTCGTGACCGACTCGCCGAGCACGGCATCGAGCGAGTCCAGCTGACAGATCTGCGCGGCCTGCCCGGCGTCGACGATGTCGCCGGGCGCGACCCCCAGGTACACGGCGATGTCGCCGGGGGGCGTGGCGCCCGCCCGAGGTCGCGCGGGAGCGGGTCGCGGCGCGGTTGATCGCCCCGTGCAGCTCGCTCAGCCGCCGCGGTGGCCGCCCCGCCCAGTCGTGGTCTCGGAAGTGCCGCAGGATTTCCCCGGTCACGGACGGGATCAGGTAGGACAGGAACTCCGGACCGCGGGCGGGGCCGAACCGATCCAACGCGACGGGGGCCGACCTGCTCGAGGTCCTCGATCGGCTGCCGCGGCCAGCATAGCGGCGGGCGAGGTCGTGCACAGGCGGCGGCAGGTACCCCACGATCAGCTCGACGCGCAGGCCGGCGAACCGGGGATGACCCCCGATCCGGTGCGGCCAGCTCGAGCATCCGCGGGGGCGAGATGCTCGAACCATCCGGACCCGCACCGGGTCCCCCGCACCATCGTGAGCGGCGGACCGGGAGGCATGCGCGGCCCGGGGACCATCGCTGACTTCCCTGCGGTGTGACGGGCGCGGTGGCGACGGTCGTGGTCAGGTAGCCGGCCGCCGCAGTGGCGGCCCACCGAAGTCGGTGAGGTGCCGCTGTGCGCAGGCAAGTAACATGCCCATCGCGCTCGCGTGGACCGGATCGTAGCCGGGCGCGCAGCGCCAGGCCTGCAGATAGACCCGCTGGGTGATCTGTGTGGCGGTCGCTTCGTCAGGAACCGAGGCGCGGACCAGACCGTAGATCAGCGGCGCGGTGTGATCGTAGAGGCACCCGAGGGCGTCCAGGTCGCCGTGACCGGCCGTCTCAAGCAGGCGGTCGGTCACCGACCGCGGAGTCGACCACGCAGTCATCGGGTCGACCTCACCGGGAGCCGACCGACCCGGGCCAGCACGTCGTTCGACATCGAGATGGTTGGTCCACCCCTCCGCAGGCCGGCTCCCGCCTGGGTCGGCCCAGCTCCCGCCGGGGTCGGCCAGGGGGCCCATCAGTCCGTGGGGCTCTCGTCGAGCAGCTCCGCGAGCACGACCGCTTCGCTGATCTCCGCGTTCCTGGTGGCGGTGAGCAGCGTCAGCGTCTGGTGCTCGGACAGCTCGCGCAGGTGGCGCAGCGCATCGGCCCGCAGCGGATCGGTGAGCTCGGCGCGGTAGCGGCGAGCGAACTCGGCGAACCGGGCCGGATCGTGGCTGTACCAGGTGCGCAGCACCGTGGACGGCGCAACGTTCTTGCACCACTCGTCGAGATTCGCGTTGTCCGTAGACAACCCGGGCGGCCACAACCGGTCGACCAGCACCCGACGACCGTCGTGCACGGTGCAATGGTCATCGACCCGCCCGACCCGCACCTGGGATTCTGTCACCACACTCTGGTGCTCCGAGTACTGGTCGGTCCCGGGCGCTTGTGGGTCCGCGAGGCTGACCGCCGGACCAGCCACCAGATGGCCGCCCTCGTTCTCCCACATCGCCCAGGCCAGGTCGGACAGCGCCGGCAAAGCGGGGAAGGCCGCCGCAGGGGTGGCCATCACGCTGCGACATCCGCGATTAGCAGATCGGTATCCGCAGCGACCACGTGTATCGAGCTCGGCATCACGACACCCCACGCACAATTCGACGGTGACGCCGGGGTCCGGGGCGCTGAACAACCTGCCGGTGCAGTGTAGCGCTGCACGATCAACGGCGCGGGGTGTACGAAACCCACCGTGAGCGCAACCTCGCCGCCGCGCGCACCGCTGATTCGACGGCGCCGCTGATTCGACGGCGCGGCCGCGCCGTCACCGGGTTACGGGACGGGACCAACGTCGCCTAACAGCCGGCCGACACCGAGCATTGTGCAGCAACGGGGAGCATCGAGGCCGCAGTCACCGGCTTGCTCGTCTCACCGTCGCGGCGGTGAGACGGAGCGAGGTCGCCATGAATACCGGCACCACTACCGGGCCCGCAGAAGCGGACCGGGTTCCCGACGCCGTCGTCGCAGTCTACGGCCCTGCGGGAATCGGCCACATACGCCCAACTGCAACTGCAACTGCAGCGAGCGCTGCGCGATGAGCAACCCGCCCGGTGCACCCCATGCCGCGCGGCTGCTGGTCCTGCTCGACGCGCCCGGCCCAACGACATTGACACCACCGGCTGGATCCCGGCGTCCCTCATGACGGTGGTCCTGGCCATGGCCTGGCCGAAGTGACAGCACGAGAGTGCTCCCATCAGTTCTGCCTTTCCCGTCGCCCGCGCCGTCGGCCGCTTCCCGGTCGGTAGCTGGCTGCGGGCCGCCCGCGATCACCCGCTGTCGGTCGACGCGACGTACGGGCACGGGCTGCGCTCTGTTCGTCGCGAGAAGATCCGTGCCGGTCCTGTACCGTCAGCAGCGTTGCCCCGGACCTCCGGTGACGGCACGTGGTGGGCGACCCCAGGTGTCCGGTCGCAGCGGAGGGCGCGCTCATGGCAGGGTCACCAGCGTCCGCGAGGCCAGCACCCGTCGCCGGCATGCTTCCCGCCGCGCAGCTCGAGTACCTGGCCTCCGGTGCCCGTGCTGCTCGTGCGAATCGCTGTCCGCCCCTGTTCCCACGGGGGAGACGCGGCGGCCGCGGCAGTTCAGAGGACCTCCTGCGCGGCTCGCCGATTGCACGACCGTGTCGCTGGTGCTCTCCGGTCTGTGCGGCGGCACCGGCCGCAGCAGTGTGGAACGGCCCTCGGTGGCCGAGGAGATGGCCCCCGCGCGGCTGTGGCCGAGTAACCACCCCGTGATGCCTGAGCTGTCGGAGGACAAACGATGACGCGTGAGATGACTGCTGGTCCGCTCACCCCGGTGCTCACCCGCCGCTGGTCGTCACCGCGGTCCTGGTCGATCGAGACCTACGAGCAGCTGCAGGGCTACCAGGCGCTGCGCCACGCCCTCACGGCGCACCCCGACCAGATCATCGCGCTGGTCAAGGACTCCGGGCTGCGCGGCCGTGGCGGCGCCGGCTTCCCCACGGGGCTGAAGTGGGCGTTCATCCCGCAGGACGACGACGTCTCATCCAGCGCGACGGCCAAGCCGAAGTATCTGGTGGTCAACGCGGACGAGAGTGAGCCGGGCACCTGCAAGGACGTCCCGCTGATGTTGGCCGACCCGCACGCGCTGATCGAGGGTTCCATCATCACCAGCTACGCGATCCGCGCCCACTTCTGCGCCATCTATGTCCGTGGTGAGGCGCTGCAATGCGCCCGTCGGGTCCGCCACGCCGTTGCGCAGGCCTACGCCGCGGGCTACCTCGGCCGCGACATCCTAGGGTCCGGGTTCGACCTCGACATCGTGGTGCACTCCGGCGCGGGCGCCTACATCTGCGGCGAGGAGACCGCCCTGCTCGACTCGCTCGAGGGCCGCCGCGGCGCACCCCGGCTCAAGCCCCCGTTCCCGGCGACCTCGGGCCTCTACGCGGCACCGACCGTGGTCAACAACGTGGAGACCATCGCGAGCGTCCCCGCGATCGTGGCGGGCGGCGCGGACTGGTTCCGCAGCATGGGCACCGGGAAGAGCCCCGGACCGAAGATCTACTCGCTGTCCGGGCACGTGCAGCGGCCGGGCCAGTACGAGGCGCCGCTGGGCACCACGCTGCGGGTGCTGCTGGAGATGGCGGGCGGGATGAAGGACGGGGTCCCGCTGAAGTTCTGGACGCCGGGCGGCTCGTCCACGCCGCTGTTCACCGCCGAGCACCTCGACGTCCCGCTGGATTTCGAGGGCGCCGCCGCCGCGGGCTCGATGCTCGGCACCACCGCGTTGATGATCTTCAATGAGACGGTGAGCGTGCCGTGGGCGGTGATGAAGTGGACCGAGTTCTACAAGCACGAATCCTGCGGCAAGTGCACGCCGTGTCGGGAGGGCACGTACTGGCTGGAGCTGATCCTGCAGCGCATGGTCGCCGGGCACGGCACCGAGACCGACATCGAGACGCTGCTCGACATCTGCGACAACGTCCTGGGCCGGGCGTTCTGCGCGCTCGGTGACGGCGCGACCAGCCCGATCACCAGCGCCATCGCCTACTTCCGCCAGGAGTTCCTGGACCTGATCGCCGAGCAGCCCACCACGCGCGAGGCCTCGCCGCCGTGACCTCCCGGCGCACCTCGCCCGGGCAGCCGCGGGTGTCGCACCGCGGTGTCGTGCCGCACCGCCGGAGTTCATCGCGTCCTGCTCCCATGGACTCCCATGGAGCCGGTCCTGCGGAACCACCCCCGGCAGCCCGGCTCGGTGTGACCGTCTGTCCACACCGCCCAGGGCCCGGGCCGAGGACCTCAACCAGCTCGTTGCCGTAAATTGATCAGCGCCTGGATCGGTTCGGCCCTGTCCGCTGACGCGGAGTCCCCATCCCTGACGCCGGTTGCGACCAGGGAAAGGCTGCGGCACCTCCGCGGGCTGCCACGTGGGCGGACCAGCCGACCGAGGCGGAAAGGGGGGTGGGCTCAGCCGGTAATGGCGGGTTCGGCGAACCGCACCATTGTGGTCCCGATGACCGCCTCGGCGATCAGCAGGGCGGTGTGCCGGTCGACCGGGTCGGGTTCCTCACCGGTCAGGGTGACCTCGCCGCCCGCGACGGCGACCTGCCAGTGCCCACGCCCCGTGTAGTGACACAGCCTGCGCTCGATGTCGGCGGCGATGAGGGCGTCGTCGCGGGCCATCGCCTGCAGCAGGTCACCGTAAGTGACCATCCCGACGACCACGCCGGCGTCGACGACCGGGACAGCGCGGATACCGGCCTCCCGCAGCACGACGATCAGGTCGGTGACGCCTTCCTCCGGGCGGGTGACGAGCAGGTCGGTGTGCATGACGTCGCCGACCGTGGTGCCGGCGCCGGGCGCCGCCGCCCGCGGCCCGGGGGTCCGGGGATCGGGCGGGAACCGGTGGACCACAGCAGGTCGGCCTCGTTGACCACCCCGACCAGGCCGCCATCGGGATCGATGACGGGCAGGCTGGTGAACGCGTTCTCGGCCAGCTGCCCGGCGGCGTGTTTCACCGGCGTGTCGGGGGTCGCCACCACCGCGGGACTGGACATGACCTCGCGCACATACATCGCTTCCTCCTCCGATAGCTGCTACCCGACACGACCCTACGAAGACCGGCCGGGGCTGTCGTGAGGCCTTCGACCCCACCTTTCGGGGATCTCTGCCCTGGACCACCCCGCACGGAGCACACCGCGGCCGACGACACGGCCAGATCACCGTCGCCCAGATCCCCGCCGCCGCTGTCGGAAGCACCCGCTCGCCAGGGACCTTCGGCCGTAGCAGGCCGCGGGCCGCGGCGACGACGGTGGACCCACCGGCACCGCGCACAGCACGGTTGCCCGACCGATCACGGAGGTGCCCGATGACGGAGATCCCCGCAACGCTGGGGCTGGGGCCACAGCAGGTCGGCGCGCTCCTCGATGCCGCGCGCCACGCGCCGTCGTCGCACAACACGCAGCCATGGCGGTTCCGGCTGACACCCACCGTGATCGAGCTGCACGCCGACCTCTTGCGGCGGCTGCCGCTGTCGGACCCCGAGGACACCGCGATGCGCCTGGCCTGCGGGGCGGCGCTGTTCAACCTCCGGATCGCGCTGCTGGGCGCGGGAATCCGCCCACGCGTCACGCTGCTCCCGGATCCCGCGCAGCCCCAGCTCATCGCCGCGGTCCGCTCCGGGGGCCGCACGCTGATCACCCCCGAGATCGAGCGGCTGCTGCGCGTCGTGGCGGCGCGCCACACCAACCGCCACCCGTTCACCGACGTCGCCGTCGCGGCACCGGAGCAGGACGCGCTACGGCGGGCCGCGCTCGCCGAGGGCGCCTGGCTGCACATCGTGCACGAACCCGTCCGGCGCACCGAGCTGCAGACCCTCGCCGCCCGGGCCCACCACACCCAGATGGCGGACCCGGCGTTCCGGGCGGAGCTGGCCGCGTGGACAGGGGGCACCGCCGAGCGCGACGACGGCGTCCCGGCATCGGCCGGCGGCCCGATGCCCGAACCGCAGGACCACTGGGTGATGCGCGACTTCAGCGCCGGCACCGCCGCCACCCGGGTCGCGGGCAAAGACTTCGAGGCCGAGCCACTGATCGCGGTCCTGTCGTCGCACCTGAGCGGGCGTACCGCGGAGGTGCAGGCGGGCCAAGCGCTGCAGCGGGTTCTGCTGACCGCGGCGGCGGACGGGCTGGCGGTGTCGTTCCTGTCCCAGATCGTCGAGGTTCCCGCGACCCGCGACAGCCTGCGCCGGCTCATCGGCGGGGACCGCCCGCCGCAGGTCGTGCTCCGCATCGGCCATGGCTGGCCCGTGCCCGCCACCCCGCGACGTCAGATCGCGGGCCTGCTGCTGCCCGCATGAGCTGACACCACGACGATCGCCACGAGCAGCTCCATCTGGTCAGGCCAGCCCGCTGCTTACCTTCTACATACTCGCAAGGTATCCTGATCACTGAGCCCGCGTTCCGCAGCTGGTAGGCGATTCTGGACACGTGAATCGACATGCCCGCAGTTCAGAGACGTGCGGGTGCCCCAGAGCCCGGGAAGCCCCTGGACACACGTTCGAACTGTGTTCGAGCCGCTGGCCAGCCCGAACGCTGAGAAGCTGTGAACACGGACAGACGCGCCTTTCGGCTGAGGTTGTCCCGGGACTCGTGGAACTTGAGGTGGCGGTCCCCCATCTGAGTCCTGCCGTGCGGTAGGTACTCGGGTGAACCGCCAAGAACACCACGAGACAGGGGACCGCCGTGCGCAAGAACTACCAGAACGAGGAGAT
>JBBRLM010000108.1:0-14937 GCA_038231335.1 Mycobacteriales bacterium
GTGCTCAGCGGAGCTCCCGGTAGATCGAGGCTGTCTTGGAGGACGACCTCTCCTACCGGAGCTCCGCTCCCACGTTCAGCACCGACACGCCGAACAAGGATCCTTGACCGAAAGCCAGACCGGCTAACTGAACGGCTTTGGGGCTAGCCGTGGCGCCCGGCCGGCCCGCCTCCGCGGCCACGCTCGTCGTGGTCACGCTCGGCGCGTTCATCACCACGCTGGACACCAACATCGTCGCCGCGGGGGCTCCGTCGATCGCGAGGGACCTCGCCCTGGACCTCACGGCGCTGCAGTGGGTGAGCATCGGCTACGTCCTGCCGTTCGCGAGCGTCCTGCTGGTGGCCGGGTCCCTGGTCGACCGCTGGGGCCAGCGCGCCACGTTGCTGGCCGGCCTGCTCGCGTTCGGGATCGGCGCGGCGGTCGGCGGCCTCGCCGGCTCGGCGTGGTTGCTCATCGCCGCGCGCGTCGTGCAGGGCGTGGCGGCCGCGTTCGTGGTGCCCGCCCTGCTCAGCATGCTGCGGACCAACCTGGAACCGAAGCAGCGGGCGGTCGGCGCCGCGCTGTGGACCGCCAGCCTGGCGGTCGCACTCGCGCTCGGACCGGCCGCCGGCGGCCTGATCAGCGAGTACCTCGGCTGGAGCTGGATCTTCTTCGTCAACCTGCCGTTCGTCGCGGCCATGCTGGTGCTGGTGCCGGCGACCACCACGGCGGGCGACGGCGACCGCAACGGGCAGCGGCCGGCCATCGCGTCGATGGTGCTGGTGACGGCCGGTCTCGTGCTCCTCACCGGTGCGCTGGTCGACGTCGGCGGGGTCGCCGGCGCGCTGCCGTACGTCCTCGGGGGCGCCGGCATCGTCGTCCTCGCCGGGTTCGTCCTGCGCGAGCGCCGGGTGCGCCACCCGCTGGTGGCTCCCGAGCTGTTCGCCGACCGGCGGTTCGCCGGGGCGCTGGCCGTCCTGCTGCTGTGGGGGCTCGGTGTCTCGGGCGTCTTCTTCTTCACCCCGTTGCTGCACCAGGAGTCGCTGGGGCTCAGCCCGGTGCAGGCCGGTCTGCCGCTGATCCTGGTCGCCGTGGGCATCGTGGCGGTGACCCCGCAGGTCCCGAGGGCCGTGGCCGCGATCGGTTCGGGCGCGACGATCAGCGTGGGGCTCGTGCTCGTCGCGCTCGGCCTGGCCGCCCTGGCGGTGATCAACCACATCCCGGAGGTGGCGCCGCGCATCCCCGGCCTGCTGCTGATCGGGATCGGGTCGGCGTTGACGACGCCGCTGACCTCGTCGTCGCTGGAGCTCGTCCGCGAGCAGGACGCGGGATCGGCGTCCGGCCTGCTCACCGCGGCGCGTGAGCTGTCGAGCGCACTGGGCGTCGCGCTCGTCGGTGCGGTGCTGACGGCCGTCCGCGCCGGTTCGCTCGCGGCGGGCGCCACGGCCGGGCCCGCGCTGGCCGACGGCTTCACCGCGGGGCTCTGGGTCGCCGTCGCGCTGGAGCTGTCCGGAGCGGTCCTGGCCCTGGTCGTCATCCGCAGGAGCAGGGCCGAGCCTGTCCACCGGGCGCCGGCGCCCGCCGTCGTACGGCTCACGTAGAGCCACCGAACCACCCTGACACAGCCGTCACATCCCCCGACGTCCGGTTCGGCGTCTCCGGTCCCCCGCCGGAGCCGGCCCGGTCCGCTGCACCATCCGAGGAGAGGCCATGAGCACGATTTCCGACCACTCGGTCGAGCTGCCCGGCACCACCGCCGGCGAGCTCTCCGTGTCGTTCGCGACGCTGCTGGCGGACTGGGCGCTGCGGCTCGGCGACGCGACGGCGCTGACCTGCATCGACTACCGCGGCAGCGCCGAGGGTCGCGCGGTCAACCTCGGCTGGCGCGAGCTGGACGACCGGGTGAGCGCGGTGGCCCATCACCTCGGCGCGGTGGCGGAGCCGGGTGAGCGCGCGGCGGTGCTGGCGTCGCAGTCCGCCGGGTACGTGGTGGCCTTCCTCGGCGCGATCCGCGCGGGGCTGGTGGCCGTGCCGCTGTTCACCCCCGGGCTGCCCGGGCACGCGGGCCGGTTGGCCACCACCCTCGTGGACTGCTCACCGGCCGTCGTCCTCACGACCGCGGCCGACGAGGACGAGGTCACCGCGTTCCTGGCCGGGCAGCCCCTGGACCCGACGCCGGTGGTCGCGGTCGACCGGGTCGGTCCCGCCCCCGCGGGCCCGCACGAGTGGCATCGGCCGCACCCGGACGAGCTCGCCTACCTGCAGTACACCTCGGGGTCGACGCGGCGGCCCGCCGGCGTGATGCTGACCCACCGCAACGTCGTGAACAACGCCCGCCAGGCGTGCACGGCCTACGGCGCGGAGTCGGTGACGACGTCGGCCATCAGCTGGCTGCCGCTCTACCACGACATGGGCCTGATCCTCGGGATCGGATCGCCGGTCACCGGCGGCCTCGCCTCGGTGATCATGGACCCGATCGCCTTCCTCGAGAAGCCGGTGCGCTGGCTCAAGGCCCTGTCGGGCAGCCCGGGCGCGATCACGGCCGGCCCGAACTTCGCCTACGCCTACGCCGCGTCGCGGGTCACCGAGGACGAGAAGGCCTTCCTCGACCTGAGCCGCGTCATCTCGCTGATCAACGGCAGCGAGCCGGTGCTGCCGAGCACCATCTCGACGTTCCAGGAGGCTTTCGCCGAGTGCGGGCTGCCGGACGCGGCCCAGCGAGCCTCCTACGGCCTGGCCGAGGCGACCGTCCTGGTGTCGGTGACCGATGCCGGCACCCCGTCGCGGCAGGTCACGTTCGACCGCGACCGGCTGGCCGCGGGCGTGGCCGTGGCCGGCGCCCCCTGCGCGGCGTCGACGACCCTCGTGTCGTGCGGCCGCGCCGCGGAGCAGGAGATCCGCATCGTCGACCCGGCCACCGGCGCCGAGCTGCCGGAGGGGCACGTCGGTGAGATCCGGGTGAGCGGCCCCAACGTGGGGCTGGGCTACTGGAACCGTCCCGAGGAGAGCGCACGGACCTTCGGCCTGGGCGGGAGCTGGCTCGCCACCGGGGACCTGGGCGTCGTCGTCGACGGGGAGATGTTCATGACCGGCCGGATCAAGGACCTGGTCATCGTGGACGGCCGCAATCACTACCCGCAGGACGTCGAGCAGACCGTCGAGGCGCACCCCTCCGTCCGGCCGCACTCGGCCGCGGTCTTCTCCACGCAGCACGAGGGCGGGGAGCGGGCCGTCGTGGTGATGGAGCTCGCGAAGCGGAGCGATGTCGAGCCCACCGTGGCCACCGGCGAAGTGCGGGCGACCGTCGCAGCCGAACACGGCCTCCGGCTGCACGACGTGGTCTTCGTGGCACCGGGCACGGTCCCGCGCACCTCCAGCGGCAAGATCAGCCGGGCGCTCGCCGCGAAGTTCTACCTCGGCGGCCGCTTCGACGAGGGACGGATCGCATGACGCCCGCCGGCCCCGATGCGATGCACGCGTGGCTCGTCGAGTGGGTCGCGAGAACCACCGACGTGCCCGCGTCGCAGATCGACGCCGACCGCCCGCTGCAGGAGGTCGGGCTCTCGTCGCGTGAGGCGGTGGCGCTGGCCGCCGACCTGTCCGAGCTGTTGGGGCGGACCCTGGCGCCGACGACGTTGTGGCAGCACCCGAGCGTCAACGGGATCGTGGCGGCCCTGTTCGCGGAGGGCTCCGCCGCCGCCCACCGGATGACCGTGCCGCAGGCCGGGCCGGTCGCCGTGATCGGGCTGGGCTGCCGGTTGCCCGGCGGTGTCGAGTCGCCCGAGCAGTTCTGGCGCTTTCTCGACGGCGGCGGCGACGGCATCTCCGACGTGCCCGAGGGTCGCTGGGAGTCCTTCGCACCGGCCGACTCGCTGGCCGGTCTGCCGCGCCGCGGCGGGTTCCTCGACGATGTGGCGGGCTTCGACGCCGCGTTCTTCGGCATCACCCCCCGCGAGGCGATGGCCATGGACCCCCAGCAGCGCATGCTGCTGGAGGTGGCGTGGGCGGCCCTGGAGCACGCCGGCATCCCGCCGGCGTCGCTGCGCGGCAGCCGGACCGGCGTGTTCGTCGGGATGTCGTCCACCGAGTACGGCTACCTGACGATGACCGACGTCGACGGCATCGACGCGTGGTCGGGCACGGGCGCAGCCGCGAGCATCGCCGCCAACCGGCTGTCGTACCTGCTCGACCTGCGCGGACCCAGCCTGACTCTCGACACGGCCTGCTCGTCGTCGCTGGTCGCGGTGCACCAGGCCGTGCAGAGCCTGCAGCGCGGCGAGATCGACACCGCGGTCGTCGCCGGCGTGAACCTGATGCTCTCGCCGGGCATCACCGCCAACTTCGCGCGGGCCGGGGTGCTGGCCGCTGACGGGCACTGCAAGCCCTTCGACGCCGACGCCGACGGGATCGTCCGCGGCGAGGGCTGCGGCGTCGTCGTGCTGCGCCCGCTGAGGACGGCGCGCAAGGCCGGGGACCGGGTGCTGGCGGTGATCCGTGGCAGCGCTGTCAACTCCGACGGCCGCTCCAACGGCATGATGGCCCCCAACCCCGACGCCCAGGCGAGCCTGCTGGCCGACGCCTACGCGACCGCAGGCGTGGAACCGTCCTCCGTGGACTACGTCGAGGCGCACGGCACCGGCACGCTGCTCGGCGACCCGATCGAGGCCGGGGCCCTGGGCGGGGTGCTCGGCGCGGGCCGCGAGGGCGACCGGCCGCTGCTGATCGGCTCGGTCAAGAGCAACCTCGGCCACCTCGAGGGCGCCGCGGGGATCACCGGACTGATCAAGGTGGTGCTGGGCCTGTCGCACGACCGGCTGCCGGCGAGCCTGCACTACCGCACGCCCAACCCGCACGCCGACCTCGACGGCCTCGGCCTGCGGGTCGTGGCCGAGGGGACCGACTGGCCGCGCTACTCGGGCGCGGCGCGGGCGGGCGTCTCCGCGTTCGGCTTCGGCGGCACCAACGCCCACGTGGTCCTGGAGGAGTGGCCGGGCGCGGCGTTCCCGCCCCGGGTGGCTCCGCTCGCCGGCCCCGAGATCTTCGCCCTCTCCGCGCGGTCGGACGAGGCGCTGCGGGAGCGGGCGGCGCAGCTCGCCGACTGGCTGGACTCGCCGGCGGGTGTCGGCGTCCCCCTCGGGGCCGTCGCCGCGACCCTGGCCCACCGGCGCGAACACCTGCCGGTCCGCGGAGCGGTCGTCGCCGGCGAGCGGGAAGAGCTGGTCAGGGCCCTGCGCACGATGGACCCCGCCCGGGTCACCGGGCGCGCGGACGTCGTCATGGTGTTCTCCGGCTACGGCTCCCAGTGGCCGGAGATGGGCCGGCGGTTGCTGGCCACCGAGCCCGCGTTCCGCGCGGCCGTCGACGAGGTGGAGCCGGCCTTCCGCGCCGGGGCCGGGTTCTCGCTGCGCGCCGCCCTGCTGGGCGAGCAGGACCTGCCCGACCTCGGCGCCGTCCAGCTGGTGCTCTTCGGGATCCAGGTGGCGCTGGCCGGGCTCTGGCGGGCCCACGGCGTG
Source organism: Mycobacteriales bacterium (assembly GCA_038231335.1). GTDB lineage: Bacteria > Actinomycetota > Actinomycetes > Mycobacteriales > Pseudonocardiaceae > Pseudonocardia. Next base: position 5,493 of record JBBRLM010000108.1, read on the forward strand.
GTGCCCGCGGCGGTCGTCGGGCACTCGATGGGCGAGGTCGCCGCCGCTGTCGTCGCGGGCGCGCTCGACGTCACGGACGGGTTGCGCGTCATGGCCGCCCGCGCCCGCGTCCTCGCGAAGGTCGACGCCAGCGGGGTCGGCGCCATGGCCGTCGTCGAGCTCACGGCCGACGAGCTGGCCGCGCTGGACGACGAGTACCCGGACGTCGACGTGGCCGTGTTCGGGTCCCCGACGCAGTGCACGGTGACCGGGGACGCGGCGCAGGTCACGGCCCTGGTCGCCCGCGTCGAGGGGCTCGGCAGGCTCGCCCGGCCGCTGCCGGTGGGCGGCGCGGGCCACTCGCCTGCCGTCGAGCCGATGCTCCCCGCCTTCCGCACCGAGCTCGCCGGTATCGCGCCGCGGACGCCCATGGTGCGCTGCTACACGACAGTGCTCGAGGACCCACGGCAGGCGTCCGCGTTCGACGTCGAGCACTGGGCGGCGAACATGCGGCGGCCGGTGCGGTTCACCCAGGCCCTGGCCGCCGCGATGGAGGACGGGCACACCGTCTTCGTCGAGGTCTCCCCGCACCCGGTGGCCCTGGCGGCGATCGAGCAGACCGCGGCAGGCCGGGCGGTCGCGTTGCCCAGCGCCAGCCGCCGGGTCGACGAGCGCGCCGCGTTCCTCACCACCCTCGCGCAGCTGCACGTCCTCGGCCGCCCCGACGCGCTCGCCGCGCGCGGGAAGCGGACCACGCCCGTCGAGCTGCCGGGACCGGTCTGGCGCCACGAGACCTTCTGGCCCGCGCGCCGGGAGGCCCCGGCGGTCCGGGGATCCCACCCGCTGCTCGGCGCCCACCTCGAGGTCCCCGGTGGCGACCGCCACCTGTGGCGGGGCGAGGTGGGCACGGACGCCCACCCGTGGCTCGTCGACCACTCCGCGTTGGGGGCGGTGCTGTTCCCGGCCACGGGCTTCCTCGAGCTCGCACTCGCGGCGGTCCGTTCGGTGGCCGGTGGCCGGATCCGCATCGGTGATCTCGAGCTGCACCAGATGCTCCTGCTCGACGGCCGGACCGAGGTGACCACGAGCCTCACCACGGCGGGCAGGCGCCCGGCCGCCGTCGAGGTCCACTCCCGCACCGCGGACGGCGACTGGAACCGGTGTGCCACCGCGTCCGTGCGCACCGGTGGGTCACCGCTCGTCCCCCTCGGCGCCACTGCCGGCCAGCCCGTCGACGTGTACGAGCTGCTGGCGGCGATGGGCCAGAACTACGGGCCCGCGTTCCGGGGGCTCGGCTCGGTGACCGCCGCGGACGGGCGTGCCTCGGCCACGCTCGCGCTGCCCGAGCACGTCCGCGACCACCCGTCCTACCTGCTGCATCCCGCGCTCGGCGACGCCTGCCTGCACGCGCTGGCCGCGGCGACCGGCGACTTGCTCGGCGGGGCGGCCGGGCTCTACCTGCCGCTGACGATCGGGGAGGTGACCCTCGCAGGCGACCCGCGCGACGGCGTCCGGGTCGACGCCGTCGTCGACTCGGTGGACCCCTCCGGTGCGGGCCTGCTCGGCCACGTCCAGCTCGTGGACGCCGACGGCACGGTTCTCGTGCAGTTCCGCGACGTCTACTGCCGCCGGGTGCAGCGCTCCGCGCTGCCCGTCTCGCAGGCGAGTCTGGCCTTCGAGGCCGCCTGGCGGCAGGCGGACCTGCCGGCGTCGCCGGAGGGCGTGCACAGCTGGATCGTGCTGCGCGATCCAGCCGGCTCGGCGCCCCCGGAGGCCGTCCGCGACGAGCTGATCGCCGCGGGCGACGAGGTCTCGATCGCGGACCTGGACGATCCCGCCACGCTCGCGGACCTGCTGCGCACCGGCCCGGTGTCGGGCGTGCTGGCCTTCCCCGCGGTCGGGTCCGACCCGGACCCGCGCCGCGCCCAGAAACCGGTTCTGGCGCTGTCGGCGGTGATCGCCGTGCTCGCCGAGATCCCGGCCCCGCCGCGGCTGTGGGTGGTCACCACCGGTGCAGTGGCGGTGGCCGACCGTGAGGCCGGCCGCCCCGACGGGGCCGCCCTGCGCGGGCTGGTCCGCGTGCTCGCGTTCGAGCACCCCGAGCTGCGGGCGAGCCATCTCGACCTGGACCCGGCCGGCTCGCTGCGGGCGGAGATCACCGCCGACGGACCCGACGACGAGATCGCGTGGCGCGACGGCGTCCGGCACGTCCGCACGCTGATCCGCCCCGAGCTGGGCGAGCCCGTGCGGGAGACGTCGGTGCGCGACGGCGCGTACGTCATCTCCGGTGGGCTCGGTGGTCTTGGTCTGGTGGCGGCGACCTGGCTGGCCGAGCGCGGTGCGACCCGGCTGGTGCTGTCGGGCCGCCGGGGCGCCGGTCCCGACGACAAGCCGGCGCTCGACGCCCTGCGTGAGCTGGGCGCCGAGGTGCAGGTCGTGGCCGGTGACGTCGCAGAACCCGGCGCGGCCGAGCGGCTCGTGGCCGTCGCGACCGACGGTGGGATGCGGTTGCGCGGTGTCCTGCACGCCGCGGGCACGCTGTCCGACGGGGCCGCGCTCACGCTGGCCGAGGACGCGATCACCGCGGTCTGGCGGCCGAAGGCCCTGGGCGCGTGGCGGTTGCACGAGGCGACGGCGGGCCACGATCTCGACTGGTGGCTGGTCTACTCGTCCGCGGCGGCCCTGTTCGGCTCGCCCGGCCAGGCCGCCTACGCCACCGCCAACGCCTGGGTCGACGCTCTCGTGCACTGGCGACGCGGCCACGGTCTCCCGGCGGCCACGATCAACTGGGGCGCCTGGGGTGAGGTGGGCGCTGCGGCCGGCTCCCGCAATCCGGTTCTCGACCCACTCGGCACCCGCGACGCCATGGGTGCACTGGACGCGGTGCTGCGCCGCGACCGGGCGGCCACCGGCATCGCCCGCGTCGACACCGACGCCGTGCTCGAGCTGTTCCCGGCGTTGGCGCAGCGGCCCTTCTTCGGCCTGTTCGTCCCACCGTCGGTGGCTGTTTCCACGGACTGGGCCGGCATGGACGTGCTGCGGGCGGCCGAGCCCGCCATGGCCCGTGGCCTGCTCGCCGACCGGCTCGTGACGATCGTCGCCGGCCTGATGGGCTTCGATGCGTCCGAAGTGGACCGGCACGCGCCGCTGACCGGGCTGGGGCTCGACTCGTTGATGGCCGTGCGGGCCCGCGGCGCGGTCGAGCGCGACTTCGGGCTGCCGCTGCCCGTGCCGTTGCTGCTCCGCGGCGCGAGCCTGGCGGAGATCGCCGACCACCTGTCCGGGCAGGCCGGGTTCGGAACCGGCGACCCGGTTCCCGCCGCCCCGGCCGTGCTGGGTCCGCGGGACCCCGCCGAGCGGTGGGTGGCCCGGCACTGGCAGGAGCAGCTGCCCGGCTCGGTGCGTGGGGTCAACGACGGTTTCTTCGCCGTCGGCGACGGCGAGTCCGCTTTCCGCCTGCGGGCTGCGGTCTCGGCGGAGCTCGGCCGGGAGGTGGCGGCGGCCGACCTGTTCGCCGTCCCCACCATCGCGGCGATGGCGGATCTGCTGCGCGACGAGATCGAGGGCCTCGGCGGTGCCTTGATGCGCGAGCTGCGCCCGGGAACCGGGCGTCCGTTGTTCCTGTTCCACCCCGCCGGTGGCCCGACCAGCGTGTACCAGCAGCTCGTCGGCCTGCTCCCGGACGGTCCCGCGGTGTACGGCTTCGAGCGGCTCGACGACGAGCAGACCGTCGAGGGCAAGGCGGCCCGCTACGTCGAGATGCTGCGCGAGGTCCAGCCGCACGGCCCGTACCGGGTGGGCGGCTGGTCGTTCGGCGGGTGTCTCGCCTACGAGACCGCCCGCGTGCTCACCGAGGTGGGGGAGTCCGTCGACCTGGTCGTCATGATCGACACGATCCTGCCGCTGGCCGCTCCCGGCCGGGAGGCGAGCGAACTGCTCCTGGAGCGGTTCGAGCGCTTCGCCGAGCACATCGAGACGACCTACGGGGTGCGGTTCGCGATCCCGCGGGCCGAGCTCGCGGGCCTCGACGAGGAGGACCAGATCCGCCTGGTCATGGAGCGGCTCGCCGAGCAGGTGCCCGGGATGGGCCACGGCGTGCTGCACCACCAGTACACGTCCTACCTCGACGCCCGCGTCGCCGAGCGGTACGTCCCCGGGCCCTACGACGGCGAGGTGCTGCTGCTGCGGGCGAAGGAGTCGCACCAGGTCACCACGACGCTCGACCCCCGGTACCTGCGCGGCGACGACGCGCTGGGCTGGGACCGGCTGTGCTCCCGGCTCCACGTCGTCCGGGTGCCCGGCGACCACGTGTCCATGATCGACCCGTCGCACGTCTCCGTCCTCGCGGCGGAGCTGGCGGAACGGCTTCTACCAGCGATGACGAGGTGATGCGACGATGATGCCCGACGACGGTTCCTTCGTTCCCACGACCGCGTACCGGATCGCCGACCTGGCGGCCCGCCGCGACGAGGTCGTCCGGATCGCCGAGAAGAAGGCGATCGACCGCCAGCACGCCAAGGGCAAGCTGACCGCGCGGGAGCGCATCGAGCTGCTGCTGGACCCGGGCTCGTTCGTCGAGCTCGACCAGTTCGCCCGGCACCGGTGCACCGAGTTCGGCATGGACGCCAACCGCCCCTACGGCGACGGCGTCGTGACGGGTCACGGCACCGTCGACGGTCGGCAGGTGTGCCTGTTCTCCCAGGACTTCAGTGTCTTCGGGGGCAGCATGGGCGAGGTCTTCGGCGAGAAGGTCCTCAAGGTCATGGACCTCGCGATGACACTCGGCTGCCCGATCATCGGCATCAACGACTCGGGCGGGGCGCGGATCCAGGAGGGCGTCGTCTCGCTCGCGTACTACGCGGAGCTGGGCCGCCGCAACGCCCACGCGTCCGGGGTCATCCCGCAGATCTCGATGATCATGGGCCCGTGCGCGGGCGGCGCGGTGTACTCGCCGGCCATGACCGACTTCACGGTGATGGTCGACGAGACCTCGCACATGTTCGTCACCGGTCCCGACGTGGTGCGGGCCGTGACGGGCGAGGACCTCACGGCGCAGGAGCTCGGCGGCGCGGAGACCAACAGCGAGGTCTCCGGCAACGCGCACTACCGCGCCGTCGACGAGCACGACGCGATCGAGTGGGTGCAGAACCTGCTCGGCTACCTGCCGCCCAACAACGTCGAGCCTGCGCCGGAGTACGCCCACCGGGCCTCGGCCTTGGTCACCGCGGCCGACGAGCACCTCGACCGGCTGATCCCGGACTCCCTCAACCAGGCCTACGACATGACCACGCTGGTCGCGGGCCTCGTGGACGACGGCGAGTTCATGGAGATCCACGGCGCGTTCGCCCCGAACATCATCTGCGCGTTCGGCCGGGTCGAGGGGCGCACCGTCGGCATCGTCGCGAACCAGCCGATGCGGCAGGCCGGGGTGATCGACATCGACGCGTCCGAGAAGGCCGCGCGCTTCGTGCGCTTCTGCGACGCGTTCAGCATCCCGCTGGTCAGCCTGGCCGACGTGCCGGGCTACCTGCCCGGCAGCGACCAGGAGCGCCACGGCATCATCCGCCGCGGCGCCAAGCTGATCTTCGCCTACTCCGAGGCGACCGTGCCGATGGTGACGCTCGTGACGCGCAAGGCCTACGGCGGCGGCTACGCGGTGATGGGGTCCAAACACCTCGGCGCGGACGTCAACCTGGCCTGGCCCACGGCCGAGATCGCGGTGGTGGGCGCCGAGGGGGCCGTGCAGATCCTGCACCGCCGGGAGCTCGCCGCGCTCCCGCCCGAGGACCAGGCGGCCGCCCACCGCGAGCTCGCCGAGGACTACCGCAAGCGGCACTCGAGCCCGTACGTCGCGGCCGAGCGCGGCTACATCGACCACGTGGTCGCGCCGTCGGAGAGCCGGGTCCGGGTGGCCGCGGCCCTGCGCACGCTCCGCAGCAAGCGGCAGACCCTGCCGCCGAAGAAGCACAGCAACATCCCACTGTGAGACGGTGGCTGGCAGTTCTGGTGGCCGTCGCGGCCGTGGCTCTCGCCGTCCCCCCGATGGCGGCAGCCGCTCCTGCCGATGTGGCCGCCGACGACGGCGCGAAGGTGATCAGCGAGACCTGGCTCGACGACCGCACCGTCGATCTGAAGATCGATTCGCCTGCCCTCGGCACGACGGGGATGGTCCGGCTGTTCGTGCCGACGCGCTGGAAGTCGGAACCGTCCAGGACGTGGCCGCAGCTGTGGCTGCTGCACGGGTGCTGCGAACCGGCCGACTACACGTCCTGGGACACGTTCTCCAACGCGAAGATCTTCACCGCGGACAAGGACGTGATCGTGGTGATGCCGACCGACGGCTACGCCGGCATGTACACCAAGTGGTTGAAGGGGACCCCCGACTGGGACACCTTCCACACCACCGAGGTGCGCCAGATCGTGGAGCGCGGCTATCGGGGTGGCCCGGAGCGGGCCGCCGCCGGTGTGTCGATCGGGGGCTACGGCGCGTTCGCCTACGCGTTCAAACACCCGGGCATGTTCCGCGCGGTCGCGTCGTTCAGCGGGATTCCCAACACCCTCAACCCGGGGACGGCGGGTGTGATCAAGGCGATCCTGGTGCGCTCGGGGCGTCTGGACTTCAACGACCTGTGGGGTGGCGAGTTCTTCAACCACGCGATCTGGTCGGCGAACAACCCCTTCGACCACCTCGAGGACCTGCGCGGCACCGCGCTCTACGTCTCCAGCGGCAACGGGCTGCAAGGCCCGCTCGACGGGCCCTTCGCCGGCGATCCTCTGGAGGTGGGCGCGCTCGCGTCGTCGAGGACCGTCACGGACCGGTTGAAGCAGCTCGGCATCCCGGTCACCGTCGACTTCTACGGCAACGGCACCCACAGCTGGCCTTACTGGCAGCGCGAGCTGGTCCGGGCGTGGCCGGTGCTGGCGAACGCGCTCGGAGTCAAGAAACGTGTCGTGGAGGCCGGGTGGTCGGATCTGGCGCTGGAGGGCGGCGACATCCTCACGATCGGCGAGGCCCCGCACCACTGTGGCGCGGGCACCACCGCAGCGGGCCTGCGCGCCGGCGTGCCCACCGTCGGCGTGCCCGTGCTCGCCGACCAGCCGTTCTGGGCGCGGCGTCTCGTCACCCTCGGAGCGAGCCCGGCCGTGGTGCCGATGAGGAAGCTAACGGCCGCCGGCCTGGCCGCCCGGGTCGCCGGCGCGCTCGAGCGACTCTCGTGATCACCACGAACGTCGGTGGAGCGATGAGTTCCGGGCGTGGGCCGAGTCTCTCCACCATGACGACCCACACGCTCGCGACCCCCGAGGTCGACCTCGCCTACGACGTCCACGGCCCGCTGCCCACCGCCGACGGACGCCCGCCGCTGTTCATGATCGGCCAGCCCATGGATGCCTCCGGTTTCACGGCGCTCACGGCGCACTTCCCGGACCGCACCGTGATCACCTACGACCCACGCGGCGTCGGGCGCAGCGCGCGCAAGGACGGCCGGGTCGACGCCGTGCCGGAGGTGCAGGCCGGTGACGTGCACGCCCTGATCCAGGCGCTCGGCGCGGGCCCGGTGGAGATGTTCGCGAGCAGCGGCGGCGCCGTCACCGCGCTCGCGCTCGTGGCCGCCCACCCCGGCGACGTGACCACCCTGGTGGCCCACGAGCCGCCGCTGATCCCGGTGGTGCCCGACGCCTCCGCGGCCGAGCGCGCCCAGGCCGGATACATGGACGCCTACAACGCCAAGGGCTTCGGCGCCGGCATGGCGGCCTTCATCGCGATGACATCGTGGCAGGGCGAGTTCACCGATGACTACTTCGCCCAGCCGGCCCCGGACCCCGCCGCGTTCGGCATGCCGGCCGAGGACGACGGAAACCGCGACGATCCGATGCTCTCCGGGCGCGCCCTGGCCATCACCCACTACCGACCCGACGCCGAGGCCCTGGCCGCGGCGCCGACGCGGATCGTCATCGCCGTCGGGGAGGAGTCCGCGGGCACGTTCACCGCCCGCGCGGCCGGCGCCACGGCGGCGTTGCTCGGGCAGGAGGCGACGGTGTTCCCGAGCCACCACGGCGGTTTCGTCGGCGCCGAATCCGGTTACGCCGGCCAGCCGGAGGCCTTCGCGCGCAGGCTGCGGACGGTGCTTGCGGACGCCGGCTGACCCGGCCTCAGGCGCCGGACGGGTCGCGGCGCCAGAACTGACGTGGGGCGAACCCGTCGCGGCACCTTCCCAGCCATCTCCGATGAGAAACCCGCCTGCCGCAGGTCTGAGGACCATGACGGACACGGAACGGCAGGTCGCGGCGGGCAAGGTGCTCTGGCACTTCGCGATGTCCCTGGACGGCTTCGTGGCCGGACCGGGCCACGACATGGACTGGATGACGGACTTCACGGTCCGCCCGGGCCTGCACGCCGAGTACATCGAGACCACGGGTGCGGTGCTCGCCGGGCGGGACGGCTACGACAGCGCCATCGGCGACTCGCGGCCCTACGGCGGCGCGTGGGTGGGCCCGGTCTTCGTGCTGACCCACCATCCGCAGGACGCCCGGCAGGCCGAGGGCATCACCATCCTCAGCTGTCCGGTGGAGGAGGCAGTGAAGATCGCGCTGGACGCGGCCGGGGGCAGGAACGTCGAGGTGTTCTCGCCGACGATCGGGCGGCAGCTCCTCGGACTCGGCCTGATCGACGAGATCGATCTGCACATCGTGCCGGTACTGCTCGGGGACGGGATCCGGCTCTACGACAACCCCGGAGGTGCACCGGTGCGGCTGAGCCAGGTCGGTGGTGACGGCCCCGCGGCCGCGGTGAACGTGCGCTACCGTCCGTCCGCATGATCGAGGTCAGCTCCGTCGTGCTCTTCGCCTCCGAGCTGGCTGACACCGTCGCTTCTACCGCGTTGTCGGTGTCCCGCTCGTCGACGAGGACCATGACGGCGAGCTGCACGCGGCCAACGAGGTCGGCCCTGTTCACATGGCGGTCTACCGGGCGGAGGCGGGTGTCGGCGCGGCGGCTCCCGCGTGGCGCAGCGCCGGTAGCGACTTCGTCGGTTTCTCCGTCGACTCGTTCGACGAGGTACCCGACGCACTCACCGCACTCGGCGCACCCCCGTTGACGGACCACCAGGTCCGCCCGTGGGGGTGCCGCTTCGTCGCGCAGGATCCCGACGGGCGCCCCGTCGAGATCAACCAGCGTGACCACTGCACCTGAGGGCCTGGACCGGCCCTGCTGACGTAGGTGTGCCCCGGCCGGGGTGGTGGTTCGGACCGTGTGTGGTCGGGTGCCGAGCCCGTCGTCGATGACCTCGACCTGCCAGCCCGGCATCTCCCGTACGTAGTTGCCCCGGGGCGCAGGTACCGCGCCCGTTGACGAAGCTGGTCGGCCCGCCCGCCCGGCGGCGGTCGATGTGGTCGAGATGCCTGATCGGAGCATCACAGAACGGATCCCGGCACCGGCCACCATCCCGGACGGTGATCAGATGCGCCA
>JBBRLM010000109.1:0-14678 GCA_038231335.1 Mycobacteriales bacterium
AGAAGATCAAACGAGTTGGACACGGATTCCGCAACTTCGACAACTACCGGCTGCGCCTGCTGCTGCACTGCGGAGCCGACTGGCAGACTATCCGCGCCACGCCGATCAGAGGGCGGGCACCACGCTCAGTTGCGTAGAGCCGGTTTCGTACTCTGCAAGAGAACCTCGGCACCCACCACCTCTGGGTGGGCGGCTGGAATTCGAGGTCGCTGCCGGCCTCGACACCCGTGGTCGCGCGACCTGCCGCAGGCGGCATCACAACCTTGGCGAGCAGACGGGGCGTGCGCGCACCGCGCGTACCGGCCGGGGCTTTCTCGCTCGCAGAGCGCCGCCGTCCGTGTGATTTGACGGCTCTAGTTTGACTCCCGCCCTACAGCTCATCGAGGCGCCGCGAGCGCGCGACGGCAACTCAGAACCTGAGCAGTGACCAGCGAGCAGCTCCCGCTGCCCGCCGACGTTGGCGAGGCGATCCCGTCGGTGGCCAACCGAGGATCAGCTCACAGCTCGCCGCCGTCGTCGACGTGCTCTGCTGGCCTGGTCCCGCGAGATCCCGATCGACGGGCAGCTGGCCGACGTCCACGAGCGGGTAGTGGGCTATGGCCATTCGATGAGCGACACCCTGACGTTCCGAAACTCCTCATGACGGTCGAGCCCGGCGTCGAGATCGGCTCGCCGGAACTGGTCGCTTGGGCCGCGAACACCTTCCGGTGTCGAAGTCGAAGCCGTCGGACCAGCCGGGCACTTCGCCCCGGAGGACCAGCCGGGCGCCATCGGCTCGGCCCTCACCCGCTGGCTGGTCCGGCACGACCTGACCGCATAGCCCCCAGCTGCGCTCCCCGCCTCGTTCACGCGGGTGCCTTCCCTCAGCCCTGTGGCCCATCGACAGGGCTACGCCCGGTCGCTGAGCAGACGGTGCAGTAGCCGTTGTGCGTTGCGGGTGGTCAGATCGCGCCAGCTATCGCCGTCGGGGGGTGGGGCGGTGTCGAGGGAGGCGACCTGCGCGGCGGCCGCGGCGGCGGGGGTCCAGCAGTAGTCGCTGCCGTAGAGGACCCGATCGTGGCCGAAGGCGGTGACCAGGGCCGGTACCTGGTGGGGGAACGGGGTGCCGGCCATGTCGAACCACAGCGTTGCTATTTGGTCCTGCAAGGTGGGGTCGTCGGGTGGTGTGTCGGGACCGTCGAGGAAGGTGCGGAACAGTTCCATCCGGTCGGCCAGCAGTGGAAGCGTCCCGCCGCCGTGGGTAAAGACCCATTCGATGTCGGGGTAGCGGGTCAGGACACCGGAGAAGACGAGGTCGCTGACGGTGCGGGTGGTGTCGAAGAGAAACTCGAGCATCGGGCGGGGTCGGCCGAGTGAGATCGCCTCGGCACACGGCGGGGAGGTGGGGTGCACGAACACCACGGCGCGGCGCCGGTGCAGCTCGGCGTAGAGCGGGTCGTGGCGGGGGTCGCCGAGGTAGACCCCGCCGGCGTTGGTCTCGATGGCGACACCGTCGCTGCCGAGCTCGTCGAGGGCGCGGGTGAGTTCGTGTAGCGCTCCGTCGATGTCGGGTAGCGGCAGCGACGCGAAGTGCCCGAAACGCTTGGGATGCGTACGCGTGATGTCGGCGGCGGTGTCGTTGACGTGGCGGGCCAGGTCGCGGGCGGCGCGGTCGTCGCCGAAGTGTGTGCCGGGCGAGGAGATCGACAGTATCGAGGTGGCGATCCGGCACTGGTCCATCAGTTCGAGGTGCGCCGCGGCCGACCAGGTGGGCCAGCCGGGCATGCCGTCGGGATGACCGTGTCCCGCCCGGATCGCCTCGGTGATGTAGCGGTCGGTGACGAAGTGGGCGTGCACATCCACCAACGGTGTCGACTCCACTGGTGTCGCCCCTACTGGTGTCGCCTCGTGGCTCATCAGCTGCCTGTGCGGGTGGAGGCTGCGTTCTGTCCCTCGGCGCTGCTGCCCGGGTCAGGGCTGCCCGACGCGGGTTTGCCCGGAGCGGGCGGCGGCCCGGCGGTGATCGTGACGGGGAGTTCGGCGAAGGCGTTGATCAGGTTGTTCAACGCCTTGGTCGGGGTGTCGATGGTGATGGTGTCCACGCGCTGGGCCAGCGCGGTGAGCAGGGCGTGGGCTTCGACGCGGGCGAGGCCTTGCCCGGCGCAGGTGTGGGTGCCGACACCGAAGGCGAGCTGGGAGCCGGCGTTGCTGCGCTGCACGTCGAACCGGTTCGGGTCGGCGAAGGTGCGCTCGTCGCGGTTGGCCGAGGCGTAGTGCAGGACCACCCGGGCGCTGGCGGGCAGCCGGTGGCCGTCGATGGTGACCTCGGTGGTGGTGACCCGGGAGAAGCAGCGGATGGGCGATTGCAGGCGGAGGACCTCGTTGAAGGCCCGCGGGATCAGGGTGGGATCGGCGCGGACGGTCTGCCACTGGTCGGGATGTTGCGCGAACAGCCAGAGAGCGTTGCCGATCGCGCTGATGGTGGTGTCCAGTGAGGGGGCGAGGTAGTCCACGAGCATGGCGGGGACCTGCTCGAGGGTGATTTCGCCGCGGTCGGCGGCGGCGAGGATGCGGGCGCCGACCGAGGCCGGCGCCAGGTCGCGGGACTGCCCCAGGGTGGCGGCGAACTGCAACAGCTCCATCATGCGGGGCACTGCCTGTTGCGCGCGGGCGTTGAGCGGGCCGAGCGTGTCGAAGGTTGCCGCCGCCCAAGGCAGCAGTTTCTCCCGGCCGTCCTCGGGCCAGCCGAGCAGGTCGGGCACCACGGTCAGGGGCAGCGCACGGGCCAGGTCGGTGACCCCGTCGAACTCGCCGCGGGCGACCAGGTCATCGATCAGGGCGTCGGCTTTGTCCTGCACGTCGTCGCGGATCGAGGCCAGGGCTTTCGGGGTGAGCGGCCCGAACAGCAACTTGCGCTGGGTGTCGTGGCGGTCGCCGTCGCTCATCAGCGTGGTCCCGGCGCCCGCCTGGTTGACCAGGTCGTTGAGCCCAACGCCCTGACCGGAACAGAAGGTGACCGAGTCCCGCGAGGCGTCGCGGACCTGCTCGAAGCGGGGCAGCACGTACATCTGCTGGGCGTCGAGCCACACCACCGGGCCGAGCTCGCGCAGCGCCCGGTAGTGCTCGTCGGGCTCCAGCAGCACCTCGTCGGAGAACAGGTCGTGCGGGTAGCTGGGGATGGTCGCGGGCATGCGGGGCGCTCCTTCTCGAAGTCTCGTTCTGGGGAGGGTCGCGGCGCGGCCCGGGCTGTCAGGTCGTCGATGGCGCGGATGCGGTGGGCGTGAACCGGGCGAAGGAGGCGAGCAGGTCGGGGTTGTCGACGGCGTCGTGGCTGGCGACGCTGTCGAGGGGTGCGCCCTGCAGGAGCCGTTTGACCGGTACTTCGAGTTTCTTCCCGGTGCGGGTGTGCGGGATCGCGGCGACGGCGATGATCTCGTCGGGGACGTGGCGGGGGGAGGCGTGGGTGCGGATCGCGGTGGTGATCCGCCCGCGTAAGGCGTCGTCGAGCTCGACTCCGGGCGTGCAGACGACGAACAGCGGCATCCAGTAGCCGCCGTCGGCGAGCTCGGCGCCGATCACCATGGCTTCGCGGACTTCGGGGAGTTTCTCGACTACGGCGTAGATGTCGGCGCTGCCCAGCCGGACGCCGTGCCGGTTGAGCGTGGAGTCCGACCGGCCCGAGACCACCACGGTGCCGCGGGAGGTGACGGTCACCCAGTCGCCGTGGCGCCATGTCCCGGGATAGGTGCAGAAGTAGGCCTCGCGGTAGCGGCGCTCGTCGGGGTCGTTGACGAAACCGAGTGGCATCGACGGCATCGGGCGGGTGATCACGAGCTCGCCGACCTGGTCGGTGACCGGGTGCCCGTCGGGATCCCACGCCTGCAGGGCCACCCCGAGCAGCGGTGCGGAGATCTCCCCGGGCCACACCGGGGTGGTGGGGGCGCTGCCGGCGAAACCGCTGACCACGTCGGTGCCGCCGGTGGTCGAGGCCACCTGGACCTGGGGGCTTACGTGGTCGCGTACCCAGGTGTAGGAGGCGCCCGGCAGCGGCGCACCGGTGCTGCCCAGGATCCGCAGCGCCGCCAGGTCGAGGTCGCGGCCGGGTTCGATCCCGGCTTTCGCGCCGGCGAGCAGATACCCGGGGCTGACCCCGAGAACCCCGGCGCGGTGCTCGGCCGCAAGTTGCCACAACCGGGTCAGGTCGGGGTGGGTGGGGCTGCCGTCATAGACGACGATGGTGGCGTCGAGCAGCAGCCCCGACACCTGCAGGTTCCACATCATCCAGTTCGGTGTGGTGTACCAGAAGAAGCACTGCCCGGCATGCAAGTCCAGGTGCAGACCCAGCAGCTTGTGATGATCGAGCAGCACCCCGCCGTGGCCGTGCACGATCCCCTTGGGCACCCCGGTGGTGCCCGAGGAGAACAGCACCCACAGCGGCGCGTCGAACGCCACCCGCTCGAACCGCAGCGCCGCCGCCACACCGGTGGCCTGCGACCAGCCGATGGTGCCGTGGCCGGACGACGGTTCGAGACCGACATGGCTGACGGTCACGGTGTGGCGCACGGTGGGCAGCGCCGCGCGCAGCGCGTCGACCTGATCGCGGCGGTCGTGCACGCGCCCGTTCCAGCGGTAACCGTCGGCGGCGACCAGCACGACCGGTTCGAGTTGGGCGAAGCGGGCGGCGGCCCCGTCGGCGGCGTAGTCCTGCCCGCACACCGACCAGACCGCCCCGACTGGCGCAGGCCAGGAACGCCACCACGGCGTGCACCCCGTTGGGCAGATAGCCGACCACCCGGTCGCCGGGTTTCACGTCGTGTTCGCGCAGCCAGCCCGCGAACGCCCCGACCTGGGCGCCCAGCTGATCCCAGCTCCAGGTGCTCGTGACACCGTCCTCGGTGATGGCGAGCACCGCGGTCTGGTCGCCGTCACCGCCGCGCAGCGCGTGCTCGGCGTAGTTCAGCCGGGTGCCGGGAAACCAGCGGGCGCCGGGCATCGCCTCGTCGGCGAGGACCTGCTCAGGGCTGCCGTCGGAAGTGATGTCGAAGAAGTCCCAGACGGCCGCCCAGAACGGTTCGAGGTGCTCCACCGACCACGCCCACAGCTGCGGGTAGGTGCCCACCGCCGCGCCGTACCGTTCGGCGACATAGCCGGCGGAGCGGGTGATGCTCGCGGCATTGATCGTCTGCTCGGTCGGGGTCCAGATCGGCGACACCGCGCTGGCGTGCGTGGAGTCGGCAGTGAGGTTGACCGCGGGGACCTCGCTGCTCATCGCCGCGGCCCGGTGCTGAGCTGCGCGGTGCTGACCTGTTCGGTGCCGGCCGGGGGCGTGGGTCCGGGTGGGGTGATCGGCGGGGTGGAGTGCTGCTCGAGCGCGGTGGTGGGTGCCGCGCGGAGTTGGTGGCGCAGATCGTCGACCTGCGCGGACAGCTCGCCCGCGGTGGTGGCCGTGCTGAACAGGTAGTGGTCGGGGCGGATCACCACCCCGAGATGGCCGCGCCCGGCCAGGTGCGGCAGGTAGAACCCGTCGACGTCGACCGCGGCGTGCTCGGCCAGCCCGTCGGTGGGGGTGCCGGCCGGGAGCAGGTGCACCATGCGGGCCCCGATGCCGGTGAGGAAGGCCTGTTGCTCACCGGAGAGCACGGTGGTGGGGTCGGTGCTGGCGGCGACGATCACGACGCCGGTGCCCACGACGTCGTCGAGCAACCCGGTACGGCCGCGGTAGGAGACCCGGGCCTGCGGGCTCAGCACCCCTGCCCCGGGCGCCGGGGTGCCGTCGAGGGTGCGGTGCAGCAGCCCTTCGGTGAGCATCGGCGGGGGCAGCGGCGGCAGGATCTGCGTCGGGTCCGCCCCCTTGGAGATCATGAACGCGTCGCGTTGTGCGGCGGCGTCGGCGTCGAGCACGCAGATGACCTTGCCGAGCTCGACCGACATGCCGATGGCGTGCTGGACATGCGCGCGGCGCTCGCTGGTGTAGGTGTCGAGCACACAGGCTTCGGCGTGCCCGGCGAGGACGAGGTCGAGTTTCCAGGCGAGGTTGGCGGCGTCGCGGATGCCCGAGCACATGCCTTGCCCGGCGAACGGGGGCATCAGGTGCGCGGCGTCCCCGGCCAGCAGCAGCCGTCCGTCGCGCCAGATGTCGGCCCACTGGGCCTGGAAGGTGTACACGGTGTGGCGTTCGAGGGTGGCGTTGTCGGGGGTGAGCTGCCACGGCTGCAGCAGCGCCCACGCGGTGGATTCGGTGTTGAGGTCCTCGACGCTCTCCCCGGGCATCCGCATGAACTCCCAGCGCCGCCGGCCCGGGCCGCCCGAGACCACAGTGGTGGGCCGGGCCGGGTCGCAGATCTGCAGGTTGGTCGGGCTCCAGGTGCGCTGCTGGTGGGGCAGGACGTCGACGATCAGCCAGTCGTAGAAGAACCCGAGGTCGGTCACCTCGGTGGCCATGTGCTCGCGGACGAAGCTGTTGGCCCCGTCGCAGCCCACCACCCACGCGGCGGTGAACCGGCGGGTCGTGCCGGTAGGATCGGTGGTGGTCAGCTCGACCCGGTCGCCCTGGTCGGTGAGCCCGACCGCTTCCTGGCCGCGGAACAGGGTCACTGTCTCGATGCCGGCGGCGGTGTCGGCCAGGGCCTGTTCCAGGCCGGGTTGGTGGCACATGGTGGCGGTCGGCCATCCCGACGGGCCGACGCCGGAGAAGTCGAAGCGCAGCAGGGTGTCACCGGCGGCGTTCTGCCAATCGTAGAAGTCGGCCGGCTCACCCATCGTGGCGGTGACCGGTGCGATCCCGGTTTCGGCGAACACCCGGGCGATCTCGTCGTCGAAGTGCACCGCGCGTGGCCGCGGGTAGAGCTGCGGCCAGCGCTCCACCACCGCCACCCGCCACCCCCGGCGGCCCAGCAGGATCGCGGTACTCAGCCCGACCGGGCCGGCCCCGACGACCACCACGTCATAGCGATCGTCGGCGGCCCCGGTGACCTCCGCCCCGTCGGCAGCGACGGCGGCAGAATCGGGGGAGGCGGGGTCGGGGGTGGCGGAGCGGCGGTGCTCGGCGCTGGTCATGGTGGGGGTCCTTATCCTGCGGCGTGGGCGCCGGTCATCAACGCGGCCAGGTCGTCGGGGGCCAGGAACGACGGCGGCGGGGCGGGCCCCAGCTGTAGAGGCCCTTGGTGCCTTCCCAGACCCCGGGGGTCCAGAGCTGGTCGTCGATGATGGCGTCGATGTCGGAGTAGTACTCACTGAAGTTCCCGGCGGGGTCCTTGAGGTACCAGAAGAAGTTCGACCCGACGTGGTGGCGGCCCAGGCCCCAGATGTGGCGGTCGGGGTCGGTTTCGAGCATCGCGGTGGCGCCGCGTCCGACCTCGTCGACGTCGTCGACCTGCCAGGAGGTGTGGTGCATGAACTGCACCGGGGCCTGCTGGACGAGGACGTTGTGGTGATCGGTCGAGCAGCGCATGAACGCCGCGAGGCCCGGGACGGTGTCGCTGATTTTGAACCCCAGCCCGTCGGTGAAGAACCGTTGGCTGGCTTCCTGGTCGGTCGAGCCGATCACCACGTGACCGAGCTTGCGGGGCCGGACCCGTCCCTCGCGCAGCACCCCGTCGGCCCGGGTGCCCGGCCGATCCAGGCGGCCGGGCCCGTTGTAGACCGACGCCGGCACTACCGGCTGGGCGAGCCGCGCCGACGTGGAGACCACTACCCGCACCGCGGATCCCGGGTCGGTCACCGACACCGTGTCCTCGCCGCGGTCCACCTCCAGCCCGAGACGGGTCACCGCGACCGCGATCCGCTCCAGGTCGTCAGAGTCGTCGGCGCCTACCCCGAGCTCGAGCAGCCGCCGGCGCGGGGCGTGGGTGATCCGCAGCTGCTCGCCCCCGTCGACGGTGTGGAACCGGTGCACCCCCGCAGCGGCGGAGGCCGGCTGGTCATAGATGCTGGCGCGCTGCTGCGGGTCGGGGGTCAGGCCGAACTCGGTGTAGTAGGACGCGGTCTCCTCGACATTCGGCACCCCCAGGGTGATGCCGGTCAGCCGGTGCAGAGCCATCGTGGGTCTCCTTCTGCTCGTGGGACACGGGCCGCGGGGGACACCCGGGGCGGCCCGGCAAGGATTGGGCGGCTGCGTGAGCGCAGCGGTGGTGGCGACGGCCCCGGTCCGGGGCCGCGCCCGGGTTAGGCGGGGGAGGGATCGGCGATCATCGGGTTGCGCAGCGACCCGACCCCGGCCGCCCAGGTGCTCAACACATCCCCGGGGGCGAGGAACCGCGGCGGGGTGCGGCCGGCCCCGACACCGGCCGGGGTGCCGGTGAAGATCAGATCACCGGGCAGCAGCGGCAGGACGGCGGACAGCCGGGCGATCAGCTCCGGGACCGAGAAGACCATGTCCGAGGTGCGGCCCTTCTGCAGCACCTCACCGCCCTCCAGCGCGCAGCCCAGCTCGATGTCGTCGGGATCGGGCAGCTCATCGGGCGACACCAGGTGCGGCCCGATCGGCCCGAACCCCGGGAACGACTTGCCCAGCGAGAACTGGGGCACCGGCCCGGTCAGCTGCAGACCGCGTTCCGAGAGGTCCTGCCCGACCATCACCCCCGCCACCCGCGACCACGCCTGCGTCTCGGCGACCCGCTCGCAGCGGGCCCCGATCACTACCACCAGTTCGGCCTCCCAGTCCACCGAGCCCCCGGCCGGAAGCACCACGGGGTCGCGGGGGCCGGCCAGACACGACACGAACTTGGTGAACACCGGTGGGCTCGACGGCACCGCGAGCCCCGACTCCGCCGCGTGCGCCCGGTAGTTCACCCCGATCCCGAACACCTGCCGGGGCATCGGCACGGGCGGGCCCCATGCCTGGGCCCGGCTGCTGCCATTTTCCGCCGGCTGGTCCACCGGCTCGATGACAGACGCGTCCGCGAGGGCGGCGGGGTCGACCGTGTCGGCCCACGCAGCGAACTCCGACCACCGCTGCAGCACCGCCATCGGGTCCGGACCGAAGCGCCCCCGACTGGCGATGGCCACATCGCAGGGGCCGCCCGCGGCGTCCAGCACCACCCGCCCCGCCAGATTCCCGACCCGCATCGTGTGGACCCGCCTTCCTGCCGCCGCGCTGACAGCAGCATCCTGCCCACCAAAAGACGGAAACACAAGATAATCGCGTTATTTACTTGCCTTCGCGCGATGGGCTACGATCATGCAATGCCGGATGCGACGTCCACGACGCGGGCCGAGTTCGTCCACGCCCAGCTGCGCAGCCAGATCCTGCGCGGCCGCTACACCCCCGGGGCGCGGTTGCGACTGGTGGAGCTGGCCGAACGGTTCTCGGTCAGCCAATCGGTGATCCGTGAGGCGCTGACCCGGCTGGCCGGGCAGAAGCTGGTGGTCGCGTTGCCCCAACAGGGCTTCCGCGTGATGACCTTGTCGGCGGCGGGTCTGCGGGAGCTGACCGACGCCCGGGTGCAGGTCGAGTCGCTGGTCATCGGCCTCGCGGTGCCGCGCGGTGACCTGGCCTGGGAATCCTCCGTCGTCGCCGCGCACCATCAGCTGGCCCGCACCTCGAGCGACGTCGAACCCGACGGCACCCTGAGCGAGCGCTGGTTCCGCGCCCACGAGGAGTTCCACCGGGTCCTGCTCGACGGCTGCGGGAATGCGTGGCTCTCCGACCTCGCGGCCACGCTGCGCGCCGCGGCCGCGTTGCACCTGCGCTGGTCGGGCTCGGTGGCCGGCGACTACGACCGCGACATCGCCGCTGAGCACCGCGGCCTGCTCGACGCGGTCCTGGCCCGCGACGCCGAGAGTGCCGCGGCGAAGCTGGGCGAGCACATCGGGCGCACCACCGCCGCCCTCCTCGACGTCACCACCACCCCGGAGCCCTCCGACGCCGACGCCAGCTGAAACCCATCGGCGCGACGACCCACGACGCCCCCACATCGATACCGTCGCACGGCCCCGCGGGTCCGGTAGAGCGGTTCGCCCAGCGATCATCAGGAGAAAGACAGTGACTTCCTCACCCATCCCGGACCGGTCGCTCCCGCCCGCGGCGGGCTCGGGCGCTACCGCGCGCACGGCGCTCGTCCGGGTGCGCGTCTTCGACGGAGAACGGTTGACCGCCCCGGCCACCGTCGTCATCGACGGCGCCCTGATCGGTACCGAGACTGCCGGTGCCCGGGTGATCGACGCGGCCGGGGCCGTCTTGTTGCCCGGTCTGATCGATGCCCACATCCACCTGCGTGACCGCGACACGTTGCGGGAGCTGGCCGGGTGGGGAGTCACCACCGCACTGGACATGGCGACCTGGCCCACGCAGCTGCTGGCGTCGTTGCGCAATGCCACCGGGTTGACCGACATCCGCGGCTGCGGGCTGCCCGCCATCGGCCCTGCCGGGCCGCACGCGACGATCATGCGCCTGCCCGAGGAGGCCATCGTGACCACGCCCGCGCAGGCGCAGGCGTTCGTCGCCGCCCGCGTCGCCGAGGGCGCCGACTACATCAAGATCGTCCTCGAGGCGCCCGGCCAAGGCGGCCCGGACCAGCCCGTGATCGACGCCCTGGTGGCCGCGGCGCGCACCCACGCCAAGATGGTGATCGCGCATGCCGCGCGGTACGGCGCCTTCACCCTGGCGGTGCAGGCCGGGGTCGACATGATCACCCACGTTCCCCTCGACCAGCCCCCCGCGGCCGCCGACATCGCGCAGATGAGGGCCGCCCGGCAGATCGCCATCCCGACCCTGACCATGGGCGAGACCATGACCGCGGCCCGGGGCATCCCGTTCGACGCCGCGCTGCGCAGCGTCACCGCGCTGCACCAGGCGGGCGTGCCGATCCTGGCCGGGACCGACGCCAACCCCGGGCCCGGCCCCTTCGCGGTCGCGCACGGCGAGAGCCTGCACCGCGAGCTGGAACTGCTCGTCGAGGCCGGTCTGTCCGCCACCGAGGCGCTGCGCGCCGCGACCGCGCTGCCCGCCCGGTACTTCGGACTCACCGACCGAGGCGCCGTGGCCCCCGGACTGCGCGCGGACCTGCTGCTCATCGACGGCGACCCGACCCTCGACATCCGCGCCACCCGCACCATTCGCCGCATCTGGTGCGGCGGCGTCGAACAGACCCCCACCGCGGCCTGACCATCCCGCCGCGCGTACCGCACACCGGGCCACCTCGGCAACAGACAACGGCTCGGGCCACGTGTACCGGGGAAGAAAGTGGGAACTCGCCCGGCACCACCCACGACCGGATCCCGGAGGCGGGCGCCCCGTCTGATCGATGTGACGGCGCAGGCCGAACAAGACACGGTGCCGGTCGCCGACAGCCCGTCGCCGGCCGCGCCCGCCGCGCGGTCCAGTGGCTCTCGGGCCCCGAACAGGTGGGCCAGGCCGACCTCAATCCTCTTCAGCCCGGCGGGCAGACCCACAACCACGAGCGGCTGTCGATCCTCCGCCAGAAATTTCGGAGCCGACACCGGCATCGCCTGTCCGCCACCCGCGGCGACCGGGGAGATCCTCACATTAATCGTGTGAGGCGCTGGCCACCGTCGCCAGCCGCATCCCTCTACGTGGCATCGGGCCCGCGGCGGCTGGGCCTCGTGGACCTGTGTCGGTCGCCGTGCGCGGGAACAGCGAAGAGCAGCCCACCGATCATGGCCATGTTCTTGTGGAATTGGGTCCGTTGCAGTGTGCGGGTCGCCGGATCCTCGATCGTCCAGAACGCGTGCCCGGCCACTGTGGTCGGAACCAGGGAGCCGGCCAGGACGAGCGCCGACACCCGGGGGAACACGCCCAGGGCCATCAGCAGGCCGGCGACCGCCTGTACTGCGGCGTTGCTGCGGACGACCAGTTCGTCGTCTCCGGGGAGGGCAACGACCTTGCGCACCGCTGCCAGGGTCGGCGCGGCCTGGCTGACCCGGGCACCCGGTGTGCGCGCCGCGTCGAGGCCGAGCACGGCGTAGGTCGACCCGGTCAGGATGCGAGCGAGAGTGAGTAATGCGTTCAACGTCATCTTCCTTACCTGAGGGGCTGGTCGCGCAGCGGCGTCTGAGCGTTCATGTGACCGATGCCCGGCATCCAGTCGCGCAGCGAGTGTCGCCGGGGTGTCGTTGGGGCGCGTCGTAGCTCGGCCCGCTGTGGCTGTTGCCCTACCCGTCTGCCGGCATCGCGTCGATCACGACGGTGCGAGCCACCGCGACACCGGGCGAACCGGGCCGGCCCGCTCAGGGGTCCGTGTTGCTCCCGAGCGCCATCATCCGCCGGGTGAGTCCGCACACCAGTGGCCAGAGTCCCTGTGGCGCCAACCGGACCACGACGATGAGCAGCGCCCCCTCGACCACCAGGCTGAGGGTCTGGAAGCTGGCGAGCTGGGTCGTCAGCCCGTAGTAAACGATCACCGCTCCGATGATCGGACCGACGACGGTGGCGATGCCCCCGACGACGGTCATCAACAGCGCGTTCAGGGTCCAGGTGATGCTGAAGGCGCCTCCGGGTTCGAAGGCGATCTGCTGCAGCGCGACCAGCGAACCCACCAGCCCGGCCAGTGCCCCGCTGATGATCAGCGCGCTGGCCTTGTGCCCGAACGAGGACACGCCCAGACCGACCGCGGCGGGTTCGTTGTCCCGCACGGCCATGAGCCGCAGCCCGAACGGGGAGCGCTGGACGATGAGGGCGGCCAGGACGGCGAGGGCGGCCACGACGATGGCGATGTCGAGCAGGACCTCCGGTGTCGGTGTGGCTGCGATCGGGAGATTCAGCCCGGTGGACCCCCCGGCCCACGGCGAGTTCAAGGCGATGGCCTGCAACGCCAGGGCCGCGGCGAGGCTGCCGATGGCGAAGTAGTCCCCGCGCAGCCGCAACAGCGGGAAGGCAAGGATCGCGGCGAGCACCGCGCCGACCACGGCACTGAGGACGACCGTTTCCCCATAGCCGAGACCGGTGTGCAACAGCAACAGACCGGTGACGTAGCTCCCGGTGCCCACGAACCCGCTGACCCCGAGGGAGATCTGCCCCCCGAAGCCGGACAGCACGTTCCAGGACTGCGCCAGGGCCACGTAGAGCAGCAGCGTGGTGAGGATGTCGCGCTGGTAGGGGTCGATCCCGCCGGCCACGGCCAGCGCCACGACGGTGAGCAGCAGCAGCAGGCCCGCGCCGTAGGCGAACGGCACGCGGCCCGGAGCGCGCAACCGGGTCCGCACCGACGGCCCGAGCGGGTGGTCCGACGGGCCGACGGAGGTGTCGGCTGGCGGGGGAGCGGGGCGGGTCATGCGAACCTCCTGGTGAAGAGGCCCTGCGGGCGGACGATGAGCACGAGCAGGAGAAGCACGTAGACCGCCAACGCGCTGAAACCCCCGCCGAAATAGGCCCCACTGGCGGTCTGGACGATCCCGATCGCGACGGCGCCGACGAAGGTTCCGGCGATGTTGCCCACACCGCCCAGGACGACGACGGCGAAGCCGATGAGCAGGTACTGGGTGCCGCTGGTCGGGCTGATGCTGAAGGTGGCCGCGACCAGCACGCCACCGACCGCGGAGATCGCGACGGCGACCGCGAACGTGACGGCGTAGACGTTGCGCACGTTGATGCCCATGAGCTCGGCTGTGGGCGGGTCGGCAGCCGCCGCACGCACGACGGCGCCGGCCCGGGTGCGGGTCATCACCAGGTGCACCGCTGCACAAACGACGGCGGCGACCACGAAGCCGACCACGTAGGCGGTGCGGACGAAGACCCCGCCGATCTGGAACCCGGCGGTGGCCAGCGCGCCACCCACCGATCGGGGGTCCGAGCTGAACACCGCGATAAACACCGCCTGCGCGAGCAGCGCGAGACCGAACGTGGCCACGAGCGGTCCGTTGGCGCCCGCGACGAGCAACGGGTTGAGCAGCAGCCGCTGCACGCCGTAGCCGATGACCGCCACGACGACCACGACGATGGGGATGCTGGCCAGCAGGCCCAGGCCCGCCCGGTCGGCGAGCGCCACGGCCAGGTAGCCGCCGCCGATGACCAGCTCGCCGTGGGCGAGGTTGACCATGCGCAGCACCCCGAAGACCAGGGAGAGGCCCAGCGCGATCAGGGCGTAGAAGCCGCCCAGCAGTAACCCGCTCACCAGGTCCGACACCGTCATCGCGGACTCCTCACCGTCGCCGTGCTACGGGTCGCCGAGTTGCGGGTCGCCGTCGTTGGGTTTTCACGCGGGTGCACCGTGCTGGTCATCAGGTCACCCTTCACCGCAGGCCAGCGGCGGGGGCCTGCATCTTGGTGCCGATGTCGGGGAGGATCTGGGTGGTCTTGCCGCTCTGCCACTGCCCGACGAACAGCGGCATCGCCCAGATGTGCTTGTCGTCGAACTTCACGTTGCCGACCGCGGTCGTGAAGCTCATGCTGCCCAGCGCCTTGTTCACCGCCTCCGGGTCGGTGGCGCCGGCCTTGGTGATGGCGGCCATCAGGATCTGACCGGCGGCGTAGGCGTTGACCGCGAGACCCGAGTCGGGCTCGGGCAGCTTCTGCCCGATCGTGGCGAGCAGGTGATCGGTACCGGGCAGGCCCGCCTTGGACGACCAGAACGACTGCTGCAGCGACCCGTCGGCCACCGGTCCCAGGGCCTTGGGCCAGGCGGTGGTGGAGGCGGCCTTGGCCATGAACGCGACCGGTGGCTTGAAACCGAGCGACTTCATCTGCTTCCACAGCGCGATGCCATCAGGCGGGGTCATCTGGCCGATGACGACCTCGGCGCCCT
>JBBRLM010000110.1:0-13729 GCA_038231335.1 Mycobacteriales bacterium
TCATCAGTACGGTCAACCACGGTCCGCGGCTCTCCCTTCGCTGCTCCTGAACACAGCGAGGATCAAGGAGTCGCGGGCCGCCCCCGTTCAGGCGCGCCGCACGGGCTCAACCTCAGGTTGCCCGGTCAAGATCGAAGAGCCAGGAAACTCGCGGTGGAAGCGCCAAGACCTACCGTCGATAAACGCCACCGCGCCAGTCCCCGACCCTACTAGATCGTTATGCCCAAGCGCCGGCTGCCTCCTGACGTCGGTAGTGGCTGGTGCGGGCGCGGTGTTGGTGGCGTCGCCGCCAGAGTGACCACGCCTCGGGGCAGGCCGGGGTCCGGCCGGGCTCGATGACGTAGATCATGAACATGCGACGGATCTCGTTGCAGGTCAACGCGATCAACCCGGTCGGCGCGGGCTGCTCGGCGTGCTCCCGGGCGGTGATGACCGCGAGCAGGGCGTGAGCGGTCATGGCGAGCAGCGTCCAGCGTTGCCAGGAGGTCCAGCGTCGCACCTGGTGCTCGTCGAGCCCGGCCAGGCCCTTGCCGGCCTGGAAGGACTCCTCGACCGTCCATCGGCGTCCGGCGACCCGGACCAGCTCCCGCAACGGGACCGGCCCGGGTGCGTAGCAGCGGTAGAACGCCAGCTCGCCGGTGTCGCGGTGGCGGCACACTAGCAGCCACCAGCGCTGGGTGTCGGCCGGATCATCAGGCCCTGCAGGGTTGACGGGGTCGGGGTGGGCGACCAGCACCCAGTCGTAGAAGCGTTGCCCTTTCGCCCCTGTCCCGGACGAGAGCCGTTGCCAGGCCCGGCGCGGAAGTCCGGCGGCGATCTGATCGGCGCGCAGCAACCCCGCCGCTGTCGGGACGCGGCGGTCGCAGCCGATCCCCAGCACGTAGCCGACCCGGCGGGTCTCCAACTCGGCGCGCAGGCCCGGGTCGGCGCCGTAGACCTCGTCGCCGGCGACCCACCGGGCCGGTACTCCGGCATCCAGCGCTCGGGTGATCATGCCGGTGGCCAGGGCGGGCTTGGTCGCGAACTCGATGTCGGCGGGTATCCCGGCCTCGGTGCAGCGCTGCTCGTCGCTGGTCCAGGTAGAGCTCGCGGTCGATCATCGCGTGCCCGCGAGTGCCGGCATAGGTGAGGTAGACCGCGACCTGGGCGTTCTCGATCCGCCCGGCGGTGCCGGTGTACTGGCGCTGCACCCCGACCGTGCACACCCCCTTCTTCAGATCCCGGGTCTCATCGGTGACTAGCACCGCGTCGCCGTCGCCGAGGTGGCCGGTCACGTCGTCACGCAGGTCGTCGCGGACGCCGTCGGTGTCCCAGCTGGCCCGGGCCAGCAGGTGCTGCATGCCGTGTGGATCGGTGTCGCCGGCGTGCTCGGCGATGGTCCAGCAGTTCTTCCGCGGCAGGTCCGCCAGCAGCCCGAGCAGGAACCCGCGGGCCCGGCGGCGGGTCTCGACCCGGACGAACCGGCCCGCCATCCGATCGAGCAGCCTGTCGGCTTCGGCCTGCCATCGGACACGTTCTACGCGGTGGCCGTCCTACGTCCGGGACCGCCATGCCGGGTAGATCACGATCTACGGCTGGAGTATTAGTGCATGGAGGTGCACCCGTGCTGACGGTAGGGGTGGATCGCGGCGCGGTCGAGGCGGCGTTGCGGGATGACGAGTTGGAATTCTGAAAGGCACCACGTGTGGCGCCCGGATAGTGCTCAGCAAGGACCGACCCGCGGGGGGACATCGCCGTCGCGTCCCTCGCGGAAACCGCTCACGTAAATGAAATGGGCGAGGCTGCCGGTCATGGCGTATCGCCCAGGAGTCCTCCGCGAGACCGTCGCGTTGGCTACGAGGCGGGGAAGCGGATCATCCGTCGGACGGCGGTGAGCTCGTCGTCGGTGGGGTGGTGGCCGGTAGCGATGTGTAGGCCCAGGCGGTGCGGTCTCGGAACGGTACCGAGAACGTGCCGCATCGCGGCGGCGGTGTCGGCGGGATCATCGACGAGATGCCCCAGCGTTGTCCGGTGGTGTCCCTGGCCGATGACGGTGAGGGTCCGGCCGCCGGCGAAGTTCAGGGCCCAGGCCGCGTCGGTGAACACGTGCCACGCCTGCCCGAGGTGGTGTCCGATCACCGGTATCTCGTAGCGCCGACCGGTCCGCCGCCCGGTGAAGCGCAGCTGGAGCAGTGGGCCGGTCCAGCGCCCGAGCGGCGACGCGACGACCCGGCGCGCGGTGGGGTTGACGATCCGGTGCATCAGCCACAGCGGCGGTGGTTGTGAGCGCACGGGTGCCGATTGCGGCTGTGCGGGCAGGCTCACCGGGCACCGACCTGGGTGCGTATGGCCTCGTCCACTGTGGCCTCGCCCGGGTCGACGGGCTCCAGGTAGAAGCGGGTCCAGCCGATGGTGTCGCCGCCGACGCCGACGATCATGACGCCGCGCAGGTGATGGGTAGATCCGTCGCGGCGGGTGCCGCGGTGCTCCCACTCAGTCCAGGCGGTGTCGCCGTCCACGCTGCAGCGCAGCACGTCCGTGGACAGGTCGGGGACGGCGGTCAGGATCTGGGTCCAGTTGCGGCGCACCTGCTCGCGGCCGGTGAAGCTGCGCGCGGGATGGACGGGGGTGTCGTTGCGGTAGTCCGGGCTGAAGCAGGCGACGATCGCGTCGAGGTCGTGGTCGTTGGTGGCTCGACACAGCCTCTCGATCACCGCCACGCCGCTGTGTTGATCGACCGAGGTCATGACCATCTCCCGCCTGAGTGCTACAGTCTGCTGTAACCGATACATGACTATGGAGCGAATAATGGTGCAGGTCAAGGCCACCCGGCGCTACAACTCCTCTCGGCGCGCCGTGCAGGCCCGGGAGAACCGGGCGGCGGTGCTGGCGGCCGCACGGGAGCTGTTCTTGTCGGGCGGATTCGCGGCGACCACGGTCGCCGCGATCGCGGGCCGGGCTGGGGTGTCGGTCGAGACCGTCTACAAGGGGTTCGGCGGCAAACCGGGCCTGGTCCGGGCGCTGTGCGACGAGGCGTTCGCCGGCGACGGCCCGGTCCCGCCGCACGTACGTTCGGATCAGCTGCAGGCCGCCGGACACGACGCGCGCACGATCATTCGAGGCTTCGGGACCCTGAGCACCGAGGTCGCGCCGCGAGTGGCGCCCATCCAACTACTCGCCCGCGACGCCGCGGCCACCGACCCCGAGATGGCCGGCCTCTACACCGAGATGCAGGACCAGCGACTCGAGCGCATGACCCACAACGCGCACAACCTCGCCACAACCGGGCACCTGCGCGACGACATCACCGTCGCCCATGCCGGCGAGGTCATGTGGACCTACAGCTCCCCCGAGCTCTACGAACTACTCGTCGTGCGACAAGGCTGGCCGCTGGAGCGATTCGGCGCGTTCATCGCCGACGCACTCATCTCCGCACTGCTCCCGCCAAGCGCCCCACCGAACAACCCAGGCAACCCGCCGAGCTGAAGGGCGAACCAGCCTGAGCCTGTTTATGTGGTCGTTATGTCCCCCATAGGCGATCTTGGTCGATCCGGCTCTGCCCAGGTCGCTGGGGGGTCACAACGGCGGGCGAAACAACGTGTCGCAGCGAGGCCTCGGACACCGTTCTCGCCGAGTGCTCCCACCGGCTCGCGACGCAGCCGTGGTGTCGCTGCGGCGGTGGGATATTTGCAGTGTCAACGACTGGCCTCAGGGGGAAGCACGGCGGCGTGCATCTGCCTGCCGAGCCAGGTCTGGTACTCCTGGTCGGTCCACTGTCGGTCGAGAACGAGCGCGGTATAGGTGCTGGGGTCGTTGAGGGTCCAGAGGGAGTCGACGATGTGGTCGGGGGCGATGTCGTCGCGGAGTGGCCCGGTGACGGCGGCGTGGTGGATGACCATCTCGGCACCGGATCGACGATTGCGGGCGACGGTGCCCCATAGTTGCGCGATCTCCGGGGATTCGCCGGCGGCGCGGTGGACCGTTTCGAAGATGCGGGCTACGCGCTTGTTCATCAGGACGCAGACCCCGGCGTAGGCGTCGAGTACGCCGGCGGGGTCGGTGGCAGCCCAGACGGGGGCGAACCAGGGTCGCTGCGCGACGGGGACGGGTTCGTCGTCGCCGGCGAGGGCCTCGTCGAGGACCTGGCGCAGCAGGGCGGGTTTGGAGCCGAACGCGGCGGTGACGGTGGGGCGGGCGACTCCGGCGATCTGCGCGACGTCGCGCAGCGAGGTGGCGGTGTAGCCACGTTCGACGAACAGCTCGGCGGCGGCGGCGGCGATGGCGTGTCGGGTACGGCGCGCGGCTTCGGCGCGGACTGGGGAGTGGTAGCTGCGGCGGTGGGTATTGACGTCGGGCACGGAATGAGCATACTGACCTCTATCGGATAGATGCCGTCTATCCAATATGGTTCGGAGGAAACCTGATGACCCAGTCCGCCACCAACGTCCGGGAGTTCTGCCACCGGGCGTTGAACATCATGTCCACCGACGACCTGGCCGGGTTCCGGGAGCTGATCCATCCGGAGGCGACCAACCGGGAGGCGCTCGACGAGCCCGAGGACTGCCGAGGTGTCGGCCCGCAGGCGTACCGGGCCACCGCCCGGTGGCTCACCACGGCGTTCTCGGACCTGCAGTGGGAGGTCCACGACGTCGTCGCAGACGGTGACCTGGTAGTTGCCTATGCCACGATGAGCGGACGCCAGAGCGGGCCCTTCGTCGCCTACCGGGCCGATGCCCGCGTGGAGGTGGTGTTCCCGGCACGAGGCCGCACCTTCGCGATCACCCAGACCCACTGGTTCCGGGTCGTTGAGGGCGCGGTGATCGAGCACTGGGCCAACCGCGACGATCTCGGGATGGGCCAGCAACTGGGCTGGTCGCCACCCTCACCGGTCTATCTGGCACGCATGGCATTAGCGACTCGAGCCGCTCGCGCAGCGACCGCTCGCTTGCGCGCCTGACGCCGTCGACTCGCGCAGAGTGACCTGCAACCCGGATCGTCCGCGCTCGGGTAAGGCTGGGGCCCAGCCGATCGCCGGCGGTTGGGGCGGGCGGCACCCAGGTCGTGGGGCTGGGGTGCGGTTGAGAGGGATTGTTGGCTCCTCAACTCTAAGGCGGACACCGTCGGATTCCTCGCTGACAATCGGGGTCTGCCGGGTGCAGTGCAACCGTGCCCGTCGCGGGTAGTCGTCCCGGTTCCTGAACCCGCCGGTTAAGGGCGGGTCAGGCCCGTGGTCAGGAAGACCTCGATCGCCGGCCACCGGGTCTCGATCGTCTCGGCCAGCGTGGTCAGCTCGGGGATCCGTGCGTCGGCGCACCACCGGAAGGACGCCCACAGCCGTGCGCGGATCTCGCCGAGACCTTCCACGTCTCCCGCAAGACGATCTACCGCCACCTCGTGGCCACCATCCCGCCCCCCGCCCCCCCGATCGTCGCCCGCGCCGCGGAGATGGCCGGGATCTGGGGGCCGGCCCGATTCACTGGTGGAGAGGCGGTGGCCGGCACGTCGAAGATCCGCAGCAACCGGCGGTGTCAGCGCGCGCAGCTGGTCGGGTCTGCGGGCCAGGACGTCGAGGAAACGGCGGAACGGGCCGCGGCAATCGAGGGCGTCACGCAGCCGCTCGGCCAGGTTGGGCTCGGTTGTCGGGGCGGGTGGCGATGAACAGTTCCATGTCGTGGTAGCCCGCCTGCGAGGCGTGTTCGGTACCCGCAGCCAGCGCTGCGGATCGTCAGGCCCCGGCCGCCGCGGGGCATCAGGCGGGAATGATCAGTCGTCACAGGGTTGGCGAACGGTCTTGAGTAGATGGTCCTGGTCTGTTGCCGCTTCGTGGCGTTGTCATCCGAGTGTGGCAAGGAGGTTGTTCAGTGCTGCGGTCTCGGTGGTCGGGTTCGGGCTGGAGGCCCGCAGCTCGCGCAGCACCGTGTCGATCTTGCCGTCGATCCCGGTCCAGGCAGCACCGTCTCTTGCCTTCAACCGGGCTTGGGCCTTGTCCCATTCGGTTTCGAGATCGGCGATCCGTGTGGTCGCACCGGCCTGGTCACCGCTATTGAGCATGTGGAGGGTGTCTTGGGTGATGGTTCGGAAGGTTGACAGGTCACCCAGCGGCGAGGCGGGAGCTGGAACGCCGCCACCGGGACTCGTCTGGCCGGCGACTGCGACGGGGGCGGCGGCCGGGGCTGCGGCGTCGGTCTGCAGCGCCGTGACGCGGGCGGTGTACCCGACGCCCGAGGCCAGCAGGACCAGCGCCACGACCGCAGCGGTCTGCCACAGCCCGCCGCGTTCGGCCCGTTGGTCGGCGACCTGGACGCGGTCGTCGGTGAGGACGTCGGCCTTGGTCAGGGTGAGGTACATGACGATGCCGAGGATGGCGGCGAGGAAGATCAGGCTGGTCACCGTCGGGCCGAGGCCCAGCCCGCCCTCGGCCGGTGACTGGGACAGGTAGTCACCGATCGACGCACCGAGCGGGCGGGTCAGGATGTAGATGAACCAGAAGGCGAGGACCGGGTTGAGCCCAAGTCGCCAGCCGACCGCCATGAGCCCGATCAGCGCGGCCACGATGGCCCCGGTCAGCAGGTAGCCGAGGCCGAGACCCTCTGACATGAGATCACCGGTCGCGGTGCCGAGCGCGAAGGTGAACAGGATCGCCAGCCAGTAGAACGTCTCGCGCGCACGGGTGAAGACCGAGTGGATGGAGAGGGTTTTCTCCGAGGCGTACCAGACGACGAACGTGAGGGTGAGCAGTGCACCGAAGATCAGGGTGCTCGCCTCGAGCGGCAGCCCGGCGGCGGTGGTCAGGTTGTCGGTTACCAGGGTGCCGAAGACGCTGACGAGGGTGACGGTCAGCCAGTACCGGTTCGGAACGTAGCGGCTCGCGCTGAACTGCGCCGCGAGCGCGACGATCAGCAGCGCTCCGGTGGCCACGGATGTTCCGGTGAGGCCCAGGTTCAGGCTCACGTTGAGGTAGTCCGCGGCGGTCTCACCGACGGTCGTGCAGAGCACCTTGATGATCCAGAAGTAGAGCGTGACCTCCGGGACCTTGCTGAGCAGCGATCGGGTGGGCGCGGCGGCGTGGCGTGTGGTCAAGGCGCTCTCTCGATCCATTCGTTGTGGAGCCGGATCGCGGCGTCGGGAAGTCCGGCGGGCAGGTGACCATCAACCAGGGCCGCGAGGGGGAGGAACCGTGGCTGCGTCGAGGGCGGACGCTAGGGGCCGCTCGGTTCGCGGCCGCACTACTGCGGGTGAGTGGGCGGCAAATTTCGAGCCTGATCGTCTCGACGGCGCCGACCGTGCGCCGGGCGTCACCCGCGGGTACCCCCCTGTCGAAGGATGGCCCATCCGCGGCGATCGGTCGTCCTCGTTCACAGCAACGGCGCCTCCTGGTTGCAGGTGTCATCGGGCCGGTTGTCGAGCGCGGCCGGGCGGGTCACCCGGTAGCGGTACCGGTCGGGCCTCCGGCCGAGGTCAATGCTCCTGCTGCCTGCCAGAGGGCAGCGCAGCC
The DNA here is from genome assembly GCA_038231335.1 of Mycobacteriales bacterium. GTDB lineage: Bacteria > Actinomycetota > Actinomycetes > Mycobacteriales > Pseudonocardiaceae > Pseudonocardia. The sequence goes on from JBBRLM010000110.1 coordinate 7,475, forward strand.
GGGACACCCAGCCAAGGACGTCGGCCGGTGCCGGTACCCCGCCCGCTGGTCGCCCAGGCCGCCCACCAGGCCGGGTCTCGAGGTCCTGTCATGGTGGGCGGGCAGCAGCAGAGCGTCGCTCATTGTCTGGTCAGCCCGGGGGTGGGTGTCGGCGCGGCGGTTGCGGAGGGAGCCCGGGTACTGCGGGTCGCCGGGCCGCGGGTGCTCGTGGCGACGCTATAGTCGGGGGTGATCGCGGTGAGCAGCGCGAACACTGCCGCAGCAGTGAGGAACACCACCGCCAGGGCCGGGCGCGGCGCCTCGGCCCGAGTGGGCCGAAGGACGGCTCCAGGCAGAGCGGGGGAGAGCGTGAGCACGAGCCCGATAACCACGGCCAGGACCCCGACACCGAACATGGGCTTGGTCTAGTCCTGTCACCGCAAGGTCACGGCAAGACGGTGCGTCCGATTCGCCCGGACGCATCCGGGACCGCCCGCTACGTGGCGGCCGGCCGATGCCTCTCGTCGGTCGACGAGGCCTGTCGGACGGTCAAGTCGGTCCGGAGCGCCCTTGAACGTATTGCACGGCCTTGCCATCGGGGTGGGGTCTACCCCAACTTGTCAGCCACACCAAGTGGGTTCCGGGATCACGGAGCCCGCCTCCTCCAAAAGCTTCGCTCTCCTTTCCGTGTCACCCAGGCGCGGCAGCGGGAACGGGGACGACGCCTGACCCCATGAACCGGGGACAGGCGCCGTCGGAGAGTTCCGGGTGGGTTAGGCGATGGAGCGGACGTTGGACCGGTCGGCCTCGGTGGTGGGGACGTTGCTGGTGGTGAGGATGGCGCGCAGCACCAGCCCGCCCTGCAGCTTGACCATCCGCGAGGTCAGCGTGGCCAGGTAGCGGAAACCGACCCGGGGGTCCAGCACCGTGCGCGGGGTCACGTTCGCCGCCGCGCGGAGCACGTTGCCGACCAGTTCCGAGGGACTGGGCTGGTGCAGCACCGCGGGCCCGGCAGCACCGCGGGGGCCCTGCCCGCCGGGGATGCCGACCGGCCCGGCCTTACCGACCGTGCCCTGGGGGCCCTGCGGGCCTTGGAGCCCGATGATGCCCTTCATCCCGATCTCACCGGGCAGGCCCTGTGCCCCCTGCAGTCCCTTCTCGCCCTGCTCACCGGGGGCGCCGATGATCCCGCGCGGGCCCTGCGCACCGGGCAGTCCGGGCTCGCCGCGCACACCGAGCTCGCCGCGCCCGCCGCGCGGGCCCGCCTCGCCGCGCGCCCCGACCGGTCCGGCCGCGCCCACAGGGCCCTGCTCGCCAGGTCGGCCCGCGGAACCGGGGATGCCCTGGTCACCCTGCTCACCGGTCGGCCCCTCCGGGCCCTGCTCGCCGGGCAACCCGACCGGCCCGACACCGCCGGTGAGGCCCCTCTCACCCTGCTCCCCGCGCGACCCTGCCGGCCCGACCGAACCCTCAAGACCCTTGTCGCCCCGCTCACCAACGGGCCCGACGAGGCCCTTGGGGCCCTTGTCGCCCCGCTCACCGACTGGACCGGCCGGGCCGACGAGGCCCTTGGGGCCCTTGTCGCCCCGCTCACCGACGGGACCGGCCGGGCCGACGGGGCCCTTGGGGCCCTTGGCCCCGTGCTCGCCGGCCGTTCCCGACGCCCCCTTGTCACCCTTCGTGCCGGGTTCACCAACCGGGCCGACCGGGCCCTTCAGTACCTGGTCACCTTTACCTGCTGCGCTGCTGGGCTGAGCCATGTGGTGCACTGCCTCTCAGTGGGGTCGACATCGGTAGGCCGCCGCCGTGCCGGCTGCGAGCCTCGCTCGATGGTTACCCCGGACCGGGCGGCAACCACCAGGTGCCGGGCGAGCGCTGCATCACAAGACCCGCTGTGGCGTACGGGGGACGGGGTCATGACCGCTGCGTCCGGGTCGGCAGCGCAACAGGCGCCGCAGGGTGAGCCAGGTTCCGCGCAGCGCGCCGTGGCTGCGCAGCGCGATCGCGGCGTAGGTGGAGCAGGTGGGCGTGTAGCCGCAGCACGGTGGCCGGGTCGGGCTGATCTGGGCGCGGTAGACCATCACCGCGGTGAACAGCAGCCCGGCGACCTGGCCCTGGGGCGCGGCGAGGCCGGGCTCCGGACGGGCCGCTCGGGTAGGCCGCGGCGCCGGGATCAGGACATGGCCCAGCAGCAGGAGCAGGTTCAGGTCGCAGCCCTCCAGTGGGCAGCAGTCCATGTCGCTGCAGCTGCTGTCGCCGGGCCCGCCGCCCCGGGGCGGGACCGCCTTCGGCAGTCGGGGCGGGTCCTCGGGGGGCGGATCGGTCATCAGCGGTCTTCCTCTGCTCGTGTCCGATTCAACTGACCGGCCAACCCAGGCACGGGCGGGGCGCAAAGGTGGCTGTGCAGCTGGTCGCAGGAACCTAGTGTCGGCCCACGGAGGGGGACAACCCGCCGCCCGGGGGTGGGCAGATGGTGATCGGGACCCGGTTCGACCAGGACGCGTTGGTCTCGTCGTAGGCCTGGACGTAGCCGGGAGGGCCGCCCGCGCAGTCTGCGATCAGCTCGAGCGGGGTGTAGATCGCTCCGCCGGGAGTGACCGGGTGCGGCTGGGCGGTTGTCAGGTGATCGGCCTGCTCGGCACCGTTGGCGTAGCGGACGTGGACATCGACGTTGCCGCCGACGGTGAAGTAGCCGCCGCCGACGCTGATCCCGCCCTCGAAGATGTAGCTGAACAGGAACGGCGTGGGCGCCGGCGCCGGTGGCGGAGTGGGCGACGGGGTGGGGACCGTGCAGACCCGGCATGGGCTGGTGCTGGGCGCGGAGTCATTGATCGCTGCCGCGGCGGGATCGGTCGCGATCAGATCGACCGCGGAGCCCGCGGTTGTCGAGTCCTGCGACGGCGGTGCGGGCCCGGCGGTGATCGTGTCGGGGGTCGGGATGTCCGACAGTGTCGGCGGCCCCGGCGGGGTGTCAGCGAACGCCAGCGTCGGGGCGGCAAGCAGCACCCCGGCGAGCAGCGGCGCCAGCACCCCCGCGCGGGTGATGGACCTTGTCGTGACGGGCTCTCCTCACGCTGATGGGCGCCTGGCACGGCGCCGGATAGTGCTCAGCAAAGAGCAGCCCCCGCGGTGGTGACGCAGAATAGGTGATCCGACAGGACCTCCTGCACAACCGGCAGGTCTTGCTTACCGTCCCGACAGTCTCCCGTCGGCCGCTCGACGACCGCTGGCCGCAGCCCGGGTCGAGCGGGACCCCGCGAAGGGGGCTCGACGCCCCGGACTGCGCGGCCGCAGTGAGCGTCCGGGCCGCCCGGGTCACCCGGCCTGGTGCCCCGAGCCCGAGCACGCGCAGCACGACAGCCAAGGCGAGCACCACGACCCATTCCGACACCGAGATCTCCACCGCGTCGCGTGTCGTCGGGCCGAGGCCGCGTGAGTGTTCGTGTTCAGCGCACCGCGGCGAGGGGTGGGCCGAGTGGTTCCATCCAGGCCGCGCCGGCGATCTCGCGCAGGGCGGCCGGGTCGACCGGGCCCGGGGGCAGCGCGGCGTGGGCTTCGAAGAACCGTTCCATCCCGGCCGGGGTGAACAACACCAGGATCCGCGCCGGATCCTCGGCGAAGTTGGCGAGGCAGTGCGGGGTACCGCGCGGGATGAACACGAACGCCCCGGTCGGGGCGTCGAAACGGTGCTCCCCGGCCTGGACCACCAGCGCGCCGTCGAGGATGTAGTACATCTCGTCCTCGCGCACGTGCAGGTGCAGCCCGGGGCCGTGACCGGGCGCGATGATGTTCTCGAACGCGGTCACCGAGCCGTTGGTGGTCTCCGCGCGGGCCTTGAGGGTAAACGGGCCACCGGCCGGTCCCGGCATCTGCTGGCCCTCGCGGGCCAGCAGCACGTAAGGGTCGGTGGTCCTGGATCGCAGAGCGGATGCGGGATAGGACATGAGGCCACCTCATCGTCTACCGCCCGCACACTGTGTGCAGTAGCGTGTTAACATAGGACTGCAGTTTCGCAGTGATGTCAAGGGAGAGGACCAGCGGTGGCGGGGGTGTCACGGACCAAGACCCAGCTCGCGCAAGCAGCCAAGGCCCAGGCCACCCGGGCGCGGGTGATCGGCGCGGCCGGCAAGCTGTTCGTCCGTGATGGGTATCTGCAGACCACGATGGCCGACATCGCCGCCGCCGCTGGCGTCGCGGTGCGCACCGTGTACGGGGTCGGGAGCAAGGTCGAGGTTCTCGCCGCGGCGCTGGACATCGCGATCGTGGGTGACGACCAACCGGTCCCGGTACTCGAGCGTGCCTGGTTCCGCCGGCTGGTAGCCGAACCCGACGGGGTCACCGCGCTCGGGATCTTCCGCGACGCCGCGAGCAGGGTCATCGAGCGGGTCTACCCGCTCTACGCCGCTACCCGCGACGGCTCGACCGACCCCGAGCTGGCCCAGGTGCTGCATCGCAACAAACACCAGCGCTTCATCACCCACACCCATGTCGCCCGCGCACTGTCCACCAAGTCGGGTTTCGACACGAGTGTCCCGGTCGAGCGGGCCGCGCACGTGATCTACGCCGTGATGTCTCAGGAGACCCACGGGCTCCTCGTGGTCGAGCACAGCTGGAGCGTCACCGAATGGGCAGACTGGGTCCACCACCACCTGCTCACCGAGCTGTTCCCCAGAGCGGGCAGGGCTCCTGAACGCCCACAACCAGGCTAGGCCGCCGCCGGCGACGCCGTCGCGGTGGGCACGCACCTGCGGCTGACAAGCCCGAGCCGTGGTAGCCGGGGCCGCGGCCCGGAGCAGAGCAGGACCGGTTAACGCCACCGAACCGCGGTCCGACCTGGAGGTATGGCCAACGAGGACTACCTGCTCGACAACCGGGCCACCCAAGCCGGTGGCCGCTTCGGCGCGCTGTCCGACGTCTTCGACCCCGTGACGTTCCGGCACATAGACGCCCTCGGCCCCGCCACCGGCTGGCGGTGCTGGGAAGTCGGCGCCGGCGGCCCCACGGTCCCTGACGGACTCGCCCAACGGGTCGGCCCGACCGGTTCCGTCGTCGCCACCGACATCGACATCGGATGGCTGACCGAACGGGCCGGTCCCGGCGTAGAGGTCATCCGCCACAACGCCGCCCACGACGAGCCCCCCGACGGCGGATTCGACCTGATCCACGCCCGGCTCGTGCTGCTGCACGTCCCCGAACGCCTCGAGGCCCTGCGCCGCATGGTGGCCGCCCTGCGTCCCGGTGGCATCCTGCTCATCGAGGACTTCGACATCGACCTGCAAACCATGCTCTGCCCCGACGCCCACGGCCCCGACCAGCTACTGGCCAACCGGATCAAAGACGCCTTCCGCGCGCTGCTCTACGACCGCGGCGTCGATCCCACCTTCGGCAGACGACTACCCCGACTGCTGCGCGACCACGGCCTCGTCGACATCCGCGCCGATGCCTACTTCCCACTCGCCGTACCCGCCGTCACCGCACTCGAGCGGGCCAACACCGCCCAGGTACGCGATGGCCTCATCGCCCACGGCGACGTCACCGCCACCGACATCGACAACTTCCTGGAACTGCTCGACACCGGCAACCTTGACATGGCCACAGCACCACTGATCTCCGCAACAGGCCGACACCCGTAGGGCCGCCAACGCACCTCAACAGGCCGCCTCCAGAAGCGTCGCAAGCACGATCCTCGAGGCACCGACGGAGTACCGGCCGGCTCGGACAGCGGACCGATCCGCATCCAGACTCGTGGCACCGCACGACTGCCGTTCTATCGTTGCTCTACATGGATGGCGCCGAGCGCTGTCGTTCTACCATCCCTCCGCACCGCCGACACCGCCGTCGCGGCCTGGCCTACTGCTGGGCGATGCGCCGCGGCTACTTCTGTCGAGACGACATCCCGGCCCCGCCGCCATCACCCTCAGTGGACTGGGCCTGCTCGCCTGGCTGACGGCGAGACCGCCACAGGTGGGCGGGTGATGTGAGGTACTTCGGCGTGCATGGGTAGGTTCGTGACCAGGCAGCCCCGGCCGGGTGCCCTCCATCGTCAAGGGTGCATGTCAACCGGCGGCGCTGCTTACTCCATTGGTGAGTCTTTCCCAGTAGCGCGGCTGGGCGGCTGACGGCGGCACGCCGGTGACCTGCGTTCCGCGTAATTCGGCTCGCCTGGAGGTCCTGGTGGGGTGACGTCCGAGGTCAGGGCGGTGCGGGCTGCTCCTGAACTGAGAATCGCCTAGAGACACGCCTCTGACGGATATCTGCTGTTAGTGGGCAGTTTCA
>JBBRLM010000111.1:0-11499 GCA_038231335.1 Mycobacteriales bacterium
GCACGCCGGCGTTTGAGAAGAACAGATCGATCGGGCCGCCGGCCTCTCGCGCGCGGGACACGAGCGCGACGATCGCCGCCTGCGAGCTGACGTCGACCTGCACCGCGAGCGCGCCGCCGATCTCGTCGGCGACCCGCTGCGCCGAGCCGAGGTCCAGGTCGGCGACGACCACGCGGGCACCCTCGGAGGCAAATCGAATCGCGCAGGCACGGCCGATGCCGCTGCCCGCCCCGGTGATGACCGTGTGTGCCCCGTTGAGCTCCATCCGGGGAGCTTATTGGCCCGATGGCCGGCGGGAACTCCGCGTCACGCGCTGCCGAGCCCGACGCCGGCGGCGACGATCAGGACACCGCCGAGTGCGACCTGCAGCAGGCTGACCCGCAGGGAGACCTGGAGGAAGCGCTTGCGGATCAGCGAGATAGTGATCAGTTCGATCGCGACCACGACGCCGGCGACGACGAGCGCGGTATTGACGTCCTTGATCAGGAACGGCAGTGAATGAAAGACACCGCCGATCGTCGTCATCGTGCCGGTCACCACGCCTCGGGCGATCGCCGAGCCGCGACCGGTCTCGGTGCCATCGTCCGACAGCGCCTCCGAGAAACCCATGCTGATGCCGGCGCCCACCGCGGTGGCCAGGCCCACGAAGAGCGCCGCATGCGAGCCGGACAGCAGCGCGGCGGCGAAGATCGGCGCCAGCGTCGACAGGGTTCCGTCGATCAGGCCGACGAGGCCCGGCTGCACGTACTGCAGCAGAAGCACCCGCTCGTCGATGCCCTTGACGGGGTTGTGCGGCTTGGGAATTGATCGTCCTTCCATCGTGGAGATCACAATAGCAACTGTGTTAGAATTAGGGCTCCCTTATGGCCTCATCCCCCAACCTCCCCAGCGTCCCCAATCCGGACAGCCTGCCCAGCCCCGATGAGTTCGCCGCGGTGCTGCACGCACGCGGACAGCGAGCCACCCCCCAGCGCTACGCGATCCTGCGCGAGCTGAGGCTGCGCGATCACCACGCCAGCGCGGACGAGATCGGGCGATCGGTCCGTGCCCAGCTGCCTGGGACCTCGATCCCGACCGTCTACGCAACGCTTGAGCTGCTCGTCGAGCTGGGGCTCGTGCGCAGGATCGACACCGGCATCGGACCGGCGCTCTACGACGGCGGGACCGAGCCCCACCAGCACATGGTCTGCCGCGGCTGCAGCGCGGTGCAGGACCTGCCCGGGGGCCTGGATACCGGCCGGCTGCTCACCGCCGCGCAGGCGACCGGCTTTGCCGCCGACGGCGCCGAGCTGATCATCGCGGGGCGCTGCGCGCGCTGCGCGGCGCTCAGCGCAGAGTGATCGCGCCGGCCGACGGCGTCAGTCAGACGCGATGACCGTCGCCCGGGCGCGCTGACGCTCGGGGGCGATGCGGACCACGTTCCAGGCCAGGCCGACGCGCTCAAGCCCGGTGATGATCAGGCCCGACGGGTCGATCTCCCACCACCGCAAACCGTGGTACGCCGAGCGCGGGAAGGCATGGTGGTTGTGGTGCCATGACTCGCCCAGCGACAGCACCGCCAGCCATCCGACGTTGGTCGAGTGGTCGTCGACGTCAAAGCGCCGCGAGCCAAAGAAATGGCAGATCGAGTTCACCGACCACGTCACGTGGTGCACGAAGAAGATCCGCACCAAGCCGCCCCAGACCAGGCCGCGCAGCGCGCCGCCGACGGTGAATCCGTGCAGGGCGAACCCCGCCAGCGTCGGCACCAGCAGCGAGAAGGCAGCGAGCAGCGGGAAGCTGGCACCGATCGAGCGCATCACCGGATCCTCGTAGAGCTCTGATGCGTAGCGTTTCCAGTCGGCCTGACCCTGGGTTTCCAGCAGCCAGCCGGTGTGCGCGTGCCACAGCCCCCCGAGGCCGCTGCCATGCCCGACATGCGGGCTGTGCGGGTCCCCCTCGCGGTCGGTGTGGGCGTGGTGAGTGCGGTGATCGGCGACCCAATCCAGCACCGAGCCCTGAACCGACAGCGAGCCGAGCACTGCGAACACGCGCTCCAGCCAGACGTGAGTCTGAAAGGCGCGGTGGGTCAGCAGCCGGTGAAACCCGACCGTGATCCCGACCGCGGTGAGCAGATAGGTGACGGCGAGCAGAGCCAGGTCGGTGCCATTCACCGCCCGGTTCCAGAGCAGCACGATCGCGGCCAGCACGCCCGCGAATGGGACCACGACACCGAGCAGATTGGCCGTGCGTTCGGTTCGAGACACCTATCGAGGATCTCAGAGCTCTGGGCTAGTTTCTTGCGGACATCTGCGCGTCGCGGACCACAATTTTTATCACTCGGTTTCAGTTTGCTCAATCCACCGCTGGACCCTTACCATCATCGGTGAGGGATGCGCGACAGCCTGGTGGGTCTTCAAGCCGGAGTCGACGCGCGCAAGTGGGCGCGGCTGCTGAGCCGTGCCCACGACACCGCGATCCGCAGCGGCAGGGTCCCGTCGATCGTCCGGGGCGTGATCGCGGACTCGTGGGAGCGCTGCTCGCAGACCGGTGTGGATCCGAGTGAGCCCGGCGCCCCGCTCCTGCTCGAGGCGCCCGAGGCACGCGACCGCTGGCGCGAGCACCCGCTGTCGCGGATGACCGAGACTCTCCAGCACTCCCTCCGCGACCTGCTCTACGAGGCCAAGCACATCGTCGTCGTCTCCGATGCCGACGGCTGCCTGCTGTGGGCCGACGGCCATCCGGACGTGCTCCGCGCAGCGGAGCGCATTCGCTTCTGGCCGGGCCACGGATGGAGCGAGTCGGCGGCCGGGACCAACGCGGTCGGCACCGCGCTGGCCGCAGACACCGCCGTGCAGGTGTTCTCCGCCGAGCACTACCGCTCCGCGGTGCACAGCTGGCAGTGCTCAGGCGCGCCGGTTCACGATCCCGACACCGGCGCAACCCTCGGCGCGATCGACGTGACCGGCCGCTACGAGACCGCCCATCCTCACAACCTGGCGCTCGTTCAGCTCACCGCGCGCCTCGTCCAGGGCCAGCTGCGCACGGAGATGCTCGAACGCGACGCGCGGATCCTCGGCCTGTTCGCCGATCACACCGCGCGCCACGGCGGCCCCGCCGCGGCGGTCAGCCGCTCGGGCCGCGTGCTCGCGGCCACCCCGGCGGCGTGGACCGGCGGCCGGATCGAGCTCGGCGCCAACGGCGCGGTGCATAGCGGCGAGGTGCGCTTGGCCGACGGCACCGGCGCCACCCTGCACCCGCTCGGCGACGGGGTGCTGATCCGCCCGCTCGGCCCCCAGGCCGGACCCCGGCGATCGCCGGTGCTCCGCCTCGAGCTGCTCGGTCACGACCGGGTCGAGCTGCACACCGCCGTCACCCACCGCCGACTGACCGCCCGGCACAGCGAACTCGTCGTGCTGCTCGAAATGCATCCGGACGGGATCGATGCCCGCACGCTGGCCGAGCTGCTCTACGGAGAGTCCGGGCACGAGACCGCGGTGCGCGCCGAGCTGCATCGCCTGCGCGCGATTCTCGGCGAGGCGCTGCGGACCCGGCCCTACCGGCTGGATGGGGTCGGCTCCGATCTCGCTGAGCTGCGGCGCTGCCTGGACGAGGGACGCCCCGAGGCCGCGCGTGAGCTCTCCCGCGGGCCGCTGCTGCCCCGGTCCACCGTCCCGGCGATCGCGAGCGAGCGACTCCGGCTCACCGCCCGGATGCGGGCGTCGGCCGCCTCGGCGATCAACGACGACAGCGCCTGACCGGCGGACCTGGTCACAAACCGGACGCCACCGGCTAGCTCGTGGTATTGCCCCACCCGGAGGCGGACCGGGCCACGGCTCAGGAGCCTGCGGCGCGGGGGTTGAGCGCCTGCCACCCGGCCACGCGCGGAAACCCGCCCGGCTTGGCCGCAGCCGAGCGGGCGCGGCCGGTGGCACCGAACGCCGCGGCCACCCCGCTGACCGCGATGATCCGCGGAGCGCCGGTCGCCCGGACGAACAGCCACTGATCCGCCGAGGGACCGACGGCCAGCAGCCAGCGGTGATTCGGTGACCACGAGATCCCGACCAGGCGCTCGGCGGCGGTCAGCACCGCACGTGGCGCGCGACGCAGGCCGGCCGGCGTGGCACTGATGAGCGTAAGGCTGCTGGTGGCGGGAGCCGCGCGGGCGCTCACCAGCGCGAGCCGCCCGCCGGGCGCCAGGGCCCCACCGGCCAGGACCCCCCCGCCGGCCGGCGCCCGGCTCGCCAGCCGCCGGCCGTCGTTGCGGTACAGCGCCACGTCACGTCGAGACACCACGACGAGACGCCGCCCGTCGGCCGACCACAACAGCTGCTCAGGACGCGCCCGGGTGTGCGCCGCCCAGATCAGCGCCCCGCTGTCGGCGTCCCGGAGCTCGATCGCGCCGCGGGCATCCAGGAACGCGACTCGGTGTACGGCCCCGGTGCCGGGCTCCCACGCCGGCGCGAGGCGCTCCACCGAGCCTGCAAGCGCGTGGGCGCCGCTGCCGTCACCGGCGACCACCATCAGCGACCGCCCCACGACATACGCGATTCGGTAGCCGTCCGGCGACCACTGCGCGCCGGAGACCGACGCGGTCGCGGTCAGCGACCACTGACGCCGACCCCGAAGGTCAAGGGCAGCGAGCTCGTGACCGCGCCACACCGCGACGTAGAGGCTGTGGGGCGAGAAGGTCGCACCGTCACCGGGCCCGAGACGGCGACGCCCGCCCCGCGGTGTGACGAGCCAGACGCCGCCGCCGGCGCTGACCAGCAATTGCCCGCCGGTGGGCAGCGGGCCGAGGGTTGGCCGGGCATGCGGCAGCGCGGTCAATCCCAGTGCGTCGCGTACCCAGCGGGCAACCGCCTGCCGGGGGGCGCTCCCGATCGCCGCGGCGAGGATCGCGACGACCGCCAGGGCCGCGACCGCCGAGACCGTCGCGCGCCACCGCGGCCGCGTCTCCCGGCGATCGGCCGAGCCGTGAGCAGCGCGGATGATCGCCCACGTCCGCTCCTGCGCCACCGCCTCGTCCGGCACCCGGACCTCGCGCAGCTGGGTCCTGAGCTCGTGCGCGGTCATCGCGGCGGCTCGCTGATCGTCGGTGTCAACCGGGGCGTCGGCGCAGCACCAAGGCGGCCTGCCATCCGGTCCAGACCGCGCCGCAGGCGGGAATTGACCGTGCCGCGGGGAACCCCGAGCGCACGCGCGATCTCGCCCGGGGTCAGGTCATGGACGTAGCGCAGGACGATCACCGCGCGATGCTCGGGGTCGAGCTCGGCGAGGATCGCCAGCACGTCGCGGTCGGGGCCGTCCTCGACCTGGGTCGCAGGCTCGGGGAGCACGGCGGTCGCCCATTCGGGGCGGGCGGCCCGCATCCGCGTCCAGTCGATCGCCCGGTTGACGACGATCCGGTGCAGCCACGGTGCGAACGGGCGGCGGCGATCGAAGCGATCAAGTGCTCGGACCGCGGACAGGAACGCCTCCTGGGCGATGTCCTCGGCGCCGGCCCGATCCTGGCAGACGAGATAGGCCGCCCGCAGGGCTCCGGGCCAATGGCGGCGAAACAGGGCCTCCAGGGCCGCCTCCGATCCACCCCGAGCCGCACGGATCAGCACCGCATCGGGGCGGTCACGCTCCGTCACCGACGTCTCGCCAGGACACCCATCGACACGTATACGGTGCTGCGGGCCGGTGAGGTCCCGTGAGGCGAAATTCGGCGCGGCCATCGCCTCATCGATCATTGCACCCCTCGCCCGCCGCGGGAAGCGATCGGAGGCGGCGGACTTCTCACGCGCCGCCGGCCGTATTGCCGTCATGTGGCAACGGCCCACCGCGCTGGCCCTCCTGCTCGCGATCGGGGTGACCGGATGTGGATCCTCTCGTGCGCTCCGCCCCCTGGCAACCCACCGTCTGACCGATCGGGTGGCCCCCACCGCGCCGTGTGCACCGCAGAACCGGGTGGCCCGGGCGCCGCTGCCCGGAGAGAGCGGCGTGTATGCGGCGGGTCCCATCTACCTGTCGGTCGGCGAGGACCTCGGTCAGCTGCCTCCCAGGCCCCGGTTGCGCGGGGTCGAGGCGATCGCCACCGTGATCGGCGGCCGCGCCGCGACGCTGCGCGTGCTCCCCTCCCCGGGCGTCCGGATGACCCTCGCGTTTGCGCCCCGAGGCGCTCCGGACCATCCGCACCCGTTTGCCTACTACGGACGCGCGACCGTCCGGTTCTCGCCCTGCGGCCGGGGGACCGAGCGCTTCTACGGAGGGGTCCTGTTCGCCGGTCGAGGTTGCGCGCGGCTGGCCGCCGATGCCGGGACCACGAGCCAGACGATGGTGATCCCGATCGCGGGCAGCCTGCGGGGGTGCGCCCATGGCCGCGCTCCCGCTCCCCTGGGCCCGAGCTGGGCCCCGTTTCTCGGGGTCGCCTGCGGAGCGCCGAACCGGATGACCTGTGACCGGATCGGGATCGGTGTCTGGGCCAGCGGGCCCGCGGCGGCCGTGGTCGTCAGGGTCGCCGCCCGGCTGGTCACGCTGAGCCCGCCCGCACCGGGGGACCGCGGCCGGCTGTGGCAGGGCTACCTGCTCGGTCAGGGTCCCGCCCACGGCGCGCTGCGGGTCCGCACCGATCGCCGGCGACGGTGGTTCGGCACCCCGGAGCTCCATCCCCGAGTCCAGGTGATCGCGATCCTCCCCAACGGTCAGCGGGCGACGGGCTCCCCCATGCGTGTTCTGCTGCATCCGGGGTTCGGTTGATGGGCGCCCGATCACGTTCGGTGCGGGCTTGGGTGGCCGGGCTGGGCCTGCTGCTGCCGCTGGTCGGTTGTGGGTCGTCCGCTCCGACGCGGTCCGTGCCGCCGGCTCGTGCGAGCCGTCCCGCCCCGGCCCAGACGGCCGGATCGCGCCGCGGCCGCTCTGGGCAGCGGCACGAGGTCAGATCCCGGCGGCTCGTCCTTGTCACTGACCCGGTCAATGACCGCGTGTTATTCGTGGCCCTGCCCCAGCTTCGGGTCCTCCGGCGCGTAACCGTCCCCGGAGAGCCTGAGTACGCCGAGACGATGGGCCCCGACGGCGCGGCGGTCGTCAGTGCGCGCAGCGGCACCGTCACGTTGCTCAGTGGCCCGCGATGGCACGCGGCCCGAGTGCTGGGCGGCTTGGTCGCCCCTCACATCCCGGCGCTCGCCCCCGGCGGGGATGCCCTCTACGTGACCGACGACGCCACCGGCCGGCTCGCGGTGATCACGCTCTCCAAGCAGCGGATCGTGTCACGGACCTTCGTCGGACTCGGTGCGCACCACCTCGCGTTCAGCCCCACCGCGGCCAGGGCGTGGGTTGCCCTCGGCCAGTCGGCGCGGACGATCACGATCCTCGGCGCCCGGACGCCGCCTCTGCCCGGGATCACCGGCGGCAACTGGGTCAACCCCGCGCGGCCGCACGTCGTCGCTCACTTCGATCCCGGGTACCGGGCCCACGACCTCAAGTTCACCCCCGACGGGCGCTCGGTGTGGGTGACGAGTGCCAGCGGCCCCACGATCGGCGTGTTCGACGCCCGGACGCACCGGCTCCGCTTCCGCGTCCCGGGTGGGGCACCTCCTCAGCATGTGATCTTCTCCGGGCGCGACGCGTATGTCACCAGCGGCTACGGATCGAGCATCGAGCGGGTGCGGTGGGCCACCGGGCGCGTGCTGCGACGGGTCGCGGCCCCGTACGGGTCATTCGAGCTCGACACCTCCGGCCCGTACGTGATCACCTCATCACTGTTGCGGGGCACGCTGGCGATCTACGACCGCCAGCTCCGTCTCCTTCGCGTCCGGCGCGTTGCCACCTCGGCTGAGGATGTCACGAGTTTCGCGCCTCGCTGATCCGCCGAGTGCCCGACAGGTGAGGAGCGTGGTTGCGGGTCGAGGTCCGAGCGGTCAGAGCGCGCGGACCATGATGATCTCGTCGCGATCGTCACCCACCGCGACCCGGATAGCAGCCGGATGACGCCCGACGACCGTGTACCCGAGGCGCTCATAGAAGCCTTCGATACCCAACCCGCCGCGCACAGTGAGCATCAGATGATCGAGCCCGAGCTGGTCAGCGAGCCCATGCAGCCCTTCGAGCAGGATCCGGCCGGCGCCGGTCCCCTGCAGCTCGGGATCCACCATCAGCCGCAGCACCGTGCGCCAGTGCGCACGCAGCGGCGAGCCGCCGGTGACCAGAAAGCCCATCCCCACCGCTGCATGATCGCGCCGGATCACCCCGAGAAGGTTCTCGCCCGAGCTCACCCGGGCCAGCGACGCATCGAGCAACCGGGCCACCGCAGGCGGATCGGCCGGCGGGACGAAACCGACCGCCCCGCCCGCGTCGGTGACCCGGACCCACAGGCCGAGCAGCTGCGAACGCAGTAACTCGGAGGCGGCCCCGACCGGACTCACGGGTGCGAACACGATCATCGCGCCGAGGCTAGCCCGCGCCCCCGGCGAGCGCCGCCGAGCGGCCGGGGCTACTTGCGGCGCTACCCGGACGCCGGGGGCCGGTGCCAGGCCAGCAGCAGCCCGTCACCGACGGTCAGCAGGACATTATCGACGCGGTCATCGGCCTGCACCGCGCGGGCGAACGCGCGCATGCCCTCGGTGTTCTCCTCGGTCACGGACGTATCGAGCGTCGCCCCGGCCCGGAACAGGTTGTCGGCCACGATCACCCCGTGCGGAGCGAGCTTGGGCAGGGCGCCCGCGAAGTACTCCGGGTACTGGACCTTGGCAGCGTCGATGTACACGAGGTCAAAGGGGCCCTGGAGCGCGGCGATCGTCCGGACGGCGTCACCGACGATCAGCTCGATCCGGTCACCGACCGGGGTCTCGTCGAAGTGGCGCTGAGCGACGGCCGCCATCGCCTCGTCGCGCTCGAGCGTCGTGACCCGGCCGCCGGCCGGCAGCGCGGCGGCCATCGTCAACGTCCCGACCCCGGTGAAGGTGCCCACCTCGAGCACATGACGCGCGCGAGTGGTGACGACGAGCATCTCGAGCAGCCGCATCTCGGCGAGACCGCTCATCATGGCCGGGCTCGGCGTGTTGGCCAGCGTCCAGGCCGCGATCCCAGCCGTCTCCCCGTGCAGCGGGGTGGTGTGGTGTTGGGCGTACTGCTCGGCGTCGGCGGAGATCAGCTCGGCCATCCCGGCTCACCCTAGTGGATCAGCCACGCTCCGGACAACGCCGCCACCGCTCAGGCGGTACCGGGGACGGCGTAGAGGATGCCGTCATGGATGACCACCCGGCGCTTGGGCAGCGGCGTCGCCGCCGGACCCTGAATCACCGCGCCGCTGGTGGCGTCGAACACGGAACCGTGGCACGGGCACACGAGCTGCCCGCCCGAAGCGCCGGGCTGGTAGCTGACCTGGCAACCCGCATGCGTGCAGATCGCCGACAGCGCCGTGACCGCCCCGTCGGCCCCGCGGATCGCGAGGTCGGCCGCGCCGTCGCCCGGGTCGCGGTAGACGGCGGCCTGCCCGGCCGGCAGACGCGACAGGGGCCCGAGTCGCACCGCCCCCGAGGGCAGACCCGCGGCTGAGCGGCTCGCCGCGGAGGTCGTGCTCGAAGTCGTGGCACTCGTCGAGCTGATCGCAGTGTGCGAAGCGCTCCCCGAACTCCCGAGCTGCGCGAGCCGGCTGACGGTGACCGGGGCCCGGCCCGAGCGAATGAGCAGGCTGGCACCGGCCAGCACAGCGGTCGCGGCAGCGAGGAGACTGCCGCCGAGGGCCGCCCTGCGGGTCAGCCCCGGATCACCACTGGTGCGCCCCACGCCGGCCCCGGCCGCGTGTGGGTGCCCACGCCGGGCCAACCAGGTGTCAACGGCCGGCTGGCCCGCAGCGCCCGCGAGCACGAGCGGCAGCCACGCGAAGACGAAGACGATGTCCGAGCCCAGGAAGTACGGGTGGGTCTTCCAGCTGTTGGTGAGAAACAGCAGGACGTTCATGGCCAGCCCGCCGAGCGCGGCCGGCCGCGTCACCCAGCCGGCGAGCACGAGCAGCCCGACGATGAGCTCGAGCAGCGCGGCCAGCACCCCAGCGAGCCCGGGATGCGGGATCGCCAGCGCTCGCAGGATGAACCCGCCCGGGGTGCCGTGGGCGAACTGGCGCAGCTGGGTGCCGATGTAGGTGCTCGCCCCCGGCGTCAGGTAGCCGGGATCGGACAGCTTCTGCACGCCGGCGTAGACGAAGGTCCCGCCGAGGAACAGCCGCAGCGGGAACAGCGCCGCCCCGGATGGCAGCGCGCCGCCGACGCGTGGTGCCGCGGGCTCAGCCATTCCCGGCGCCGGCCAGCCGCGCGCGCACATTGACGTGCCGGGCCAGCGCGGATCTGACCGCGACCGCCCTGGCGTGCTGAACCGGCGACGCGTTCGGCCCGGGCGGCGGCGCTTGCGCTTTCGCCCCGTGGACCGATGCGTCGAGGACTGCGTCAGAGATCTCCTGCGGCACCAAGTCGATCCTGTTCCACGGTAGCGCGTTGGACTGTCGCGCCGGCGGGGCCGAGCTTCGTAGATCTCGCCGATGTTCTGGGTCGGAGCGACGACGTTGTACGGGAAGTCGTCGGGCCCGACCGAACGAACCTTGACGTCATCCAAGCCTTGCCCGCAGCGAGCCAGCGGGGGGAGGATCACGTGATCGAGGACGCGGGCGCGCGTGTTCGTCGATGACACGCTGTCGAGCGTGCCGGCGGACAGGCAACGGGACCCCGCCCTCGACGGCGAGCAGGTCCAGGTCCGGCTCGGTGACCAGGGCTGGCGTCGCGATTCGGAATGGATCGGGGCACCAGCCCGCCCGCACCACCATCCGCGAGATAAATTCGGTCGAGCAAGCGACGTTCTGATCGCTCGCACCGATCCCGATCAAGGAGGCTTTTCAGATGCCAGCAAAGGGAACTGCGGAATGGAAGGGCGAGCTGAAGACCGGCAGCGGGACATTCACCGCCGGCGACGGAATCAGCGGCGACTTCTCGTTCAAGTCCCGGTTCGAGGAGGGCCCGGGTGCCAATCCCGAACAGCTGATCGCCGCCGCGCACGCCAGCTGCTTTTCGATGGCGCTGTCGGCGGCGCTCGGCGAGGCAGGCACGCCCGTGGATTCGGTCCAGACCACTGCCACGGTGACGCTGCGGATCGTCGACGATGCCCCCACGATCACGGCGATCGCCCTTTCGACGGTCGGCAAGGTGCCCGGCATCGACGCCTCCGCGTTCGAGGAGGCAGCGCAGGGCGCCAAGGCCAACTGTCCGGTCAGCAAGGCGTTGGCCGGCGTCGGCGAGATCACACTCGAGGCGACGCTCGATTCCTGAGCCCGCAACGCGGCCCGGCCCCGAGCGGGGCCGGGCCAACCGGGCGGCGATCTCAGGCGGCCGTGGTGATCGAGTCACAGTAGGTCGGGGAGCCTGAGCGTTGACCGAGCTCCATCGCCGAGACGGCCCGCAGGTGTCGGGCGAGCGCCGTCGGCGCCACGGCGCCGGCGGGAAGCTCGACGACGAATGACGTCGTGCCCGGGAAGGTGTGGTTGGACCA
>JBBRLM010000112.1:0-10729 GCA_038231335.1 Mycobacteriales bacterium
CGATGAACGGGACGTTGTACTCGCGCAGGTACTCGCAGATCAGGCGGCCGGTGTAGCCGGACACGCCGTAGACGACGACGGGCTTGGTACTCAAAAGGGAGACCTCTCGGATCCGGGTTGCTCGAGACGAACGGGTACTAGATGAGCGAGGAGACGAGTCCGCCGTCGAGGATCAGGGCGGTGCCGTGGCAGAACGACGACCGCTCGCCGGCCAGGTAGAGCACGGCCTCGGCGACCTCCTCGGCCGTGCCGTAGCGGCCCTGCTTCTGCGCGATCAGGGCGTCGAAGGCACCGGCGGGGGCCTCCATGAACTTCTCGAAGTTCGGCCGCGCCGAGATGACCAGGTCGGTGTCGACGAACCCGGGCAGCACCGCGTTGCAGCGCACGCCGTAGGGCCGCAGTTCCGCGGCGGCGGTCTGGGTCAGGTTGATGGCACCGGCCTTGGCCGCCGAGTAGTGGCCGATGAGCGGCGAGCCGGTCGTGCCCGAGACCGAGGCGACGGTGACGATGGTGCCGCCGCCCGACTCGATGATCGCCGGCGCGGCGTAGCGCAGGGACAGGAAGACGCCGTCGAGGTTCACCGAGGTGACCGCGCGCCACGTGGCCAGGTCCATCTGCAGGAGCGGGCAGGCGTCGCCCACCCCGGCGTTGGGCACCATCACGTGCAGCCCGCCGTGGCGCGACACCGTGTCCTGCACCAGCGCCTGGACCTGCTCCTCGTCCC
Source organism: Mycobacteriales bacterium (assembly GCA_038231335.1). Classification (GTDB taxonomy): domain Bacteria; phylum Actinomycetota; class Actinomycetes; order Mycobacteriales; family Pseudonocardiaceae; genus Pseudonocardia. The sequence goes on from JBBRLM010000112.1 coordinate 725, forward strand.
GGACGTCACAGCCCAGGTGGGTGGCGCGGGGGATGGTGACGGCCACCTTCTCCGCGGCCGCCTCGTCGATGTCGGACACGACGACGGTGGCGCCCGCCTGCCCGAGGACGGTGGCGATCGCCGCGCCGAAGCCGCGTCCGGCCCCGGTCACGATCGCGACGCGGCCCTCCAACTCGTCGTTCGTGCTCACATGCCCATCCCGCCGTCGACTGGGAGGCCGATGCCGTTGACGAAGCGGGACTGGTCGGACGCGAGGAACACCACGGCGTCGGCGATGTCGGCGACCTCGCCGAGCCTCCCCGACGGGGTCAGCTCGATGACGGCGCCGACGGCGGCGTCGGGGCTCTCGAACAGGCCCAGCGCGGACGTCTCGACCGCGAGCTTGACGCCCATGTCGGTGGCCACCAGGCCCGGGTAGATGCAGTTGACGCGCACGCCGTAGCCGAGCTTGCCCGACTCGGCGGCCGCGATGCGGGTGAGCCGGTCGACCGCGGACTTCGTGGCGGAGTAGCCGCCGATGCCCGGGAACGCGATGGTGGCGGCCACCGACGAGATGTTGATGACGGTGCCACCCTGGCCGGCCGGGCCGCCGGGCTTCATCGCACGGAAGGCGTGCTTGATGCCGAGCGTGGTGCCCAGGATGTTCACGTCGAGCATCGTGCGGAGCTGGTCGGGGTCGGTGTCGATGATCAGCGAGGTGACCTCGACGCCCGCGTTGTTGACGACGATGTCGAGCCCGCCGAACTCGGCGACGGTGTGCGCGACCGCGGCCTCCCAGTCGGCGTCGCTGGTGATGTCGAGCTGGACGAACCCGGCGCCGTCGAGGCCCGCGGCCGTCTGCTCCCCGACGTCCTTGAGCACGTCCGCGATCATCACGCGCGCCCCGGCCGCCGTGAGCGCCTGCGCCATGCCGGCGCCCAGGCCGCGCGCACCGCCCGTGACGAGTGCCCGTCGTCCGTTCAACTGAGTCATCCCAAGGTCCTCTCGCGATCTACAGTGATCCGGGCCACAACGTAGGACGGTTTCTGGACGACTGTCAAGAATTTCCTGGACGAGCGTCCAGATTGCGGCTCTCGGCTACGCTGTGCCGCGATGTCCACCGTCGAGAGGGTCGGCCGCCGTCAGGTCGACAAGTTCGAGGAGCGCCGCCGCGAGCTCGCGGACGCGGCGCTCCAGACGCTGTCCACCCTCGGCTACGCACGCACGAGCCTGCGGGAGATCGCGCACAACTCGGCCTTCTCGCACGGCGTCCTGCACTACTACTTCCGCGACAAGGTCGACCTGATCACCTACTGCGTGCGGCAGTACAAGGCCGTCTGCGTGCAGCGCTACGACCAGATCGTGGCCACCGCCCGCACCCCCGACGGCCTCGCGGAGGGCTTCGCCGACGGGCTCGTGGCCACCCTCGTCGCCGACGGGGCCATGCACCGCCTCTGGTACGACCTGCGCTCCCAGGCGCTGTTCGAGGAGTCGTTCCGCGAGGACGTGCTGGAGATCGACGCCACGCTGGAGCGGATGATCTGGCGCATCGTCAGCCGGTACTCCGAGCTCACCGGCTCGCCGGTGCTCACCGGCGAGTCGATGACCTACGCGATGTTCGACGGGCTGTTCCAGCAGGCCCTGCTGCGCCACCTGGCCGGCCAGGACGGCGCGGAACTGCACCTGCACGCGAGCGTGCGGCAGCTGATCGACCAGGTCGTGCCGACTACTTCCCGTTGAGCAGGCTCGTTCCGGCCGAGCCGCCGTCCTTCTTGCCCTTCTTGATGGCGCGCTTCTCCTTGAGGGACTTCCCGGACTTCTTGGTGGCCGTCTGGCGGGGTGATTTGTCGGTCATGACGCTCCTGGCGGGCCGCATCGGCGCCGCGGATGACGAGCACGGGGCCGCCGTGGGTGGCCCCGGGGCGGGCATCCATCCATCGATCCCGGGACGGGTGCGGGACGAGGCGTCCCGGACGGCCGTGCCGTGACCCTACGCCCCGGAGCCCCCCGATCGCCTGGATGTCATCGACGGGTTCGACCCGAGTGGTAGGCGTGGTGCGCGTCGTGGGCCAGCAGGAACGCGCCCTGCAACACGATCCCCGCACTCGCCCCGGCCGCGGCTCCCGAGCCGCGGCGCCACCGCCACAGGGCCAGCCCGCCCGCGACGTACCCGGCGTCCAGGCCCACGTTGACCAGCAGGATCCGCCGCAGCCGCCGCCCCTCGACCCGGAGCTCGGCGGGCTCGTACGGATCGGCGAGGCGGTCCATGCGGCGCCGGCGCAGCCGCTCGGCCACCACCACGATCGCGAGGTCCACCGCACCCCAGCCCGCGTTCTGGATCCCGAACGCGCGCCGCCACGGATCGCCGCGGAACCGTCCTGCGAACCCCAGCCCACCCACGACACTGGCGGCGCCCCACACCGCGGTGGTCCGGGCCAGCGCGACCTCCCGCCCCCAAAGGATCCGCGCCTGTCACACCCTCAGCATGCCCCAGTGCGGTGATCAAGGCGCGGCGGTCGCTGGTGGAGATCAACAAACGACACCCGCGCCTTGATCACCGCCTGGAGGCGTGCGAGCCGGAGCCGAAGCCCCCGTTGAGCTCCACCACCTGCACCGTCACCGCACGTCCGGCGACGGCGGCGGGAGCACCCCCGGCGCGGGGCGCAGGCCGTCCGTCAGCAGGGCGAGGTAGCGGCGGCGGTCGGCACCCTCGGGGTCCCGGTCGTGCACGGTGGCCAGGGTCATCACCACCACGGCGGCCAGATCGCGGGCCCGTAGCTCCGGCCGCACGACCCCCGCGTCGAGGGCGCGGCGCAGCAGCCGGTCGAGCCAGCTCAGGTAGCTCTCGACCATGTCCACGTCGATGGCCCCGGCCTCGTGCGCCACGGCGAGCACCGTGCGGTGCGACGCCACGGCGTCGACGAGGGCCTCGAGCGTGGTCACGAGCTCCCGCCACGGCTCGTCGTCACCCACGGCCACGGCGGGCTGGATCTCCGTGGCCACCACGTGCTCCAGCACCGCGCGGACGAGCTGGTCGCGGTTGCGGAAGCGGCGGTAGAGGGTGGCCACCCCGACGCCGGCGCGCCGCGCGACCTCCTCGAGCGCGACGCCGGCCCCCAGCTCCTCGAACGCCTCGGCCGCGGCCACCACGATGCGGTCGTGGTTGCGCGCGGCGTCGGCGCGGATGGTCCGGACAGTCATCGGGCGAAGCTAGTCGACGACCTTGAGGGCACTGGACGGGCAGAGCGAGACGGCCTCGCGGGCGAGGTCGGCGTCGGCGCCCTGGGGGTCCTCCACCAGCACCACGACGATGCCGTCGTCGTCCTGGTCGAAGACGGTGTCGGACGTGCCGACGCACAGCCCGGCCCCGATGCACACGTCGCGATCGGCCACGATCTTCATGACACTCCTCCTGAGCTCACCAGGTGACGGGCAGCGAGTGCAGCCCGTAGATGAAGTGGTACGCCCGGAACGGGATCTCGTCGAACGGAAGCGCCGACGCGAGGTCCGGGAATCGCCGCAGGAGCGCCGGGAACGCGATCCGCATCTCCATGCGGGCCAGCGGCGCGCCGAGGCAGTGGTGCACGCCGTGCCCGAACGCGATGTGCCCCATCGAGCCGCGCTTGACGTCGAACGTGTCGGGGTCGTCGATGAACGACGGGTCCCGGTTCGCCGACGGCAGCGCGCAGAGGACGAGCTCGCCCTCCGGGATCTGCTGCCCCGCGATCTCGACGTCCTGCGTGGTGGTGCGCGCGACGCCGGTGTGCACGATCGACAGCCAGCGCATCAGCTCCTCGACGGCCGGCACGACCGCGTCGGGGTCGTCGCGGACGAGCGCGAGCTGGTCGGGGTGCCGCAGCAGGGCCAGCGTGCCCAGCCCCAGCATGTTGGACGTGGTCTCGTGCCCGGCGATCAGCAGCAGGGAGGCGAGGCCGGCGAGCTCGTCGTCGGAGATCTCCTCCCCGTGCTCGCGCACCAGCATGCCGAGCATGTCCTCGCCCGGGTCCGCCTTCGCGCCCGCGACGAGCTTCTCCATGTACGCGCGCCCCTCGCGCTGCAGGGCGATCCGCTCCGGCATCGGGATGGAGAGGTCCAGCTGGCGCGCGGTGCGCTGCTGGAACTCCTCCCGGTCGGCGTAGGGCACCCCGAGCAGCTCGCAGATCACGAGCGACGGGATCGGGAGCGCGAACGACGGCACGAGGTCGGCGGGGCTGCCCGCGGCCTCCATCGCGTCGAGGTGCTGCTCGACGATCTCGACGATCCGCGGCTCCAGGCGCTTCATCCGCCGGACGGTGAACTCCGGGGTCAGGAAGCGACGCAGCCGGGTGTGGTCGGGCGGGTCGGTGGCCAGCATCTGCCCGGCCATAGCCCTGCGCTTCTCCTCGTCGGTGCGCGTGTCCCCCGGCATGGAGAACGCCAGCTGCGAGGCGTTGCTGAAGCGGGTGGCGTCGGCGAGGACGTCGCGCACGTCGTCGTGGCGGGCGACCAGCCAGGCCGGCCTCCCGAACGTCGACGTGACGCGGCGGACGCCCTCGGACTCACGCACCTCCGCGAGCTCCGCGACCGGGTCGAAGTGGTCACGCCGCATGTGCAGCGGCAGTACCGGTGGTGCCTGGGTCATCGTGTGTCCCTTCCCCGACGGATGACGACGGGCCCGACGCTACCACCGAAGCGATAGCACGCTCTCAGTTACGACGAAGCGGACGAACCGCGCAGGTGCTCGTCGAAGAAGCGCAGGATGCGCGTCCACGCGTCCTCCGACGACGGGCCGTGGTAGCCGAGCCCGGCCACCCGCATGAGCACCGACAGCGGCCCGACGTTGAGCCGGTTCATGAACGAGTGCCCGGCGTCGGGGTACTCCTTCACGTCGTGCACCACACCGGCCTCGGTCAGCGCCGCCTCCAGCTTCGCCGCCGCGCCCTTGAAGCCGCGGTCCTTGGCCCCGTAGCTGGCCACCACCGGGCACGCGCCGCGCAGCACGGTGGCCGCCTCCTTGGGCACCAGGCCGTAGTTCGGGGCGGAGGCGTCGAACTCGCGCGTCGCCGCGACCAGCGCGAACCCTCCACCCATGCAGAACCCGATGATGCCGACCTTGCCCGTGCAGTCCGGCCGGGCCGCGAGCCAGCTGCGGACGGCCTCGATGTCGTCGAACGCCGGGCCCCTGCCGGCCGCCATCGCCGACATCGTGGAGCGCAGGCAGCGCAGCGCCCCGCCAGCGGTGAACATGTCGGGTGCGACGGCGAGGTAGCCGGCGGCGGCGAGCCGCTCGGCCTGCACCCGGGTGTCCTCGTCGAGACCGAACGCCTCGTGGATGACCACGACGCCGGGCCACGGGCCCTCCCCGACCGGCGGGACGGCGAGGTGGGCCTTCAGGGACGGTGCGGTGGCGGCACCGGGAACGGAGATGGCGGGCACGGGATCCTCCAGGGGAACGGGGTGATCGAGAGTCTGCCGTCTGGCCACCGCGGGCGCAGGAGCACCATGGGGTCATGGGCAAGTGGGTGGCCGGGGTGCTCGCGCTCGCGGTGGTGGGGGCGCTCGTGGTCGCGGTGGTGGTGCTGCGGCCGTTCGCGTCACCGGGATGTGCCGCCGCCGCCGACGGCACGGCCGACATGACGGTGGAGCAGGCCGACAACGCCGCCACCATCGCCGGGGTCGGTCTCGCGCAGGGCATGCCCGACCACGCCGTGACCGTCGCGCTGGCCACGGCCCTGCAGGAGTCGGGACTGCGCAACCTCACCGGCGGCGACCGCGACTCGGCCGGACTGTTCCAGCAGCGGCCGAGCCAGGGTTGGGGCACGTACGCGCAGGTCACGGACCCCGTCCACGCCGCCACAGCGTTCTACGACAAGCTGCGCTCCGAACCGGACTGGCCGACGTTGAGCGTCACCCAGGCGGCCCAGCTCGTGCAGCGCTCGGGCGCTCCCGAGGCCTACGCCCGGTGGGAACCGCAGGCCCGGTCCATGGCCGCCGCGCTGACCGGGGAGTTCCCCGCCGCCCTGACGTGTCACGACCTGACGCTCACGGTCCCGGGGGCGGACGTCGCGACGCTGGCGGGGCGGGAGCTCGGCACCACGAAGCTCAGCGGCGCCCAGCCGCAGGCGCGGGGCTGGGCGTACGCCACCTGGCTCGTGGCCCACGCCGCCCGCCTGGGCCTCGACCAGGTCAGCTTCGACGGCCGGACCTGGACGGCGTCGTCGGGCACCTGGGCCACCACCGGACCCGGCGACGGGGTTCTCGCGCTGAACCGGGCCACCGCGAGCCAGTGATCATGTGGACCGACCTCGTTCGCCGACCGGTGCCGAGTGCCGGGGTGGCCGGTCTTCCGGACCTCAGCCCCGTCACGAGGGGCCGGAATGCTCTGTTCGTCGTAACCGTGGGGCCGTTCGTGGCGCCGACCCGTCCGGTCGTCGCACACCGTGGCCGAAGTTGCCCGCGCGCGATCACGGAATGGTTACGGTCATTCTCGCCTGGTCGGCAGCACGCCCGCCGACCGGTGCGCCTGGTCGGCTCCGGGTTCCTGCCCGCCGACGCTCCCCACGGGCGCCGCCTCGCACCAGGGCAGGAGCCTGTTCGTCCCGAGCCCCAGTCGGGTCGAGCGAGCGCCCGGGACAAAAGGACGCTCCCCCATGCCCAAGCACTGCGCGGCGCTCCCCGGCGCCTCGAACGAACTCCTCGGCAGCAATGCCGCCGAGCTCGCCACCGCACTCCTGGAACGGTTCGGCTTCGTCCCGGAGCCACGCGACGGCGGCCCCCGCCGGCACGCGGTCGCCCTGCCCGCGCTGCCGCTGTACGCACCGAAGCAGCGCACCAGGCGCACGGGCCTGCCGAGCAAGCCGGTGATGGCCGCCATGTCGGTCACGGCCATCGGCGCCGTCGCCGCGGTCACCGCCACCGGTCAGTTCGCGGCCGTGGCCCCGGTCCGGGCGGCGCTGACGCTGTCGGACCAGGGACCCGCCACGGTGAACCCGGTCGCACCGGTCGTCGCCGCCCCACCCGTCGCCTCGACGCTCACCTCCGCCCTGCAGACCGTGCAGGTCTCCTCGATCGTCGACGACGCGACGAACGCCGCCAGGACCTTCGCCGGACAGGCGGCCGCGGCGAAGGCCGCTGCGGACAAGAAGGTCGCGGCAGCCAAGGCCGCCGCGGCGGCGGCGGTGGCCCACGTCCCCCGCCCGACTCCCTCGACCGATGCGCCGACGGTGTCGGCGGGAACCGGCGTCGGTGCCGCGGCACTGGCCATCGCCCAGGGGAAGATCGGCAAGCCGTACGTGTGGGGCGCCGTCGGCCCGAACGCGTTCGACTGCTCCGGGCTCGTCATGTGGGCCTTCAAGCAGGTCGGCGTCTCGCTGCCGCGCACGGCCGCCGCCCAGTCGCAGGTGGGCACGGCGGTGTCGAAGGGCGACCTGCAGCCCGGCGATCTGGTCTTCTTCTACTCCCCCGTCAGCCACGTCGGCATCTACCTGGGCGGCGGCAAGGTCCTCAACGCCACCCAGTCCGGCGAGCCCGTCCAGATCAGCAACATGGCCTACATGCCGTTCCACAACGCCCGCCGCGTCTGATGTAGTGGGGGCATGCGCGCCCATCAGGAGATCTACACCCACGGGCACGCCCCGAGCGTGCTGCGCTCCCACCTATCCCGGACCGTCGACAATTCCGCCGCCTACCTGGCGTCGCATCTGCGGTCCGACGACCGCGTGCTCGACATCGGCTGCGGCCCCGGCACCATCACGGTCGACCTGGCCGGGCGCGTCGGCCACGTGGTGGGCATCGAGCCGGTCGAGGCGCCGCTGACCGGTGCGCGGGAGCTCGCCGCCGGGGTCGCAGGCGTCGAGTTCCGGATCGGCGACGTCTACGCCCTCGACGACCCCGACGGCTCCTACGACGTCGTGCACGCCCACCAGGTGCTCCAGCACCTGACCGACCCGGTGGCCGCGCTGCGCGAGATGCTGCGCGTGGGCCGCCGGCTGGTGGCCGCGCGCGACGCCGACTACGCCGCGATGACCTGGTACCCGGCCGACCCGCAACTCGACCGCTGGCTGGAGATCTACCGTGCCGTCGCCCACGGCAACGGGGCGGAACCCGACGCGGGGCGCCGGATGCTCGCGTGGGCGCACGCGGCGGGTGCCGCGGACGTCACCCCGTCGACGTCGGTGTGGTCGTACTCCACGCCGGCGGAGCGGGCCTGGTGGGGCGGCCTGTGGGCCGACCGGATCCTCACGTCGTCGATCACGCAGCAGGCGGTGGACGGCGGGCACGCCACCGCCGACGAGCTCGCCGACATCTCGGAGGCCTGGGAACGGTGGGCGGCCGACGAGGACGGCTGGTTCGCGATCGTCCACGGCGAAGTGCTGCTGCACCCCTGAGGTAACCAGCTCGCAACAGCCGGCAACACCGGTGGTTTCCCGAGGCAACCGTTCGGCAATGCGGCGTCGCTTCACTTGATGCCATGCCCGACACCACACTGCCTGCCATCTGGCCGGAAGTCATCCACCGTCCTGTCGTGGTCATCGGCGGCGGCCAGGCCGGGCTGTCGATGAGCTGGTGGCTCACCCACCGCGGCATCGACCACGTGGTGCTCGAGCGCGACCGCGTCGCCACCGAGTGGCGCAACCGGCGCTGGGACTCCTTCTGCCTGGTCACCCCGAACTGGCAGTGCCAACTGCCCGGGTTCCCCTACTCCGGTGACCAGCCCGACGGCTTCATCGTCCGCGACGAGATCGTCGCCTACCTGGAGAAGTTCGTCGCCTCGTTCGACCCGCCACTGATGGAGGGCGTGTCCGCCACCCGGCTGCGCGCCCGCTCCGACGGAACATTCGAGATCCGCACCGACCGCGGGACGATCACCGCCGACCAGGTCGTGGTGGCCACGGGCCCCTACCAGGTACCGCGCATCCCGCGGATGGCCGAGCGGGTGCCCGAGGGCGTCCTGCAACTGCACTCGTCGCAGTACAAGAACTCCGCGACGCTGCCCGAGGGCGCCGTGCTGGTGGTCGGCACCGGGCAGTCGGGCTGCCAGATCGCGGAGGACCTGCACCTCGACGGCCGCACCGTCCACCTGGCCACCGGCACGGCGCCGCGCGTCGCCCGCTGGTACCGCGGTCGCGACGTCGTCGCCTGGCTCGACGACATGGGCACCTACACCCGCGGCATCGACAAGTTCGACGACGCCGACGCCGTACGGTTCCGCGCCAACCACTACGTCACCGGCCGCGACGGCGGGCACGACATCGACCTGCGGGCCTTCGCCACCGAGGGCATGGCCCTGCACGGGCGCCTCACCGGCATCTCCAACGGCCGCCTGACGTTCGGCCGCGACCTGCGCAGCAACCTCGACGGGGCCGACGCGGTGTCCGAGTCGATCAAGGGCTCGATCGACGCCTACATTGCGACGGAGGGCATCGACGCCCCCGTCGAGGCCGGCTACACCCCGGTGTGGGAGCCCGGCCCCGAGGCCGAGAACCCGCCCGACCTCGACCTGGAGGCCGCGGGCATCACCACGGTCATCTGGAGCACCGGCTACGGCCGCGACGACCGCTGGATCGAGCTGCCGATCTTCAACGGCCGCGGCTACCCCACCCACGACCGCGGCGTCACCAGCCAGCCGGGCCTGTACTTCGTCGGGCTGCCCTGGCAGTACACGTGGGGGTCCGGCCGGTTCGCCGGTGTGGCCGCCGACGCCGAGTACCTGGCCAAGGAGATCGTCGCCACCCGGCGCAGTGCGGTGGCCACGGGCCTGCACTGGCTGGCCGGCACGCCGCAGGAGACCTACCCATTGGACGACGACTGGTCCGCGCCGCGGACCGTCGCCTGATCGCCTACCCCCACCAGGAAGAGGACCAGCGTGCGTCACACACCAATCGGAGGAGAAGCAGCATGAGCGACCTCACCGACCTCGAGAAGCAGAGCCTCGAGGAGATCGCCCACCCGTCGCTGCCCGAGGGCTCCACCATCTACGGCGGCACCAAGGTCTTCCCCGACTACCAGGCCGAGCCCGGCGAGACCTACTTCACCCTCGTCCACGGC
>JBBRLM010000113.1:0-10277 GCA_038231335.1 Mycobacteriales bacterium
CCCCAACACGGCCCGACCAGAGGATCAACAGTGGAAGCGCCGGACAGACCGGCAGCTCAACCAGGCCCACCCGATCCTCCGCTCACGCATAGATCAACTACCTCATGATCACAAGATCGACGGTGGATCCAGGCTCAGCCCGGGCAGCAGACCGCTTGGTCGTTAGGGCCAGATGAGGGGCGAGAATCGGCAGAGCTACGTCGATGGAGCTGCGCGCCTGGTCGTAACGACCGCGGCGAGCCCCGTGCACGGGCCCACGTCGGCAGGCAAGCGAGGCCACCGCTGGCGCGGCCGTGCAGTTGGGCGCCGGTGGTCACCCGTACGGCCGAGAGTGCACGGTGGGCAGTCGGACGGCCTCAACGCAGCGGTCTGGGCCGGTTCACCCAATGACAGGCGGGGGTCTCCGCTGACCGCGGCATCAGTACTTGCCCGGCGGTCGTCCTCAAGCATGCACAGGACATCGTCGGGGTCGCGGAGCAAGTCCTTGCGTTCGGACTCCGAGAGCCCGCCCCACACTCCGTAGGGTTCCTCCACGCTCAAAGCGTGACGCCGGCACTGCTGCAGCACCGGGCAGCCGTTGCATACCTGCTTGGCACGCTCGATACGCGCATCTCGTTGTGGTCCCCGTTCGCCGTCGGGGTGGAAGAAGACGGTGCTGTCGAGGTCCCGGCATGCACCGCGCAGCTGCCAGTCCCACCGCTCCACAACCGGGGTCGGAAGTTTCCGGGTATCCGCCATATCGAGCACCTCGTCCCGTTGAGATCTACCGCCGCGACGTCATCACCAGATCGATCCTATACCGCTTCAAACGTTGTTCAAGCCGAAGGTGGGTCGGTCGCTCGTTTGCGTGGCCGAGTTCACCGAGGGCGTTGGTCCACGCTGAGCAAGTGGCCAGAGGTCGGCCCGGGGCGCCACTGGGTCCGGTCAGACCCGGTCGCGGCCTGCAGCCGTCCTGCAGGACCGCAGGACGCGGGCGGGCCACATGACCCCCGCTCAGTGTGGCTGCGGCCGCGCGCCAGCTCGGGCCGATGGACGCGCAGCGGTGGTCCACTACCTCACAGGCTGAACCCCTCTGACGTGACCGGGCGGTCAGCCGCAGCTACGCCCTGTCGGGCCGCTGCGGCACAGCACTGGATGGGCGGCCCCCGGGGCCGGGGACGGGGTGACTGAGCAGGGTCATCCAGGTGCCTCGATCGTGTCCGCCGGTGTCGGTGGTCAGCCGCGCGGTGATCGATCGGATCAGCGCCGGGCCGCGACCGCGGGGTCGGGCGAGGTCGTCGGTGTCGGCCAGGAACGGCCGCCATTGCCCCTCGTCGCGGATCACGACCCGGGCCTGGCGGCACGGGCCGCCGTCGGGTGCATGAGGTGCAGGTACGAGGTCCGCGTTGATCTCCACCCATTCCCTCGGGGCGCCGGCAGGAGAGGCGTGTTCGACGGCGTTGGTGACCGCTTCGCTAACGGCCAGGACCAGGTCTTCGGCCGCATCCTCGGGCCACTGGTGCCGGTCGAGCCAGTTGTGCAGCAGGTCACGGGCCAGGCGGACACTGTCGGGTCGCGCCGGTAGGCACCACCGGCAGGCCCACTCGTGCCCGCCCTCCACGCTCGGGGACCGTCGGGGGTGGTGGGCGTCGCTGGGGCGGAGTGAACAGCCGCCGGCCCCGGGCGTGCGGTGGGTCACCACGCTGGGTTCGGCGGCTGGGGGGCATCGCAAACCTCAAACCGGGCAGCAATCGCCTCACCCGCGGCGCGGACCATCCACCTCGCCCGCTCAGCTAGTGGTGGATCTCGGCGCGCCGATTGCTCTCGGCCCGTGAGCGATATCGGGGCCGGGTTGCCCGGTCGTGGCGGCTCGGCGGCCTGCCGGTCGCGTCGCCGGCGGTCGGGGGACGGCCTGGCCGCCGCTGCGGGACTCCGTGGCGCGGTGGGGGCTGTATGCCGGTCGGGTACCTCACGAACGGGCAGGCCCGCTGCGCAGTACGGGGCCTGCCGTCCATGGCGGAACAGGACCGCCGCGGTCCGGGGGACCGCCCGGCACCGGGTGCAGCTGTGGGCGCCCGGTCATGGCCGCGCCGATGGGATGGGGAGCGCCGAGGAGCCGGCCCACGGCGAGGCCGACGACGAAATCGGCGACCGCGGTGGGCACGGGGAGTAGGTCGGGATGCAGATAGCGCCGCGAGGAACGGGCCGGGTCGTGGTGCATTCCCACGCACCAGCCGGTGTGCTCGTCCCAGGTCACGATCACCGGCGCGGGGCGCTCGGGAGGAACGACGGCACCGAGCGACCCGGGGGTCGCGGTCGGGTTCTGGGGTGTCCAGCTGGCGAGGCGCAGCGCGGTGCAGTCGATCACGATGGAACCGATCAGCCGCTGCGCGGGGTCGCTGCGCTGAGGCGAACCGGTGATCACCCCCTGGGCCCGCATCGCGGAGGCGACCGCAGCGAGGTAACCGTCGAGACGCCGGCCCAGCGCAGTGGGATGCCGGTCCCGTGACGGGGAGACAGCATCACAGCGCGGGCCGGGTAGACGGCTGATGGGTGTCATGGTGCCCTCGGGCGACGCGCCGTCACCGACGACCGTCACGAGATCACGGCCCGCTCACCGGCGGGCTGGTGCGACGTCGAGCCGGGTCGTCGTCTGCTGTAGTGCACAAGCTGTATCCCCGTTCCCTGCCGGTCGGGCCGTGGCATGGACCGGAGCGTGTGGTCGGATGGGCGACCGCCGGGGTCCGGGACGGGGCTGACGGACCCATCATGCGCCTGTTCACCCGGGCCCGCCCGATCCGCTGTGCTTTCTGAAGACCGGCGACTCAGGTCCTGCCAGACGACCGGCCCCGGCAACGACCGGTCGAGCGGTTGCCCGGCGTTTCGGAGCGGCGGATGAGCGCCTCGATCACGGTGCGGGAGACCCGCATGGTCCGCCCGACCCCGCATCCCCGCAGCGCACCGGTGTTGATCAGCCGGTAGATCGTGTTGCGCGAGACCCGCAGCGCCGTGGCGACCTCGGTGACGGTCATGAATCGGTGTCATTCCGGGTGGCCGGCGTCAACGACAATCATCCACATTCCTGTCTCGAGGATCGGTCCCACGCGGGGTCCCGAGCCCGGCCCCGGATGCGGGGCCGGGCAACGGTTTGGCCGCTCAGCCGGTCGCGGCCGACACGGAGTGCTCGGATGTGCCGCGGGCCGGGTCGGCGCTGGGCAGGCTGCGTTCCAGGGCCGGCCAGCCGGTGTCGCGGGCGTGCTCGGCAGCCTCCTGCCGGCCGCCGCCGCGGAGCCCGAACAGCCGTTTCGCGAACAGCAAATAACCCACCACCACCAGGTTGATGATCAGGGTGATGATTTTGGTGGCGGTGATGGTGCCGGACAGCTCGTAGATCTCGGGGATCAGGAGCAGGGTGGTGGCGATGAACGTCAGGTACTCCGCCCACCGTTTGCCCATCCACAGCCCGACCGCCTCGACCCCTTCGAGCAACGCGTAGCCGGCCAGGACCACGCCGACGATCCAGAGGGTGGACGGTTTCGCGGCGAACGCCTTCTGCAGCTCGCCGAGGATCCCGCCGCCGCCCTGCCCGTTCGGACCCCCGACACCGCCCTGCACGGCGTCGAGCACCCGGTAGAAGGTTTGGGACAGCGCGGCCCGGTCGGCGGCGAACAGGAACACCGCGGCGGCGAGCACCCCGAGGACCAGGAAGTGCACGATCCGGTCCAGCGCGATCAGCCGTAGCACGTAGCGGTCGCGCAGGGGGCGCCCGCGCAGCGGCAGTTCGATGTGGTCGCGGTCGGGCAGGTGCTGTTGGGTGGGCGCGGTGGGTGGGGGCAGCGGCACCCAGGCGTCGCAGCGCACACACCGGTACCAGCGCAGCCCGTCGCCCGGTTCCCGGACCAGTAGATCGTCCTCGGGTCGGATCTGCGCGGCGTCGGTGCCGACGAGCTCGTGGCCGTGCAGGCCGCAACCGATCAGTTCGTAGTGGAACCGGGGCCGGAACCGGCGTGGCTGCTGTGTTCCCGGTGGGTGCCGCTGCGTGTCATCGTCCATGGTGGTTCACCGCCGGGCCAGCCGGCGGACCTGCCCGTTCCCGGTGGCCATCCCGTAGTGGGAGAACACCTCCGGTTCTGATTCGGCGGCGAGTTCACCGTCGGTGTCGATCGACGGGGCGTCGGTGACCAGTTTCTTGTCGAAGGTCACCCGGACCGCGTCCGGGCTCACCGTCGCCCCCTGCAGGGGCACGAACGCCAGCCGGTGCCGGCCGATCATCCCGACCTTCACGGTCGCGAAGGCGGGGTCGTCGGAGGTGGTGTCGACATATACCGCCTCCATCTCGCCGATCTTCGCGCCGGACGGGTCGATCACGTGCTTACCGACCCAGTCCCGCAGGTTCTCCGCAGCAAATACCGTCATCACACAATCCTCATCTCTTCGAGCCCACGCCGATCTGACCTATAGGGGGCCGCACCTTGGGCGGATGCGCGGGTGTCGTGGTGCCCGTCGCGCATCCGCCTGTCGGTCTTCTCAGCGGTAGGAGCCGGTCCCGTCGCCGTCATCAACCGATCCGCGCGGCGCGGTCTCGTAGTCGTGCACCGGCGGGGACTGCACCGGCGGCGCCTGTGCGGGGGGCGTCTGCATCGGGGCTGTCTGCCCGGCCGGGTCCTGCCCGACGTGCTGGTCCACGTGCTGCTGGGCCTGCGCGGCGTCGTGCTGCGCGCGCTGCTGCCCGACCGCCATGTCGTGGCTGAGCTGGTCTGTGTGCTCCTTGGCCTTGCGGTAGCCGGAGTTGACCAGCTGTGCGGCGGCGTCGCGGCCGCCGAGCCCGAACGCCAGCGCCGCGGCGAGCGCGGTCGACCCGATCAGGGCGATGTAGGTGATGGTGACGATGACCGGGGCGATACCGAGCTGGGTGAGGATCATGAAGATGGCGATGCCCATGATCATGGCCGGGACCGCGGCGCGCACGATCTTCCCGGTCGGGGTGTCGCCCATGGTGCGGTGCGCGAGTCCGCCCACGGCGCCGGCGACCGCGGCCGCGACGATGAAGATCAGCAGGGCGGCGATGACGTTGGGCAGGTAGGCCAGGACCTGGTTCATGAACCCGGTCAGGGCGGGGATGCCCAGGGTGCCGATCGCCGAGGAGATCACGAACAGCATGATCACCCAGAACACGACGCCGCCGACCAGCGCCGACGGGCTGCCTCCTGGGCTGACCTTCTCCACGTAGCGTCCGCCGGAGTTGGAGGTCAACCGGTGATCGAGGCGGGCCTTCTGCAGGCCCTTGGTGATCACCTTGTCGAGGATCTTCGCGATCAGGTAGCCGACCAGCAGCACGATCAGCGCGCCGATCAGCTGGGGCAGGTAGTTGACGAACGTGGTGAACGCGGACTGCAGGCTCTGTAAAATGTTGAACCCGGGATCCGAGCTCGTCTGCGCGAGGAAAACTTCCGACATGGGGATGTCCCTTCGTGGCGTACCCGGAACGGGTCTGCTGCAGTTACCCGGAAGGGTCGTGGCCAACACATCTGATGCGACGGGTGCGACCAACGGCGCCACCGCGACAGGTGCCCGCCCGGACGGCCGGCATGTCTGCGACAGCGGGGAACGATGCCGACACCGGTATCCCGCCGACCAGTCACGGCGGACCGGCCGAGCGCTGGTGTCTCAGTCAACGCGTCACCGGCGGTGTCGCCATCAGCGCCCAACGCATCCTCCAGCGCGCGGAAGACCACCAACTGCTGGTCGAGACCGCTGGCTTGGAGCGTCTCGACCACCGTGCAGTGATGATCCACCACCAGCCGCAGCGGACCGCGTCGGATCCGGTGCCGTGGTGCACCGCTGCGGCGAGCAACCCAGCTTCGCCGTCACGGATGACGGGGGAGCCGACGGTCGGGTGGCCGGTACGGGTAAGCGCTACTGTTCGTCGGGTTGGTTCGCCCGGGTCCGGGCGGGAGCGTCGGTGGCGGTTCCGGGTGGGATGAGGGAGCGTCGTGGTTCCGCTGGGTTCGAGGTCCGCGCAGGAGATCGCGGCGGCGCGCCGGCTGCTTGCCGGGGTGGGGCGCCCGGAGCTGGACCGGATCGCCCGGCTCGCGGCCCGGTTGCTGGGAACGGGCTCGGCGCAGGTGTCGCTGTTGACCGAGCTACATGCGATCGCCGGGGGCGCGGGTCTGTCCACGCAGGTGACGGATGCCGACACCCCGCTCAGCGAATCGCTGTGCGCGGTCACGGCGAGCTGCGGTGGCCCGCTGGTCCTGCCCGACACCCGCAACGATGAACGGGTGTCGGGGTTGGCGCCGGTGGCGTCCGGTGCGGTGGGCGCGTATCTGGGGGTGCCGCTGGTCGCCGCGGGCGGTGAGACGGTGGGGGCGTTGTGCGTGTTCGACGTCGCGCCACGCGACTGGTCGCCGGCGGATGTGGCGCTGCTGGAGCAGCTCGCGGCGGCGGCGGCCGCGGAGTTGGAGCTCGCGGCATTGAGCGGGGAGTTCGCGACCAACCGGGCCCGGTGGGAGCTCGCGATCGACGCCGCGGGGATTGGCAGTTTCGACTTCGATGTGGCAACCGGGCAGCTGTGGTGCGACGACACCATGGCGGCCATGTTCGGCTACGAGCCCGGCACCTTCGACCACACCCTCGCGGCGTTCGCCGCCCGGGTGCACCCCGAGGACCGCGACCGGGTCCGTGACGCGGTGCGCGCCGCCATCGAGCACGGCGGCGCCTACGACGCCGAGTACCGGACTGTGCTGCCGTCCGGGGCGATCCGATGGGTCCAGGCTCGCGGCCGCGCCGTGACCGACGAGGCCGGTGTGACGGTGCGGTTGCTCGGGGCGGCATCCGACACCACCGGGCAGCGCGACAGCGAGGCCGGTGTGGCGCGGGTGGTGGAGTCGATGTCGACGGCGTTCGGGGCGGTGGACCGCAAATGGCAGCTCACCTACGTCAACGCCGAGGCCGTGCGCATCCTGGGGATGTCGCGGGCCGAACTGGTCGGAGGGCAGTTGTGGGAGCTGTTTCCCGCGTTGATCGGTTCGGAGTTCGAGACGGTGTACCGGGCGGCGATGGGCGGGCGTCCGGGGACGGTCGAGGCGTACTACCCGGCCCCGCTGAATGCCTGGTACGAGGTCCGGGCCACCCCGGCCCCGGACGGGATGTCTCTCTACTTCCTGGACGTGACCGCACGGCGTGGCACACAGGAACTGGCGGCGCTGTCGGCGCGGGTGGGTGAGCAGCTCGCCAGCTCCCTCGACATCGAGGCGGCCGTGGCGACGCTGGCCCAGCTGGTGGTGCCGCGACTGGCCGACTGGTCCTTGGTATCGATCACCGAACCTGGTGGCACCGTGCGGAATGTGGCCGGCTGGCACGTCGACCCGGCGATGCGCCCGGTCCTGGCCCGCTACGCCGCGACCCACGTCGATGCCGCCCGTGGGCGCGGCGCGGTGTACGAGGCGTTGCGCTCATCGGGCCCGGTGATCCTCACGGTCGGGGCGACCGCCCGGGTCCTGGAGGTCCTCACCGACGCGGCGGCGATCGAGGCCACCACGCTGTTGGCGCCGGAGTCGGCGGTGGTGGTGCCGTTGACCGCGCGCGGTCACCTGGTCGGTGTGCTGAGTCTGTGCCGTGGTGTCGGGCGGGCACCGATGTCGGAGCAGGAGATCGCGGTCGCGGTCGCGATCGCTGAACGGGCCGGCCTGGCGGTGGACAACGCCGGGCTGTTCGCCGAGCAGCGCGCCACCGCCGAGGCGCTCCGTGCGGCCAACCAACGCCTGCACGCGGTCGCGGCGCACGACCGCACGGTCGCGCGGGCGTTGCAGGACGCCATGCTGACCCGGCTGCCCGAGCCCGATCACCTGCACCTGGTGGCCCGCTATCTGACCGCGACCGGGACCGAGCAGGTCGGTGGTGACTGGTACGACGCGCTGATCGCGCCCGGCGGGGCGACCACGGTGATGATCGGGGACGTGGCCGGCCACGACATCGCCGCCGCCGCGGTGATGGGGCAGCTGCGTAACCTGCTGCGCGCGCTGGTCTGGGACCGCCCTGACGACCCACCGTCGGCGATCGTGGGCCGCCTCGACAGGGCGATGCGCGACCTGCACGTGCCAACCCTGGCCACCCTGGTCCTGCTGAGCATCGAGCAGCACGACCGTGACCGGCCGCGCGGGCTGCGGACGCTGCGCTGGACCAACGCCGGACACCCCACACCGATCCTGGTCCACGCCGACGGGACCGTGGTCGTGCTGGACACCTCGAACGATCTGCTGCTCGGTGTCGTCCCGGACACCGATCGCCACGACCACACCCATCCCGCCCCGCCGGGCTCCACGCTGATCCTCTACACCGACGGGCTGATCGAGACCCGCGATGCGGACCTCGACGCCGGAACTGCTCGGCTGCTCGACACTTTGCGAGCCCATCACCGGTCGGAACCGGGCGAGCTGCTTGATGCGGTGCTCGCCGACATGGTCGGACGCCAACCCGCCGACGATGTGGCTGTGCTCGCCGTGCGCTTCCATCCCGAGGACGAGCCCCGCCCCCCAGAGGCCGGACCCCGACATGAGTGAGCGTCTGAGACCCCGGACAGGCCCCTGCGAAAGCGGCACATCGCGAACGAACCGAACCTGCACCCGTGACCGATAGACCTACCGCGCATGTTCAACGAGCTCCGCGACCGGGAACCCGAACGTAGCCTTGTCGACCGCAACGACAAGAACGAGGACAGGTCAGCTGCACGTTGGCCCAGGCCGACGGTGGCTGAACACATCGCCACAGGGTCCCCGCTGCGATCTCGGACCATTGGCGAGACGGCAGCGCGCGATCAGTCGGTGTCCGCAACAGCAGGTGGGAACGAGGATGTGAAACCGTTCTTGGTCACAATGGCCGCCGAGCCGACAGCGCCCAGGGTGATGCGGGGCCGGCTGCGGGAGTGGCTCGACTCCTACAGCTGGCCCGACGACGAGCTCGGCGCGATCGTGTACGCGGTCAGCGAGGCGGTCAGCAACTGCGTCGAGCATGCCTACCCCGGCCGAGCGGTTGGCGAGGTCACCGTCACCGGCCAGCTGGAAATCGTTGCCGACCCGGCAGCCGACCCCGCCGCTGGCAGGGGTGAAGTTCGGCGGATGCAGCTGGCGGTGATCGATCAGGGCAGCTGGCGGGTCACTCCGGAGTCCTCAGAAGGGCGCCGTCGGGGTCTGCCGCTGATCAAAGCGTTGATGCACACCGTCACCATTCACCACCACAACCTCGCCGACTGGTACGGCAGCGCCGCCCTGCAGGAAGGTGCTGCGCAGGACCGCAGCGAGACCCGGGACGGCAGCTTTGCCCGGAGCGGCACCACCGTGGTTCTCCTCAGCACCACGGTGCCGCTGCTGACCTGACCGGCAGCCGCGCGGCCCGCTCCGCAGTCGCCAGCCCCAACTGGGCTCGAACGCGGACAACCTCCACCGGCAATGAATAGCATCGCCACAGCCTGGCGGGCCGCGTCGGCGAAGACGTGCTCGTCGAGGCGGTGGAAGTCCGTGGCGGCATCGTTCGACGTGGGGCTGGGTGAGCCGTCGAGCCCGGCGATGAGGGCCGCGGCGAGATCACCGGTGGGTGGTCGCTCAGCAGTTCGGCGTACCGGTTGGCTGTGCCGGCGGCCCCGGATGGAGGGACACGGTCGTGGCCGCCGGTCGGCGTAGGCCGCCAGAGGGGACCCACGGCCCGCATCCTTCCCACGGTAGGACCCTCCGGCCCCAGCGTGGTGAGGTTGGACGTGATGCCGTGACGACGAGTGGTCCCAGCTGGCCCGCGCCGAAAGGCCGGCCGCAGCCCTAGCGCTGTGTAACCTGCGGTGAGGGGAGCAACACGGCGATCCACACGTCTGGCCGCCAGCGACTGGTTCCCGGCGCTCTGACCGTGCACGGCGACGCGGTGCGGGTCGATGCGAGCTCGCCGAGACGGTCAGGAGGGACTCGACCAACCCGAGGGGGAGCCCCGACCTCTGCGGCGCCGTCCATGCCGAGCCAGGACGGGGGTTGGCGGTCCCCTGGCCAGTGGGGCGGCCCATGGGATCGGTGTCGGTGGTGATCCGCGCCGCTTCGGCGTCGGCGACGGGGGTCCGTCCATTTACCCGTTGTGCGGTTGCGCGACACCGTTGTGATGCCCCCGGCTCTGTTGGGTGTGATCTGCCCCGCGTTTTTCGGACCGCGTGAATTCGGTTAGCCTACGCGGCTTCCTGGTCGTTTGTCCACTCGGTGAGGGCTTCTTGGGGGGATTTGTAGCCTAGACCGGAGTGGAGTCGTTTTGTGTTGTACCAGAAC
>JBBRLM010000114.1:0-9451 GCA_038231335.1 Mycobacteriales bacterium
AAGCTGGTCGGGCTGGTCGTGTTCTGGGTGATCATGCTGTTCGTGATCTCCTCGGCGATCGGCACGCTGGGTATCCCGGCGCTGACCGGATTCATGAACCAGGTGCTGGCCTACCTGCCCAACGTGATTGCCGCGTTGCTGATCTTCATCGTCGCCGCGGCCGTCGCCGGCGCGATCGGCGGGCTGGCGCACCGGACCATGGGCGACACCCCGACCGGCAAGATCGTCCGTGCCGCGGTCCCCGCGATGATCATGGGTATCGCGGTGTTCATGATCCTCACCCAGCTGGGTATCGCCCCGGTCATCGTCACCATCACCTACGTCGCGCTGATCGGCGCCACCGCGGTGGCCGTGGCACTGGCCTTCGGTCTCGGGGGCCGCGACGCCGCCGCCGAGCTCATCAACTCCGGCTACCGCAAGGCCCAGGAGCAGTCCGGCCAGGTCCGCCAGGACATGCAGGTCGGCCAGGAACGCGCCCAGCGCGACGCCCAGCACGCCCAGCAGGCCGCCCAGGACCACCTCGGCCAGGACGGCAACCGCCAGTCCCCGCCGATGCAGGACGGCCGGGCCGCCACCGGCTCCTACCGCCCCTGATCGGTACCGCCCCTGATCGGGCTACGCCTCTGATCGGGCACTCGACGTCCTCGACCTCAACCGAGGTGGGGGGTACACGGATCGGCTGCGACGGGCGACGACGCCCGCGCACGGAAGGACATCATGACGATCGCGGACATGAGCGACCCGGGCACGATGAACGGCGCCCCGGTGCACGGCAGCGACGGAGCCAAGCTCGGCAAGGTCGACTCCATCTACTACGACAACGACACCGACAAGCCCGAGTGGGCCGCGGTGAAGAGCGGCCTCTTTGGTGGGCACGTCTCGTTGGTGCCGCTGGGCCAGGCCAACTGGGACGGCAACGCGCTGAGCGTGCCGTTCGACAAGGACGCCATCAAGCAGGCCCCGCACCACGACCCGGACACCGCGATCAGCGAGTCCGACGAGACCGAGCTCTACCGTCACTACGGCATGTCCACCGACCGGCCCGCCCCGGGCGGACATGACATCGGCCGTGAGGAGCGCGACCGGCTCGGCAGCGGTGACGAGCGCCGCGACCTGGCCGGGGAGTCCGACGTCGAGGGCCGCGACAGCTCCGGGCCGACCACCGACAAGGCGATGACCCGCTCGGAGGAGCAGCTGCGCGTCGGCACCGAGCAGCGCGAGTCCGGTAAGGCCCGGCTGCGCAAGCACATCGTCACCGAGAACGTCTCCACCACGGTGCCGGTGAGCCACGAGGAGGTCACGCTGCAGCGGGAGCCGATCACCGAGGCCAACCGCGGTGCGGCGATGTCGGGCGGCGACCTCACCGAGGAGGAGCACGAGGTCACCCTCACCGAACAGCGCGCCGTAGCGGAGAAGGACGTCGTCCCGGTGGAGCGGGTGAAGTTGGGCACCGAGACCGTCACCGAGCACCAGCAGGTCGAGGAGACCCTCCGCAAGGAGGTCATCGAGACCGACGGTACCGACGGCGTGGACATGGACCGCACCGGCGGCACCGACCGTCGGAACTGACCGCGCCCGCCTCGACACCGAAAGGACCGTCGCCATGGAGATCCCGAAGGACAAGATCCTCGACATGATCAAGGGTCGGGGAGATCAGGCCCAGGCCGACCAGGCCCAGGCCGAGCTGCCCGACCAGGTCGACCCCGAGAAGGACAAGGGACTGCTGGCCAAGTTCGGCATCAACCCGCAGGACCTCATCGGTGGGCTGGGCAGCAAGTTCGGACTCTGACCCCCGGCGTGACGTGTGGCGGGGGCGCCCCGGAGGCGCCCCCGCCACACCGCCCCATCGTTCACTACCCGCGGTTACGACCGGGATGCGCCGGTTGAGCTGGGCACACAACCGACTCGAAGGGCTTCACCATGACCGACAGCCAGACCGAGAACACATCACCCGCCGAGACCGACGGGAGCGCCGACGCAGGTATTTCCACGTTGGATCGGCGTCGGGACAAGATGCAGACCGCCAAGAGTCGAGCCTCCGTCGCGGCTACCGCGATGGACTCCCTCGACCAGCAGCTCACGGCCAACGCCGAGCTGCACAGCGGCCAGGAAGGCGACCTGCAGGCCACGTTGGACCGCGTCGCCACCCTGAAGAAGTCAATTAAAGTGTCGGCGAAGAATCGCCAGCGGCTGCTGACCGCACGCAAGACCGCCCGCCGCGACGCCGCGACGTCACGCCAGCGCGCCGACACCGCGGAGGCCAAGTACGACAAGGCGGTGCTCGCCGACATGGTGCGGCGCGAGAAGGACCACGACCTGTCCGCGCACAGCGATGACGCCCACAACACTGCTGGCGCAGCCGATGGTTCCGGTGGGACGGCTACGGCGTCGGCCAACGGCCGCGCACGCACCACAACGGCGCGGGTGCCCCGCACGAGCTCGGCGCGCGCGACCGCGCGTGCCGCCACGGCCGGCGGCCCGGCCGGCCGCCGGAGCTCGACCACCACCCGGCCGCGGACGGAGTCGGCCGCGGGTACGGAGGGCGATCAGACCGGTTCCGGGTCGGGCGGCTCCGAGTAGGTCGGCTGAGGCACCGGTCAGGCGCTGCGCCACCAATCGCGAGCGAGGGGCAACCTGTGATGTCCGAACACGGACCGTTGGGACCGATGGGGCTGACCCCCAGCTCGCGGCTTCGCGTTGACGTGCCGGCGCCGGGGGCGATGCCCGCCGAGGTGGCCTCGCCCGATGAGGCGTCCGTGAGCGTGGCCGGGCAGATGTTCGCGGCGCTGCCCACCGGGCTCGGATACGACCGGGATGTGCTGCGGGCGTGCATCGAGGCCGGCCAGGACTGCGCACAAGCGGCCACGAGCTGCGCGGATGCCTGTCTGGCCGAGGAGATGGTCGAGGAGCTCATCGACTGCATCCGCACGCTGCTCAACGTCGCCGATGTCTGCGAGGCCACCGCGCGGGTGCTGTCGCGGCGCAGCGGCCCGGACCACACGCTGGCCCGGGCGTTGCTCGGGGCGTGCTGGACGGCGTGCCGCGACGGGCGGGTGGTGTGTGAGGAGTTCCTGCCCATCCACGACTACTGCCGCGTCTGCGCCCGAGCGTGCCGACAGGCCGAACGAGCCTGCCGGACCCTGCTGTCCTCGCTGCCATGACCACATCCGCGACCTCGATCACCGACGACCGACGACCGACGACGAGAGGCAGTGGCATGAGATGACCGACGCGCAGATCCAGATCGGCACCGCCGTACTCGGCAGCCATGGCGAGCTGCTCGGGCACGTCGGCGCGATCTACGTCGACAACGCCACAGGCACCCCGGCGTGGGCGGCGGTCCAGGGCCGCGACCACACCGCCGTGGTGCCCCTGGCGCAGTCACGTCTCGACGGCGACGCCCTGCACATCCCCTACGGCCCGGCCCGACTCCGCAGCGCACCGCACCACGACCCGGACACCCTGATCAGCTACGCCGCGGGTGACGATCTCGCCCGTCACTACGGGCTGATCCCCTCCACACCCGATCCGATCCGCCCGGACCCCGCCCGCCCTGACCCGGGCCGCCTTGATCCTTCCCGGCCCGACACCGCGCGGGACGACGCGGTGATGGTCCGTTCCGAGGAGCACCTGCGGATCGATGCGGTGAACGTCGTGGTCGGCCGGGCCCGGCTCGTCACCTTCATCGTGACGGAGAACCAGACGTTCACGGTGCCGGTGCGCCGCCAGGAGGTCCGGCTGGTCTATGACCCTGTACCCGCCCACCAGCAGGTCGTCTCCGCGGCCCCGCCGGCCGAGGAGACCTATGAGGTCGTGCTGCTCGCCGAGCAGGTGCTCATCACCAAGCAGCTCGTGCCGATCGAGCGCGCCCGCATGGTCCGCCGGGTCGTCACCACCGGCCAGGCCATCACCGAGCAGGTCCGTTCCGAACAGATCGACCTCACCCGCATCGACGCCACCGCTGGAGAGCAACGATGGAAATGATCAGTCACCGGGTCGCCTTCGGCCTGGGCTACACCTGCGCCCGACCGGAGGGTCGGCGTCGACTACGTCGCCTGCGCGACCAGATGCTGCAGCGGAAAAAGCCCAGCGAGGTCACGGAGCTGCGCGACCACGCGTGGAAGGCCGCGACGAGCAAGGTGATGGCCGCCAAGGTCAGCCTGGACCAGAAGGTGCGACGTAGCATCACCCGCCCCACACCGGCAGCGGATCGAGCGGGTGCTGATCTCGCAGCCGGCATCGGGCTCGAAGCGGTGTTGGCGGGCCGCGCCGGGACGCTTCACCCTGCCTCTGCGCCCGTGCCTCCCGCCGAGCCTCTCCGATGACTGATGTCACGATGCCGGGCCCGCCGCGGGCCGCGGTCGAGCCGATGCTGCTGCCGCCCCGCCCCACCGGGCAGAACGTGCTGGTCAAGCTGTTCGTGTTCGTGCCCATGCTGGCCCTGGCCGTCGCGGTCCCGTTCGCCTGGGGATGGGGTCTGGGCTGGGTCGACGTCGGGCTGGCCGCCGTCTTCTACTTCCTGACCTGCGCCGGGATCACCGTCGGCTACCACCGCTACTTCACCCACCGCGCCTTCAAGGCCCACCGCGGGCTGCGGGTCGGGCTCGCGATCGTGGGCAGCATGGCGTTCCAGGGCCCGGTCATCACCTGGGTCGCCGACCACCGCCGCCACCACGCCTTCACCGACAAGGAGGGCGACCCGCACTCCCCGTGGCTGTTCGGCACGACGCCCGCCGCGGTCGCGAAGGGATTCTGGTACTCGCACTTCGGCTGGATGCTCGCCCACGAGCAGACCAACCCGGCCCGGTTCGCCCCCGATCTGATCGCCGATACCGACATCGCCCGGGTCAACCGCCAGTTCGCCGGCTGGACCCTGCTGAGCCTCACCGCACCCGCCGTACTGGGCGGGGTGATCACCTGGACCTGGTGGGGCGCGCTCACCGCGTTCTTCTGGGCCGGCCTGGTGCGGATCGGGGTGCTGCACCACGTCACATGGTCGATCAACTCGATCTGCCACATGATCGGCAACCGGCCCTGGACCCGCCGCGACCGCTCCACCAACTTCTGGCCGCTCGCGATCGCGTCGATGGGCGAGTCCTGGCACAACCTGCACCACGCCGACCCCACCTGCGCCCGCCACGGCGTGGGCAGAGGCCAGATCGACCTCTCCGCACGCATCATCGCCGGCTTCGAGCGTCTGGGCTGGGCGCGTGACGTGCGCTGGCCCACCCCGGCGCGCCTCGCCCGACTCACGGCCGCCCGCGACAGGTAGATCCGCCCGCCGGTGGCAGCCGGATCACGACAGCACCAGCCCCACGAACGCAGCGGGAGCCGACCGCATCGCCTTCTACACATCGTCTTCACCGGACGGAGAGGCACACGATGACCCTCGCAGGGCACGACCCCGACCACGAGGCGCACCAGCTCATGACGGTGGCCGAGGTGGCCGACGCCTTGCGGGTGTCCCGGGCCACCGTCTACCGGCTGGTCAACGCCGGGTCCCTGCCCGGCAGCCGGGTCGGCAAGTCGATGCGGGTCGCCCGCCGGGTCGTCCAGGACTTCCTGCGCGACGCCGGCGCCACCGGCCCGCCCAGCACGACCACGGACACGCCCACCGTCGCACCCCACCAACGGAGCCACCCATGATCACCCGAATCGGTCAGATCGTCGTCATCGCCATCGGTGTGCTGCTGGCCGCCATCGGGCTGCTCGCCTTCCCCACCGCGGTGGCTACCCTGTGGGGCGTCGCCGTCCTGCTCGTCGGACCCGGTGTGGCGGTCGTCGTCCACAAGGCCCACCCCGCGGACGCCCCTCGGAACGCGCAGCGCGTTGCCCTACGGGCCGGGACGGTCGCCGCCGCCGCGACGATGGCCACCGCGGCGATCGCGGCCGGCCTGATCGTCCTGTCACCGACGATCACCGTGTTGCTCGTCGCCGCCCTCGGGGCCGGCGCCGCGATATGGGTGATCCGGCAGCGTGGAACCGGACACAGCGTGCGCGAACACCTGCGCGCCGCCGTCGCCCGCGTGCACCCCGCCGACGTCGCGAAGTCCCCAGACACCGGGTCACGCGCACTCGAGCAGCAGGCCCGACCGCTGAGGATCGTCGTGTCGGAAATGCCGACACCGCACCTGTGCGCTGTCTGGCAACACAGCTACTGGCAGTTGATCAGCCTCCCGCCCGGCCCGCCCCGCGCCGAGATGGCCGGGATCCGCCACGCCGTGCTCGACGAGCTCGAACGTCGCGACCCGGCCGGGTTCGGCCGCTGGCTGGACACCCAACCACGGGCGGGAAGCGACCCCGGCCGCTTCCTGACGGTGAACCACTGAGCGCACATTTCCGCCCCACCCGACCTGCGCGACCTGTCGAAAGGTTCTCCGATGACGACCCGATCCACGCCGACGGCCAGCGGCGCTCACACCGCTGCCGCCGACCACCACGCCCCCGGGGCCACCGCGCCGAACATGCTCCGGGCGGGCCTGGCCGAGGCCGTCGGCACGTTCTTCCTCGTCTACACCGCCGCCGCCGCGGCCGCCACCCTCGGCAAATCTACCGGGGCACCCCGCCGAACTCGCTGGCGATCGCGCTCGCCTTCGGTCTCGTGCTCGCGGCCACGGTCGGGGCGCCGGGCCAGGTGTCGGGCGCGCACCTCAACGGCGCGGTCACCCTCGGCCTGGCCGTGATCGGGAAGTTCCCGTGGCGCTACGTCCCGGCGTACCTGGTCTTCCAGCTGCTCGGCGCCGTCGCCGGGGCGGGCGCGACGTGGGCGACGTTCGGCAACCCGGGCCGCGACGTCGCGAAGCTCGGCGCGACCGTGCCCGCCGACGGTGTCGGTCTCGGGCAGGTGTTCGTCGTCGAAGCGCTGATCACCTTCCGGCTGGTCTTCGTCATCGTCTCAGTCGCCACCGACACCCGCGTGCCCGCCGCGGTGGCCGCCCCGGCGATCGGGTTCGCCCTCGTCGCCGCCGTCCTCATCGGCGGCGGTGTCACCGGCGGCGCGGTCAACCCGGACCGCGCCCTGGGCCCCGCCATCATGTCCGGCACGTTCGACGGACTGTGGGTGTATGTGCTCGCCACCGTCGTCGGAGGCATCGCCGCCGCGCTGCTCCACAAGTACGTCGTCGGCGCCGCGGTCGCCCCCACCACCGACCGCGACAACCCCTCGAACATCCGTGCCGGGGACCTCAACCTCGCTACCGCGAAGGACGCCGGCCCCGACCAGCCCAGCTGATCGATCTGCTGGCACGCGACACGATCCCGTCCGCCCGGACCGGGTCGACCACCACGAAGGAGACACCGATGAGTACCAGCCCGGAAGGCCTCCACCGTCAGTCCCAGGACACGGCGGCCGAGACCACCCCGAATCCCATCCGCAATGCCGTCCCGACCCAGACCCCACCGACCCAGACCCCGCCGACCCAGACCGCGCCGACCCAGACCGCGCCGACCCAGACCCCGCCGACCCACACCCCGGCGGGCCGGAGTGAGGCAGATGAGACCGCGTATCGCACGACACAGGACTCGGTGCCCGCGCGTCACGACGGGCCACCACACACCCAGGACACGAGGCAGTCCGACCCGGCTGCCTACCGCGACGAGAGCAGCCATCGCGAGAACGACCAGCCGCGTCCCACTGTCCTGGACCAGCAGAAGGAACGCTTCGGCGGCATCAAATGGGGCTCGGCGTTCTTCGGTTGGCTCACCGCCACCGGCACCGCCGTGATCCTCACAGCGCTCCTCGCCGCCGGGGGTGCCGCCTTCGGGCTGAGCATCAACTCGGGCAACGCCGGGCAGGCCGCCGGCCAAGCCACCCAGGCCGCGCAGAACCCCGCCGCGGCCCAGACCGCCGGCATCACCGGAGCGATCGTCGCGCTGGTCGTCCTGCTCATCGCCTACTACTGCGGCGGCTACGTCGCCGGCCGGATGGCCCGGTTCAACGGACTCAAGCAGGGCCTCGCCGTGTGGGTGTGGGCCGTCGTCATCGTCATCCTGGCCGCGATCCTGGCGTTCGCAGCCGGCAGCCGGATCGACATCTCCGCGTTGACCGCGGGCCTGCCCCAGCTGCCCATCAACGGGAACGCGCTGTCCACCGGCGCCATCATCGCCGCGGTTGCCGCAGTCGTCGCCGCTCTCGTCGGGGCTCTCCTGGGCGGGCTGGCCGGGATGCGGTTCCACCGCAAGATCGATCGCGTCGGCCTGGAAAGCTGACGCCCACGATCCCGACCACGTCGGGGCCCGGCCTGAGCAGGTCGGGCGGGCCGGTAACCCATGTCGGCAGCGCGGCGTCGAGCAACTCGTCTCGATCCAGCCGATGATGGGAGCGCGACACGTCAGCAGCCGCACCCGGGGCGGCGGTTGATTGCACAAGACCCGCCCCCGTGACGAGTCCGCACGGCGGCGACTGTGGCCCGGGCCCGGATGTGAAGGGCTCCTATGCCGTCGCGGATGCGCATCACCTACCAGCAGCAACTCGACGAACTGGCCGCGGAGCTGGCCGGGATGTGCACGCTCGTGGCGACCGCGCTCGACCAGGCCACCCGCGCCCTGTCCGAGCGCGATCTGCAGCTGGCCGACCACGTCATCGCCGGCCACGACGTTGTCGGGATGGCGCGGGTGGCTGCGGAGGGGCGGGCGTTCGGGTTGCTCGCGTTGCAAGCGCCGGTAGCCACCGATCTCCGGATCGTGCTCTCCGCGCTGCACGGGGCCGTCGACATCGACCGGATGGGCGCCCTCGCCCGCCACATCGCGCACGCCGTGCAGCGGCGCCATCCGCAACCTGTACTGCCCGAGGAACTCCTCGGGTACGTCATGGAGATGGGTCGGGTCGGGTCGGGACGGGGCTCGCGCTGGCGGCCGGGGAGGCGATCCGCACCCGCGACCTCGACATCGCCGTACTGCTGGAGAGCGACGACGACGCGATGGACGAGCTGCACCGGCACCTGTTCACCGTGCTCATGCGACCGGGCTGGGCGCACGGGATCACGACCGCGGTGGACGCCACACTGCTGGCCCGGTTCTACGAGCGCTACGCCGACCACGCCGTCGCGGTGGGCCGGCGCGTCGTCTACATCAACACCGGACGTATGCCCGGTCACTCCACGACGTGCTGATGTCTCGTGAACGAAGTCAGGCCGCGAAGACTGCCTCGGGCAACCGCACGCAAGATCCTCGACATCGACACGTAGCGCATTGGTGTGTGCTGCGGACGCTGTCAGCGTGACGTGGCCGCCGCCTGTTTCTCGGATGTGCGGGAAATCGAGGTGCCAGGCAGGCTGCGCTCCAGCGCGGGCCAGCCGGTGTCGCGGTCGTATCCCTGCGTGTCAGGGTGAGTTGAGTCCACCGGCTCACAGCAAACCGGCCTGATGCAGGGCGAGTTACGGATCGGCTGACATGACCCGCACGACCACGTCCTCGGTGATCGAGGGCGACAATGACCAGATGGACTCGCAGC
>JBBRLM010000115.1:0-9156 GCA_038231335.1 Mycobacteriales bacterium
GGCCATGTCCTCGACCGTGCCCCCGTGCAGCCGGCCCCGGTCCTCGTACTCGCCCAACACCGACATGTCGCCGAGCCGGAGCCGGGCGCTGGCCGGGCCCTCCCACCCGGCATCGAACCGGCGGATGTCGTGGAGTTCGAACGCCCCGTTGTCGGCGACCAGCAACCCCAGCAACCCACCCGCACCGATCGCGGCCAACTGGTACGGGTCGCCGGTGAACACCACCTTCCCCCCACCCCGGCGCACGATCTCCACGATCCGGTCCAGCTCGGGGGTGCTGGTCATCGACACCTCGTCGATCACGAACAGATCCCCCGCCCGCACCACCTCCCCCGGCCCCGGTCGGGTATCGGTCTGGTGGCGGTGCAGGAACGCGGCGGTGTTCATGGCGGGCAGCCCGTCCTCGGCCAGCACGTCCGCGGCCCGTTGCGAGGTGGCCAACCCGAGCACCCGCCCCCCGATCCGCTGTTGCCACACGGTGGCGAGGGCGGCGAGGGTGCGGCTCTTCCCGGCCCCGGCCGGCCCGATCAGCACATCCCCCGCCCGACCCGAGGAGACGATCCCGGCCACCGCGGCCACCTGATCCGCACCCAGGCCGGCCGCGGCCAACTCCACGGCCAGCAGTTCCAGGTCCGGTCCGGTGATGGCCGGGGCGGTCACCGCCCGCGCCGCGGCCACCACCCGGGTCTCGGTGGCCAGCTGGGCGGTGGTGGCGTAGCGCTCGTCGATGTGCGCCCGGAACACGAGACGGCCGTCCTCGGGCCGGCGCAGCTCGGCCGGCACCGCCACCGGATCGGATGCGGTCAGCTGCAGCACCCCGAACCGGTTGTCCGCGGCCACCACCACACGGGCCATGGCCTCCAGCAGGTGAGGCCGCTGGTGCGCGGGGAGGTCCAGGTTGGGGAGCTGGCGGTCGATCGCGGCGATCAGGTTCCCGATCGTCCAGGTCGCGTAGCGGGCCTGCACCTCGGCCACCGCCGCCGCCAGCACCACCGACCGGTCACCGGCCACGGACACGGCGGCCGCCGCGGCCATGGCCGCTGCGTCCGGGTGGCCGTGCACGGCCACCCGGGTGGCCGCGTCGGCCACCCCGTCGACGGTGTCGGCCATCGCGTCTGGCCGCTGCCGGGCCCAGGCCAGCACCGCCGCCGGCCCCGCCGCCCCCGTCTTGGCCGCCCGGGTGTCCAGAGTGGCCGCCTGCGACAGCGCCTTACGCGCCGCCGCATCCGGGGCACGGCCGTGTCGCGCCACGTAGTCGGCGGTGAGCTCGTCGAGCCGGGCCAGGACCTGCGCCCGCCGCGTCGACGCCTCCGCACACACCCCCGGGTCGACCCCCAGGATCTCCCGGGCGATGCCGTCCGGGCGGGTCCCGAACACCACCCCCAACGACTCGCCCAACAACTGCTCCAGTGCGCCTTCGTAGGCGGCGGCGATCGCCTCCTTGATCGGGCGGAACCCGCGCCCGTCCACGGCGCGGATCTGACCGTCAGAGCGGGTGACTGCGCGGTTGGACACCGCGACGTGGGTGTGGATCTGCGGCTCCCCCTCCCGGTTGGTCGAGTGCTCCCACACCGTCATCACCAACCCCACCGCGGCCTCGTAGCGGCCCACCGACCGGCCTTCCGCGGTCCGGCCGTGATACCCCACCCGGACGTAGGCGGCATGTGATTCCGCGTACGCCATCGCGATGTCCACCGCGTCCCGGTGCGCCGCCACCACCAGTTCGGCCTCCCCCAGAAACCCTTCGGCGAGCAGAGCGGCGTAGTAGACCGACACGCTCTTCACCGGGGAAAACGTGAAATCGTAGTAGGCCACCGCCTTCCGACCATCGGTTTTCGCGGCCAGCTCCAGCGCGCGGAGCCGTTCCGGGGTTGGCGGTAGCCGCTCCCGGGCAACGGCCGCGGCCAGGCGCTGCCGGAGGGTCTTGAACCGTCGCGGCGCCCGCCCCAACGACTCGCCCGAGACCGGATGCTCCACCCGGCCGAACACCGCCCGCACCGCCTCCGGATCCGCCTCCTGCCCGGGCTGGGCACCGACCATGGCCAGCCCCGATCCCAACCAGCGGCCCGGCGCCTCCCCCGAGCGCACCGCCGCATCGAAGTAGCCGGCCGCACCGTCGAGGCGTCGCCCGGACGTTCCGCGCTCCGCACCCGCGGAGGCAGCCTCCGACGTGTCCACGCCCTCTGGGCCATTCTGCGCGGCATCAAGATCGACTACCGCGTCGTCGTGCCCATGGGTGCAGCCGCTGCCGCGGATCAGGTACTCCACCGCCCCGGCCGATATGGCGGTGACCCGGAGCATGAAACCACCGTACCAAGATCATTATCTAATGCATAGGTGTGCTGCAAGGAATCGGCGAAAGGCATTCTTGTCGTTGTTGCTCATTGTTTGTCGTTGTTATCCAGGCAGCCGAGCCGTGAGCCGAGACTGCGGCGAGACTGGCAGGCACGGTCAGCCCGTAGTGGAGATCGCGCGAACGGTCGATGAATCGACGAGGCGGACGCCGGCGCCAGGGAGAAGTGGGGACCTCGCGACCATCGGCGACGCGTGATGAGGACGACAGCGGAGCACTCGATCACCGGCGTTCTGCGTGTCACCGCAGCTCACGATGCACGCACACTGGCACCGATCTCGACCCACAGTTCGGCGGCGCGGCACCGGTTCCCGTTGACGCACGATCAAAGGTCGGCAGACGCGCTAACGGTCAGGCCGTGGCGCCGCGCCCGGTTGGATCATTCAGCACGCGAGAGATCCGCCTCGGTGCGGTCGGGCGAGTTGTCCACAGACTTGTCATTGTTGGTCGAAATCGTCGACCGCCCGAGGTATTCTGGGATCCCTCGGCGGCACACCGACTTCACGGGTCGGCCACGACAAGCACGCCGCCCAGAAGCACCGGCAACCTCCTGAGATCATGAGGTGAATTGTGGCCCACATTCAAGACCGATGGTTTCGTGCCGTCCCCGATCCCGACCGTCCGGGCAAGGTCAACAAGGTCCCGACTGACCGCCACGGATCGGGTCGTCGGTACAAGGCTCGGTTCGTCGGGCCGAACGGTGTCGAGGTGTCCCGCACCTTTGACGACGGGCAACTTCGGCTAGCGAAGGACTGGGTGGCTCGGCAGCAGGTCGAGCGCGCGCTCGGCACCTACGTCGATCCACGAGCGGGCAAGGTAACCGTGGAGGTGTTCGCCCGCCGCTGGCTGGCCGACCTCGACATCGACGAGATGTCCCGCGAGGTCCTCGAGATGCGCTTCCGCGCTCGGATCCTGCCGGACCTCGGATCGATGCGGCTCTCGGCGATTGCGCCCAGCACGATTCGGACCTGGGACCGGCACCTTCGGGATGCCGGGATGTCCGACCGCTACCGTCACACCCTGTTCACCAACCTGTCCGCGCTGCTGACCGCGGCGAAGGACGACGGGCTGATCGCCAAGAGCCCGTTCGAGGGCAAGTCGATCCGCAAGCCTCGCCCGGTCCAGCAGAAGGTCGTTCCGTGGCCGGAAGAGCGGGTCTGGCAGGTTCAGGAGGCGCTTCCTGACCGCTTCCGCATCCTGGTGGACCTGGCGGCCGGCCTGGGACTGCGGCAGGGCGAGTGCTTCGGGCTCGCGGTGGGGGACGTCGATTTTCTTCGCGGCGTCGTGACGATCCGGCGGCAGGTGAAGACCGTCCGGTACAAGAGGGTCTTCGCGCTCCCGAAGTACGACAAGGAGCGGGAGATCCCGCTGCCCGAGCCGGTGAAACTCGCCTTGGCCGCGCACCTGCGGGCGTTTCCGCCCGAGGAGGTCGTGCTGCCGTGGAACGTCGAGAGCGGCACGAAGTCCGGACACCTGTTGATCGTGACGTCGGTGCGGCGCCTGCCCGTGGCGGCGAACGACTTCAATCGCAACTACTGGAAGCGGGCGCTCGAGCTCGCGCGCGTGCCGCACGGGCGCTATGAGAACGGCATGCACGACCTGCGCCACTTCTTCGCTTCGACGCTACTGGACCAGGGCGAGTCGATCAAAGCGGTCGCCGAGTGGCTCGGCCACACCGACTCCGCGTTCACGCTGGCGACCTACACCCACCTCATGCCGGCGAGCGACGAGCGGACCAAGTCGGCGATCGCGAACGTCTACGGACGTCGCGAGGATCGGGCGAGCTCAGACGGCCCAGAGACGGCCCAGACCGGCAGTTGAGGTGCATAACTGCAGGTCACAGACCTGATCCCAGGAGATCGACAAGATCTTCTGGGAGACCAAGGCCGCCTGATCGGGCGCGCTGCCGGCGGCGCTGGTCTGTGGGTCCTCACTCGCAGACCAGCGCCGTTCCTCATTGTCGTGTCGGCCTGAACGACGTCCGGGGTGTCGAAGTGCTCCCGGTGCCTGCCTGCTTCCTGGCCGTCGTCGAGCGGCCTTGATCACCGGAGGTGGGCACATGCGGCCAGATCCGGCCGCATGTGCCCACATCTGGCCATCATGAGCTCCGATCGACGCGTCGGGCTCCGCTCCGAGCGGGACGCCAGCGGCTCCCACCTCGAGGCCCGCCTCACCGCCGGCGGTGACCTGGTCGTCGAAGGGTGTTCGGCGCGGGCAACACCGAGTGCGAGTGGGCCCGCCCCGTGCGTGCGGCGCACATCCCGGACCTCGTGGCCGCGCTCGGGGGTCGACCGGCGACGACGTCCTGGCGTGCTCGCCGTGCACGCCTCGACCTGCTCCCGCCTGCTCAGCCCGTCGGGCCCCGTTCCAGCCGAGTTCTGGTCACGGGTGGGCAACTGAGACCTCATCCGCCGCATCGGCCGCCTGGCGGGGAGTAGCTCAGCCCGGTTCCGGGTTCCGTTCCGTCGGGACGGAGCGGGATGCGGTCGGCGGGACGTTCCCCGACCCGGAAGTACCAGCGGCGGGACGGCTCCTGCGGCGGACCGCGCAGGACGGTGACGGCGAACGCCGGATCGAGCTTCATCAGCGCGGCCTCCCCGAACAGGGCCACCGCCATCGCCGCGTCCCGCGCCCCGCAGCCCGGTGCCACGCGGCCGTGTTCGCGACGGAGCCGGTCGAGTGTGCGACGCCGGGCCCACGCGTGGCGCGACACCTTCCGCTCGGCCGAGGCCCGCATCTCGTCCAGCTCGATGGCGACCATGAGGCGGGTGACGAACGCCGCGACGCGGACCGGCGCTTCCAGGGCAGTGGCGTGGATCGCCAGTTCCACCGGGTCGCGGCCGGGCTCGACCCAGCCCCTCGACCGCACCCTGCCTCCGTAGGACGCCTCGACGAGCCCGTCCGCCCGCAGCGCGGCCAACGCCGCCAGCACCGCGACTCTCGGGCCGTCGCGCAGGATCGCGACCTCGCTCGCGCAGAGCTGCGGCTGCCGTGTGGGACTCATCGCGTCAGTGTGACGCGCGTCTCCACGTCCGCCCAGCTTTCCGGGCAGAACCTGAGCCGCGGCCGATCAGGGGTGGTGGGCCACCAGGACCTCACCCGCCCGTGCCTCCAGCGGGGAGTCGACCAGTGGGCCGAGCCGCTCCTTCGTCCACGCCGCCGCCTTCTCGTTGGCGGCGGCGGCGCCGTCGGGCGTGGTGAACACCCCGATGCTCGACACCTCGTCGTCGCCGAGGTCGACGAGCGTGTAGGAGACGAACCCGTCGACGCCGTCGAGCTGCGGCAGGTATTCGGCCTCGATCAACGCAGCCACCGCCGCGGCCTGACCGGGCTTGGTCCTGATCCTGCGGAAGGTCGCGTGCACAGGCGCATCCTTCCCGATCCGGGTGTTCCCGCCAGCGGCCGAGCGGGTGATCAGTCGTGGTCGGGAACGCCCGCGACGACGTGGCCGGCCGCCTCCAACGCCTCCGCCAGCAACCGGCGGACGTGACCGCCGCGGGCCCGGTAGACCGCGCGACGTCCGTCACGCCGAGTGGCCACCAGGCCCGCCATCCTCAGCTTCGCCAGGTGCTGGGACACGGCAGGGCGAGCAGCACTGACGGCTTCGGCCAGGTCCGTCACGTCGTACTCGGCGCCGCACAGCAGCCACAGGAGCCGCAGACGGGTGGGGTCGGCGAGCATCCGGAACGACTCGACGGCCGCCTCGACGTGCTCGCCGGGAGGCAGCTCCTCCCACCGCAGCGTGTTCTCGGCGACACCACTGTTGTCGTGTGCGTACATGAGCACGTATTGTGCCGGGTATGAGCACTGCAGCGCAAACCGGCCACGGACACGGGCACGGCCACGGGCACGCCCCCCGCCGCACGTGGCTCGACACCGTCCGCCACCTCGTCACCCCGCACAGCCACGACGCCGCCGACCGCGTGGACTCCACGATGGAGGCCTCGTCCGACGGCATGCGGGCGCTGTGGATCTCACTGGCCGTGCTGGGCGGGACCGCCGTGTTCCAGGCGGTCGTGGCGGTGATGTCGGGGTCGGTGGCCCTGCTTTCCGACACCCTGCACAACGTCGCCGACGCCCTCACCGCCGTGCCCGTCGGCATCGCGTTCTGGCTGGGCCGCCGCCCGGCCACGCGTCGCTACACCTACGGCTACGGCCGCGCGGAGGACGTCGCGGGTGTCGTGGTGGTGCTGGTCATCCTCGCCTCGGCCGTGTTCGCCGGGTACGAGTCGATCCGCCGCCTGGCCGAGCCGTCCGACGTCCGGTTCCTCTGGGCCGTCGCCGCCGCCGGGCTGGTGGGCGCGGTCGGCAACGAGATCGCCGCCCAGGTGCGGTTGCGCACCGGACGCCGCATCGGCTCGGCCGCGCTGGTGGCCGACGGGCTGCACGCCCGCACCGACGCCATCACCTCCACCGCCGTCCTCCTGAGCGCGGGCGGTGCGGCCCTGGGCTGGCGCTGGGCCGACCCGGTGGTCGGGCTCGCGATCACCGCCGCGATCGCCACCGTCACCTGGGGCGCGGCCAAGCAGGTGCTCGCCCGCCTGATGGACGCCGTCGACCCCGCCCTCGTCACGCAGGCCACCGAGGCGCTGGCGCACGTGGACGGCGTCGTCGCGGTCGACCGGGTGCGGCTGCGCTGGATCGGCCACGCCCTGCGCGCCGAGGTTGACCTGTCGGTGCCCGCCGGGGTCACGATCGAGGACGCCCACCGCACCGCGCACGCCGCCGAGCACGAACTCACCCACGCCGTGCCGCGCCTGACCGCGGCCACGGTGCACGCGCACCCCGCTCAGGCTCCGGCCACCACCAGCCGGTAGCCGAGGTCGAGCTCCGGGAGATCGCCGAGGTCGGCGTAGCGCCGGGCCCACTCACCGGACTCCAGGTCGGCCGCCAGTTCCGCAACGGCCCGCTGGACGACGGCCCGGTCGAGCAACGCGAGCCCGCTGATCCCGGCGCGCACGGCGGGATCCAGGTAGGACGCGGGGCGGCGCCAGTAGGCGGCGAAGAACCCGTCGACGCAGTCGTGCGGCACCGGCACCGCCGTGACCGTGGCCGCAGGCCCGAGGCCGTGCAACGCCGCGTCGACGGTGGCCAGCCCGGACTCGCGGTCGGTGACCTCGGGCACGTAGTCGCGCACGAACCAGAACTCGCGCGACGCCACCACCGGGTCCCACGTGAACACCACCTGCCGTCGCGACACCCGCCGCAGCTCCGCGAAGCCGCGCGCAGCGTCGGACCAGTGGTGGTGGGTGAGGCTCGCCATCGCCACGTCCACCGCCCCGTCGGCGACGGGCAGCGCCTCCGCGGTGGCGCGCACGGCAAGAGCGGCCCCCTCAGGGCGTTGCGCGATCATCACCGCCGAGGGCTCCACGGCCAGCACCGTCAGGTCGGACGGCTCGTAGGAACCGGCGCCCGCACCGACGTCGAGCACCGTGGTGGCGTCGCCGATCGCCTCCCGGATCGCCGCCGCGATCCGCGGGTCGGGCCGCCGGACCGACCGGTAGCCGCGCCCGATCGTCTCGTAGACCGCTGCCATGCCCCAGACACTAGGGTCAGGATCCGTGTCCACAGGCCGAGTTTTCCTGCTTCGCCACGGCGAGACCGAGTGGTCGCTCTCGGGCCGCCACACGGGCCGCACCGACATCCCGCTCACCGAACGGGGGCGTGGCCTGGCCAAGGCCGCGGGCGATCTGCTCGTGCGGCTGCGCGGCGACACGCCGCCCACCCTGGTTCTGGCGAGCCCGCGCAGCCGGGCCCGCGACACCGCCGAGCTGGCCGGGCTGCACGTCGACCGGGTCGACGAGCGGCTCGCCGAGTGGGACTACGGCGGCTACGAGGGCATCACCACCGAGGAGATCCGCGAGACCGTGCCCGGCTGGACGGTGTGGACCCACTCGTGCCCCGGCGGCGAGACCGCCGAGCAGGTCACCGCCCGGGCCGACTCCATCCTTGCCGACGCCCGCGACGCGACGGCCGGCGGCGACGTCGTGCTCGCCGGTCACGGACAGTTCAGCCGGGTGCTGGCCGCGCGGTGGATCGGGCTGCCCGCATCGGGCGGCGTCCACTTCGCGATGGACGCGCCGTCGTTCGCGGTGCTGGGCGACGAGCGGGGCGTGCCGCAGCTGGTGCACGTCAACCTGCGGGCCCTGTCCTCGTGAGTCGTCCTGTGCAGTACTCGGGCGATGTCCTGATCCGCGAAGCCGTGGCCGGTGATGTCCCGGCCGTCGTCGGGCTCGTCCGCGAGCTGGCCGACTACGAGCGGGAGCTCGACTCCTGCCAGCTCACCGAGGAGCAGTTGACCGCCGCGCTGTTCGGCCCGGCCCCGGCCCTGTTCGGCCACGTCGCCACCGTCGACGGTGAGGTCGTCGGCTGCGCGCTGTGGTTCCTCAACTTCTCCACGTGGCGCGGGGTGCACGGGATCTACCTCGAGGACCTCTACGTCCGCCCCGGGCACCGCGGCCGCGGCCTCGGTCGGGGCCTGCTGTGGCAGCTGGCGTCGGTCTGCCGCGAACGGGGCTACGCCCGCCTCGAGTGGTCGGTGCTCGACTGGAACGCGCCCTCGATCGCCTTCTACCGCTCGATCGGCGCCGTCCCGATGGACGAGTGGACCACCTTCCGGCTCGACGGCGACGCCCTCCGCGACCTCCGCCGGGAGAAGCAGGGCTAGACGGTATGGAGGTTCGGGCTGGGGCCTCTCACATGTGAACGTGGGTTGCCGTCAGGAGTGGGTCCTGGCCGGTAGAGCCACAGATGTGGAGGCCCCAGTGAGCGCGAATGCTACGAGTGTCGGCCTGGATGTGCAC
>JBBRLM010000116.1:0-8856 GCA_038231335.1 Mycobacteriales bacterium
CCAGGGCCTTGGGCCAGGCGGTGGTGGAGGCGGCCTTGGCCATGAACGCGACCGGTGGCTTGAAACCGAGCGACTTCATCTGCTTCCACAGCGCGATGCCATCAGGCGGGGTCATCTGGCCGATGACGACCTCGGCGCCCTTGTCGCGGGCGTCGGAGACGAAGCTGGAGTAGTCGCTCGTGCCGACCGGGAACGAGTAGTCCCCGACGACCTGGAATCCGGCGTCGGTGGCGGCCTGCTTGAACAGCCCGCGCTCGACCGTGCCGTCCGGTTCGGTGTCGGTGAACAGCGCGATCTTCTTGTTGGTCGGTGTCAGGCCGACAGCCTGGAGGGTCTGCTTGGCCGACTGCGCCTCGTCGAAGAAGAAGTTCCAGGCGTAGGTCCATCCCGAGGAGTTGCCCTGCGCGAAAGCCTGCACCGGCGTGCACGTCAGAACCATCGGGGTGCGCGACTGCTCGGCCGCGAGGGCGGCCGGCACGTTGATCGGCGGCGTGCAGGCACCGAGCAGCGCAGCAGCACGGTCTTTCAGGACGAGCTCGCGGATCTGCTGGGTGGTCAGGTTCGGGTCGCTCTTGTTGTCCAGCACGGTGAGTGTGATCTTGCGTTTGGTCCCGCCGACATCGACCCCACCGGCCTCGTTGATGTCGGCGACCAGCTGCTCATAGGCCGGTTGCTGCACCGTGCCGATGGAGCTCAGTGGGCCGGTCAACGAGAGGGAGGCCCCGACCACGATCGGGTCGGTGGAGCTGCCCGATCCCGAGGCGCCGCCGGAACCGCAGGCGGCTATCAGGGTCGCGCCGGCCAGGGTCAGCGCCACGAGGGCAGTTGGCGATGTCTTCACTCGAGTCCTTTCACCGGAGCGCAGCGCGGGGCTGGCACTCGGAACCCACCGGGGGCTCATCAGGTCGATCGGGTCACCGGCAACGTGCAACCGGGGGCGTGCGTGTGCGCTGGACGTCAGAGCGTCGGGGGCGGGGTCGGGGTCGGGGTTGAGGAGGCGCCGAAGTAGGCGTCGCGCAATGTTTTCTCGTCGGTCAGGGCCACCGGATCCCCCTGGTAGGAGACCCGGCCTCGTTCCAGGACGTAGGCGCGGTCGGCCAGCGCGGCGCTGCGGTGCACGCTCTGCTCGATCAGCAGCACGCAGACACCGGCGGCGTTGACCGCCCGCAGCGCGTCGTAGAGCGCGTCGATGGCCACCGGCGCCAGACCCAGGCTGATCTCGTCGCAGATGAGCACGCGCGGGCGTGACATCAGAGCGCGCCCGATCGCCAGCATCTGCTGCTGGCCACCCGAGAACGTGCCGGCCTGTTGTCCAGCGCGCTCGGCGAGGACCGGGAACACCTGGTGCACGGCCTGCAACCGGCTCAGAATCTCGTGCTGGCTCAGCCGCAGCGGCACCGACAGCGTCAAGTTCTCCGACACCGTCAGCTCCGCGAAGATCTTGCGGCCCTCCGGGACGTGCGCGATGCCTGCCCGGGCGCGATTGTGGGCGGAGCGCGCCGTGATGTCCTCACCGTCGAGCCGCACCGTCCCGGCGGCCGGGCGGACCAGCCCGCTGGCCACCGCGGCCAGGGTGGACTTCCCGGCGCCGTTGGCGCCCAGCACCGCCACCACCTCACCCCGGCCCACCACCAGCGAGACCTCGCGTACCGCGATCAGATCGCCGTAACCGGCCACGATGCCGCTCAGCTCGAGCGCCGCCGCGGCGTCCCCGGGGGCGGGGCGCGCCAGACGATCGAGGACCCTTGCTGGCGCGGTGGGCGCCCCGTCGCCGGTACCGGGCGGGTCGGCCAGGGCCGACGGCCACAGCGGCGGGTCGGTGGCTGCGTGCCCGGTGCCGAGGTACACCTCCTGGACCCGGGGGTCGACCTCGATCTGAGCGGGTGTGCCCTCGGCGATCACATGGCCCCATTCCAGGACGATGACCCGGCTGACGAGGCTGCGGACCACCCCTTCGACGTGCTCGACCAGGACCACGCTGAGCCCGTCCGCGTGCAGACCGCGCACCAACTCGATGACCTGTTCCAGCTCGTCGCCCACCAGCCCCGCCGCGACCTCGTCGAGTAGCAGCACCGATGGCTCGCTGGCCACAGCGCGGGCGAGCTCCAGGCGCTTGCGGTCGAGCAGCGGCAGCGTGGAGGCCGGCCGCTCGGCCTTCGCCGTGAGCTGACACCGCTCCAGGACGGCATCGATGCGGGCGTGCTGATGGCGCTTGGGCAGCCACGAATGCCGGGCCCCGGCCGCGACGACGAGGTTCTGTCGCACCGTCAGGGTGGGGAAGGGCCGCGGTATCTGGTGGGCCAGCGCGATGCCGTGACGGGGAACGTGGTGCGCCCGGAGCCCATCGATCCGGGTGCCGGCCAGATGCACCGATCCCGCATCGGGGCGGTAGACACCCGCCAACATCTTGAGCAGCGTGCTCTTGCCCGCCCCGTTGGGCCCGATCACCCCGACCGCCTCACCGGGCGCCACCTGCAAGGACACCTCGGACACCGCCGTCACCCCACCGAAGCGCTTGGTGAGATTCCGCGCGTCCAGGGCCGCGTCGGTCATCTCAGAAGGTCGGACGGCTGAAGTCACCCTGATTGTGTAAACCATCGCATGTGCAGCAGTCAAGCATTTATTTCGAAAACAGTGTCGATCGTTGTAGATGGGCGTCGCAGGACGTGCTTCTACGTCGGAGCGAGATTCTCGCCCGGCGCCGAGGCGCCGGCTGCGGGCTGCGGGCCGCGGGCTGCGGGCAAGCTGTGCAGCAGTGCCGCACGACGCTTCTCGACAGATGGGGGACCACACCACGCGGTGCTCCCACCACCGGGCCCTGCCCGACCGCGCTCCGCCGGGCGCCCGGAGTTCTCGGATCAGCTCCGGGTGCTCGCACTCCTCGCCGCCGGCGTCGGCGCCGGCGACATTCGCGCGGCGCACCGCGGCTGGGGTTCGCCGAGCGGCGCGGCCCGCTCGACAGACCGTGCCGGCCAGCAGCAGGTCCGCGACGTGCTCACGGACCTCATCTCGGGGCAAGCCGACCAGGAGCCGACCCACGCGCGAGCCACCCCCGACAGGCGACCCAGCCCGCGACCAATGCGGTGTGGCCGCCCGTGCCGGCCCGCCCGCCGCGGTCCCCATAGGAGCTGACTCGGTTGGTCGGTCTCCGGCCGCGCCGGGTTCCGCTGCGGTCCACACCCGCGCACCCGGGGTCCCCGGCCGGGCTGCGCGCCCTTGACGCGATAGCCGCCATGTCGCCGTCAGCGATGGGCCAGGTGGGTCCTGTGACGATCGCTGGGGTGGTGTCGAGTGTTCGCTTCCGGTGCTGCGGCCTGGTGCCCGCCCCCGAGGGGGCTGCGGTCACCCGGCGCTGTGGGATCCGGTCATCAGCGCGGCGAGGTCCTCGGGGTGCAGGAACGACGGCGGTGGGGGCGGCCCCCAACGGTAGAGCCCGGATGCGCCTTCGAAGGTCTCGGCGGTCCAGGTCTGGTCATCGACGATGGCGTCCATGTCGGAGTAGTACTCGGAGAAGTTCCCGGCCGGGTCCTTGAGGTACCAGAAGAAGTTCGACCCGACGTGGTGGCGGCCCAGGCCCCAGATGTGGCGCTCCGGGTGGCCCTCGAGCATCGCGGTGGCGCCGCGGCCGACGTCGTCGACGTCGCCGACCTGCCAGGACGAGTGGTGCATGAAGTTCACCGGCGCGGGCAGCACGAGGACGTGGTGGTGATCGGTCGAGCAACGCATGAACGACGACAACCCGGGAACCTGGTCGGACAGCTTGAACCCGAGGCCGTCGAGGAAGAAACGGCGGGTGGTGTCGTAATCGGTGGAGCCGAGCACGAAGTGCCCGAGCTTGCGCGGGGTGACCGCGCCGTCGCGGATCACGCCCGGCGCCCGGGTGTTCGGCCGTTCGATCCGGCCGACCCCGTTGTAGGGGGTCGGCTCCTCGCAGGGTTGGCGCAGTCGCGGGAGGATCTCCACCGTCGCTCGGGCTCCGGAGACCGGTTCGACGGTGCGAAGGGTAGTGGCGCCGCGCTCGACCGGGCAGTCGAGCCTGG
Source organism: Mycobacteriales bacterium (assembly GCA_038231335.1). Classification (GTDB taxonomy): domain Bacteria; phylum Actinomycetota; class Actinomycetes; order Mycobacteriales; family Pseudonocardiaceae; genus Pseudonocardia. Next base: position 4,041 of record JBBRLM010000116.1, read on the forward strand.
CCAGGGACGCCGCGATGCGGCCGAGGTCGTCGGCGTCGTCTGCGGCGATGCGGAACTCGACGAGCCGTCGACGGGTGGCGGCGACGAGCTCGAGCTGTTCCCCGCCGTGGGCGGTGGAGAACGCGGCCCGCCCGTCCGAGGACGGGGTCAAGCCGAACTCGGTGTAGTAGGCGGCGGTGACGTCCACGTTCGGGACCCCGACGGTGATCTTGGCGACGCGGTGCAGAGCCACGGTGCTCTCCTCTCTCCTCTGCCTTCTCAGGCCGGTGTCGTTTCACGCGTGACGAATCGGTGGTGCATCTCGCCGATGCCAGTGATCCAGCTGGTCAGCTCGTCGCCGTCGTGCAGGTACTGCTGGGGGGTGCGGCCGTGGCCGACACCGGCGGGGGTGCCGGTGAAGATCACGTCCCCGGGCAGCAGGGTCACGACCGCCGAGAGCTTCGCGACCAGTGCCGCGACGGTGAACACCATGTCGCCGGTGCGGCCCTTCTGGACGCTCTCACCGTTGACCGAACAGCCCAGGGCGAGGTCGTCGCGGTGGGGCAGCTCGTCAGGGGTGACCAGGGACGGGCCGATGGGGGAGTAACCGGGGTAGGACTTGCCCATGCCGAACTGGGGTGGCGCGGCGATGAACTGGGTGGTGCGGTCGGAGATGTCCTGGCCGACGGTCAGCCCGGCGACGTGGTCCCAGCCCTGGTCCTCGGTGACGTGTCGGGCTTCGCGTCCGATGACGGCGACCAGCTCGATCTCCCAGTCCACGGCGCCGGGCGACAGGACGATGTCGCCGGTGGGGCCGGTGAAGCTGGAGACGTACTTGGTGAACACGACCGGCTCGGTGGGCAGTGCGAAGCCGGACTCGGCGGCGTGGTCGCGGTAGTTGAGGCCGATCGCGAACACCTGGGCCGGGCGGGGGACCACCGCCTGCAGGCTCCCGGCCGCCATCGGGTGGGTGTCCGCGAGCGGTGCGGCGGCCGCCCAGGCACGGAACTCGTCCCAGCGCGCGTAGACGGCTTGGGGGTCGGCGGAGAACAGGCCGTTGCTGGCGGCTTCGACGTCGAGAGCGCGGGTTTCCGCGTCGAGCAGGACCAACCGACCGGCCTCATTGGCGATACGCACACAAACTCCCTGGACTCGGACGGAGGTAGCCCGCGGCGACGAGATCCGACGCGTAGCCCCGTCATCTCACGATCCCACCTCTATCTTCAACACACAAGGCTAGTTTCGAAAACTACTTGCACTTCGGTGGGCCTGCAGTCGACCGGCAGACGCCGGACAAGTCGTCCAGTGATTTCGAAAAAGAGTTGACATGTTGAGGATGCTGCTCGATGGTAGCTCTACCGCAGCGTCATCCGCAGACGCTGCTCGGGGTGTGTTGATACTCGGAGCCGGGCCGACCCGCCCGGTTCGTCGCGACGCTGTGAGGATCCGGAGGTTCTGGTGACCGATCACGTCCATGACGGCATCCATGACGTCGCCATCGTGGGGTTCGGCCCGGTGGGCCAGACGTGTGCCCTGATGCTGGGACGACTCGGCTACGACGTGGTCGCCCTCGAACGGTGGCCCGAGCCCTACGCACTGCCCCGGGCCGTGCACTTCGATCACGAGATCGGCCGGATCTTCCAGGCCGCCGGGGTCGGCACCGAGGTCAAGAAGGTCACCGACCCGGTTCCCGACTTCTACGAATGGCGCGCCGCGGACGACCGCACGCTGCTGCGGATCGACTGGTCCGGGCTGGGTCCCTCTGGATGGCCGGTCGCGAACTTCTTCTCCCAGCCCGAGCTGGAATCGGTGCTCGCCGACGCCGCAACCGCGCTGCCCACCGTGCAGGTGTCGCGCGGTATGGAGGTGACCGACATCGCCGAGCACGACGATCATGTCGAGCTGACCGTCACCGATCAGACCGGCGGCAAGCACAGCGTCGCAGCCCGGCACGTCATCGGGGCCGACGGCGCGAACAGCATCGTCCGCCAACACATGGACACGGCGCTGACCGACCTGGGCTTCTACTTCGACTGGCTGATCGTCGATCTCCTGCCGCACGAGCAGCGGGAATGGTCCCCGATGAACTGGCAGCTCTGCGACCCGGTCCGGCCCACGACCATCGTGTCCGGTGGCCCCGGCCGGCGCCGGTGGGAGTTCCTGCGGCTGGCCGACGAGACGATCGAGGAGCTCAACACCCTCGACACCGCGTGGCGGCTGCTCGAGCCGTGGGGCCGCACCCGGGACAACTCGACGATCGAACGGCACGCCGTCTACACCTTCCAGGCCCGCTGGGCCGACCGCTGGCACCAGGGCCGGCTCCTGTTGGCCGGTGACGCCGCGCACCTGATGCCGCCCTTCGCGGGCCAAGGCATGTGCTCAGGCATCCGGGATGCGGCCAACCTGGCCTGGAAGCTCGACCTGGTGCTGCGCGGGGTGGCCCCCGACGAGCTCCTCGACACCTACACCCGCGAACGCAGCGGACATGTCCAGCACGCGATCCACATGTCCGTGGAGCTCGGTAAGGTGATCTGCGTCCTGGACCCCGACGCGGCCGAGGCCCGCAACCAGCGGATGGTCGACGCCGGCGCGGACCCCCGGCGCGCGCTGCCGCCGCCGCCACCGGAGGTCCTGACCGACGGCGTCATCCACCGTGGCCCCACAGGCCACCCCGACGGTGTGGCCGGATCGCTCAGCCCGCAGTACCCGGTGAGCCACCGCGGACGGACCGGCTTGTTCGACGACATCGTCGGACACGGCTTCGCCGTCATCACCTCCGGCGCCGACCCCCGTGACGTCCTCAACGCCGGCGATCTGGCATTTCTCGACACCCTCGGGGCGCACCTGGTACCCATCGTGGCGGCCGGCGCCGACAGCACCGAAGGCTACGCCGACGTCGAGTTCGGGTACCTGCCCAACCTCACCGGTCAGGGCCACGCCGCGATGATCGTCCGCCCCGACTTCTACATCTACGGCGCAGTCGCCGATATCGCGGACCTCCCAGGCCTGGTCAGAGATCTGCGAACGGACCTGCTCCTGCCCGCGGCGACTGCATCCGAACGGGACCGGGAAGGCCACGGCTGACCCCCGGGCCGTCCAGGGTTGTCGAGCAGCACAGCGCCGGGCGGCGCCCGTCTCGTGAACTGAGCTCTCCACAGACCAGTTCGAAATTGAATGGCACACTCGAAGATGGTTGGCTGTTTCTATGAGTCGTGGCGGGGGAGTGCCCACCCGGGCCGAACGGGTCTACACCGAACTCCGGGCAGACATCCTCGGCGGCCGGAAACCCCCCGGATCCCGGCTGCCCTTCGCCGAGCTGTCCGCCGCCTACGACGTCAGCATGGGCGTCGCCCGCGAAGCCCTGACCCGACTCACCGCCGAAGGACTCGTCGAGTCCCAACCGCAACACGGATACCAGGTCAAACGGGTGTCAGTGGCCGACCTGCGCCATCTGACCGAGGCCCGCTGCGCCATCGAGACCCTCGTGCTGCGCCACTCCATCACCCACGGCGGCCTCGCCTGGGAATCCGAAGCCCTCGCCGCGCACCACCGCCTGGAACGCACCCCCCAGATGACCGCCGACGACACCGACCGTGTCACCGAGGACTGGGCCGGCGCGCACGCGGACTACCACATCGCGCTGCTGGCCGGCTGCCCCAACCCTCGCCTGCTCGCCGTCGCCACATCGCTGCGCGACGCCGCGGAGCTGTATCGGCGCTGGTCTGTTCCCCTCGGCCACGAGGACCGCGACATCGCCGGTGAGCACCGCGCCATGCTCGACGCCGTCCTCGCCCATGACGCCGACACCGCCGCCGACATCCTCACAGCCCACATCCAGCACACCACCAACGTCCTGCTCAACCACGGCAACGACATCCTCGACGACAGCCCCGCGACCTGACACAAGGCGCAGACACCTAGCCAGCGGATCGGGCGGAGGCGGCCCGCGACCTGCCTACGACCGGGCCCGAAACCGGTGCGTCTCCCCACGACTCCGGCCCTCAGGTGGTATGCCGGTGGAATCAGTCACTCGGGCCGGGCCGGGCGGGGCCGGGTCGGCCGCATTCCGCCACCAGCCCTGGGTACCGCGCGTGCAGCTGTTCGGGCCCCGACGCGCAAATCGCTGGGATGCTGATAGGCCAGGTAGCGGCTCCGATCCTCGACGGCCTCCTGGTGGATTGCTCCGCCCGCCGGACCATGCGATGGATGTTGAGTAGTAGGGGTGCGGCGAACGACAAGCGGGGGACGGCCGGGAACCCCGGCCGTCCCCCCGTTGCCGCGGTGGCTGACCGCGCTGTCAGGCGGTGGCCGGTGCGGGTCGCCCGGCCGGGCCCTGGCGGCGGTAGTCCTCGAGGAACGCCGCGCGCCCGGCGTCGTCCATCTCGTTGAACAGCACGTTCGGGCTACCACACGGCGGGCAACGACGCAGGTGGTCCAGCGTCCACATCTTCTTGGGGTTCAAGTCGAGGTGGGGCTGAGCCGTCATCGTCTTGCCGTCGTCGCGGACCATGCCCATGTCCGAGACAAGGTCGGCCCAGTTCCAGCCGTGATACAGCGTCTCCCACTCGCGGTGCCCGACCAGGCGGCCCATGTTCGGGGTCTCGCGACCCTGATAGGTGCCCCGGAACGCCTCCACGTCGGTCCACCGGCAGATTTCGTGGCAGTAGGTCTTGTGCACCCCGTCGATTTCCGCGGTGACGATGTCCTCGCGGACCAGGCACGGGACCATGCAGGTCCAGCAACGGGCCGGGTAGACGTAGTCGACGTCCTCGAAGACGATCGGGTTGTGCCCGTTCGGCACGGCGAGGCGGTTGTAGTTCTCCCACCATGCGCCGTA
>JBBRLM010000117.1:0-8852 GCA_038231335.1 Mycobacteriales bacterium
AACCCCCCACCCCGCTCGACGGCAAGTCCCCCCCCCCCCACGATGTTTGCCTGCTTATCCCCGGGCGCCGCCGGTACCCCGATGCGTTCACCCCCCCCCCCCCCCCGGGCACGCTGCACATGCACGTCGTCCGCTCGCCGCTCGCGCACGCCACGATCACCCGCGTCGACACCGCGGCCGCCGCCGCGATGCCCGGTGTCATCGGCGTGTACACCGCAACCGACCTCGGCGCCGAGGGGATCAGCCTGCCCTGCGCGTGGCCGGTCACCCCGGACCAGAAGGCCCCGCAGCGCCCGCCACTGGCGATCCGCACCGTGCACTTCGCCGGTGAGGGCGTCGCGGTCGTCGTGGCCCGCTCGGCGGCCGCGGCCCGCGACGCGGCCGACCTCGTGGAGGTCGACTACGACCCCCTCGAACCGATCCTGGACAAGGAAGCCGCCGCGGCCGATGGGGCCCCGCTGGTGCACCCGGACCTGGGCACCAACGTCAGCGCCACCTGGGTGTTCGACTCCGCCGCGGCCGGCACCGGCGAGAGCGTCGAGCAGGCCATCGCGGCCGCCGAAGCCGATCCCGACCAGATCGTGGTGCGCCGCCGGTTCATCCAGCAACGCGTGATCCCGGCGTTCATGGAACCCCGCTCCGTCGTGGTCGACCCTGCCGGTGAGCAGATCACCCTGTGGTCGGCGACCCAGATCCCGCACATCCTGCGCACCATGACCGCGGTCACCCTCGGCATTCCGGAGAGCAAGCTGCGCGTCATCGCCCCTGACGTGGGCGGCGGGTTCGGCGGCAAGATCTCCATCATCCCCGAGGAGATGCTCTGCGTGCTCCTCGCGCAGAGGCTCGGCAAGCCGGTCAAGTGGACCGAGACCGCTCGGACTCCCTGCTCGCGGCGCACCACGGGCGCGACCGGATCCAGGACATCACGATCACCGCCAAGCGCGACGGCACGGTCACCGGTCTGGATGTGCACCTGCTCGCCGACATGGGCGCCTACCTCAGCCTCATCGGATCGGGCATCCCGATCCTCGGCGCGTTCATGTTCAACGCGATCTACAAGTTCCCGGCCTACCGGTTCACCTGCCGCAACGTGTTCACCACCAAGACGCCCACCGACGCCTACCGCGGCGCCGGCCGCCCGGAGGCCACGTTCGGGGCCGAACGGATCATCGAGGAGCTCGCGGTCGAGCTCGGCCGCGACCCGATGGAGCTGCGCCAGCAGAACTGGATCACCCACGAGGAGTTCCCGTTCACCACGGTTGCCGGCCTGACCTACGACACCGGCAACTACGAGCAGGCCACCGCGAAGGCCATGGAGACCTTCGACTACGCCGGGCTGCGCCGCGAGCAGGAAGCGCGCCGCCGCTCGGGCGACCCGGTCCAGCTCGGCATCGGCATCTCCACCTTCACCGAGATGTGCGGCCTGGCCCCCTCGCGGGTGCTCGGCTCGCTGGCCTACGGCGCGGGCGGCTGGGAGGCCGCCAGCATCCGGATGCTCGCCACCGGCAAGGTCGAGGTGATCACCGGCATCTCCCCGCACGGCCAAGGCCACGAGACAGGGTTCAGCCAGATCGTCGCCGACCAGCTCGGCGTCCCGTTCGAGGACGTGGAGATCCTGCACGGCGACACCCAGATCTCGCCCAAGGGCCTCGACACCTACGGTTCGCGCTCGCTGGTCGTCGGTGGCATCGCCGTCGTCAAGGCCGCCGAGAAGGTCGTCGCCAAGGCCAGGAAGCTCGCCGCCCACCTGCTCGAGGCGTCCGAGGACGACATCGAGTTCTCCGGTGGCAACTTCACCGTCCGCGGCACCGACAAGGGCAAGACCATCCAGGAGCTGGCGTTCGCCGCGTTCACGGCGCACGACTATCCCGAGGACATGGAGCCCAGCCTCGACGCCGACGCCGTCTTCGACCCGGAGAACTTCTCCTTCCCGCACGGCACCCACCTGGCCGCGATCGAGGTCGACACCGACACCGGACGGGTCACCCTGCGCCGCTACGTCTGCGTGGACGACGTCGGCACCGTCGTCAACCCGATGCTCGTGGAGGGCCAGGTGCACGGCGGGCTGGCCCAGGGCATCGCGCAGGCCCTGTTCGAGGAGGCCGTCTACGACGAGCAGGGCACGCTGGTCACCGGCACGTTCGTCGACTACACCATCCCGTCGGCAGCCGACCTGCCGAGCTTCGACACCGCCACGGTCAGCACCCCGGCCACGTCGAACCCGCTGTGCGTCAAGGGTGTGGGCGAGGCGGGCACCATCGCCTCCACGCCGGCCATCGTCAACGGCGTGATCGACGCGCTGCGCCACCTCGGCGTGACCAACATCGAGATGCCCTGCACCTCGCAGCGGGTGTGGCGGGCCATCCAGGCCGCCAAGGGCAACGCCACCCAGGAGACCCCGGTCGACACCCACTCACCGGGTGCCGGGCTGGGCTCGATCGACCCGAACAACCCTCAGGGGGAGGTGGGGTGATCCCCCTCTGAACCGCGACCGGCCGGCTCGACGGCAACGTCGGCCGGCCGATCGCGATGCCGCTAACGGCGCCCGGCGAGGCTCGAGAGCGAACCGTCGACGATCTCGACGACATGGTCGACCCCGTCGAGGTGGGCGCGATCACCGCGCGTCCCGGAGCGCCCTGGGTGCTCATCCTGACCACCTACGACACCGACGCCGACATCCTTGCCGCGATCGAGGCCGGCGCCACCGGTTACCTGCTCAAGGACGCCCCGCCCGGCGAGCTCGCCGCCGCCGTGCGCACCGCGGCGGCGGGCAACTCCGCGCTCGCCCCCACCGTGGCCCACCGGCTGATGACCCGCATGCGCTCACCCGGTACGGCCCTGAGCCGCCGCGAGACCGAGGTTCTCCAGCACGTCGCCGACGGCCTGTCCAACCAGCAGATCAGCAAGCGACTGCACCTGAGCCAGGCCACCGTCAAGTCCCACCTCGTGCACGTCTACGCGAAGCTCGGCGTCGAGTCCCGCACCGCCGCCGTCGCAACCGCGACGGAACGGGGCGTCATCCGCCGCTCCGGCGCGTGACCGTCCGGTCTCGGGCGACGGTCAGGCCTCGGATCGTTGATCACACTCGCGACGCCGAGGTGGTTATCGACGTGGGGACACGCATCAGTAACCCCCGTCCGCGTCGTGCACGGCAAGAGTCGGACCGGGCTGTTGATCGCCCCCGCATGGCTGCCCCAGGGTGCCACCACGTATGACCGACCTCCGTACTCATATATCGTGTTACGACGCAGTGGATTGCAGTGCCATCACTGCGCCGGACCGTCGGTACTCCCGGAAGGGTCGTGCTCATCGATCAGAACCTTGCAGCGTCGCAGGAGATCCACAAACCGCCGCGGCCGCCGGGCGGACGGGCCACGATCCGCGTGATGCTCGTCGAGGACCACCCGCTGGTCCGGTTCGGGATCCGCGCATTGCTCGACTCCGAACCCGACATCGAGGTCGTGGCCGAATGCGGCGACGGGCAGGCAGCCGTCGAGCAGCTTGAACACGCCCGACCCGACATCGTCGTCACCGACCTGTCGATGCCGGGGATGGACGGTGCGGAGACCACCCGCAGGGTGCTGCAGCTGCTGCCTGAGGTGCACGTTCTCGTGCACACCGCCGCACCCTTCGGGCAGCTGGCTGCCCGGGCCCTCGCCGCGGGGGCCGACGTCGTGCTCGCCAAGGGTGATCTGCGCCAGCTCGTCACAGCCGTCCGCCCTCACCGCCTGAGCTCAGCGGCGGCGGCCGGTGCTCAGCCGCCGGGGGTGCCGTCGGGGTCGTCGAGATGGTAGGTCGCGATCGCCCGGCTCAGCACCGACCGGTCCCGCTCCCCCAGGCTGACCAGCTGCTGCAGTGCCCGCAGCGCGATCGAGGGCGCGTCGATGTGGCAGTGCCGGCGCAGGGCGGGGCGGGTGTCGGATCGGCCGAACCCGTCGGTGCCCAGTGACGACCAGGCGCCGGGTACGAACGGTGCGATCTGGTCGGGCACCGCGCGCATCCAGTCCGACACGGCCACCACCGGGCCGGGCCGTTCCCCCAGGCGCCGGGTGACATACGGGATCCGCGGGGACCGGTCGGGGTGCAGGAAGTTCCACCCGTCCGCGGCGAGGGCCTCGCGGCGCAACTCGGTCCAGGAGGTCACCGACCACACGTCGGCACGTACCCGCCAGTCGCGGTGCAGCAGCCACTGCGCCTGCAGCGCCCACGGCACGGCGATGCCCGAAGCGAGGATCTGCACCGTCGGCCCGTCGCCCTCGGGTGCGGCGCGGTATCGGTGCATCCCGGAGAGGATGCCCTCGACGTCGACGTCGTCGGGCTGCGGCGGCTGGATGATGGGCTCGTTGTAGAGGGCGAGGTAGTAGAAGACGTTGGCGTCCTCCCCGGGCCGCGGCTCGCCGTACATCCGGCGCAGCCCGTCGCGCACGATGTGCCCGAGTTCGAACCCGAAGGCCGGGTCGTAGGCGACACAGGCGGGGTTGGTCGAGGCCAGCAGCAGCGAGTGCCCGTCCTGGTGCTGCAGGCCCTCCCCGTCGCGCGCGGACACCGCGTCGTAGATGCGGCCGATCCGCACACTCGCCGGGCGCACCGGTGAGGGTGGCGCGCTCACTGCGGACGCGAGACGCCCACCTTCGTTCTCCCAGACCAGCTCGGCGACGGCGACCACCTCATCGCCCACGACGACCACCTCGCGGCCTGCCGGGACGCAGCACCTCGGCGAGATCGGCGCGAGCCGGCAACCCGGGATCCGTCGCATGATCGATGCCGGGGATCGCTCGGCAGGGCAGGCTCGACGGTGTCGACGATGTCACGGTCCCCGCCGATCCTCGTCCTGACACCGCAGCACCGCCGTCACGACGGCCAGCGCCGCGAACAGCAGCGCACTGCCGGGCGCGGAGAGCGCCAGCATCGCCACGACCAGCGCCACCGCCACGACCAGCGCGGTCGTGTAGGCCGACCTCGGCAGGTCGTAGGCCCACTGCACCGAACACGTCGAATCGCGCGGCCCGGCAGCGTCGAAGGACGCGACGAAGCCCGGATCCTCGGCGAGCAACCGGCGCTGGACCTCGCGCAACGTTTCCCGATCCCGATCCCGATCCCGATCCCGATCGCTGGGCATGAACGCCTCCTCCGGCGTCGTCCGACTCACCCGCTCGCGGGGCGTCTGCGGGTTCCCCGCACGACGTGCGCCCTGCCGGGGACCGATCTCGACGGCCACCCACCAATGTGCCTCGACCGCCACCCCTTCGGCACCGGCCCGACCGGCGAACCTTCCCCCGGTCAGGTTGCCGACGTCCGGCAAGGAACGACGCGCGACGGTTCTTGTTGTCGAGCCGCCCCGGTCGAGGAGCCGAATGTCGCGCGCAACGGGCCGGCTCGTTGGCGAATGTTGCCGAACCTCGGCAAGGAAGAGCAGGGGATGTCGGCCGACGGCGGCCGATGTTGCCGGGGGTGGTGCACGGCAAGGTCGGGGGTGTGGCCAGGCGCGCACCGCTCATCCGGTTCGCGGACTCACCGGCCGCCGCCGGCCTATCGCCCCGGCCCCTTCCCGCCCATGTTCGAGTTCGCCGATCGGAGGCAATCGATGGTGCCCCACGAGCCGCCGGCCACGCCTGACGATCCGGACGTCCGCGCATGTCGTTCGGCGGTCGTGCTTCTCCGAGCGGACCCGCAACCCATCCGCGCCGACCGCGAACAAGCGCGGTATCTGGCCGAGCTCCTGAACGTCGTGGGCGCGGAGCTGGAGGCCGACGGCGGGTCCCTACCCACCGCGGTGCGGTGCGCCGCGGTGCAGCTCGCCGTGCACGTCGTGCAGCGCGCGGCGACGCCGGCGCCGGGGGCGGCGGGCGAATGTCGAGAGGGCGGTCACGCACCGCGCTCTGCGGCCGATCACGCGAGGGCCATCCCCTTCAGCCGGTCCCTCCGACTCGGACGGATGGGCTGAGGCATCCGGCCCCGCATGTCGTCCGTCACCCGCACAGAACCGATTCGCCAGCACCACATTCGACAGGAGTACCGCTGATGCCGACCGACACGCCGAGCGTCTGGCTGACGGAAGTGACCTATGACCGCGCCCGCGTCGAGCTCGCCCTGCTGCTCGTGCAACGCAACACCGGCTCGCACCGAGGCGACCGAGAACAACGCCCGGCCAGGATCCGACAGCTCCAAGAACTCCTCAGCACCGCCGCTGTGGGACACCAGCCACCCGATGACGGTGTCGCCGAACCGGGCATGGTGCTGACCGTGCAGTACGCGCCGGACGACCTCACCGAGACGTTCCTGATGGCCGACCGAGAGAATCCGCCTACGACGTCCTGCCGGTCTACTCACCCCTCTCGCCACTGGGCCGAGCGCTGTGCGGCGCCACCGCGGGGGAACAGCGGACCTATCCGCTCCCCGCCAGTGACACGATGACCGTCACGCTGGTGCACGCGGTCCCCTACCGCTACTGGCGGCGGCCGCGCCGCACATGACGGCAGGTCCGTCCGCGCACAGATGGCAGCCGGCTCCAACGCCGCGCCGTCGCAGCCCAGGCAGTGCCCCGGTGCGGGCCGCACACACACCGCCACCCGCTCGAAGACGTGCACCGCACTCCCCCCCGACATGGAGTTCTCGATGGCTCAACCCCGTAGCCGGGTCGCCCCGCGACACCGGCTCGACCTGCTCACCCCGCTGCTGCCCGAGCTGCAGCGCGCCCTGCAGGACCAACGCGATTTCCGGATCGAGCAACTCGCCCCACACGACGCGGCGCAGGGATGTCGCCGGACACCGTCGGCCGACCCGCACTGCGTGGACGGCGCGCCCGCCGACCAGGCCGTCCGCGAGGTCCAAGCGATCGTGACGGCCGGCGCCCGGCGGACGCTGGCCGACATCGAGCTGGCACTGCTCAGGATGCAGACCGGCGTCTACGGCGAGTGCCGAGCATGCGGCGCGGCCATCGAAATCGGGATGCTCACCGCTATTCCCATGACGACGCTGTGTCTGGGCTGCCGACGACACGGTCACGGCGACCTCACACCGGCGCCCGACCGCGTGCCCACCGACGTGCGCCCGGCCGGCCGGCAGTCCGCGAGACCGCCCAGCGGCGTGCCCCCTGGCAACGATCACCAGCGGGTGGCCAACCGTCCGGGCGGCGCGCAGATGGCGGTGCGCCGCCCGCGTCGAGGCGGTACGGGCACGCGAACCGCCGGCAGAGCGCGTTTCGCATGCCCGGTCCAGGCGGAGGGTGTCCTGGACACCCTCAACGATGCTGGACCACCGGCTGCACGACATCGGCCACCACCGGTCGAGAACCTCGTCCTCACACTGCCGACGATCGGCAACGGCGGCCGAGGTGGACAGGTGGCCAACTCCTGCGACCGGCCCGCCGGTCGGACCGCCTTCGCGCTGTCCGAGTCCCCCTCACGGGCCCGACCACGGCTCCGTCTGCTCGTCGTGCCACCTCGGGAGCGTGAGGGTCAGATCCATGCGGCGCAGCTCGTCGCGGTGCAATGCGCTGAGCCGAGCCAGGATCTGATCGCCGTCCTCGGTCAGCAACACCCGAACCGCGCGGGCGTCCCCAGGATGGGCGGCCCGCTGCACGAGCCCTTGCTTCTGGGCCCGATCGACCAGCTCGACCACGCTGTGGTGGCGCAACTGGAGCCGGTCGGCCAGCTCCCGTACCGTCGCCCATTCCCGGTCCGGGAACCCTTTCAGCGCGAGAAGCAGCTGATACTGCTGCGGGGTGAGGCCGTGCCCGCGCACGGTCTCCTCGCTGAAGCGCAGGTAGCGGCGGATCCCGAAGCGGAACCGGGCCAACGCCTCGAAGTCCTGCTTCGTGAGGGGTACCCCATCTGCTTGCCCGTCTGCCGCCGTCACGTCCGACATGACACCACGCCGGCTCGGTTCGTGCCGCTTCCCACACTATATCGTTCTACGATATGCTTGCGGTTGCCCGGCAACTAGATGCGCGGGCTGGAGACCATCTCGAGGAGGTGGGTCGTGCTCAGTGATCACGATCGGAAGACCCTGCGCGAGGTCGAGCGCCACTGCATGGCCGAGAACCCAGACTTCACGCGCTCCTTCCAGGAGCGCCAAACGCAACTGTCGCGTCGTCCCCATCAGACCGGTGCCGTCATCGCGATCACGGTCGCGGCCCTGCTCACCGCGCTGATGCTGATCGCCGGGTCAGTCGCGGGCGCGTTGGCATTCGCCACCACGACAGGGCTCATCTGGATGGCGTGGCGCCACTCCACCGACACAAACCGGCGGACGCCGTGAACAGTTCGCCCGCGCGAGCGACCCCCACAGACGGCACCGACGACATCGATCGTCGAGGAACGCAGATCGACCCCACCCGCACGGAGCACCGGAGGACGAAATGATCATCGTGTATGTCCTGATCGCCGTACTGGCATTGGGACTGATCGCGGCCGCGGCCAGCATCCGGGTCGTGCAACAGTTCGAACGGGGCGTGGTCCTGCGGTTCGGGCAGGTGCGCCCCGAGACCCGCGGACCCGGCCTGGCACTGATCGCGCCGGTCATGGACCGGCTGCACAAAGTCAACATGCAGGTCATCACCATGCCGATCCCGGCCCAGGACGGCATAACCCGCGACAACGTCACCGTCCGCGTCGACGCTGTCGTCTACTTCCGCGTCGTCGACCCGGTGAAGGTCGTCGTCGACGTGCAGAACTACACCCACGCCATCGGCCAGGTCGCGCAGGCGTCGCTGCGCTCGATCATCGGCAAGAGCGACCTCGACGACCTGCTGTCCAACCGCGAACAACTCAACCAAGGCCTCGAACTCATGATCGACAGCCCGGCCCTGGGCTGGGGCGTGCACATCGACCGCGTCGAGATCAAGGACGTCG
>JBBRLM010000118.1:0-8448 GCA_038231335.1 Mycobacteriales bacterium
ACGAATCGGTGACCTTGCGCCACGGGTCGACGTTGTCCGAGCCCTTCGGCCCGGACAGTGTCAGGATCGCCTCCTGGCCGCCTCGCCAGAACACGTAGCGCTCCACCGCCTCGGTCACCGACTTCCCGGTGACCGCGTTGGTGGGCGAGGTCGCCGTGTAGGTCATCAGCACCGCGGACCCGGCCGTGCGCCCGACGGCCTGCACGTCGCCCAGGGCGAACCCGGGCGCCGAGGCCTGCAGCGAGGGCACGTCCTGGGCCCGCACCGACGCGACGTCCGGCGCCGCGGCCAGCGGCCGTACCTCGAGGCGGACGCTGTTGAACTTGTCGGTGAACACCGTCGCCGCACCGTCGCGCGACTGCACCCACCCCTGCGGTACCGACGCCGTGAACGGGGCACCCACCGGCGTGACGGGCAGGAAGACCTGGTTGTCCGGGATGTCACCCCCGGCAACGACCTCAGGCGCGTTCGGATCGGGGGCGTTCGCCACGGCCGAAGACGGGCCGGCGGAGGCCGACGGGGCCGGCGGAGCGGCCCCGGCCCCGTCGGTGGCGGCCGTGCCGGAACAGCCCGCGACCGCGAGGGTGATCCCCAGGCCCGCCACGGCCGTGACGACGGCGCGACGGCGGGGTGTGCGGCGCCGCGGCGCCTCGGGCGGGCGCGACAGGTCCTCGCCGGGCCCGATCGCGTCGTGCGTTCTGGTCATGCGCAGACCCTCGCGCGGTCGTGATGAGACACCGGTGAGAACCCGCTGAGGCCCGGCGACAGGGGACCTGCAGCGCTGATTCCCCTCCCTGTCGATCTCCGGACCGGAGGGCCTCACTGTGCAGCTCAGGCCCCGTCGGACTCCCCGGCGTAGACCCAGGCGCCGTAGCCCTCGAGCTCCTTCTCGCAGACGGCGAGGGCCTCCTCGCAGGCCTGCCGGCCGGGGGCGCCGAAGACGTCGCGGTTCCTGATCTTGGAGAACCAGTTCCGCAGCTTGATGAGGTCCTCGTCGTTCTCCTCGAGTTCGGCGTAGGTGAAGTGCTCCTGGCGGAACTCCTTGCGGATGCCGGCGACGAAGTCGTGGCACTTGTCGACGATCTCCGCGTACTCGTCGTCGCGGGCGGCCTGGAACGCCGCGCGGATCTCGTTCTCCCCCGCCAGCACGGTGCACGACAGCAGGGACGCGGTGCCGGACATGTCGAGTATCTCGCGCTGCAGCAGCCGCAGGGCCCGCTCCGCCGTGGGCCCGGCCGGCAGGGCGGCGGCGGAGTTCTGCAGGTAGATCGCCCCGAGGCCCTTGAGTCGCCGCCACACGGTCGCGCGGAGCCGGGTGGGCTCCGACGGGATCCGGTAGATCAGGACCAGCCATCCGGGCACGTCGGGATCGCTCACGGTGCCAGTCTGCCGCGCCGGACCGGTGGCTCCACGACCGGTGGTGATCGCTACGTCACCGCTCCCGGCGGGGGCGGGCCACCCGCCACAGGCTCAGCGGGAGCACGACCGCGACGGCGACGGGAAGCACCCACCAGGCGGGGGCGCCGGCCGAGGCCACCGCGAACGTGACGGCCAGCGCCACGACCACGGCGATCGCCACCCGCCAGTCGTCGCCGACGACGAAGTCGTACCAGAACGCCCCGAACGCCTTCAGCTTCCCGATCACGACGCCACCGCCCCGGTGACGGTGTTCCCGGAGCGGCGCAACGCGGCCACGAGCCCGAGTGCGAACAGCGCCACGACCGGGACCAGCACCAGCAGCGCGGCGTCGGCGCCCGGCCACTGCGCCCCGGCACCCTCGGCGCCCCAGAAGATCCCGAACGACGTGAGCATGATGCCGACCACGAACTTCATCGTGTTCTCGGGGACCCGCGCCAGCGGGGCGCGCACGGCGAGACCGGCGACGGTGACCGCGAGGACGGCGGCCAGGGCCGCGATCGCGGCGAGCGGGATGTTCTGCTGGTTGGCGCCGAAGGTCAGCGCGATGAACGCGACCTCCAGGCCCTCGAGCACCACGCCCTTGAAGGAGAGCGTGAACGAGTACCAGTCCGCGACCATGCCGCGCCGCACGGAGGTGGCGGTCTCCGCGGCGGCGCGCTCCCTCCGGTAGATGGCCTCCTCGTCGTGCAGGGCCTTGAGCCCGCTCGCGCGCAGGACGGCCTTGCGCAGCCACTGCAGTCCGAACACCAGCAGCAGACCGCCCACGACCAGGCGGAGCCCTTCCAGCGGGATCGCCGTCACGGCGGGGCCGAGTGCGGCGACGATCACCGCCAGCACGACGACCCCGGCGACGACCCCGGTGATTGCCGACCGCCAGTCCCTGCTCGTTCCGGCCGCCAGCACGATCGTCAGGGCCTCGACGGCCTCGACCGTGCAGGCGAGGAACACCGCTATGAACAGTGCACCACCGCTCACCCGATCCACCTCCTACTGTGTCAGCTTGCAATACTAACAGCTGTTACTTCTGCTGGATAACCTTGAGGCTCGACGCGGGCGCCGGTCGGGTAGGCGACGCAGCCGTCCGGGTCGAGCGCCACGTCCACGTCCGAGCCCCGGGGCTGCGGGCACGGGTCGAAGACGGCGGAGAGCGTGCCCGCGGGACCCGCTACGACGTGGTCGTAGCCCCTCCCGCGGTAGGCCACGTCCGTCACCGTGCCGGGCAGCGAGCCGTGTGGGGCCGCGGTGCCGGGACGGAGGATCGTGGTGGCCGCGGGACGGACCGCCACGGACACGACCTCACCGACACCCACGGCGCCGACCGTGCGGCTGCGCAGGCGCCGGTCGCCGACCTGCACCACCACGTGCTCGCCGTCGGTGGCGGTCACGTGGCCGGGCAGCTCGCCGGCCAGCCCGGTGAAGCGGGCGACGAACGGCGTGGCCGGGCGGGCGTAGACGGCCTCGGGCCGGTCGAGCTGCACGAGCGTGCCGTGGTCCAGCACGCCGATCACGTCCGCCAGCGCGAAGGCCTCGGACTGGTCGTGGGTGATGTAGACGGCGGTCGCCCCGGTCTCGCGGGTGAGCGTGGCGATCTCGACCCGGAGCCGCTCGCGCAGGTCCGCGTCCAGGTTGGACAGCGGCTCGTCGAACAGGAGCAGCCCGGGCCGGGCGACCACCGCGCGGGCGAGTGCGACGCGCTGCTGCTCGCCGCCGGAGAGCTCGTGCGGGTAGCGGCCGGCCAGTGCGCCCAGCCCGACCCGGTCCAGGACCTCCCCGCAGCGCCGCGCCGCCTCCGGGCCGCGGAGCCTGCGGCGGCGCAGGGCGTAGCCGACGTTGCCCAGCACGGTCAGGTGCGGCCACAGGGCGTAGTCCTGGAACACCATCGCCAGGTCGCGCCGCTCGGGGGCGACGTGGTGGCGCCGGCCGTCGCCGACGACCTGGTCGCCGAGGCGGACCTCGCCGTCGTCGAGCCGTTCCACGCCGGCCAGCGTCCTGATCAGCGTCGACTTGCCCGAGCCCGACGGTCCGAGCAGCACCAGGAAGCGGCCCGTGGCCACGTCGAGGTCGATGCCGGCGAGCGCGTGCACGGACCCGTAGCGCTTGACCGCGCCGTGAACGTGCACGGCGGTGCCGTTCTCCTCAGCGCCGTTCTCGTCAGCGCCGTTCGAGTCAGCGCCGTTCTCGTCAGTCACGTGTTCTCCCGATGCGACGCCAGCCCGCAGGGGCCAGCAGGTGGAACCCGCCGAACGCCACCGCGACGACGGCCAGCGCCAGCACGACCGCGCTGACCTCCATCGCGGTGCCGCCGCCGAAGTCGTAGTTGGCCAGTGCCTTGGTGATGCCGATCGCGACCGGCGGGTGGTCGGGCGGGTAGAGCAGCTGCGAGACGGGCAGTTCGAGCAGCGTCCCGGCGAAGGTCAGCACCCAGGCCGCCAGGACCGGCCGGGCGAGCACCGGCAGGACGGTGCGCAGCCAGGACCCCATCGCGCCCGCGCCGTGCACCCGGCCGGCCTCCCGGAGCGACTCCTGCACCTGCCCGACGCTGCCCAGCAGCACCCGGGACGTCGACGGCAGCGCGGTGGCCAGGTATCCCAGCACGAGCAGCGCCGTCGTCCCGTAGAGGTGGATGCCCAGGTCGTTGATGACGGGCAGGTTGTAGGTGAAGATGTAGCCCGCCGCGAACACGATGCCCGGCAGGGCCACCGCCGTGAGCAGCAGCAGGTCCAGCACCCGGGAGCTGAGCCGGGTGCCCCGGGCGCTGAGGATGCGGGCCACGGCCAGCCCGAGGACGGCCGTCACCGTGGCCGTGATCGTGGCGAGCCGCGCGGAGTAGAGCAGGGGGTCGCGGAGCTCGGGGCTGGCGAGCACACGCCCGTAGTTCGCGAGGGTCAGGCCGTGGTCGCCGACGAGCGACCCGAGGCCGTCGATCAGCGACGCCGACACCGCGCCGAACGCCGGCACACCCAGACCCGCCACGACAATGGCGCCCAGGCCCGCCGTCGTCAGCACCCGTGCGGGGGCGGAGAGCCGGTGGCGCCGCGCCGGCCGGCTCCGGCCGCCGAGTACGCGGTAGCTGCGCCCGTTCAGCGCCCGGGACTGGGCGAGCAGGGCGAGGCCCGCCATGGCCATCAGCATCCAGCCGACGGCCGCGGCCACCGGGAACCGGATCGGGAAGCTGTCCACCGCGTCGTAGAGGGTGAACGTGGCCACCGGGAAGTGGGCGTCGTTGGCGAGGGTGGCCGCCACCCCGAAGTCGCTGATCGACTCGGCGAACACGATCGCCAGCGCCGACCACACCGCCGGTGCCAGCAGTGCCACCACGATCCGCAGTGCGGCGGTCCGGCCGCCGCCGTGCACGCGGGCGGCCGACTCGAACTCCTCGCCGAGCCCGCGCAGCGCCGACGAGATCGCCAGGTAGGCGAACGGCACGCCCTTCACCGCGAGGACGACGACCACGCCGAACGGGCCGTAGAACAGCGAGCGCACCGCGCTGACGTCCAGACCGATCAGCTCCAGTACCCCGGCCGGTTCGAGCAGCCGCTCCCAGCCCAGAGCGACGAGGTAGGACGGGGCGAGCAGCAGGCCGAACATCGCGCCGGTCCACACCGCACGGGCCGGGACGTCGGTGCGGGCGACGGCCCAGGCCACGCCGAACCCGACGGCCGTGGCCACGAGTGCCGTGGCGATCCCGACCAGCAGCGAGTTGAGCAGGCCCTGTAGCAGGGTCCCGCGGAGCGCCTCCCGGAACCCGGACAGCGTGAACCACTCGGGGCCCTGGTCGAACAGCCGCGGCGAGAACGCCACCAGCAGGAACAGCAGGATCGGGGCCACGAGGACCGCGACGATCAGCACCCAGAACGCCAGCAGCGGGGCACCCCGGAACCGGGTGAGGCGGGGCCGCACCCGGTCCGGGAACGTGAACGCGAGGGTCGCCACCCCGCCCTACTTGATGGTGGAGTCGAAGAAGGTGTTGATCTGGCCCTCCAGCGGGCCCCAGAAGTACGGGTCGATCCGCTGGTAGGCGGCCGGGAAGGCCGGCAGCGCGGGCAGTGCGGTCACCCCGTCCACGACCGGCCAGTAGAGCGAGTCACCGCTCGGGTCGCCGCCCTGCATCACCCTCTGCCCCGTCGGGGACAGCACGTAGTCGACGAACTTCTTCGCCTCGTCCTGCACGGCGGCCGGAGCGCCCTTGTCGATGCCGATGACGCTCGGCAGCAGCGTCGACTTCGGCAGATAGACGATCTTCGGATCGAACGCGGCACTCGCGTGCACCTTCGCCAGCTCGCCGGTGGCAGCGGAGCTCTGGATCATGCCGTAGGCGATCTGGCCGGTCTCCAGGGCGTGCAGGGTGTCGCCGTTGGTGGGGTAGACGTGCAGGCCGTTGGCCTTGAGCTGCCGGAGGTAGTCCTCGCCCGCGGCCACGCCGCCGGTCTGCCCGCCCAGCTGGTTCATCAGGCCGGCGACGAACGGGAACGTCGGGCCCGACTGCGCAGGGTCGTTCATGCCGACCAGCCCCTTGTAGGTCGGGCCGAGCAGATCCTGGTAGCTCGCCGGCACGCCGGGGGCCTTCGCCGCGTTGTAGATCACCGCGGCCATGACCGTCGTGGCGGTCGGGCTGTAGGCGCGGCTGGTGGGCACCAGGGCCTTGCCGACCGCGTTCAGCGGGGCGGACGGGGTGTAGGGCAGGAGCTGACCCTGCTGGTCCAGCGCGGCGAACGCCGTGTCGCCGTCCGCCCACAGCACGCCCCACTGAGGGTTGTTCTTCTCAGCCGCCACCTTCGTGAGCAACGGGCCGGTGCTGTCGTCGACGAGGTTCACCGGAATCCCGGTGGCGGCGGTGAACGCCTTCGTCACGGGCGCGTCGTACCCCTCCGCGGAGTAGACGACCAGCGGGGCTGCGCCTGCCGCGGACGGGGCGCTTGCGCCTGCCGGCGACGTTCCCCCGGTTCCGGTCGGGCTGCCGCACCCGGCGAGTGCCAGGGCGGCTGTGACGGCGGCCGCCGTGGTGACGGTCCAACGCCGCTGATGCCGGTCCGTCATGTCGATCTCCTTGGTCAGGCGTGTTTCATACCAGGCATAACGATCGTTAGAGAGAGTCCGTGACAACCCTGGCGGGCGGGAGTCGGCGACGTGGACTCGACGTGAATGGCGAGCGACCACTCGCGTCGACGGCGGGGATTGCACGCACAGTGTCCGGAAGCGGCTGCGATCGACCATGCACGTCATCGAGGGTGATGGCGAATGACCGAATAGTCCCTTTGGTGGCAGTCCATCCGCGCCGCCACGATCACTGGACGCGGTACCCGATCACGCCTCGATGACGATCGGGCTCAGGTAGTCCTTCTCGATGTCTCCGCTGCGTCGGGTGGGTGGGGCGGCGAACGACAGCAGCCCGGCGCGTCGTCGTACCTCGACGAGGCCGGCACCACACTCCTGGACGACGCGCTCCGGCGCCTGTGGCGTGCGGCCCCGTTCGAGCCAGGCGTGTGTGCAGAGCCGAGCGTCGGATGGCCGGCGAAGGGCAGTTCGCCGGCCGGGGTGAATATCCGCAGCCCGTGACGATGAAGACCCTCTCCCGCGCCACCACCTGATGCTCGTCAGGGACCGAGCGCTCCGGAGAAGTCTCAGGAGATGGTCACCTCGAGGTGCTTGAAGCCACGCAGCCCGTTGTTGATCAGGGGCTGCTCGCTGACGATCTCGAAGCGGGCGACGCGGTCGGCGAGGCGTTCGAGCAGCGCTGTCATCTCCAGCCGGGCCAGGTGCATGCCGACGCAGACGTGCTCACCACGGCCGAACGCGAGGTGATCCGACGGCTTGCGGGTGATGTCGAAGCGGTTCGGGTCGGGGTACTTGCGCTCGTCCCGGTTGGCCGAGCCGTAGAGCAGGGCCACCCGGCTGCCCTTCTCGAGCGCGACGCCGTCGATCTCGTGGTCCTCGGTCAGGACGCGGGTGAACTGCGGCACCGGGGTCTCGATGCGCAGCGACTCGTTGATGGCGTGCGGGATCAGTGAGCGGTCGGCGCGCAGCAGGTCCCACTGATCGGGGTGGCGCGCGAAGAGCGCGATCGTCGAGGTGATGCCGAGGATCGTCGTGTCGAGGCTCGGGGTGACGTAGTCCAGCATCATGACAGGGCACTTCTCGCGCGGTAGCTCTCCGCGGTCGGCGGCCTCGTAGAGGTGCGCGGCCCAGCCGTCGGGGTCGATCTTGCCCGGCACGGCGTCGTTCTGGGCGAAGGCCAGGAACTCCTCGACCTGGGGCATCGCGTTGTGAAAGCGCTGGTTGGGCGGCCCCTGGACGTCCCAGATGGCCTCGGCCCATTCCAGCAACTTCCCCCGGTTGCCCTCGCCGAGGCCGACGAGCGTGGCGACCACCGCCATGGGCAGGTGTTCGGCGAGTTCGGTGGCGGCGTCGAACCGGCGGGCCGCGACGATACGGTCGACGACGAGATCGGCCTCGGCCTCGATGGTCGGTGCGATCTCCCGCATGCGGTCGGGGCGCAGCGGCCGGCCGAGGACGCTGCGCATCGTGGTGTGGTCGGGCGGGTCGGAGCAGAGCGTGATGCCTTCGAGGTTCGCGTTCATCTGCTCGTCGACGAACACGCTCTTCGCCGACGAGAAGGTGCGCCAGTCCATCAGCGCGTTGCGCACGTCGGCGTACCGCGGCAGCGCGTAGTGGCCGTGGCGGGCCATGAGCACGACCGGGCCCTGATCCCGCAGCTCTGTATAGATCGGATACGGGTCGACGCGCGCCTCGTCATCGAACAGATCGGCATCGCTGACCGGGATATCAGGCACGGGAACCTCCGTCTGGAGAAGTCGATCCGGAGCAACTCGAACCCGTGAGTGCTGAGGAGCGGATACGTGTGATTGCCCTGGACCGCGACGATCCGACACTAGTACTGCAACGGCGCTTGACGGTCAGGGTGGCGGTCGTTGACCTCGGCGCCGGTAGTGGCAGGTGCGGGCCTGGTGTTGTCGGCGGCGTCGCCAGTTCGACCAGCTGATCGCGCTGGTCACGCAGGCAACGGGTGCC
>JBBRLM010000119.1:0-8387 GCA_038231335.1 Mycobacteriales bacterium
CAGCCCCAACACGGCCCGACCAGAGGATCAACAGTGGAAGCGCCGGACAGACCGGCAGCTCAACCAGGCCCACCCGATCCTCCGCTCACGCATAGATCAACTACCTCATGATCACAAGATCGACGGTGGATCCAGGCTCAGGGCTTGCACGTCACCGTGGGATCGGTCAGTTAGAACAAGGCCAGGAAAGCGGCGCCGGCGAACAGGACGATGGCGGCTATCACAAGAATGACCGACCATTGTAGTTGGTTGATGGATGTGAGGGCTCGGGCGCGCTCGTACCCGCGGAGCGTCCCAGCATTGAGCAGTCGATGATCGTATCCGCTCATGCCCAGCGACGCGACGAGCGACAAGTATGTCCCGACGAGCAGCAGGACGAACCCGACACCGGCCGCGGCGGCGCTCGCCCACCTCAGTGTGACGACCGGGCTCAGGGCGGTGGGGCCCTTCAGGAACGCGGCCACCGTTAACGCTGCGGTGAGCGTCGTGGTCCCCGTTCGCCACTGACCAGCCTGCGCGCGGATTCTCGCCAACGGATTCGACGCCAACTCCGTCGCCGAGGCGGCGCGGGCGGCGTCCTCGGCGGTGCCAACGGACCTCACTCGCGAGGTCACCGGCTGCGCGTCGTCGTCCCGCACACCGGTATCGTCAAGCCGGTCCCAATCTTTGTTGGCGACCTGGTTCCAGACGGCCCCGCAGCCCTGGAAGGGGGCATTATCAGGTCGACCGTGGTGTGGCTCTCCGCACGAGCAGACGAACGTCACGACCGCACTGTTAGGTGATCCGTGCTCGTCCGAGGCGGCGGGGCTGTCGGGGCGCCGCCCGAGCCGGCGCGACCAGAACTCGCCCCAGCGGGCGAACGGCTCTGCATGTGAACGCTGCAGGGTGATGCGTGAGTCGTTCCGGTTGCGGATCGACGCTGCGACAACGCTTACGCCGAACGCGATCTCGAAACGCATCGAGTGCGCGCACCGCGGGCACTGCCCGATGTAGACGAGGCCTTGTTTGACGAGGCTTTTGACCTTCTCGCTGACCTTGTCATCGGGTCTGGTGCCGTGTTCCTCGGACGGCTCAGCGGCTCGGTTCCACGTCGAGGTCAGAATCTCCAGCTGATCACTGTCCAGGGCCAACCCGGCCGACCGCCCTGGCGATGTCGTGTCGAGCGTCCAGTCGCCGCCGGGGTATTGGTAGGCAAACAGCCCGTCACTCATCGCTGAGATGTCACTCATCGCCGAGAAACTACATCCCACGGGGCCGTGGCGGACATCGTTCGGAGGCTCCTTGCAGGACGCTGGTGACCTCACGGCGCGCCGCACCGACGGACTGGTGGTTGTGTCTTTTTGGTCGTTTGCGATCCGCCGACGAGCGATCTTGGTCGAAGTGGGTTCGCCCAGGTCGCCACCGGGTCGTAGCAGCGTGCGAAAACAACGTGTCGCAACGGCTGCGCAGGAACCGTCTATGGGACAGTCTGCGGGTGCGGTACGGGTATGCGCGGGTGTCCACCCGCTCGCCGACCGATGACTCCCAGCTCGACGCGTTGCGCGCGGCGGGGTGCGAGCGGATCTGGACCGACACGGCGTCGGGTCGGCTGGCGCGGCGCCCGGAGTGGGACAAGTGCCTGGACTACCTGCGCGCCGGCGACGAGCTCGTGGTGACCCGGTTGTCGCGGATGGCGCGCTCGGTGCGCCATCTCACCGAGGTCGCCGCGCTGCTGGCCGAGCGCGGGGTGGACCTGGTTGTGCTCAAGCAGGGCATCGACACCACCACCCCGGCCGGCAGGTTTCTGTTCCATGTCATCGGCGCGATGGACGAGATGCTGGCCGACCTGATCAGCGAGGGCGCCCTGGAGGGGTTGGAAGCGGCCCGCGCGCGCGGGCGCACCGGGGGGCGGAAGCCGAAGCTCACCGATCGGCAGGTCACCGTGGCCCGGCAGATGTATGAAGAGAACGGCGTGGATGGGAAACGCCGCTACACCGTCGCGGAGATCGCCGAGACCTTCCACGTCTCCCGCAAGACGATCTACCGCCGCCTCGATCAGGGTGTTACCCGGCAGGCCGTCGCGGGTGGCCAACCCGCGGCCGGGCACGGCACGGTGGGGCGAGACGATCCCGGGCGAGACGGTCGTCGCGGATCGGCCGCACCGCCCACCCAGGTCCGGGCGGAGTAGCGCCGTGGCGGCCGTCCCGTCCCCCCGATCATCGCCCGCGCCGCGAAGTTGTCCGGGATGTGGGCGCCGGCCCGGTTCGGTGGTGGAGAGACGGGTGCTGGCCGACGAGCTGGCCACGACCTGGCTGCTCGTCGAGAGCGGCCGCGCCGGTGAAACTGTGGTGGTGCGGCGGTTCTGCCGGGCATGCGTCCCGGCGGGGCCGGTGGCCGAGGTGGCGTGCGCGGTGTGCGCGGACGGGCCGCTGCTGGCCGGTGAGCTCGCCAACGGTCCAGGCCGGCGCCGGGCCGATGCGTGGCTGGTCGGGCAGGGCTGGCACAGCGGCGACACGGCGGGCGGCACGGCGGGCGGCACGGTGGGTGACGGGGTGGTGCTGTGTCCGCGCTGCGCACCGGTCGCGTCCAGCGCTGCTGCGGTGCCCGGCTCGGGGTCGGACCCGGTGTCGGATCCCCCCGACGCCGGCGGGGACGGTGAGTGGACGTTGTGGTGACCCGCGTCGACGCGACCACCATCCGGGGCTCGTGGAGCTGGGGTCTCGTCGGTCGACGGTATCGAGCTTGCGCGAGGTTCGGCCTGGAGCTCGACGAACTGCGTGACGGCTCGCGGCGATGCCTTCTCATACAGCTCTTGCGAGGGGGGCCCGCGGGCGGAGGCATAGGACCGGTCAGGGAGTCTGCTCGGGGGTGCGGGGGGCTGGTCGGTAGCCGGCTGTCGCGAGCCAGGCCCGGGCGCGGCCGCGGTGGCGTTCTCCGGAGAAGCCGAACCAGCGCTGAAGATGGTCGGGTCGCCGCGCCAGGACGTCTTTGAAACGGCGGAACGGGCCGCGGCCATCGAGGGCGTCACGCAGCCGCTCGGCCAGCTCAGGGTCGGGATCGGTGGTGGGGCCGGTGAGGGTGGAGATGAACAGTTCCATGTCGCGGTAACCGGCGTGCGAGCCGTGCCCGGGCACCCACAGCCACCGCTGCGGATCGTCCGGGTCGGGCCGGTCGGCGCCGTCGCCGAACTCGTCGCCGAGATCGGGGTCGAGCAGCGTGTGGGGCCACACCTCGCCGGTCTGGAGGTTGATCAGTCCGCCGCTGTGGGTGGGGTCGCCTTCCAGGATGTCGGCGAGCTCGTCGAGGTCGACCGGGAGCGGGCGCAGCAGCGGGGTGGGTCCGGTCCCGGCCACGGCGTCGAGATGGGCGGCCAGTTCGGTGTCACCGGCCCAACCGCGCTCGCGCAGCGCGGCAGCACAACCGGTGGCCAGCGCGGCAGCGGCGGGGATGTGCTGGTGAAGTGCGATGATCAGACCGTCACCGAGCAACTGCCAGCCGCCGCCCGCGCCGTCGGCGGGACCGTCGCGGTGGCTGTCGTCGGCTGTGGCGTGGCCGGGTGTGGCGTGGGCGAGCGCGACCACCGCCGCGCCGTCGCCGCGGTAGAGCGCCGCGCGGAGCTGGGTTCTCCACGAGGTCTCGGGCATCGTCTGAGCCTGGCACCCTCCACACGCTCCGCAACCCCCGGTGAACCCCCAGTGGCCCGCAGCCGGCGGCCCTGTTCCGGATGCGGTCGCGACGCACCAGGGGGGTGTGAACTCAGCGGCGGGTGAGTTGCAGCGCGCGTAACCAGGTGCCGTCGGTGGTCGGGATCAGGTCGAGGGTTCGGGGATCGAGACAGCGCCCGTCGCGCCGGTGCCGGTCCCACAGCACCACGTCATCGAACACGTGCCCGCATCCTGCGGTGCGGCGGCAGCAGTGCGCGCGCTCGACCCCGACCCACCGCGCACCGCAGCAGAACATCGTCAGCTGTCCCCGAGCCCGCGCCGATGCCATCTCGTCGCCCCTCGTCCTCGTTGCCCGTCGTCCTCGCGGGTCGTCGTCGCGGGTCAGGGCAGCTCGACGGGTCGACCGGCGGCGATGCCGGTCGCGAGCTCGCGCAGCACGGCGGGGGTCAGGCGTATGCCCAGGGGTGTGAGGCTGGCGCGCAGGGTGGCCTGGATCTGGACGGCGGGGCGGCCGCGGTGGGTGCGGGCCAGGGTGCGCAGCACGGCGGCGGCGTAGCCGCGTCGTTGCTGTCGGACCTGTCGCGCCACGCTGAGCTGGGCCGGCTTCGCCGGCGGCGCGCTCGGGCGGGGCCCGGCCGTATTCGAGATGCCCGTGTTGTTCGGGGTGGCCGTGTTCGGGGTGCGTGTGCTCATGGGGCCGAGCCCTCCCGGCTGTCGAACCGTTGTTCGAGGAAACGGTAGCTCGTCGATGGTCGGGTTGGGCACGACACGCCGGGAACGCCTGATGGGATCGCAGGCAACGCGGCGGGGTGGAGGGTTCGCGGGCTCCGGCGCGGGCGCGTTCGTCGAGTGGCTGGCGGGTCTGCTCACCCTCACCCTCACAGCGAACCCGGGACGACACGCGCGATGAGGGTGGGGTCCGCTCGAGCGCGCGGGCTGCCCGCGACGGCGCGTGGTCAGGTTCGGTCGCGTGCTGACGGCGGTGGATCGAGTTGACGCTGGTCGGGATCGAGAGCGGTGTCGGGGTCGGGGCGGTAGAGGGGGAGGGTCCAGAGGTGGGCCAGGGCGGTGGCGCGGGGGAGCAGGGTGTGCGCGGCCGGGCCGGGCGCCCAGAGCGAGTCGTGGATGCGGAGCAGGTCGAGGCCTTGGGCGAGCGCGGCGAGCCGGCTGATCTCCAGGCGCACATCGGCGGGGGACAGTGGGGTGCCGTCGGGGTGGGCCCACCGGTCCAGCAGTGGATGCGCGCGGCGGGCCAGGACGGCCAGCGCGGTGGGTCCGTGATGGGCCAGAACCGCGACGACGGTGCCGGCCAGTACGGCGGTGAACCCGTCGTCGGGGCCGAACCAGGACCGGAGCCGGCGGATGGTGTGGGTCGGGTCGGCGGCGGCCCGGGTGGGGGCCAGGACGCCGTAGCGCAGGCGCAGCAGCCCGACGTGGCGCAGCAGGTCGTGCAAGGCGGCCAGCGGCGGCAGGTCGTCCTCGCGGCGGGCGGGGCGCGGTGTGTAGGCCCAGTCGGGGCGGTGCTGCTGCATGCTGCGCACGACGGCGCGGGGCAGCCGCCCGGCCGCGGTGAGGCGCAGCCCGCCGGTGGTGAGCTCGAGCAACCGGGCCACGGACTCGGGCACCCGCCCGGCGGTGTGCCGGATCAGGGTGTCGGTGCCGGGCTGGTCGAACGCGGCCGGGTCGTAGCCGGGGCCGGCCCAGGTGCGGATGCGGGTGTGTTCGGGGTGGGTGGGGTCGGCGAGCGCGGCGCGCAGCTCGGTGTGCCCGGTGGGGCCGCCGGAGTCCTCGGGTGGGCAGGCGTGTTCGCCGTAGACGCATCCCGGTTGCGGGCCGCCGGGTCCCAGGACGGTGATGTCGTGGGTCCAGCCATCCCCGAAGTCGTAGAGGTAGACAAACCGGGCGCCCAGCTCGCGCACGTGGGCGGTGGTCTCGTCGCGGACCAGCTCGGGCTCGTCGGGATCCTCGGTGTCGGGGTCGAGGACGCCGTAGCGCACCGGCCTGATCCCCGCGCCGGCGCGGGTGGCGCCGGGGTTGTCCTGGGCGGGGGTCTGGAATTCGTGCAGGTGGCTGTCGGTCCAGCCGAGCCCGGCTTGGAGCAGCTGGTGCAGCTCGGCCACGGTGGCGGTGGCCGGCACATCGAGGGTCCGCAGCACCGGTGGGGTCACCTCGCGCAGCGTGACCTGCAACCGGATCGTCCGCATCCGGGTCAGGCTAGAGGCCCAACGGGCACGGCGGCAGGCGGGTCGGGGGCGGCGTGGGTCGGCGTCCGAGGGCTGGTCAGGTCTGTTCGGGCGGGAGCTGGTCGAGGATGGTGTGGATCTGGCCCGAGTGGGGGGATGTCGCGGCATGCCACCGGGCGGTCGGTGGCGGCGGTTGTGCCACCGGTCGCTGAGGTACTTCTACGCGTGCGCACCCCACCAGCGTGCTGGTAGCTCGCCGCCGGCCGGACCCTGGACAGACCCGCTCATGAGCGTCGTCAAAGTGCGGATCACCGGCTCCGATCGGACCGAGAACTGAACCCTCCTTCCTGGTATCACCGAAGACCATCCCACGAGCTAGGGGCGGCGCGAGCCCCTACAGACGGGGGGCCGGGTCTCGATGCGTGAGTGGATTGCGCGGTTGGTGCGGCAGGTGCTGCGGCGTAGTCCGCCCCGTCCGGGCTCGATGCGCAGGGTCGGCGACAGCGCCGAGGTTTTCCGCGACGGCGCGTGGGAGTCTGTCGCGCGGCACCGGGCGGCGGACACCGGCCGCGGCCCGCGGCCCGACTCGCCCCTGCTGGCCCTGCGGTGTCCGCAGGCGGCGTGCGCCGACCGTGCCGTGATCGGCAGGGTCTGGCCCGAGATGAATGACGGGCGCGGGTTGTGGGCGGCCGACGGTGCGCACGAGACCGCACCGTCACTGCACCGGCGTGCGGTCGATGCGGCTCGGTGGGTGCGCACCCAACACGACGCTCGCGACCACCCCACGACCCGCGGGACCTCCGAGCATCTCGACATCGGATCGGCCGCCGACATCGCCGCTGCCCGGACGCTCGCTCGCGGCTCCGCCGACGATCGTCGATCTGCTCCCGACGACCCGCGAACCTAGACCGGATCCCCCCGGGCCCCTCGCCTCTCGGCGTCCCGGCCGCGCTCGGCTGATTCAGGGCGTCTCGGAGGTCTGGCCCGGGGCGGGCCGGTTCGTCGGTGGTGCGCTTCTCGATGACTCCAAGCACACATCGTCTCCTGACGGGTCATCTGGCCGGCCGGACATGCGCCGGCGATGACGTGCCTTCGGGGGCCGTCCTAGTTCGGGTCGAAGTCGTCCGGGGTCGCGGTGTCGAGGAATCGACGGAACTGGCTGAGCTCGCGTTCCTGCGCGTCGGTCGCCGACGCGCTCGGGTCGAAAGGCGTATCGCCGGGCGGGGTGCTGTCGTCGGTGATGCTGGTCTGCTCGACCGCGGCGGTGTCGAGAACCGCGTCCGTGACGTCGATCGGCGCGTTGAGGTGCGCGGCGATGACGACGGCGTCGCTCGGGCGCGCGGAGATCCGGGTGTCATCGTCGAACACCAGCTCGGCGTAGAAGATGTTGTCGCGTAGCTCGGTGATCGAGACCCGTTGCAGGCGCTGTTCAAACGGGAGGATGAGCTGCGCGATCAGCTGGTGGGTGCCCGGTCTCGTGGCCACGATCCCATGGGTGGCCAGTTCCAGCGCGTCGGCCTCAGGTCTGCCGATCCACACCGGCAGCACCCGGCGGGCGCCGTCGGTCTCCTGCAACAACAGGACCGGGCGTGACTCGGGGTTGTCGACCCCGAGCCCGAGGACCTGCACCTCGATCTCCGCCACGACGTCTCATCCTGCCTTCCCGCGGAACCTGGCGGAATCGGTCCCGCCGGCGCCACTCAAGGGTGCACCCAGTCCTGCGTCTGCCCACACTCGGGAGTACGGGCCGCAGTGCGCGAGGTCCCCGCCGACCCAGCAGGGGCCGCCGCACAAGCTGCATGAGCCGGCCCGGTACGGCGCACAGCCGGTGTTGAGCGCGGAGATATTGGCGTCTGACGCGCGGTACCTGAACTTGACGCTCGCACCTGATGGGGTTCGTACTCGGAGTCGCCTCCCCGATGCGTCGCTCTTACAGAGGGCCGTGAGCAGCATCCTGGCGATGCGGGCCCTTCCCGGCTGGCGGAACCGCGGGAGCGGTGTTCACTACCGGTCTCGACCGATCCACCGACGCAACATGACCCTGGGCGCGTTCAACCAACGCTTCGGGGTCATCGACCTCGTCCGCAACGCCCTGAGCGCGGGCGGCAGCGGTGGTGTGGTCAGCGGAGTGCTCGGCGCGGGTGTGGTGGTGCTGGGGGTGCTGGCGGACACGATCATCGTGTTCGTGTTGTCGGTGTATTTCCTCGCCGATCTGCCCCGGATCCGGCGTGGGTTGTTTCGGTTGACGCCGCACACCAGGCGACCGCGGGTGATCCTGATCGGGGATCAGGTGTTCGCGAAGGTCGGCTCCTACGTGCTCGGCATCCTGGTGCTCTCGGCGATCGCCGGTGTCTCCTCGCTGGTGTGGATGTGGTCCTCGGGGTGTCGTTCCCGCTGCTGCTGGCGACCATGGTGATGCTGTGATCTGCCCCGCGTTTTTCGGACCGCGTGAATTCGGTTAGCCTACGCGGCTTCCTGGTCGTTTGTCCACTCGGTGAGGGCTTCTTGGGGGGATTTGTAGCCTAGACCGGAGTGGAGTCGTTTTGTGTTGTACCAGAAC
>JBBRLM010000120.1:0-8363 GCA_038231335.1 Mycobacteriales bacterium
GCCGGGCCAAGACCCGTCGGCCCCCGTCGGAGGCCGCCCGCGCCCAGGCGGCCCGCATCACCGGCGCCACCACCGCAGGCGGCCTCGCAGCTCACGGCGGTGAGGTCGTCATCGACTTCGCCGCCTACGTCGACGCGGCCGCGGACCGCCAGAGACCCGGCGCCGTCACCGCCACCACCGACGGGACCCCGCGATGACCGGGACCGGCGGTGAGCCTGGCGGGGAGCCCCGCACGGTGGCCGAGGCGGGGGTCTATCAGCGGCTGCGCGCGCACCTGGCGTATCTGAAGATGGCCGATGCCGCCGTGGCGCTGCCTGGGCTGCTCGATCAGGCCCGCGACCAGCAGTGGGGGCTGACCGTGGCGCTGGAACGCCTCCTCGCGGTCGAGGTCGACGCGGTGCAGGCCCGCCGTCAAGCGGGCCGGTTGCGGTTCTCCAGCCTGCCCGAGCCTTGGACGTTGACCGACTTCGACTTCGCCGCCCAACCCGGGGTCGACGAGGCGCTGGTCCGGGACCTGGCCACCCTGCGATTCCTCGACGACGCCAGCAACGTGTTGCTGATCGGCCCGCCCGGGGTCGGGAAGACGATGCTCGCGATCTGCCTCGCCCGCGCGGCGGTGCAGGCCGGGCATCGGGTCTACTTCACCTCCGCCGCCGATCTGGCCGCTCGGTGTCTGCGCGCGGCCCGGGAGGGCCGGTGGAACACCTGCATGCGGTTCTTCGCCGGACCCCGACTCCTCGTGATCGACGAACTGGGGTATCTCAACGTGGCTGAGGAGGCCGTCGCTGCGCTGTTCCAGGTCATCACGCAGCGCCACCTCAAGGGCAGCATCATGCTGACCACGAACCTCGGGGTGGCGTCGTGGGCGTCGCGGCTCGGGGACCCGATGGTCACCGCGGCCATGCTGGATCGGCTCCTGCAACGCGCCGTCGTCCTCGGGATCGACGGGCCGTCCTACCGGCTGCGCAGCCACCAGGCCCGCACCGCCGACCTGCACCGGGCGGTCACCTCATGACCATCCACTGCGACCTGGGCCCGCTCGATCGCGAGCCGGTCAACCACCGCCCGCCCTTCGCTGTCCGCGTCGCGCAGGACCTCTCACCGCGCCGGGGTGTCGGCCCCGACACCGGGTTGCAGGCCTGGCGGGCGCGCCAGCTCACCGACCGGGTCGCCGCCCTGCGCGAACCACTGGCCGGGCTGGCCATGGGCGGCTACGACCGGCGCATCCTGGACTGGCTGGCCGGGTGGGACGTGCCCACCATCGGCGGTGTCGTCTCGCTGCTGCACCGCGCCCGCGCCGCGACACCCCTCACCCCCGGCGACACTCGATGACCGAACACGACACGATCACCGACGGTGACACACGGAGCTGCCCGGTCTGTGACACCGGGTTCACTCCCAGCCCGCGCAAACCCGCCCACACCTACTGCTGCGAACGCTGCCGCGCCACCGCGTGGCGCCACCGACGCCGCGACGCCGCCCGCCGCGTCGCGGAACTCACCGCCCAGCGCGCCACCTCGTCATCCACGACGAGCACCACGACCGACATCAACGACGTGACGAACGACGTGACGAACGACGGCGGCACGAACCGCGATGCGAACGAGGACCGCAACGAGGACCGCAACGCGGTCAACGCGGTGCAACACTGCCCGCACTGTCGCCGACCCATCGCCCTGATCACCCTGATCGTCGCCCCGGCCGCCGCGCACGTCACCGTCCCGACACTGCCCCCGATCCCGACTCGCCGAGGGCGGTTCGGGTGAGAAGGAGGGAACCCATGACCCAGGTGCGCCTCGACGCGACCGACGCCATGGAGCTCGCCGAGATCCTGCTGTTCGTCCGCAACTGGCTCGCCCGCGACACCCACGTCCTGGCCCCATCCCTCGCCCACTTCGTCGGCATCGAGGACATCGACGGCGTCACGGGCTACGACCTCGCACAGCTGCGCGCCGACCTCACTCGCTTCGCCTTCCTCCTCGGCGGAGATCACGAGCAATCCTTCCTCAGCGGCGACACCCGCGGGTTGCCGGACAGGTGACGAATCACCTGCGCTGCGCTGCACCGTGGCCGGTGGGGCTACTCATGCTTGAGCGAAAGGAGGAGCTCAGCGAGCTCGTCGACCCCGGCCAGATCCCTCGACGACCCCGCCCTGCCGCTCTTGCGGCCAGACCCCGAGAACTGGCAGCCTCAACCCCGCCCCAACTGAGCACTTTCGCTGAGCAGGTCTGGGCACTTCCGGCGAGCGCCATCAACGCTGGTACGGCCTGCTGACCTGCGCACTCAACCCGAAGGTGTCCCAGAACCCATCATCAACTGCGGAACGCAGGCGAGCAGCTCGATGTCTTTGGTCGAGGTTGTTCGGCCGAGCAGTGTCAGCCAGCTGAGGAGCTGGCCGAAGATCAGGTAGAGCAGGCGAAGCGACACAACCATGATCGTGCCGGACGACCGGCTAACGCCGATCACCGCAGTTCGCGAACTCAGGTCGACTTTTGGAACCCCACAGGGTCGGAGCCGTCGTGGAGCACCATCCAGCTCAGCAGCTTCGCGAACATCTGGTAAATCAGCTTCACGGCCATCGAGGGATCATGCCGCGCCACGGTCAGCCGCGATGTACCAGCTCAGCGGCAGTGCGCGAGGTTTCGGGCACCCACAAGGTCTTGCGCCCACCAATCCGTGGCCCGTGCAGTGCGTCCCCGGTCCAGAGCTCGTTGGGGCGCTCAGCCTCGAACCGCCCGAACACCGTCGTCAGCGACCCGCCCAGCGCCGTCGGGTCGACCGCGGCCAGGTCGGCGAAGCGGCGCTGCAGCGTGCGTTCCCCGGGGGCCCAGCCCAGCTGGGCGCGCAGGATCCGCCGCACCTGGGTCGCGGTCCGGTCCGGGTTCTCCTTCTTCAACGCCACCGCCAGGCCCAGCACCTCCTCGGGCAGGCGCCGCGAGGCTTGCCGCGGGTGCGGCACGAGCGCGTCGAACCCGCCGCTGCGCCAGGCCCGGATCCAGCGGTCCAGCGTCTCCCGCGACACCCGCACCGGTCGTCCGGCCGGGTCGAGGTGGGTGCGGGAGGCCAGCTCCCGGACGATCCGCCCGCGTTGGCGTGTCGAGTGCGCCGGGTCGGCGGCCTCGCGGATCAGCTGGTAGCGGAACAACGCCACCGCCCGCGCCCGTTCCGCCCGCCCGCTCGCCTCGTCCGGGCGCACCCCGCCCACCGCTACGGGTCTCACCATCACACGCTCCTCGCTCGGGTCGCCCTGCACCGCGGTTGCCGGCGGCAGCGCGAGGATCGCCGCTGGTGATCACCACCGGCGCGGCAGCTCGTGTTGATCAGCCCTGGGCCGTCGCAGCGGGCCAGCCAGGAGCCAGCAGGCGGCCCGCTGACACCGCCACGACGACCTACCAAGCCGGCACCCCGACCACGTTCCCGGCCACGTCCCCGACCGCCCTCGAACCGAAGCGGCCGCCCTCGAACCGAAGCGGCCGCCCTCGAACCGAAGCGGCCGCCCACCGCTGTGGCCGCCGTGTCGATCGCGGCCAGCGCGTCGGCCCACGCCGTCCCGGCCGGCCCGGGCAACACCGGATCCGGATCCAGCGCCCGACACCACCCGGTGTACACCGCCCGCGGCCTCAACCCGGGCGGCGAAGCGCCGCAACCAGCCCCGGACCGTGTCCGGCGGCCGCCCAAGCCCGGCAGCGATCCGCCGATGCCCCTGCCCGGCCGCCCGCGCCGCTCCGATCACCGCGGCCGTGTCCGCGCGTCTGACCAGCAACAACACGATCTTGGTCTCCGACGGCTCCGGGACGGTTACTCCCGGGGGTCCCAGGCATCGAGGTCGGGCTGCTCGTCGTAGCTGAACGTGACGGGGGTGACCTGGCTGTGGGGGTGGAAGGCCGGGTCGAGCCGGACGAGGTCCCATTCGTTGATCCACGCTCGGACGTACTGCCGCATCCGGGTGGTGCCGAGCCGTTCCAGGCCGGTGACGTCGGGGGCGTCCCAGCCGAAGGCCTGCGAGTGCAGGGCGCGCAACCGCCGGTAGGCGTGGTCGAGCTCCGCGTCGTCGGGCGCGTCGAGCAGCAGCATGTCGCGCTCGATCAGGCCCATCGCGGTCTCCGCCCGACCGGCGACGTCGGCCCACTCCGTCGTCTGCGTTGCCCGCAGCCTCGCCGGGACGATCTCCCGGTCGTTCTTGGCGGTGAGCACGGCGGCATCGAAGTCGTCGGTCATGGCCACCACGGTGGCCAGCGGGGACGCCGGGTCGTCGAGGTCGGGGGCCAGCCAGCGGGCCAGCTCGGCGTAGGAGCGGCCGCGTTGTCGCAGGGTGTAGCGGCCGATCAGCTCGGCCTCGTCGAACAGCAGCACCCAGCCCTCGTGCCCGGCGGCAACGAACAGGCGGGCCAGGAACCGGAAGCGCTGCCACGCCAGCTCGCGGGCGGGTACCGCGGCGAGCGTGGGCTTGCCCATCCCGGCGAACTTCGCGTGCCGGCGAACCTCGGCGACGGCGAGCTTGTCGCCCGACCAGAACCGCACGATCGCGTCGGCGAAGTTGTCCTCACCGGCCTGCACGCGCGGGAACAGGGTCAGCGTCACCGGGAACCAGTCGTCGACCGGCGCGCCGGAGCCGCACCAGCGCAGCAACTCGGCGAACGCCGGGCTCTCGGGATCGAGACCGGCGGCGGCCTCGGCGACCGCCCCGATCGCGCCGTCGGGCGACACCGCCGACTCCACCGCCGCGCGCAGCACCTTGGCCGGGTCGTGCAGTGGGGTCTCCTTGCTGACCACGATGCGGCTCACCGCGTAGCCGCGGTCCAGAGCGAGGTGCGTCAGGTGTTCCAGGACGTGACTCTTCCCGGCGCCGAAGCCCCCGCCGAGCAACAGCCCGCGCTTGTCGTGGCGAACGGTGCCGATCCCGTCAAGCAGGTCGGTGAACCGGTCCTCGACGCCGGCCTGGCCGCTGCCCAGCGCGGCCACCGCGTCGCGGCTGGGCACGCCGGACCGCAGGGCCTCGACGGCGCGCCGCGCGGCGAGCCTGTCGCTCGTACGGTCGATGGTCATCGCACGGCCTCCAGCCGGGTCTGCAACCGGAGGAGCGCGGCGAACGGGTTGGCGCGGCGCCGGTCCCGGATCTCGTCGACGATCCGCAGGTGCAGGGCGCTGTAGGCGGGCAGGCCGCGGGCGTCGTCGGTAACCAGCTCGGGGGGCAGCGTGACCGCAACGAACGCGCCGCGCAGGGTGTCGGTGGCGTCGACGAGCTGGCGCAGCACCTCGTAGGCGTCGAGCACGGCGGCCTTAGTGTAGTAGTGGCCCGAGCGCTGATCCAGCGGGGGGCGCCGGGCCACCGCGAGGCGGGCCAGGTCGAGGTCGACGACGATGCCCGACCCGGTGACGCGCGCGCGCCACGCGGCCAGCGACACCAGCATCGCCCGCGCGTTGTGCCGCGCGACGCGCCCGTGCAACGACGCCGACTTCACCGCCCGCAGCGCCACCGGCTCCACCCGCAGCCAGGCCAGGACCGCGTCGCGCTCGGTCTCCAGCACGTCGCCGGTGGCCAGCTCGTACTGGCACAGCCGCAACACCGCGAGCCGGAACTCCCGGTCGAGGCCGGGGTCGCGCAGCAGGTCGGACTCCATGAGCCGGCGCATGCTGCGCGCCGCCTCGGGCACCGCGACATCGTGGTGCGCGGCCACCGCCGCGACGGACAAGGCGTCCGGCTTCTCCGGGGCCAGACCGAGCGACTCCCATCCGGCTGTGACCTGGCGGCGGGCGAGGTCGAGCCAGTCGACCTGACGGGCGACGGCGGCGTAGAGCTGGTCGATCATGTGCACCCGGTGCTCGGCTGCGTCGACGCCCACGCACAGGTAGCCGTGCTCGTCGGCGGCCGCGGCCAGGGTGGTGTGCCAGCGGGCGGCGATCTCGTCGCTGCCGGCCACGACGAACCGCACCGCCGCCCCGCCGGACCGGACGTAGTCGTCGAGGTACTCGGCGGAGACGAACCGGGCATACTCGTCGGGCCGCAACCCGATGCCACCCGCGGGGAACCCGCCGGAGACCTCGCCGGCCTCGCTCACGAGGCGGCCGGTTCGAACGCGATTCCCCAGTAACGCTGCTGCTGCCCGTTGCGGGTGACGGTGGTAAGCACCCCGGCGCCGCGGGTGCCCGAGCTCGCCGCCCACCGCAGCCGGCGCCCGGAACCGCTCTCTTTCGAGCCGCTCTGGTCGAGCAGGTAGAGGTCGCGGGCGAACTCAGCCTTGGTGTACTCGCGGGACTGGCCGGGCAGCAGGGTCAGCGCGGCGTAGACGTCGACAAGCCGCACCACCGTGCCGGGTGGCTTGCCCTGCCCGGCCACCACCAGGTCGTAGGCGCCCACCAGGCTGGCATGGAACGGCGCGGCCCGGAACCGCGGCCCGGCCCGCTGCGCCCTGCCGAGCTGGTCCACGACCACCGACGGGCGCAGACCGCGGGCCCGCCTGCGGTCGATCTCGAGAGCGAGCTCGCCCGGGAGGACCCGCACGATCGACGGATAGCACAACAGCCGGTCGTCGTCCTCGAACATCGCCACGCCCGCAGCCTCGGCCGCGGCGAGCAGCTCCTTAGCATAGGCACCCGAGGACAGCAGCTCGGTCTCGTCGACGTCGTAAGCGGCGGCCGCGTTCTCGACCTGCCCGGCCACCTCGGCGGCCAGTGTGCGGGCGGTGTCGAGCACCTTGCGCAGCTCCCGCACCTGCCCCGACGCGGCCGCGGCCCGGGCCTTCTTCAGCTCGCGGCCGAGCCCGGCGACGGCCTTCGCGGCGGCGTCGACCTCACGTTCGGCCTGCGCGAGGGCGCCTTCGAGGCCGACAGCGTCCTCGTGGGTGCGTGCGTCGTCGTCCAGCATGCGATGGAGGGTATCGAGCGGGAGCGGAACCGCTGCGATGTGGGGCGCCGCGTCGCGGTCCTCGAGCCCGGCGATGTGCCGCGTCACCATCTGTCGACACCGACTCAGTGGCACGAACGGCGGCGCCGTGTTCAGCGCACGACCAGCGCCTGACCGTCACTATGAGCTGAGGTTCCGGTGCCGGCCGTCACGCAGGCGCTCGATCCGGCGCGGCTGCAGGTCGCGGGCTGTCCTGCTCGTAGTCGAGTACGAGCAGGCGCAACAGGAACCTGGCGACAGTCTGCGGGAGTCGCCTTACGGTCCTGGGAATGCCGAGGACGCGGCTGGGGGTCAAGGGGTCGCAGGTTCAAATCCTGTCGTCCCGACGGTCGAAACGGGCGGTTCCCTCTCGACGGGGAACCGCCCGTTTCGCGTTTTGACCAGCGGAAACGTTCGCCTGCTCGGGAGTTTGTGATCACCGCGCGCCGGTCGAGTTGAGGGTCCCGTCGCGTCTGGAGCGCCGATGTGGTCCCGTGTGATCGCACCGCGCCGCTGGGTTGCCGGGTGCTGCGGCGCCTGCTTGGTCAGTTCGGGATGGCGGTGGTCGCAGGGATGAGCTCCTGCCGACTGGAGATTCGCTTCGGCGAGGCGCAGAGCAGTGTCGATGGCGTCGACGGTCTGGTGCGCGACGTGCCGCAGCAGGTGGCCGTAGACCTCGGTGGTGGTCGAGAGGGTCGAGTGGCGCATCGCCTTGGACGCCATCGCCAGCGGTACCTGTGAGGACAACATGGTGGTCGCGGCGAAGTGCCGCAGGTCGTGCACCCGGATGCACGGCAGGCCGGTCTCGTCGGTGAGCGTGTGTAGGCGTCGCAGGACGTACTCGGGCCGCAGCGGTTGCCCGCCTGGCTGGGTGAAGACGAGATCCTGCTCCTGGCCGGCTACGCCGGCTGCGATCCGGAGCAGGCGTTGCCGCTCGGCCTGGCGGCGCAGCGCTGACACGGCGCGGCCGGACAGGCCGATCCAGGCGTGGCTGCTGCGGGTCTTCGGGGCGGTGAACACGGGCATCGGGTTGTTGATGTTGGACAGGGTCCAGCGGACGAACAGCAGGCCGTTATGGAGGTCGACGTCGGCCCAGTGCAGGGCAAGTGCCTCGCCTTTGCGCATGCCGGTGCACACGATGAGCTCGAACAGTTCCGTGAGCGGGTCCGTGACGGCCGCGCAGTGGCGCAGGAACGTCACCGCCTGGACAGGCGACCAGCACACCCGATCCCGGCGTCGGGGACGGGGGACGTTGGCGAACCGGGCGGGGTTGTGCAGGAGGCGGTACTGGCGGACGGCATCGCCGAGCGCGCTGGACAGCGTCGCGACGCACCGGTGGACCCGGGTTCCGCACTTGATGTTGGTGCTGGACACGAAATCTGGGGGTTGACCTGCGGGAACGCCGAAAGTCGCCCGGACAGGCGTGTGTCCAGGCGGTGACGTTCGTGCTGGTCAGGGCGTTGTCGGCGCGGGCCCGAGC
>JBBRLM010000121.1:0-8305 GCA_038231335.1 Mycobacteriales bacterium
AGCCACTCACGCTCCTCGGAGCTGAGCACCACCGGCGGCAACGTCGACCTCGGCACGATCGGTCCTCACGGCAGGGGACGGGGAGACTGCCGTGAACGATCTACCGCATCCCAGCCGACTATTGGCGGCGACACGCTACTACGTGAAGGCGCTGCACGATCCGGTGTTCCTCCGCGCGGCCTCGCACAACGGCGTGTTCGTGGTGCTGTCGCTGGTGATCCAGCTCCCGCTCGGGCTGGCGCTCGCCCTGCTGCTCAACCGGAGGATCCGCGGCCGCGCCGTGCTGCGCGCGATCTGCTTCGCCCCGTACGTGCTCTCGGAGGTGGTCACAGCCGTCGCGTGGCTGCTCATCCTGCAGCCGGACGGGGCTGTCGACCGGCTCATGACCGCGGTCGGGCTCGGCGGCTACGTCCAGCTCTGGCTCGCGGATCCCGATCTCGTCGTCTACACGCTGTTCGCCGTCATTACGTGGAAGTACCTCGGGTTCGCGATCATCCTGTTCCTCGCGGGGCTGCAGGGCATCCCGCGGGAGCTGGTCGAGGCCGCCACGATCGACGGCGCGTCGGCCTGGCAGCGCACGCGCCACATCGTGCTGCCGCTGCTCGGCCCGACCATCCGGATCTGGGTGTTCCTGTCGGTCATCGGGTCGCTGCAGCTGTTCGACCTGGTCTGGATCATGACGAGCGGTGGGCCCGCGAACTCCTCGGCCACCATGGCCACCTACATCATCGAGCGCGGGTTCGCCCGGTCGCAGTTCGGCTACGCCAGCGCGGCGTCGATGATCCTGTTCGTCATCGCGTTCGTGTTCGCGCTGCTCTACCAGCGGTTCGTGCTGCGCCGCGACACCGAGGGCGCGATGACGAGGGCGGCGGGATGACCGTCGCA
Organism: Mycobacteriales bacterium; assembly: GCA_038231335.1. Classification (GTDB taxonomy): domain Bacteria; phylum Actinomycetota; class Actinomycetes; order Mycobacteriales; family Pseudonocardiaceae; genus Pseudonocardia. The sequence continues at coordinate 886 of JBBRLM010000121.1, forward strand.
GGTGTGACGGCGACCGGGAAGACCCCGCGTCGGCGGCTGAGCCCCGGCACCCCGCTGACCTACGTCGTGGCCGTCGTCGTGGCGGCCGCCGCGCTCGGCCCCGTGCTGTTCGTGCTGATCGGCGGGTTCCGCACCACCGGTCAGCTGGCCGCGGACCCGGTGGCGCTGCCCGGCCCCTGGGTCCCGTCGAACTACTCCGCGATCCTGGGCTCGGGCGAGTTCTGGCGGCAGTTCGCGAACAGCACGCTCATCGCCCTGATCACCACCGCGCTGGCGGTGGGCTTCGGCGCGATGGCCGCGTTCGCGTTGTCGCGCATGGCGTTCCGCGGCCGCGACGGCCTCTACGGGATCTTCGTCGTCGGGCTGCTCTTCCCGGCCGGGGTGGCGATCCTGCCGCTCTACCTGCTGCTGCGCAACCTGCACATGCTCGACAGTCCGTGGGCGGTGGCGCTGCCTCAGGCGGCCTTCGCGCTGCCGACCACGATCGTCATCCTGCGCCCGTTCATGCGTACGGTGCCGGCCGAGCTGGAGGACGCGGCGACGATCGACGGGTGCTCGCGGTTCGGGTTCTTCTGGCGGATCCTGCTGCCGCTCTCGGCTCCGGCGCTGATCACCGTCGGGATCCTCGCGGTGGTGAGCAGCTGGAACTCCTACCTGTTGCCGCTGCTCGTGCTCAGCGACCCGAACCAGTACACGTTGCCGCTGGGCACCGCCACGTTCTCCTCGCAGTACAGCTCCGACACGGCGCGGATCCTCGCGTTCACGGGGTTGTCGATGGTGCCGGCGTTGGTGTTCTTCCTGATCGCCGAACGCAAGATGGTGGGAGGCCTGACCGGTGCCGTCAAGGGCTGAGGGCTACGCGCCGGTCGTCGCGGGCATGCACCCCGACCCGAGCGTCTGCCGTGTCGGTGACGACTACTACCTCGCCTGCTCGAGCTTCGAGCTGTTCCCCGGGGTACCGATCCTGCACAGCCGCGACCTGCGGGAGTGGACGCAGCTGGGCAACGCGCTCGACCGGCCCGCCCAGCTGCCGCTCGCCGGCGCCCGGGCCTCGGACGGCGTCTACGCGCCGACGCTGCGCCACCACGACGGCCTGTTCCGGCTGGTGACGACGGTGGTGAACCTGCCGGGCCAGCGCATCTACACGGCGTCGGACCCGGCCGGGCCGTGGTCGGATGCCGTGGTCGTCGACGTGCCCGGCATCGACCCCGACCTGGCGTGGGACGAGTCGGGCACCTGCTACCTGACCTGGTCGGACAACTACGGGCCGGGTGGCCCGCACGGAATCCTCCAGGCGCGGATCGACCTGTCCACGGGTGAGTTGCAGTCCGATCCGGTCGGCCTCTGGTCGGGCTCGGGGCTGCGGGATCCGGAGGCGCCGCACCTCTACCGTGTCGGACGGTGGTGGTACCTGCTGCTCGCCGAGGGGGGCACCGGCGCGGGGCACGCGATCTCGGTCGCCCGCGGCCCCGCTCCCGACGGCCCGTACGAGCCGTGCCCGCACAACCCCGTGCTGTCGCACCGCAGCCTCGACCATCCCGTGCAGAACACCGGTCACGGCGATCTCGTCGAGGCTCCCGACGGGTCGTGGTGGATGGTGCTGCTGGGTGTGCGGCCGCGCGGGGCGTTCCCGCTGGTGCACGTACTCGGACGCGAGACGTTCCTCGCCCGCGTGCGCTGGTGCGACGGCTGGCCCGTGCCGGTGCTCGAACCGCACGGGGTCGACGCCCCCGCCCGCATCCTCGACGACTTCGACGCCGCCGCGCTCGAACCGGGCTGGGTGTCGCCGCGGGAACGGCCCGATGCCGCGTGGTCACTCGCGGAGCGGCCCGGGTGGCTGACCCTGCACGGGCCGCCGGAGTTCCTGCTGGCCCGCCGCCAGCAGCACCACGACTGCCGCGTCCGCGCCCGGATCGACCCGCGCGGCGTCGGGGACGCGGGCCTGCGCCTGCGACTCGACGACGACCACCACTACGACGTCCGGGTCCGCGGCCACGACGTCACCGCGGTCGCCCGCATCGGGCCCGCCGTCGCGACGTTCCCCGGCGGGTCGGCGCTGGGCGATCCCCTGCTGGGCGGCGCCGGCGACGTCGTCCTCGAGATCGCGACCCGGGGGGACCGGGTCACGTTGTCGGTCGAGGTCGACGGGGCGCTCACCCTGCTGGCCGACCTCGACGGGAGACCGCTGAGCACCGAGGCCGCGGGCGGGTTCACCGGGCGCGTCGTCGGCCCCTACGTCCGCGACGGCACGCTGCACGTCGACTGGGTGGAGTACATCGGAGGACCGGATGGGTGACCTGTGGGACGGCCTGGATCGCCCGGTGCCCGAGTGGTTCCGGGGCGCAGGCCTGGGCATCTTCGTGCACTGGGGCCCCTACTCGGTGCCCGCGTGGGGCGAGCCCGTCGGCGAGCTGGGTGCCGTCGAGGAGTCGGTGTGGTTCCGACACAACCCCTACGCGGAGTGGTACGCCAACACGATCCGCCTGCCGGGCTCCCCGGCCCGCGAGCACCACCGGGTCACGTTCGGTGACGCCCCCTACGACGACTTCCTCGACGCGTGGGGCGCCGAACACTTCGACCCGGCCGACTGGCTCGCGCTGTTCGCCCGGGCCGGCGCCCGCTACGTCGTGCCGACCACCAAGCACCACGACGGCGTCACGCTGTGGGACGCGCCGGGCACCGGCACCCGCAACACCGTGCACCGTGGACCGCGGCGCGACCTCGTCGGCGAGCTCGCCGACGCCGCCCGGGCGGCGGGCCTGCGGTTCGGCGTCTACTACTCCGGAGGGCTGGACTGGGGCGTCAGCGACCTGCGTCCCATCGCGGCGATGGCCGACGTGCAGGGCGTCCGGCCGCGGGACGCCGCGTACGCGACCTACGCCGCCCTGCACGTGCGCGATCTCGTCCGCCGCTACCGCCCCGACATCCTGTGGAACGACATCGAGTGGCCTGACGCGGGCAAGCACGGCGGCCCCTTCGGGCTGCGTGAGCTGTTCGACGACTTCTACGCCGCCGTGCCCGACGGGGTCGTCAACGACCGGTGGGGCGACACCCACCACGACTTCCGCACCAGCGAGTACCAGCACGCGTGGGAGAACGAGGGCGGTGCCGCGTGGGAGAACACCCGCGGGATCGGGATGTCGTTCGGCTACAACCGCGTCGAGGACGCCTCCCACCTGCTCGACGGCCCGGCGATCGCTCGGCACCTCGCCGACGTCGTGTCCCGTGGGGGCAACCTGCTGCTCAACGTCGGCCCGGCCGCCGACGGTCGCCTCCCCGACCTGCAACGCCGATCCCTGGAACAGCTGGGGGACTGGATGGCGGTGAACGGCGACGCCGTGCACGGCACGGGACCGTCGGAGGTCGGTGAGCCCGGCGAGGATCCGTGGGTCCGGTGGACCGCCGGTGCCGACGCGTTCTGGGTGGTGGTCGATGCGGTCGGCGAGGCCCCGGTGGTGCCGGCGCCCGGGGTGGACCGGCTGGACCTGGACTCCGCCCGCCTCGGCGACGGACGGCGGGTGCGAACGGAACGCGTGGGCGGCGGGATCCGGCTGCACCTCCCGGCCCCGCGACCCGCCGGGCCCTGTGCGGTGCGGTTCCACGACGCTCGGAGCCCCCGACGGGGAGTCTGACGAGTGGGCGCCGAGCTCCACCCAGGACGTCGGGTCCACGCGCCGGCGGATGCGGTGGAAGGGCGTCGAGGGCGGTGATCGGATCCGGTTGCCTCCTGCTCACGGCTCCCGCAGGACGGCGACCGGCGGTCGCCGTCCGGGTCGCAGCGCCCCGACGGTGGCGACCCCGAGACCCCCGAGGGTGACCGCGGCGGTGATGCCGAGGTAGGCCCAGGGCACGGTCGCGGCGGCGGGGGGCGGGTCGAACACCCCGGTCAGCACGGCGACCAGCACCTGGGCGAGCAGCCAGCCCACCGCCGCGCCGGCGACGAGCCCGCCGACGGTGAGCACCGCTGCCTCGGCCGTCACCAGGCCGCGCAGCTGGCGGCGGGTCGCACCCAGCGCGGTGGTGATGGCGAAGGTGCGGCGTCGTTCGGCCAGTCCGAGGAACAGCACCAGCCCGCCCGCGGCGGCGGCAAGCACGAGCGCGAACCCGAGCTCGACGGCCGTGAGCCCGGCCAGGTCGACGGCGGTGAGGCTGGACCCGACCCGGGAACGGGTGTGGGCGATGTCGGTGACGGCGGCCGAGGCCCCCAGCCGGGTCCGGATCCGGGCGGCGATGGCGGTGACGTCGCCGCCGCCGGTGTCGACGAGGAACGCTCCCACCGCGTTGCTGCCCGTCCTGGCGGCCACGTAGGAGGCGTTGGCGACGAAGAAGCTGTCCTTCGGCGCGGTCGGGAACTCGGTGACGATCCCGGCGTAGTGGAACGGCACGGTGACCAGCTGTTTCGTTGCCGAGTCCGGCAACCGCAGGTTCACCACGTCGCCCGGCAGGAGCTGGTAGTCCTTCACGGTCTCGGCGGAGACGAGGATCGAGTCCGGTGCCGAAGCGAGGGTGGCCATCAGCGAGCGGGCGCTACCGCCCTGGAAGTAGGAGTCCTGCAGGGCGGTGACGCCGGTGATCGTCTCCGGGCGCACCCCGTAGAGGTCCTGCAGGTCGGCGCCGATGTAGGCGAACCGGTGCTGCAGCGGCTCCACCGCACGCACACCGGGCACGGCGGCGAGCGGCGGAGCCGCCTCGGGCCCGACGCGCACGCCGGGGGACTCGGTGACGGTGACATCGGCGCCGTTGGTCAGCTGTGCGTCGGCCTCGGCCTGGGCCTGGTAGGTGGCGTTGAACGTGGCGGTGGACACGGCGAACGCGAGCGCGAGGCCCAGCAGCACCACCGAGCGCGCCAGCGGGCGGCGTCCCCGCGCCATCATCGCCGCCGCGGTCGACGCCAGCCGGCCCGCGACCGGTCCCACCGCGAGGCCGACCAGCCGCCGGCGGCGCAACGTCAGCTCGACGAGGCGCCGGGTCAGCAGACCGGCGCCGATCCACAGCAGCGCCGGTCCGGCGAACGCCCAGTAGGACACCGAGATCGTCGGCACCCCCTCTGGGGCGAGTACGAGCTGGTACCCGGTGCCGGTGGTGGACCACACGATCAGCCCGCCACCGGCCAGCAGCAGGACGTCGACGCCGTAGCGGGCCCACCACGGGGCCCGGTCCCGCGACCGGGCGTCGAGGGCCGTGCGGCGGGAGGCGGCGACCGTGGCCGAGCGCACGTCCCGGTACGCCGGAACTCCGATCGCCGCCGCGGCGACGATCAGCCCGACCAGCGCGGCACCGGCCGTCCAGCCGAGTGCGGACACGGGGGTGGAGCCGAAGCGGACCGCCCCGAACGCCGCCCATCCGACCACTGCGGCCACCGCCAGCCCGACCGCGGCGCCGAGCAGCCCGACGAGCCCGGCCTCGACGGCCGCCAGCCGCAGCACCTGGGTGGTGGTCACCCCGCGGGTGCGGGCCAGGGCCTGCTCCCGGCGCCGTCGGTCGGCCCCGGCCGCGGCCACGGCGACGGTCAGCAACCCGGCGAGCACGGCTCCCGGGAGCCCGAGGAACACGAACAGCACCTGCGCGTAGGCGGCGTCCGAGCGCGCGGCGTCCAGCGCCGCGCCCAGGTTGTCCCCGACGACGGCGCCTCCGGCGCTCTGCGCCTCGAGGTTGCGGGCCTGACCGGTCTCCGCGACGAACGCCGAGGCGGGGTCGGCCGGCAGCGCGTGCGACCGCGCCGCGTGGATCTGGGTGTGCACCCCGTCCGTGGCGGCCGTGGCCGGGGGGAGCGGCGCGAACAGGTCCTGCCAGCGCGCCTGCGGCAGCAGCACCACGTTGTCCGGTGGCGCGTTCGGTTGGCTGCCCGGTGGGGCGCCGACCGTCTGGAACAGCGAGTTCGCGGCCGGAAGGTCGACGACCCCGTCGACACGCAACGAGGTGGCGGTGCCGCCCCGCAGGTTCACGGTGATCATGTCGCCGGGGGCGACGCCGAGGTTCGCGGCGGTCTGCTGGGCCACCAGCACGCCCCGGTCGGTACCGGCGAGGGTGCGCAGCTCGCCGGGGAACGTCGACCGGTAGGTGTCGGGCAGGCCGAGGACCACCGCGGCGCCCGTGGTCTGGGTGGTCGTACCCGTCGTGGCGGTCAGCCCACCGGCCTGCCCGAACCCGACCGGCACCGCCTGCGCCGTGCCTGCGGCGGCCCGGACGGCGTCGAGCACGGCGGCCGGGTCGGCGCCGGGCTGGACCTGCACCTGCCAGTCGACCGTCACGTCGCGGACCGCCCGGGCGGTCATCGACGCCTGTGACGACGCGAGGAACGCACCCAGCGAGGCCAGCAGCGCCACGGCGACCGCCACCCCGGCGGCGGCCACCCCGAGCCGTCCGGCGCGACGCCGCACGAGACCGGCGACCCAGATCCTGATCACGAATCTCCCTCCGTGCGGAGCACGCCGTCGGTCATCCGCCACCGCAGCGCGAGCCGCTGCGCCACCAGCTCGTCGTGCGTCGTGACGACCAGCGCGGCGCCGAGCTCGTCGGCGGTCTCCAGCAGGATGCTCAGCACCCGCTCCCCGGTGGCGTGGTCGAGCTGCCCGGTCGGTTCGTCGGCGAGGATCAACCGGGGCGCCGACGCGAGGACCCGGGCGACGGCCACCCGCTGGGCCTGGCCGCCGGAGATCTCCTCGGGCAGCTTGCGTGCCAGCCCGCCGAGCTCCAGCCGGTTCAGAGCGGCACAGGCCCGTTCCACCGCGTGACGCTGCTCGACCCCGGCCAACAACAGCGGCAGCGTCACGTTCTCGACGACGTCGAGGGCCGGGATGAGGCTCGGTCCCTGGAACACCAGGCCCACGACCCCTGGGCGGCCCTGTGGTGGGCCGCCCAGGCCCGGCCAGGACACCGTTCCCGAGGTGGGGACCTCCAGCCCGGCCAGCAGATGCAGCAGGGTCGACTTCCCCGACCCGGACGGCCCGGTCAGCGCCACCCGCGTCCCAGGGGTGACCGAGCACGTCGTCGGCAGCACCGCCGCCACCCTGACGGTGCCCCGCAGGAAGGTGCGGCCCGCCTCGTCGCAGGACACCAGATCCGGCTCGAGGTCACGGCCGGACCGTGTCCGGTCCGCCGCTGGAACCCGGGCGGTCACGCGGCGACCCGTCCGTCGTGGAGGCGCACGATGCGGTCCGCGGCCGCCGCCACGGCGGGGCCGTGGCTGGCCACCACGACCGCGACGCCGCGGCGTGCGGCCCCCACCAGCAACGCCAGCACGGATGCCTCGGTGGTGCTGTCGAGCTCACCGGTCGGCTCGTCGGCGAGGACGACCACCGGGCTCCCGGCCAGCGCCACCGCCAGACCCGCCCGGGCCGCCTCGCCGCCGGACAGCTCACCGGGATAGGCGTCGGCGCGCTCGGCCAGCCCGACCTGGTCCAGGAGATCGCGCGGCGAG
>JBBRLM010000122.1:0-7692 GCA_038231335.1 Mycobacteriales bacterium
AAGAGCCGATCGCGGTCCACGTCCGGCAGCCCGTCGTTCCACCGCATCAAGAACGCCGTGATGACTGGTGACGCGCAGTCCGGATGGTCGGATGTGCCGCCGCTCGTGACGAAATCGACCATCTCCATCATGCACAGCGCGCCATCATCCACGTTGCCGTTGCGCGCGCACATTTGCAGCGGTGCCACCTTCGCCATGTCGATCATTCGCCACTCCGTAGTTCAGGTCATGCGAGCCGCGCCCCACGCGCGACCCACGCCACAACGATACAGCGTGCACCGCGCCCTGTCAAGCTGGCATCACCACTTCGTACAGGGGCTGGCCCAACCGCGGCAGGACGTGGGTCACCAGCGCCTCAAAGTAGTCGCACAACCCGCGGGCTTCGCGTCCGGCGTGCACCGCTTCGGTGCTCCACCCGCCCTTGACGTCGCTGCAGGCGGTCGCCCGGTTCGTCCGGCCCCGGCTGTCCGTGGTCTCAAGTTTCGGCAGGGCGCGGCGGACGGCCCACTCCGCGTCGTCGGCGTACGGCCAGCTCGCGGCCATGGCGGTGTAGTCCGCCTCGACCTGCCTGATGGCGGTGATCCTGTCCTGCAAGCGCACGATTGCGGCCTCGGCGATCGCGGTGCTCACCTCCGCCGGGACCGTGCCGACGCCGGGGCACCTGCCCTTGATGTGGCCCCAGCCCGGGCGGTTGTAGCCGTGCAGCACCATGACGCCGGGGCTCTCGATCGCCTGCGCCCGGCAGCAGACCTGACACGTGCCGCGCTGCTGGATCCGGCCCACCGTCTCGGTCGTGCGGTAGACCGCCACCGTCTCGTAGCCGCCCGTGCCGATCACCTTGGCCGTGATCCCCGGCTCCTGCGTCACCTCGGCGATCGTCGCCGCGTTCCACGCCCGGCGGGCCTTGGTGATGTCCCGGATCTCCGCCGGGGCCCGGCGTTCACCGATCTTGACCGTCTTGCGCATCGTGCCTGTCGCCATATCGTCTCTATCCGAGGAACCCGCACCAACCCACACCGACAACGATACACCGTGTACCGTGTCGCGTCAAGGGCTGGGCTCCGATCATGGCGGGGGTTGCCCCGCCGCCGTGCGGCGGTACGCGACCCGGAGGCGGGCGAGGCTCTGCGCGAGGCTCGTGCGCTCCTCCTCGAGCGCCTCGACCTCATCGAGGAGCGCGTCCCGCTGGCCGAGGATGGCGTGCAGGTCCGCCCACGAGATCGTGGTGCGTTGTTCCGTGCCGGGCGGCACGTGCTCGAGGCCGAGCGCCAGTCCCTCCTCCGAGAGCGTGATGGCCCAGAACGCCACGCGGTGCGGATCCGGCTCGGTGGTGCCGGTGAACGCCCGGTACTGCAGGGTCAGCGGCGTGGTCATGGCGCGACCGGCGCGCGCCGCGCGGCCTGCCGCCCGAGGCGTGTCCCGTGCCGCTCGCCGCGGGCTTCGGCGCGCCGTTCGCGCCAGTAGAGGATCTTCTCGAGCTCCTCGCACAAGTCATCCGCCTCGTCGTCGGGGATCCCGTGCCGCCGGGTCAGGGTGAGCACGAGCCGCTCGACCTTGGGCCGCTTCGAGAACTGGCCCGCGCTCATGGGGCCCGCCCCATAACCGTGAGGACGGCCAGCGTCAGCGTGATCGTGTACGTGGTCGGCATGGGGGCACAGGCGTCGCGGATTGCCACGAGCTGCGCCATCAGGCACGCGGTCATGGTGATGACGATCACCCGAAGCCGCTCGAGCGGCAGCGGGTCGCCGGGCGCCATCGTCTTCTGGATGTCCGCGAAGACGGCGTCCTCCCATTCCGGCCCCACGCGCCCGATCTCGTCCACGTCGTCGGCGTCGACGGCGGCGGCCAGCCGCGCGAAGACCGTGGCCGTGCCCTCGGCCATGCAAAACAGATCGGTCGGGGTGACGCGGAACCGGCGCTGCGGTTCCGCGATCGGCGAGACCAGCAGGATGATCGCGCCATCGCGATCGGTCCGGACCGTCTCGGGGTGCACGAGGACCGGCGTCATCGCCGCGGCCCCGTCGTGATCCTTCAACAGCAGCGCGAGGGTGGTGTACCCGGTGGCCTTCCAGTCGTCGGCGGTCACCAGTCCCGCCCGGTGAGAATGGTGCCGAGCGCGCGCAGGACGTTGAGGAGCTCGCGGACGGTCGCCCTCATGCGCGCGCCGCCTCGAGCGCGGTGACGAGCCGCGCGACGTCGCCCCCCATCTCGCGCCAGTGCGCCGCCGCGGTGTGGGCCGCGCCGTAGAGCGTGACGCTGCAGCCCATCATGGTCGAGCGGACGATCGCCCACGCGCTCGTGACGGGCGAGTCCATCGGCGCGAGGCCGTAGAGGACGAGACGCTGCCCCCGGGCGATGTCGGTGGCGAGCCTCCGGTCGGGGTGGGTGTCGAGGACGTGCGCCAGCGGCGAGTCGTACGCGGGATCCGTCGGGCGTCCGAGCAACAACTGCGCGGCGCGTTCGGCGGAGGGGTAGCAGGTCGGGTCGTAGTGCATCGAGGCTCCGGGGTCAGTCGGGGAGGACAGCGAGGATGTGCGCACGATCGGGGTGGTCCGACGCCATGAGCTCGGCCAGCAGCGCCCCGTGTCGGTCGTTCAGCAGCCGCGCCTGCGCGGGCTCATGGCGGTCCTGCGCGCTCGCCGCCAGCATCTGCAGGCCGATCAGGGTCGCCGCGAGCCCGGCGCCGTCGGCGGAGACCCGGAGGTGTGCCGCGAACCGGCCCGGCGGGGACAGGTGGCAGACCTGCTCCACACAGGGGCGGAGGTAGCGGCTGCCGCGGGGCGTGATGGCCTGCGCCCAGAGCCCGCCGAGGTACGCGCGGCACGACCGGCGCAAGACGTTGTAGACGACCGGCTCGCCGCGCAGGGCGTCCTGCCCGAAGAGCGCCAGCAGGAAGCCCGCGGCGGGCGTCGGCGTGCCGAGGGTGGTGGTCATGCGGCCCCCGGCGCGGTGTAGGTGGTCGCGCCGGTGATCGCCGGGAGGATGCCGTAGGCCCGGGGCGGGAGCTGCAGGAGCAGGTTCATGGCGGCGTTCTCGAGGCTGTCGCCGTACTCCACCGGGCCCACCTGAGAGCCGTCGGCGTCCTGCACGGCGGCGAACCACGTCGGCCCGCGGTCGTGGTAGACCGTGACCTGTCGCCCGTTCGCATAATAGTCCGGGACCGCGTCGTGCGGGAAGTCGCGGCACGTCCAGCCCGCGCCGTCACGACCGGGGACCAGCGTCATCGAGCGGTGCGGATAGGTGCTGCCGTGCACCGTGATACTGGCGAGCGCCTGTCGCGCCGCCGGGGACAACATCGTCATGACTCTCTCCGAGCGTCTTGGGATCGTGCCCCGGGGCCCCACGCCCCAGTCCACACCAGCAACCTACACCGTGTACTGTCGCCTGTCAACTGGCCGCGTTAGACGGCCATGGCGCGCGGGCGACAGGCGAACGCTTCGACGTCGCCCGGCACCATGCCCGAGGGGAAGGTCGGGAGCGGCACCGGCGCGGCAATCAGCGGCGGGGCTGGGGCCTTCTTGCTGGACTCGTACCGGCGCGCGTGACTGCGGGCCCGGAGCTGGTTGACGACCCGCACGTCCGCGTCGGTCAGCGCGTGCAGCGCCTGCGGGTTCGCCGCGGTGACGGCCCAGCGGATGCCGGGGTCGACCATGGACGGGACCGCCTGCTCGAGCCGGACGTGGCGCGTGAGCTCCCGGATTCCGGGCGTCGCGGTCAGGTCGATCAGGTAGACGTGGGCGAACCCCTGCGCGGCCCAGCGCACGGGCGCGAGGTGCCGCGGGTCGACCGCCGTCTTCACCTCGACCGGGATCTCGAGCGTGGCCGTGAGGTCATGGAACGCGGCGAGGATCGCGTTGGTGACGTGGAGCAACGACCGGGGCCCGGCGCGCCGACAGGCGACGTCGAACCCCGTGAGCAGCGCACTGCCGAGCAGCGCCGGGCGACTCGCGTCGCTGGTCGTGATGGTGACCGTCGTCGGCCCGTCCGGGAGGACGAGCGACAGACGGAGGAGACCGCGGGAGAGCATGAGGACCTCGAGGGCGACCGGGGTCCGCCGCGCGGGGAGGGGTCCTCGCGGGCGGGTATTCCATGCACGGTATAGGGTGCACCAGCGCCTGTCAAGCGGGGGCGACCCATCCGGCGATGAAGGCGAGGAACTCGCGCGGCTCCGGCAGGCCGTACCATGGCACCGGCAGCGAGCGGATCGTCGCCAGCTTGGCGGCGCGCGGGACGGGGCGGTGCGTGGCGAGCCGGTCGCGGAGCGCGACGCCGGTGATCAGCGCCTGCGCGTCCGCCGCGGTCTCGACCGGCACCCAGTGCCACACGCCGCCGTCCACGTGCGGCGTGTCGTGGACGATCAGGATCCCCGCGGCGGTGCGGCCCGGGCGGCTGAACGTGAGCATGGCCTGCAGTTGGTGCGCCTGCTTGGCGTCGTGCTGGTAGAGCCGCTGCTCCTGTCGGACGTGCTTGATGTCGACGCACACCGGCAGCACCCGGGCCGGGTCGGACCGGGTCGGCGGCGTCTCGATCCAGCCGGTCCGGTCGACGGGGCCCGCGGCGACCCGGAGCCACTGGTTTCGGATCCACTTCGTTTCCGGATGGTGCGGCAGCAGACAGGCCGCGGGCCCGAGCAGCGCGAACGCGGTATCGACGCGCTGCTCGGTCCGGGCTCCGGTCCGCTGGGCGGACTGGCCCTGCGCGCGGGCGACGTCGGTCATCGCGGGCACTGGGCGACCGCGGCCCGCGCCAGCGCCGACGCCTTGGTCTTGTAGACGGTCGGCGCGTACTGCCAGCCGCGGTCGCCACAGAACCACGCGGCCACGTACGCCCCGGCGTCGGTCAGCGTCACGATCGCCGCGCAGCCGACGCGCATCGTGTCATCGCGGCGGCGCACGCCGCTTGCCAGCGTCATCCAGTGCCACGGGGCGGCGTTGCACTGCTCGGCGCTCGGCAGGCCCACGCGCGGGGCGGGTGGGGCGGGGACGGGGGGTACAGGTGCCGGGGGAGGCACTGGAACCGGCGATGGCGGCGGGGCGACGACCGGGGGCGGCACCACAACGACTGGCGGCGGGTCGGCGACGGGGGGCGGGACGACAACGACGGGAGGCGCGGGCACCACGATCGGGTCAGGCGGGGTGACCGGGGTCCCGGCCACGATGAGGGTCGAGAGCGGGGCCAGCTCGCGGACCGCGGCCTGCCAGTCGACGTAGGCGTAGTTGGTGTTGCTGGTATCCCGGACCACGAGCGAGACGCCGCCCGCCCGGATGAACGGACGCCCGGCATCGAGCCACACGGTGTCGCGCGGGAAGGCGATGACGACGGTCCCGGTCGGGCACCACGTGATCTCGCCGGTCGCCGCGTCGCGTCCGCCCGCGCTGTGCCGCTTGATCGTGACCGTGATGCCCGCGGAATCGAGCGCAATGGAGTCGTGCCGGGGCACCTCCGGCTGGGACCAGACACAGCCGAACTTGATGTAGTCGGGATCGGAGGGCCGCACGACGGGCAGGGGCGGGGCCGAGTCCGTCGCCTGCGCGCGGAGCGCCGGGCCCGCCAGCGCGAGCACGGCGACGACGAGCAGCGGCTGGAAGCCGTGCAGGATCCGCCGGATCGCCACGAGGTCGACCTCGGCGTCCGCAAGGGCGGCGTCCGACGCCCAGAGCGCCCCGTGGAGCTCGATCGCGGTCAGGGGCATGGTCTGGGGCCACCGACGCCCCACGGCGAGGCGGGCGCGGGTCCAGCGGCGCACGGCGGCCCGGGCGAGGCGGCGGCACGACACCGCAGGACGGGACAGCAACGGGTCAAGCCACGGCACGCGCATCGCGGGATCCTCGGGAAGGGGGGGTCGTCTGCCAGCGCGCGATCGTCTCGGCGAGACGGTCCGGATGCGCGCCCTCGCGAAGATACCACGGGCGGGGGTCGGTCTTGAGCGGGCTCGGTGGATCCTCGGCGGGGCCAGACGCGCCCCCGGCGTGGCTGGCGGCTGGCGCCGCCGACGCCCGCGACCGGACGATCGTGTCGTGCCGCTCCGCCTGTAGTTCTTTTTCCTCTGAAAGAGGAAAAGAACTACTGTACTGTTCTGGGTAGGGTGTGCCTTGCACTGGTTGGCAGTGGTTAGCACTGTCTAGCACAGCTAGCACTGCTACAACCTCTTGCGGGACAACGGGTTGCGCTTTTGATCGGGTGTTGACGGGCGCCGAGGCGCGGGCCGCGGCGTTCTGGGCTTTCTTGGTGCCACCTTTCGCGCCCGCCGCCGCTTTCGCGGCCTTGAACGCAAGGATCTCGGCGGACCGATCGAGCAGGTAGAGCGACACCAGCGTGGTGCCCTCGACCCGCCACCGGCCCGCGGCGACCAGCTCCTCGAGCACCGGCACAAGGTCCGGGACATCGGGGCAGGCCCGCGCCGCGGCCTCGAGCGACAGGCGGCAGCCCGGATAGTCCGTCAGCCATGCGAGGTCCCCGAGGACCGCGTCGACGCCCTTGGCGAGCGTGCTGACTCGCGCGAGGGCCATGCCGTTGATCGCGGGGTCGTGCGAGTAGAACTGCGGGCGCGGCGTCATGCGCTGGGCTCCGCGCGGCGGCAGCGGAGGGCCTCGAGGTACTGGCAGCACCATGCCGTCGATTGTGCGCCGTACACGGTCGGGGGCTTGCTTTCTGGCACGTGGTGCGCTTTCTTGTCTCCCGCAGCGGGTTCGTCACCCCTGCGCTCCGAGAGGTGCCCTGCAGATCCCCCACGGGTCTGCAGGGCGTTTTCGTTTCCAGCACGTGCCAATGTCGTCATGTGTCTCCGGTCCAGCGAAGTGAAGGGTGGGCGCCCCGAAGATGTACCGTGCACAACGCCAGCGAAAGACGCGCAAGCAAGCAAGCAAGCCGAGCCGTCCGCGCGCCACTTGACAGGGCGATGTACACGGTGTATCGTTGGGTCGTGGGCGCGGCGTGGGGCTGCGCCCACGGGACCAGAGACCCGGAGCCGTATGTACCACGTCGAAGTGTTCCACAACATCCACGCCTTCGAGCGTCCCGCCGTCGCGCCGTTCTACGCCGCGGTCGGCACCATCCAGACGGACGCCGCGACGGTCGAGGAGGCGCTGGACATGGCCTTCCGCCTGTCACAGAACATCGACACCGCATGGCGTCCCGCCGGGATCGCCAACGGCACGGTGACGGGGCCGTACCCAAGGACGCCCTGCCGCTCGACCAGCGTCGGCGACCTGCTCTACGTCGTCGAGACGAACGAGAACTACCACGTCAGCCCAATCGGCTTCACGCTGGACGTGGACACCGTCGGCGACACGACCGGCGCCCCGGAATGGTGCGCGTTCTGATCGCCACTTGACAGGGCGATGTACACGGTGTATGTTTATGGTGTGGGTCGAGCGTGGGGCTCGGCGCACGGGACCAGAACCACGGAGCACGATATGCCGACCCCCCTGACCAAACCGATCGCCCGCGAGACCGGGCGACTCGTCCGCACGCCGACCGGCGTCCGCCCGATGATCGCGACCCTGACCGCCGAGGGCCTCGAGCTCCGCGCCAAGGGCACCCGGACCCGCTACCTGCTGCCCTACGGGTCGGCATGGATCCGCGCCGCGCAGCTCGCCGCCGCGCAGCAGGTCGCCGAGCGGAAGGAACGCCGCGCGCTTAGGAAATTGGCCCGCTGATCGGCGCGCCCTCCGGCGCAGGCAGCGCCGGGGG
>JBBRLM010000123.1:0-7376 GCA_038231335.1 Mycobacteriales bacterium
TGGCACCCGTTGCCTGCGTGACCAGCGCGATCAGCTGGTCGAACTGGCGACGCCGCCGACAACACCAGGCCCGCACCTGCCACTACCGGCGCCGAGGTCAACGACCGCCACCCTGACCGTCAAGCGCCGTTGCAGTACTAACGATGAACAGTGTTGACAAGTCTCGATGCGGCTGTTCGGGTGAAGCGGGCGCTCTGTGTCGCTACACGGCGTCGCGCTTGGTCTCGATCCACGCGAGGAGCTCGGTGTGTTTCCAGCGGAGGTGGCGGCCGATCTTGTAGGCGGGGCAGAACTGGCCCATCGAGCGTTGCTTGTAGATGGTCGCCACCGGTATCTGCAGGAGCGCGGAGACGTCGTCGATGCTCAGCAGCCGGTCGGTGTGGTCAGGCTGGGCCAAGGTCGTCTCCCAGGTCCACGCTGCTGTCTTCGTCGAGGCTGAGGCCGAGGTCGATGGCGGTGGGGGTGACGAGGTAACCGTCGCCGTAGACGTAGAGGTCGTCGGCGATGTCGGGGTCGAGGGGGACGGCGTCGGCTCCGATCCCGTTGGCGTCGACGATGGTGGTGCCGCGGTCGGTGGTGATGGTCCATCGGTTGGCGGTGGGGGAGGGTTCGATGGTGTCGACGGTGGCGCTGTGGACGCGCAGGCCGTCGGGGTCGATTTCGATCCAGGCCAGCGCTTGTCCTTGTTCGTACGGTGCCGGCATCGAAGCCCCCTGATCACGTGTGTCCGCCCACGTCTCGCGGGCGCTGCTGGTCCTCGACCGTGAGCGTGGTGTGTAGGTCAAGCGTGATCGTCTGAGGTGCTGATCGTCAATGGTCGACCCTTCGGGCTGTCGGTCGTGGAGCGAAGGGGTCGAGGCGCAGGGGTCGGTTCTGAACGGTCTCGTTCGGGCGGGTGTTGGGTCGCCCGGAGGTCAGCACAGCGGTGAGGGGCGGGCGGCGAAGGGCGTCGGCGGTGACGCCATCCCGGTGAGATCGCGTGCGGTCGGGCTGAGGGGCTGCGGGTGAGTGGGGCGATCCCACGCGGGATGGGCCACGGCCGGTCCCGTCGCCGTCCCTGCGGGACCCCTCGCCGCGGTGCTGAGGCGGGGCCGCGTCCCACTCGCCCTACCGTCCGGGAGCCCCCTGATGACCAGCACCCCGTTGCACCCGCACCCTGCTGCCTCACCTGATCATGACGCCCATCATGACGAGATCCGCGACGACGCTCAGCTTGGTGGTGATGCGGGTGGGCGGTGGCGGTTGCGGCGGATGGCGTACGAGCCGCCGGTGCCGCCTGCGGGGAGTCTGCTCCACCCGGTCGTGGCGGTTGCGGTGCCTGCGGATCTGCCCGACGACGTGGGTGTGCAGGTGGAGATGGAGCGGTGGATGCAGGTGTTGGTGGAGGTCCTGGCCGGTCGTCGCCCTGTTCGGCAGCTCTGCGGTGTCGCCGCCCGGCCGGTGCTGCGCTACCTGCGCGTCTGCGCGGACCGGCTCTCGGCTCCCCTCGGCTATAGGGGAGCGGGTGTGGGGCGGCCGGCGCAGGTGATCACGGTGCGGGTGTGCCAGCCGCACGAGCGGGCGGCGGAGGTCGCCGGGGTGTGTCTTGTGGGTGGTCGCGTGCGGGCGGTCGCGGTCCGGTTCGAACGACAGGGGTGTGGGGCGTGGTTCTGCGAGGTCGTGCGCGTCGGCTGATTCTCCCGGGCCGTGTCACCGGACCCTGAACGCTGTTCCCGGGGCGTCGACTCGTGTTCGGTGGCCAAACGGCGGCGACATCCGGGCTGCGTCGCCGGCAGCGGCGTCCACCGGCGGTGGGGCGGCGGACTCTGCCCGGCGGGACCGGCTTGCCCGGCGATACCCCGCCGGCCGGCCCGATCCGGGTGAGACCCACAACCTGCACCGGGCACCATAAATCCGCCCCGCGGGTCTCACGCCGATCGGGTGAGCGCGGTGGCCCCGCCGCGCCGACACCCGCCGGGCGGGGGAGCCCTGCCCCACCGCCGTAGTGGAGCCGCCCCGGTGCGAGAAAGCGCGTCTTGTTCCGGGGTGCGTGGTTCGAGTTCTGTGAGGAGACCCCGGTGAGTAGTTCCGAGATTGTGTCGACCGCCCGTAACGCCACCCTGCCTGACCTGGTCGCGCTGCTGCGCAGCCAGCACGCGGCGAAGCTCGACGTCGTCGCCCCGGCGCGTGACCTGCGCGCCACCGGGGGTCGGTTGCTGGTCCGCGGGGCGGGTGAGCCCGCGCTAAGTTTGTCCGGGGTGACCCGTCGTGGTGCGCTGCTGCGCCCGAACGGGTTGGCCGACGCCGGGATCGCCGACAAGCTCGGTATCCCGATCGGCTACCTGCGTCGGGTGCGCGGCGAGAAGATTGATCTCTACGACGCGAACGTCAACGCGTGGCTGGCCGACCAGCCCGACCGTCGTTTCCTGGTCCGCGGCCTCACCGACGTCAGTGCAGACCACGGTGGCGACGGGGGTGCGAGCGGTGGGGTGCTGCGCGCGGTGTTGTCGGACTCGTTCCGGATCGTGGACAACCTCGATGTACTGATGGCGGCGTTGCAGGGCATCCGCGAGGCCGGCGCCGCGGTGGAGGTGACCAGCGCCGACCTCACCGAGTCGCGCATGTATGTGAAGGTGCGCTCCACGGAGATCGCCGCCCAGGCCCCGATGCTGCTCGGTAACTACACCAGCCCGTTCAGCGGTGCCCGGGGCGCCGACAACCCCCTCGTGTTTGCCGGGTTCGTGATCTCCAACTCGGAGACGGGGCACGGCAAGTTCACCATCACCCCGCGCCTGGAGGTCGAGGTCTGCACCAACGGGCTGACGTTGAACAAGCACGCGCTCTCGGCGGTGCACCTGGGCGGGAAACTCCCCGACGGGGTCATCTCCTGGAAGGCCGACACCCAGACCGCAGCGCTGGATCTGGTGATCAAGCAGGCTCGTGACGCGGTCGCGTCGTTCCTGGACCGCGACTTCGTCGCCCG
The DNA here is from genome assembly GCA_038231335.1 of Mycobacteriales bacterium. Lineage (GTDB taxonomy): Bacteria > Actinomycetota > Actinomycetes > Mycobacteriales > Pseudonocardiaceae > Pseudonocardia. The sequence continues at coordinate 2,963 of JBBRLM010000123.1, forward strand.
CCGCGTGGCGGAGATCGACCGTGACGCGCACGTCGAGGTGACCAACCCGGCCGCCACCCTCGAACACGTCGCGGCCCAGTTGCGGTTCCCGGCCGAGGTTCAGGAGACCATCCTGAACCACTTCATCCGCGGCGGGGACACCACCAGCGGCGGTGTCCTGCACGCGGTGACCAGCACGGCGCAGACCCTGCCGGACGCCGATGCCGCCTACGACCTGGAACGCCACGGCGTGCAGGCGATGAGTCTCGCCGCGGTCCACGCCGACCGGCTGGCCCGCACGGCCGTCTGATCGTCCGCCGATGGGTGGTGCCCATGCGTGGGAACCACCCATCGGCTCCCCGTTCGGTCTGGCGGCCCCGTGACGTTGCGCAGGTCGCGGGAAGGGGTGTTTGCGATGGGAGAGCGGGTCGGCGAGATATCAGCTGGCCGCTGCCTGCTGAGCGCTCCAGCTCGTGTGTAGCTGGATCCGGTTGTGTCCTCCGGGTCACGGCACGGATGGATCGCCCGGAGGTCAGCACGACGGGGCGGGGCGAGCGTCGATGAACCCGGCCGACCCATCCCGGTGAGACCGCGCCCCGCACGGGTGGGTCGGGCTGCGGCGGGTAGGGCGGTCACACCGGGATGGGCCAGCCAGAACCCCCGACGTCCCTACCGGGACCCCGCCCCGCCGTGCTGAGGCAGGCCGCGTTCCAGCCGCACCGAGCCCCGGAGGACCTCATGCCCACTCCCGCCGATCTCCCCGATCTCCCCGATCTCCCCGATCTCCCCGATCTCCCCGATCTCCCCGATCTCCCCGATCTCCCCGATCTCCCCGATCTCCCCGATCTCCCCGACCTGCCCGACCTGCCCGACCTGCCCGACCTGCCCGACCAGCTCGACGACGATGTTCTGCTCAACGGCGGCCCGGACATGGTCACCAGCGACCACACCTTCGGTCTCACCCTCGACGACATCCCCTTCTGACCGGGTCCCGCCGGTGCCCGTCACCACCCCCGGCGGGGCACCCCGCTGCAGCGGGGCGCTGCAGCGGGCGGGCAGCGCTCCGCCCCGGCACGGGTCGCGGGGAGCGGTTCTGTCCGGCTGAGGCGGGGCAGCGACCGGTCAGCGTCGGGTGGGGACGGCACGCACGCTGGCAGCGGCGGCCGGGCGCCGCCGGCGATGAACCCGCGCCGACCCGACCCGGGCGAACCAGCGCCGACAACCGCACGAGGTGGGGATGTCACGGCGGCGCTGGTCCACGCCGGTCGGGCCAGCCGGAACCCCCGCCACGGACCCGGCGGCCACCGCCGGGTGGCGGGTGCGTCCCCGGCCGGGGCGCACCCGCGACCCGGAGCCCGTCTCCGGTCCGAATGTGCAGGAGCGTCCATCGTGACCGACACCGAGACCATCACCAAAACCGACACCGGCGATGAACCGAGCACCGACCGCGCCTGCGAGTTCGGGGCGGTGGGGGAGTTGTCGTGGGTCGATCCCCGGTCTCTGATCGTCGGGGTCAACATCCGCGACGAGGCGCAGCTGGAGCGCCGTTTCGTGCGTGACATCGCCGAGCGTGGGGTCCGTGAACCCATCACCGTGCGCTACGACGACGAGGGCAGGCTGGTGGTGCGTAAGGGCAAGCGGCGCACCCTGGCCGCGGTCGAGGCCGGATGCGAGCGGGTCCGGGTGTTCATCGAACCCGAACCCGTCCCGGCCGCCGGTGATGCGGCGGGGCAGATCGAGCGGATCGTGGATCAGCTCGGGGAGAACGCCCATCGCAGCGCCAACACCGACGCCGAGCAGGTCCGGGCGCATCAGGAGCTGCTGGAGCTGGGTTTGTCGGCCGGGCAGATCGCCCGCCGCACGCACACCTCGACGAAGCGGGTGCGGGTCACCACGGCGGTGGCGCGCAGCGAGCTGGCCTGCGCGGTGCTGGCCCGCTACGACCTCACCCTGGAGCAGGTCGCGGTGATCGCCGAGTTCGACGACCACACCGACGACGGGGTCGAGGCGGTCCAGCTGCTCACGGTCACCAGTCAACGCGATCCCGGCCAGTTCGCGCACCTCGCGCAGCGGCTGCGCGACCGCCGCGAGGACCAGCAGCTGCGCGCGGCCCGGATCGCCGAACTCACGAAGGCCGCGGTCCGCATCATCGACCCCGTCGACCCCACCGGCGACAGTGCCGGCACGCCGTCGGTGCCCGGACCGCGGGGCGCTGACCCGCAGGCCGGGACGGGCACTACCGGTGCCGGGGCGGCGTTGTCGACCCTGCGCGCCAGCACCGAGACCCCGCACGGCACAGCGCTCACCGAGGCCGAGCACGCGAGCTGCCCCGGGCACGCGGCATCGGTTGAGGTCGAGCGCGGATGGCGCACCGGTGAGCCGACGGTTGTCACGACGTGGTGGTGCACCGACCCCGACGTGCATGGTCACAGTCCGCGCTGGGACCGCCCCGCCGGTGGCGTGGGTGTGGGTGTGGGGGAGCGGACGCCGGGTCCGATGAGTGAGCAGGAGAAGACCGAACGCCGCCGGGTGATCCTCCACAACAAGAATTGGGACTCCGCGAGCACCGTGCGCAAGGAGTGGTTGACCACGTTCCTGGCTCGGCGCAGCGCTCCCAAGGACGCCGGCCGCTACATCGCCGACACCCTGGCGAAGGGTAGCCATGATGTGCGGAGGGCGATGGAGAACGCCCACCCGACCGCGTGCGCGCTGCTCGGTCTCGACGCGCCCGGCAGCCACTTCTCCGGTGAGCCCAACCCGATCACCGTCGCGTTGGCCACCGCTACCGCCGCCCGGCTCACCGTGATCAGCCTCGCGGTGCTGCTCGGCGCCGCGGAGGACGGTACGAGTCGTAACAGCTGGCGCCATCCGACCTCGGACACTCAGGCCTACTTCACGGTGCTCGCGGGGTGGGGTTATCCGCTGTCCCCGGTCGAGCAGCTGGTCTGCCACCCCGACGCCGACCGCACCGCGGCCGCTGCGGGGGCAGCGGACCAGGTGGACAGCGAGAGCAACGCCACCCCTACCGCCGACGCGAGCGCCGATGACGGCACCGACCAGGCGGATCAGCACCACATCGGCGCGGCGGTGGGGGAGGAGGGGAGCGACGCGGCCTGAACTCGATCGCGCGGGGCGGGGTCAGCTCCGGCCCGCCCTGCGGGGTCGAACCGGCCGCGGGCAGGCGGCCAGAGGCGCGCCGCGCCTCACCTGCCCGGTCGAGCTACCGACATCCGGCCGGTGCAGGACCTTGAGGCCAGGTCCTTTCAGGGCGACGCGGTGCAGGGCGCCGTACTGCGTACGGCGGCGCATCAGTTTTTCGGCGGCTCGACTGTCGGCGGGCTGGGTCACGTGGGCAGGTGGCGTGCGGGCTGGGGCGGCCGGGCAGCGCGTTCCCGGTCCCCCCGGGTGGACGGGTGTCGGGTCGGGTCTCCGGTGTCCGGCCCGGGAGGACCGCCCGCAGGTCAGCACACGGTGGTGGGGCGAGCGGCGATGAACCCGGCCCACCCATCCCGGTGAGATCGCGCGCGGGCTGCGTTGTCGGCTGCCGGGCGGGGTGGGCGATCACACCGGGATGGGCGAGCCGGAACCCCCGCCGTCCCTGCCGGGACCCCACCACCGCGCGCTGAGGCGTCGCCGCGTTCCCCCCGCACCGACCCCCGGAGGCCCTCATGACCAGCACCCGCCCCGACACCGACACCCACAGTCCTGCGGACGTCGAGTGGCGCGGGTTCACCGACCGGGACGCCCGCGACGACGCGATCGCCGCCGATCTCGCCGCCCTCGACCACAGCGGTGCGGGCACGGAGCCGGGTTTCTGATCGGTCGGCATGGTCGGCACGGTCGCGAAGAAGGGTGGCGTACGGCGGGCGGCGCGCGCGACGCGCCAATCCGAGGGTGTGACCGTCGGGTCCTCTGGGACCGTCAAGACGGGAGCATGCGGCGGAGGTTGGGTGCGCGCGTTCTGTCGCATCGGATATTCCTTCCTGTCCTATGCAGGGGATGTGACATTGTCCGGTGGGTTGCTGCTGGCTTGACATTCCAGCCTTTCTGCGCACAATTGGTGCCATCCCCTCCAGTGGTAGGCAGATTGTGTGGTGCGCATGGCTCAGAAGATGTTGGTGAGTTTCGTCGATGACCTCGACGGTTCCGAGGCCGAGGGCACGGTGGCGTTCTCGATGTCCGGTCGTGACTATGAGATCGACCTGTCCGGGGCCAACGCCGCGAAGCTGCGTGACGTGCTCGCCCCGTTCGTCGCGGCCGGCCGCAAGGCCGGCGGCAGCGTGCGCACGGCGGGTCGTGTGTCCTCGGTGCCCGGCACGTCGACGTCGCGGGCCGGCCGTGAGGACAGTCGGGCGATCCGTGACTGGGCGCTGGCCCAGGGCTTGACCGTGTCCACCCGCGGTCGTCTTCCGGCCGAGGTGCTCGAGGCGTACAA
>JBBRLM010000124.1:0-7219 GCA_038231335.1 Mycobacteriales bacterium
CCGCCGCCGCCCACTGGTGGCGCGAGTCCACCACACCGGACAGCGTGACCACGTGGTCGTGCACCGACGCCTGCACCGTTTCCGGAACGTCGACCGCACGCCGCAGCGCCTCACCGGCCTCCCGCGCGATGTCGCTGTCGTCGGTACCCCCGGCGACTCGCACGGTGATCTCCTGGGCGATCGCGGTGACCCCGTGCACACGCCGCACGGCCGTTCCCGCGAGCAGCTTCTCCGGATAGCTGTCGACCTCACCGGACAGCGTGACGGCACCGTCGGCGACAGCCGCACCCACGTGGGTACTGTCGACACTCGGCGTCCGTCCGAGCTCGTCGATGACCGCGGACTTGATGTCGGAATCGGATCTGCGCAGTGTCTGGGTCATACCGGAGCTCGTGGCATGCGGGACGTTCCCCGGCTCGCCGGCGACCGGAGCGTGGCCGTTCTCGTGCCTCCGGCGAGGCCGACGGTCGCGCGGCAGCCGCTTGAGCCGGTGGCGCAGGCGTTCGACGAGCAGGTCGACGGCGTACCCGTGCGCCGTGACACCCTCGCCGCGGGCCGGATCACTTTGTCGCATCACGCGCACGTGCACCCGCAGCACCGGCCGCGAAGTGTGGACGAGCGCGGCGGCGACCGTCTCCCGGACATAGTCGGGCAGGTCGTCGGCGACACCCCCCCGCATGTCGACGACGATCTCCGGTCCCACCTGTACCTCGGCTGGCTTCACGCCCCGACCCTCGCAGCCGCCGCCCATGCCCGGCAGGGCCCTCCGGCTCGAACCGGCCGACCTTCGCCCCTGGCCGCTCACCACGCACCCGCCGCAGCATCGACCACATGCCCGAGAACCCGAACGCCGCCACACCGTCCGGCCTACGACGCAGCCGGGCGGACCAGGTCCTCGGCGGCGTCTGCGCCGGGATCGCGATCCGCCTCGGGGTGGACCCGATCCTCGTCCGCATCGCCGCAGTGGCCGCCACCCTCGTCTCCGGTGGCGTCGCAGGGGTGGCCTACCTGCTCGCCTGGATCGTCCTCCCGCAGGCCGACGACGGCCCGCACGGCGTCCTGCCACCGGTCGGCCTCGGACATGCCCGCCAGGCCTGGACCACGGCCGGCGGCGACCTGCGTTCCCTCGCCACCTCGCTGCAGGGACCGCCGTCGGAGGTCGAACGCCAGGAACGGTCCCGGGTCGCCGCGATCGACGCCGCGCTCACCTCGCTGGGCGACCGGCTGCGCGACCCCGAGGTGCGCGACGGTGCCCGTCGCGCCGCCACGGGCGTGTCGACGGCGGTCGGCGCCAGCGTCGACGAGTTCGCCGCCCGGACCCGGCGCACCCGGTGAAGTACGTCTACGCGTTCTCCGAGGGCAACAAGGACCTGAAGGACCTGCTCGGCGGGAAGGGCGCCAACCTCGCCGAGATGACGAACATGGGCCTGCCGGTGCCGCCCGGGTTCGTCATCACCACCGAGGCCTGCCGGGCCTACCTGCGCTCGGGCGTCCAGCCGCCGGAGCTCGCCGCGCAGATCGACGGGCACCTGGGGCTCCTGGAGACCGCGACGGGCCGGCGGCTCGGGCAGGCCGACGATCCGCTGCTCGTGGCGGTTCGGTCGGGCGGGGCGTCGTCAATGCCGGGGATGATGGAGACCGTCCTGGACGTCGGGCTCACTGACTCGTCCGTGCTTGGTCTGGCCCGGGCCACCGGCGATGACCGGTTCGCCTGGGACTCCTACCGTCGCCTGATCCACATGTTCGGCACCACGGTCCTAGGTATTGACGGCAGGCACTTCGACGCCGTGTTCGACCAGCGCAAACGGGCCCGGGGCACCGCGACCGACACCGGGCTCGACACCAGCGACCTGCAGGTCGTCGTGGCCGGGTTCCAGGACGTCGTGCGCGAGCAGAGCGGCCACGACTTCCCCCAGGACCCCCACGAGCAGCTGACGATGGCCGTCCGCGCGGTGTTCGCGTCCTGGAACTCGCCCCGCGCCGCCACGTACCGCCACCGCGAGCACATCCCCGCCGACCTGGGCACCGCGGTCAGCGTTGTGGCGATGGTGTTCGGCAACCTCGGCGCCGGCTCCGGGTCCGGCGTGGCCTTCACCCGCGACCCCGCCAGCGGCGAGAAGGGCGTCTACGGCGACTACTTGGAAAACGCCCAGGGCGAGGACGTCGTGGCCGGCATCCGCAACACGCTGCCGCTCACCGAGCTCGAACACCTCGATCCCGTGTCCTACCGCCGGCTGCGCGAGATCATGGCGACGCTGGAGCACCACTACCGCGACCTGTGCGACGTCGAGTTCACCATCGAACGCGGCACGCTTTGGATGCTGCAGACCCGGGTCGGCAAGCGCACCGCGGCCGCCGCGTTCGTCATCGCCTGCCAGCTCGTGGACGAGGGCCTCATCGACGCAGACGAAGCCCTGCGCCGCGTCACCGGCGACCAGCTCGCGCAGCTGATGTTCCCGCGCTTCGACGCGGGCGCCGACGCGAAGATCCTCACGGTGGGGATGAACGCCTCCCCCGGCGCCGCGACCGGCGCGGTGGTGTTCGACAGCCCGACGGCGGTGGCCCGCGCGGCCGCCGGCGACCACGTGATCCTCGTGCGCAACGAGACCACCCCCGACGACCTCGACGGCATGATCGCCGCACAGGGCGTGCTGACCAGCCGCGGCGGGCGAACCAGCCACGCGGCGGTCGTCGCCCGCGGGATGGGCACGACGTGCGTGTGCGGCGCCGAGGAGCTCGACATCGACGTGGCCGGCCGCCGGCTGACGGGCCCCGGGGGCGTCGTGGTGGCCGAGGACGAGCTGATCTCCATCGACGGCAGCACCGGCGAGGTCTTCCTGGGCGAGGTCCCCGTCGTGCGCTCCCCCGTCGTCGACTACTTCGAGGGGGCCCTGGACCCGGGCTCGCCGCAGGCCGGCGAGCTGGTCCGCTCGGTGCACCGGCTCATGACCCACGCCGATGCCCGCAGGCGCCTGGAGGTCCGGGCCAACGCCGACACGGCCGAGGACGCGGGCCGCGCCCGCCGCTTCGGGGCCCAGGGCATCGGCCTGGCACGCACCGAGCACATGTTCCTCGGGGACCGGCGCGAGCACGTCGAACGCCTGGTGCTCGCCGACACCGACGCCGGGCGCGACGCGGCCCTGGCCGCGCTGCTGCCGTTGCAGCGCAACGACTTCGTCGAGCTGTTCACCGCCATGGACGGCCTGCCGGTCACGATCCGCCTCCTCGACCCGCCGCTGCACGAGTTCCTCCCCGATCTCACGACGCTCGCCGTACGGGTGGCGCTCGCGCAGGAACGCGGCACACCGGTCGAGCGCGACGTGGCGCTGCTCGCCGCGGTGCGCCGCCTCCACGAGGAGAACCCGATGCTCGGCCTGCGAGGCGTCCGCCTGGGCATCGCCGTCCCGGGGCTGTTCGGCATGCAGGTCCGCGCCATCGCGCAGGCCGCCGCAGCCGCGACGCAGGCCGGTGTCGAGGTCCGGCCGGAGATCATGATCCCGCTGGTCGGTGCCGCGGCGGAGCTGCGAGACGTGGCCGCGGAGATCACGGCCGTCCTCGACGAGGAGGCCGCCGCGACCGGTGTCCGCCTCGACGCCCCGCTCGGCACGATGATCGAGCTGCCCCGGGCCGCGCTGACCGCAGGCGCCATCGCCGAGACGGCGCGGTTCTTCTCCTTCGGCACCAACGACCTCACCCAGACCACGTGGGGCTTCTCCCGCGACGACGTCGAGGGCTCCTTCTTCTCCCGCTACCTCGACCACGGCATCTTCGACGCGTCCCCCTTCGAGACGCTCGACGTCGAGGGGGTCGGCCGCCTGGTCGGGCTCGCCGCCGCGGAAGGTCGTGCGGTGCGCCCCGACCTGCAACTGGGGGTCTGCGGCGAGCACGGCGGGGACCCCGCCTCCGTCCACTTCTTCCACCACGCCGGTCTGGACTACGTCTCGTGCTCGCCGTTCCGGGTGCCCGTCGCCCGCCTCGAGGCCGGTCGCGCCGCCCTCTCCGGACCCGTGGGGCAGTAGACATGGGAATCGCCATCTTCCTGATGGCCGTGGTCACCGAAGTCGCCTTCGCGACGTTCCGCATCACAACAGGATCCCGCCAGCGCGCCCGGCCGTCGCCGGGCGCCGGTACCGGGTGGTGGGGGTCAGAGGGCTGCTCGGGTGTGTTGGGACGCACCGCTGATCCCTTCAGACTGTGGCGCAGGCGGCTCAGGCTCCGTCGAATGTGAGCTGGGCGCGGTCCACCTCCGGCCGCCAGTGCGGCTGGGCGTTGATGTTGATGTGCAGTCTCCAGACCGTTCCAGGGGCACGTCGATGAACCTCTCCTCGCGGGAGATGACACCCACGGACACCTTCGCGAACATCTCCATGCGATTGACCAGCAGTGTCAAGGCCCCGGAGCCGTGGGTGAAGACCCCCTGATGTCCGGGTCGCGAAGCAGCGCTCCGGAGAGGACCAGGTCGCTGACGCTGCGGGCGGAGTCGAACAGGGACTCCAGCATGGGGCGGGGCCGGCCGAGGGCGAGCTGCTCGGCGTGAGGGGGCGAGGTGGGGTGGACGAACACGACCGCCCGGCGCCGGTTCAGCTCGGCGTAGAGCGTGCAGTAGCGGCCATCGCCGAGGTAGACCCCGCCGGTGTTGGACTCGACGGTCACTCCGTCGCTGCCCCTCTCATCCAGAGCGTAGGACAGTTCGGCCAGCGACCCGTCGATGTAGGGGAAGGGCAGCGACGCGACGTGTCCGAATCGGTCCGGGTGCGCCATGGCGATGTCGGAGCCGGCGTGATTGACGTGCCGGACCAGGTCGCGCGCAGCGCCGTGGTCGCCGAAATGGACTCCGGGCGAGGAGATCGACAGGACCGAGCGGTCGACTCCCCATCGGCCCATCAGCCTGAGGTGCTCCTCCGCTGACCAGGTCGGCCAACTCGCCATACCGTCGGGGTGTCGGAGGCCCGCGGCGCGGCCGCGGCCACATAGGCGTCGGTGAGGAAGTGGGCGTGGACGTCCACCATCATCCCGGGCTCGGGCATCGGAGTCTCCCGATCGATAGGTGTCGAGGTCTGTGGCGAATGCCATGGGGCCGCCGTAGAGCCCGGCGACGGTGTTGCCGGCGTGCTGAACACCGGTGTCGTTGATGGGGTTGTGGGTCAGCACGAGGGCCCCGACCCCGGCGCGATGGGCGATCCCGCCGATGGCCTCGGCGGTGAGGTGTTGGGCCGCGAAGTGGGTGCGCAAGGCGGGGCTGGCGACGGCGGGGATGTCGGAGCGGGAAGCTCGCAGGTCCGCGAAGGCCTGATCAGGATCGATGATCTCGCTGACGAGCAGGTCGGCGCCGGCGGCGAGCCGTTCCAGGTTGGCGCTGGGACCGGTGTCGCCGCTGTAGACGATCGAGTGGCCGGGCAGACCGGGTCCCGATCGTCGCGGCCCTCACGGCCGCCCCGCCTGCGGTGGTCCAGATCGCGGTGCAGCCGCCGGGATCCGGATGCTCGATGACCCCCCAGCGCTCGGACGCCGCGGCGATCGCCAGGTGACCGGCGGGAAGCGCTGGCACGGGCGCCGATGCCCAGGCGAGATGAGACAAGACGGCCGGCGTGGGCGGGACCGGGGCCGTGATGGTGATCCGGGCGGTGTCCGCGTGCCGGGACACGATCAGCTGCCTGCGTATCTGCGGATCGTCGTCGACGGTGCTGGTGACGAGCAGGTCGGCCAGCCGGGTGGCGGGGCCGGCGACGACAGCCATGCCCCAGTCCTCGCACACCCGGCGGACGAACCGGGCTGCGGTGTTTCGCGCGGCGACGGGATCGCGTTCCAGATCTGTCCGGCGGGTGACGACATCTGGTCGCTGTTCTCGCGCGGCCCAGGCCGCGGTCAGGTCGAGGCAGACCGGCACCGTGCGGTCGATCCCGCACGCGGTCAACGCGGCAGCCATCGCGGGCGTGGCCGCGCACAGCAGCAGCCGGGCGTCCGGCCAGCCACCGGCGATGGCGTGCACGCCGGGGAACACCGCGACCGAGGACACCCATCCCAGTTGCAGCCGCGATACTTCCACCAGCACGAAGCCGTCCCAAGCCAGGACCTCGCGCAGCACGGCGCGCACCGCGGGCGCAGTCCTGACGGCCAGGGTTCCGGCCAGGTGCACCACGCTGAACCCGACACAGCGCAGCACCGCGGCCCGAATGTCGGGATGCCCGATCCGCCGCCCGGCCGCCCCGGGCTCGGCCTCGCCGGCCATCACCACTGCACCGTGGGACAGCAGGGGTTGCGTGCAGCGTCGGGTGGCGTGATCACGATGGCGGTCGGGTCCAGGTGAACGGCCCCCCGTGACGATCACGGTGGTGATCGTCCCTAGCGGTGCCCAGGTCATCCACCGATACCGCACCGTCCGGTTCGGCGCTGGCGAGCACCCGCACCACCCGCTGCCACCCCGCAACAGCGGTCACGGCGTGGCGGGCGACTGCGGTGCGGCCATGGCTGAGCTCGCGCACCAGGTCGGCGTCCCCGACGGCGATCAGCGCCGTCCTCACCGGAGTCATCGGGCTCGCCCGGGTCGCCGAGGCCGCCGGGCCCGCCGGAGTCAATGCCGCCGACGGCGCAGAGCGGATCGTGTGGCCGCGGGCGTGGTCGAGCCGGGCAAGAAAGGCCGCCACGGCGGCCTGTCCATCGCCGCCCGTCGTCGACTCAGCGGAGGTGAGCAGGTCGACCAGCAGATTTCCGAGCCCGTGCCGCGGCGCCGGCGGATCAGCCCCAATTTCGGTCCGGGCGCGGCCGGGGTCGGTGACCACGAGCGCGAACAGGTACACCGGCGGGTCGATGTGCAAGCCGAGCACGGCCTGCACGTCGGCGTCCAGAACGGGCTCGGTCCGCAACGACACCCGCCCGCCGGGCTCGGGTCGGATCCCCCAGTCGCGCCACACGTTGCCTACCGCGACATTGCTGATGCCCAACCCGGCGCCCAGCGACCGGTTGCACCAGCCCGCACCCGGAGGGTCCGGGCGCTGCAGTGCGCCCAACACCACCGGGGCGGCGTCGACCGTGGCGGGTCGCCCGGTGCGGGGCACGTCAGGCAGCCCGTCGAGGCCCTTGGAGCGAATCCGTGCCAGAGCTCCCACCAGGAACCATCGCCGACCGGTTCGCGCTGGGCCCGCTCGCCGTCAGGTACCCCTGGTGGCCGGTTTCACCGACCGCTGGTCATCGGGTCTGCCACCTCGTCGGGCGAGAGCCG
>JBBRLM010000125.1:0-6920 GCA_038231335.1 Mycobacteriales bacterium
GCATCCGGCGTCGCGGTCCGAGTCCGCCGGTGAAGGACAGGCGGCCCTCGTGGCCCCACACCCGCAGGTCCCACACGTCATGGTCGTACTCGAGTTCGGGGGACGACAACGCCACCCGCAACCGGTCGGCGGTGAAAGCCAGGAACAGCCGGGCGGTGTAGCAGGACGCCTCTGCGGGGTCGATGTCGAGGACGCTCGTCGCCTGCGTACGCCGGAGCCACTCCACGCCGAGACCGATCGACACCGGCGGGGTCTTGCGTCCCTCGACAGCTGCGGCCTGCAAACCAAAGAGAACCTCGGTGATGACCGCGGGAGGCAGGCCTCGCAACACGACATGCCCGGCCCGGTCGCCCTTCGCGGGGGGCGCGGTGACGCACCAGTGCGCCAACGGCGGCTTGTGGTCCCTCGCCCAACGCAGACTGTGCGGGCCGCACAGACCCACGCGTTTCTGCGCGCGCCGGTCACACGAACTGACAGCGCACGCGCCGAACGACGGGTGCGGAACAGCCGGGCCGTGAACGTCGTCGCCGTCGACGTACGCGTCGACGCTCTGGCCGCGCCACGAGCAAAGCGACGCACACGCGATGCACAAACCTGAGCCGGTGGCGGGCCGTTCATGGCCGGGCGTGTTGCACACCAGACAGAGTCGCTCCGCGCACCACTGGTGATGCTGCACGCCCGCGGCGCAGTACTCAGCGAGATCGCCAGCGCCTCGCGCCATCCACGCTGACTTGCAACCCGCGCACAACCCCTCGGCGTTGTCGGGCTGGTATCGGCAGTCACGCACCGCACAGCACCGGAACCCGAACACCGGGTCGGACGGATCAGGGGTCCACACCGACGCCGCCGGGTCCCAGCCCGAAGCGACGAGCTTGCCGAGATCGACGAGCGTCGCGACACCACCCCCGCCAACGCCGCCGGACCGCGCCGCAGTGCCGGCGATGATTGCGTGAACGGCGGTCATCGCCGGTCATCCCGGTGCGTGTGCGACGGCAACGGCCGTGCCCGGTCCACCGCGGCGCGAAGCGTGGCGGGATCAGGGTGCGCATAGCGCTGAGTCGACAGGATCGAGGCGTGACCGAGCAGTTCTTTGACGACGTCGATCGTTGCGCCGCGCGCCAACAGCTCAGTCGCCGTGCCGTGACGGAACATGTGCGGTGTTGCTGCCATCTCCAGGCCCGCCCTCTTGGACAGGCCGGCCAGCCATTGGCGAACCGTGTGGTCCGTCATCGGCGCGCCCAGCGGCTCGTGGAACAGATTGACGAACACGAAATCGCAGCCCGACGCCGACCCGCAGCGATCCCGCTCGACGAGGTAACGGTCATAGCAGGCCATGACCTCGCACCGCACCGGCACCTGCCTGGTGTTGACGGACTTCGCCGCCGCGCCGTTCGGGTTGTCTCGCTTGATCACGTGCAAGTGCGGCCCGGCGACGTCGCAACCCAGAGCCCTCGACGAGCCCAGCAGATGCAGATCCGAGCGGCGCAACCCGAGCGCCTCACCGATCCGCAACCCCGAATACCACAACAGCGCCAGCAGGAAACGGTCACGCCAATGCGTGGAAACGCGCATCAACGCCTCCACGTCACCGGGCCGCAGCGCTTTGGGATGCACCGTCCTCGCCTCGCGTTGACGGTGACGCGGCGCCACCCGATAGCGCAGCCCCGTCCCCTCCGATCGCAGCTCGGCCGGAAGGTGCCGGTCGTCGCCGGCCTCGAACAAGAACGTGAGCACCGAGGAATCAACCGCTCGACACACCACCGCATGCTTGTAGAACTCGCGGACGACCGTGAGCACGTGATTGATCCGCTTCGCGCTCCGCGGCCGGTCCTGCCCGCTGCCCCGACGGGTCACCGCGGTCGTGCGAAGCACCGCGACGAACAACGCCAGGTCGGCCGCGCCCCGTTCGAGATCCCGGCCGGTCGCGTCGCACCAACCCAAGAACAACGACAGGTCCTCGGCGTAGGACTTCGTCGTGCCCTCCGCCCGGCCCCGACCCAAGCGCAGATGCTGGAGATAGCGGTCAGCCAACAGCACCCGCTCAAGCCCCTCGTCGATCACCGTCCAATACGCAAGCTCATCCGCTACAGGCACTCGCAAAGCCCTCATGGCATCTCCCCTCCCGCGCAGCAGCGCACGTCTCGCACACTACGCAGGGGGTGTGACGTTCAACCCGGCCGCAGGCAGCGCGCGTGCACACAACGCGACAGTCTCAGAACCCCAGAAAACGAAGGGGACGTTGCCGACGGCGAGGTCGAATTGGCCTGGTGTGGCGCGGGTGGATTGGAACCCTTCGACGCGGATGTCGGCGTGGGGGTACAAGGCCTTGGCGATGGCGCCGCTGATCGGGTCCTGTTCGACGCCGACCCAATCGAGGGGGAGGTCGGGGGCGAGGCCGATGAAGTTCCCGGTCCCATTCGTGCGGTTGACCGGCTGTCTCGCGATCATCCCCGTTGACGGGGGCGGCGGGCTCTACGTTCGGGTCATGATCTGGGCGGGGTACGTCGATCGTGACTCGATCCGCGGGTGCCGGGACGAGGTCGATGCTCTGGTTGGTGCCGGGTCGGGAGAGTCAGCGCTCGCGTTGCTTGACGAGTTCGATGTTCCCGACGGGCTGAGCATGGTTTTCGATGACGGCGATCCGGTAGAGGAGATCAACGACTTCCTTCGCCATGCGCCGATCGCGTTGAGCAGCATCCGCAAGTACGCGGGTGATCTGGCCGGTCTGGCTCGTTGGGCTCGGTCTCGGGGGCTGACGGTGTTGTCGTTGGCGGAGGCGGACCTGTTGGCGTACCGACGGGCGATGACCGACCCGGCTCCGTCGAGTGATCGGTCACCGGTGTCGGCGAGCCGCTGGAACGATCTGGTGGCGGTGTTCTCGACGTTCTACCGGTGGAACGTGGCGGGCGGGAAGATCGCTCGTTCACCGATCCCCCGGTGGCCCGACGCGAACGGCCGGGTGCGGTTGAGGGTCGCGACGGTCGAGGAGCCGCAGGTCCGGTTCTTGACCGCGGACGAGATCCGGGTGCTGCGGTCCCACGGTTTCGTCGGTGATCGTGAGCGACTGTTCTTCGATCTGGTGTTGTGCTCGGGGGCCCGGCGGGCGGAGATGGCCCGGGCGTGCTGGGTCGACTTGCCCGCTGCGGGCGGCTCGCGTGGCTTCGAGTCGATGTGGGTTCTTGGCAAGGGCGCCAAGGCCCGTCCGGTTGACCTGCCGCGTCTGGTGTTCGGGGAGATGGTGAGCTACCGCCTCGGTGACCGCGAGGACGTGGTGCTCGCCCATCAGGCCAGGTATGAGCGCGGGGTACGCGACGGCGACCTCGTCGAGTATCGGCTCGCCGCGAAGCGCGATCGCCAGGGGCGGGTGCTGCTGGTGCGGGGTCGGGAGCGCCGGCCCACGGTCGGTTTCGGTCGGGCCGAGGATCTGGCCCGGGTGGTGGTCCGCCGCGAGGACGCGATGCTGGATCCGGCGGCGCTGTTCGTCGGGTCGCGGCATGGACGGATGCTGGGGGTGCGCCACTGGAACGCGGCGTTCGACGCGGCCGAGCGGCGATGCGAAGGGATCGACGGCGCCCCGCTGCGGGTCACGCCGCACATGTTGCGCCATAGCTTCGCGGTGCATCTGCTCGCGGCGCTGCTGTCAGCGGCGGCCGCGTCGGGTTCGTCGGCAACGTTGGAGTTGATCGAGCATCCCCTCAAGACCGTGCAGCGGGCGTTGGGTCACGCCAGCCCGGCGACGACCTACCGGTTCTACATCGACGCCGCGCAGCGGTGTGAGGGTCACGTGTACCGCGCGTTGGATGAGATGGGCCACGCGCTGTGGGACGCGCCGGTCTGATGCCCCGACGCTTCGCCTACCAGCAAGCCCCGCCGTCGGGTGGTGAGGTGATCGGCCCGTCGAGCCCGCCGCGGGGGGACCTGGGACCGCTGGCGGTGCACGCAGTGCGGCCGGGCGGCGCGCCGACCATGCTGATGGTGGATCCTGCGGCATTCGCGTGTCGGCGGCTGGTCGGTGACCTCGGTCGCGCCTGGGTGCGGCACGCGGCGATGGGCGCCGGTCGGCATGGGACGGTCAAGGAGTGGCGGGTCTCGGTCGTCGAGTTCGCCGGCTATGTCGACGCGGCGTGCCCGGCGCCCGAGACGATGACCGTCGCCGCGATCACCGTCGGGCTGCTGCACGGCTATGAGGATGCTCTGGCGGGCCGGCACCCGGCGACGTCGGACGCTCCGGCGAAGCGGGCCGGCCAGCTGTTCGCCTTGTTGCGCAACATCGAAGCGGACCGGCCGGGTTCAGTGAACGAAGCGGTGCTGGCCCGGCTCGGTGAGCGCACTGCCCATCCGAACAACCGTCGTGGTGTTCCGTTGGCTGACTTCGGTGAACGGGAACGACTGCGTCTCATCGAGGCGGCCCGATCGACCGCGTTCCACACCGAACAGCGCATCCGAACCGGCCGGGCGTTGATCGCGTCCGCGGCTGGCGAGGATCACGGGTCACCGACGTGGCCGGGGATGGTCGCGGCGGCCGCCCGCCGGGAGTTGACCGTGGCCGGTCTTCGGGCCCAGCTGCCCGCGCGGTGGACGCACCTTCCTGACGGCATCGGAAGTCTGTTGCCGGCGACGACGAATGGCCGACCCCGGTGCGGGGAGCTGGTGGCGCTGGCGTACCGGCACGTGTTCCCGCACCCGGTCGATCTGATGGGCCACTACGTGTTGTTGGCGTTGGACACCGGGGCGCCGCCGGAGTCCTTAAAGGATCTCGACGTGAACGACTGCGATTTCGGGGAGGGCCGGGTCCGTCTGCGTTTGGTGAAGCACCGCGCCCACCAGATCCGCCGGCGCGTGTTCAGCGACCAAGAACGCCACGATCCCGGGCCGGGCGATGACGACTCGGGCGTGACGTTGTCGACGGTCCGGTTCCGCGACACCGGCAACGTGCTGCGGTCGCTGATCGACGTCACCGGCGCGGCCCGGCGCGCCGGCGATCTCAGCCAGGTGTTCGTGGGCGGCATCGTGCACCCGGGCTGGGCCGGTGTGCGGATCGGTCCGGTGCCGTGGGACGAGACACCGTTTCGCACCTGGGTCGTTCGCAACGCGTTGCATGAGCCGGGCACGCGGCGCCGTTGGCCGCGCCAGGGTGGGCCGCGAAGCGAGCGGATCGAGGAACTCCCGGCGCTGTCCCCGCCGTTTGATCTGCGGCGGCTACGCAAGGCGAACCGGTCTCACATGGCCACCGTGCACCCCGACGAGTTCGACCGGTGGGGCGACAACGAGCTCGAGACGTTCCAGCGTCACTACACCCGCAGCGCCACGGTCTTTCAGGTCCGAGCCGGTCGCCTGTTCGTCACCATCGCCGAGGAGTTGGCCCGCGAAGCATCGGCCCGGCGCGTGAATGTGATCACCGCGTCGGCCGCCGATCGCCTCGGGTCCGGCGACACGGAGATCGCCGCGCAGTTGGGTGTCGCCCCGACGACCGCGGTCGAGCTTGGCCGGGGTGCCCACGACGTGGACGGCGGGATCGCCGCTTGCATCAACCCGACCGGCGGGCCGTTCACCGAACCGGGCCGGCTGTGTGACCTGTCCCGGCTGGGCATGTGTCTGCGCTGCCCGCTCAGCGTTATCACTCCTCGCCACGCCGACGCGCTCAACCGATTCGACGAGGAGCACCTCGAACAGCTCCGTGTCTCGATGACCCCACCCGAGTGGGCCGCACGGGGCCTGCCCACCCGACTGATGCTGCGCCACATCCTGGCCGAGCTCGGCCACAGCACCGCGGGCCGGTCGTGACCGCACCGTCGCCGGTTCGGGCATGTCGAGGTCAGGACAGCGGTGAGGACAGCGAGTCCTGGGCGGCGGACACGGTCATCTTCGCGGCCAGCGCCGCCCGTTTCGGTGACCGCACCTGGAAGTTCGGGGAGATCGCGCATTCCGCCAACGTCACCGATACCGCGATGTGGGTGCGGTTCTCGGCGTTCCCTCCGGCGTGGGAGCGTCTCGCTCGCGAACACCTCATGGCCCTGGTTGACGTGGCCGCGTTGCGCGACGTCGGGGTGATACGCCAGCGTTCCGCGCATGCCCGCACGCTTGTTGGCGAATCGTGCCGGCTGCTGGCGTTGGCGCGCTGGGCCACCGAGCACGATCTGGGTCTGCCCTCTACATGGTCGCCGGAGGTCCCGTCGCGCTACCTGCATCAGCTCCCCACCTCGTCGCGGCGCACCGTCGAGCAGGCCGCCGAGACCCTCAAGCGCCTGTGGCGGCACCGGTCCCTCTACCGCGACGGCGGGCTCACCGTCGAGCCGTGGCCAGGCTCGCCCGCGGTGGCGGTGCCGGCGCTGGTCCTCAAAGCTGCGGCCCCACCGGTGCTTGACCAATGCGCGACGCCGGTGATGACCCCGGGCCCGTTCTTCGCGTTGCTCACCGCCGCGCTGGCCTACGTGCACGACTTCGCTGGTGACATCATCGCCGCCACCGAGGCGACGTCCGCAGCGGACGCGGTCACCGACGGGTTGGGCGGTCCCGCCGCGGTGGGTCACCTCACCGCGTGGGCGGCCGATCCCGGCAGCCGGGTGCCGGTCGACGCGCAGGGCCGCCCGGTGTGGACACGCCTCGCGGCGCTCACCGGGATCAAGCCTCGGGCGTTCAGCGCCGGCAAGCCGACCGGGCAGCGGCTGCGGCCGATCGCCGAACAGCTGGCCGTCGAGGGACGGACCGTCGCGTGTGCCCTTTACCAACCCGCGGTGAACGTGACCCGGCCCGATGGCAGCATCGGCGGGTGGCGGGCTCCGATGCGTCAATCCGACACGCGCACCGAACTGCGGTCGCTGCGAACCGCCGCCTACATCGTGTTGCTCGCGCTCACCGGCATGCGGGACTCCGAAGGCCAAGACGTCCGCAAGAACTCGCTGCACGAACGGATGGGCACC
>JBBRLM010000126.1:0-6632 GCA_038231335.1 Mycobacteriales bacterium
ACCCCGAGCAAACCCCAACACGCTGACCAGCAACAACAGCCGCGCCTAGTGACACGACACGTCACCAGGCCGACACCCGTTTCCCCAGCTCAGACCCCCTATCCGGGCACTTTCACCCGAAGACAGCTGCGGAACCCAGGTTGTGGCGCCCGCGGGGTGCGCGGCGTTGGCGCATTTGGCCGGGGGTGTGGGGCCGGTGGCGGCGGCCGTCATGCTTGCTCGGCGTTCGTGTCCGAGCAGCCGGTGCCCCCGGCGGGATTGCCAAAGGATGGGACCTGGGCTGAGCAGGGCGTTCTTCCTGGAAGCCTGGTGATTGAAGGCGGGTTCGTCGTCCGCTCCCCCGGCTGACGTTCGGTGGTTGTGACGACTTCGGAGACCAGCTCGACGCCGGGGCTGCTGAGTGGCTGGCGGGCCAATGTGCGGTGTCCCCCGCGGGGGTGATTGGTCGTCGGCTGCTGTAGCTGGGACTCGGACTACGCGCGCCCTGCGCCGACGGCTGGACGCCACAAGAATGGGAACGGCCACGACCAGCACGTTCACCAGGGGATGCTGGTCGTGGAGGACGGGCTTGAGCTGTAGGTCTTGGCCAGGGCGGCTTACTCGACCCTGTTGGTGGCGGCGGCCGGGCTGGCTCGGACCGCAACCTGACGAGATCCGCAACTGCAGCGCGGACGTCTCTAACTGGCTGAGCCCGGTGTCAGGAGAATCGTGCCTGGGGTGGGATCTCTCGGCGAGCTACCGTCTCGCACGCCTCGACCAGCGGGCGCCATAGTGGATGGACTTCGTCGGGCACTGCGATGTACGCGCGGTGGCGGGCGCGGGTGAGGACGACGTACAGCAGGCGGGACAGCGTGGGGTAGGGCCGCTGTTCCCCACCGTGGTATTCGCCGGGTTGCAGGACGAGGATCGTGGTGTCGGCTTCGCGGCCCTTCGTCTGGTGGAGGTTCATGACCTGGACGGGGTGCGGGCGCAATCCGGCGTCGCCGAGCAGCGCCCGCCGACAGGCTTGCTCAAGCTCCTCCTCGACAGCTTCGAGGGGCTCGCCGACGGCGAGGAACCGCATCGCGGCCGTCGTGCGGCGCGCCGCCTCCGCCCACGTCTGCTGTCCGCGGTGGGTACCCAGCCTGGCGAACGCGCCGGCGATCACCTCGGCGAGCAGCCCGACGTTCAGCGGGTGGGCGGCCGAGCGCAGGTCCTGAGCGACCGCGTCGAGCGCACGCTCGAAGGCGGGGTTGGAGTTCTGGAGGATCTGGCGGATCAGCGGCGTGTCGGCGCGGTGGTTCGCCGCCACGAACACAGCGAGGGCGCGGCGCCCGGGCGTTCCGTCGAGGGCGTAGCGCAGCAGCGCCATCTGCGCGTTGAGGGCTTCGCCGTATGCCTCACCCAAGCCGACCTGCTCATGGTGGAGATCCGCGGCGGTGAGAGCGTCCGACAGCGCGGCGGTGGCCGCATTGGTGTGGGTGAAGACGCTGCAGGTGTTCTGCCGCACGCGTTCGGCTCGCACCAGGTCGACGATGTGGGTGTGCTGGAGGTCGTCGGGGACCCGGGTTACGACAAGCCTGCCCGCCCGGACGGCCTGGACGATCGCCTCGTCGTCGAAGCGCCGCTGGCGTGCCGCGTCCGCGGCGGCCGGTAGCAGCCCTGACGGGTCGCGGTGACTCGCCGCCGGCAGGTCGATGCGGACCGCGCCCGGCAGGTCGAGAGCCTGCTGGACTCGGGCTTCGGGGTCGATGCCCTTGAGCTCGGCGTAGATGCACTGGTTGACGTCGCCGAGGAGGATCCGACGGGCGGCCGGTGCGATGGCCTGGAGGAACTGCCACTCCTGGGCGTTGGTGTCTTGGAACTCATCGCAGATGACCAGCGAGTAACGTCGTGCGTAGTAGCCGGAGACCGTGGAGTTGGCCAGGATCGTGAGTGCGGTCGGGATCAGGTCGGCATAGCGCATCCCGTCAGGTGCTCCGGGAACCTTATGTTGGGCCTGGGAGGCGATGGTCAACGGGCCCGGGTACCCGTAGTTGCTGCCCCAGTCGTTGAGGATCCGCCAGGCGAGGCCATGAAAGGTGACGACCTCCATCCGCTCGACGAGCCGTCCGACGACCCCCGCGGCGCGGTCGATCGCCTGCGCCACCGCGGTCCGGGAGAACGACAACACCAGCACGCGTCCTCGGGGCGGCAGCGCGGTGACCGTGCCCTCGGCGCCCGCGGCGAGCATCGCGCGGTGCCGTTGCTCTCGGGCGGTGTCCGCGGCTCGCAGGTTGCCCGCGGCGGCCGCGGCTGCCGTCGTGGTCTTACCCGTACCCGCACCGCCGAGCACCACGGCCACCGGCGCGGACGTGGTGATGGCCTCGTTCTGCGTACCGGCCGGGGTGTAGGTCATACCCAGCTCATGGCGTGCCGGTTGCTGGGGGTGTGGTCGGTGATGTCAGATCGATGCGTGCGGGACCGGCGTAGTCGGCGCGCGCAGCGAGCGCGACCGCGGTCAACGCGGCATCGATCGCCGGCGGTACAGCTTGACGCTGCTCGACGAGGGCGTCGAGGAACTGCTCGTGAAGGCCCTGCTTGTGGAGCACCTTCGCGATGGCCTTCGGCACATCACCGTCCGCAGCGCCGCTCGTCGGGTCGGGGACGCCGTACGCTGGCAGCACCTCGGCGGTCTTCCGCAGGTGCGCCACGTCGACGCCGGTCACCAGGGCCACCTCGATGGCACACGACGTCGGCAGCCGCACGACGACATCGCAGGCCGCCTCGATCTGCGCCACCGTGTCCGCCGAGGTCTTCGCCGGGTCACAGTCGATCAAGGCAATGACTCGGAAGCCCATGGCACGCGCGAGGGCGGCGACGCGGGGGATCTGGCCGGTTCCGCCACCAGAGCCGCTGTCGGCCGAGATGAGCCGCACCCCCGCGGCCGCCAGGGACCAGCCGGTGCCGGTGGCCACCCGGTGGCGCTCCGCGCTGCTGTAGGTCGTCACGTCGTGCGGCCCCTCGACGATGGCGACCACGGGCGCGGTCAAGGCCGGTAGCAGCTGCGCGTGCAGCAAGCGGCGTACCGCGACCTCCTTCCGGTCCACGGGCTCGGGCAGGACGTACCAGGTCCGGGTGCCGCCGCGTCGGCCGAGCCGGACGAGTTCGGCCGGGGCGAAGGCCTTGGCCACTTCGGGCCGTCGGGTGGTCAGCCAGACCTGGGCGGCTCGTGCACGTAGGACGGCGGCGACGTGCTCTGCCGTCGCCGCGTCGAGACCTTCGCCGAAATCGTCGCCGAGGACGACGACGCCGCTGGTCGACGCGGCGAGCAGCAGCGCCTCGGCGGCCGCCAACACGGCGGTGGCAGTCGATCCGTGGCTGGTCAGCGTCAGCGGCCCGGCGTCGTCGAGGTCCAGGGCGGGTTGTATGGCGCGCAGCAGCGCGGACAGGGACCCGTCCTCCGGGCGAAAGCGCACATCGCTCGCGGTGGGCGCGACCTCCGCGAGACGTTGGGCGAGCCCGCCCGTCTGGAGGACGGCATCGACGGTCGCGGCGATCACCTTGTCCGCCGACAGCCGGTCGGTGGCCGCGGCCACCGCCTGCTCGAGCGTGCGGAAGGCCGCCGACGCCCCGTCGGCGTCCCGCTCGCAGACCAGCCGCCTCAGAACCCCTTCGCCCCGCAGCTGCAGCGGGCGCTGGGCGTTCAGCACGACCACGGGCAGGGCGCGTCGGACAGCGGTGGGGACCCGGGCGTACTTCCCGTTCGCCGGGTTGCTCCGCACTGGGAAGAACAACACATGGTCGAGCGCATCCGCGTCCGGGTCGTAGCGGACCCGATAGCTCAGCCGCACGCCGAGGCGCCCGTCCGGTGCCGCGCTTCCGGAGACGTCGACCTGGCCGTCGGGATCGAGTGGCTCGAGGAACCCATCGCACAACTGCTCGAGCTCCGGGTCGAGATCGACCAGCGTAACCTCGGCCTCGGCATAGTCGGCCGGCGCGGGTTCGACGCAACCGGCGTCCGCGACCGCATCGCCGTCGGCATCTCCAGCAGCGGAGGTGTCGGGTGCCGGGACGGCGGTGCTGTCCGCGTCCGTGGGCGTCGTCGCCGGGACTTGGCGCCGCTGCCGGATGTCGGTTAGCACCGGGTGCAGGCGGATAGCGGCCGGGTCCAGCAACCGGCCGAGTGCCGCGGTGACGTCGCTACGGCCGGCCCGAGGGACACCGGCGAGCAGCACGTGCGTGCGGGGGCGGAGGTCGAGGTGGCTCCATCCTCGGAAGTCCTGCAGTCGCAGGCGCGAGATTCGCACCGATGCCCTCCGCGCTGATTCTGTGACCGATCGTGACTATCTTGGCCTGTGGTCGGATCACCGGCTCGGCGGGGTCGCGCAGCTCCGGCTGCAATCTCGTGGGCGATCAGGCAGCCCTGCTTCTCGTGCTCGTGGCGGATGGCCGAGCAGCGCCAGTTCCCGGAGAACACCTCGGCGAGGATGCGGTCCTGGTTGACACGGGCCCAGCCGACGTCGTGCCGCAGGATCGCGAACCAGACCAGGAGCCGGTTTGCGTCGGGATGGACCTCGCAGATGCGTTAGGCGTAGGCCATGGGGATCAGCAATTGGATGCTGTTGCCTTGGTGCGCGTCACCGTGGACTGCAGCGCTGCACCAACCGGCTTAATGCCACACCGAGCGGTGATGAAGGAAAGCCAGTGGCAGCGGCCATAAGCACGATAGTGAGGTGACCCCGGACGCCGCCGCCCTGGCGGGACTGCCCAAGGATGGGACTCGGTCTGACCCGAATCCGCGAGTAGGCGACGGGCTGATCTTGGGCCGAGAAGTTGATGTTCGATTCGGGTTGGGGCGGGTGGGGTGCGCGCTGGTGGCCCGAGTGTCGCCTCGGGTGTGCGGGTTCCGGTGCTGGTCGGGGCCGGTTCGGCCTGGTCAGGACGGTGCTGGGAGGGCTCGGATGCGGGCGAGGATCTGCGCGAGCAGGTGCTCGCCGGGTGGTAGGCGCAGTGTCAGCGCGCCGGCGTGGCGGACCAGGCGTGCGGGGACGGCGATCAGCCGGTGTCGCAGCGTGGAGATCATGGCGTGGCCGCCGCGGACGCCGTGCCCGACCAGCCGCCCCTCATGATCGGTGGCGGTGAGGTGGTGCAGCCAGCCGCCCAGGGTGGCGGCGAGCAGCCCGCCCCACATCCACGCCCGGTTGACCTGCGGATAGCCCGAGGGCAGGTGGCGAAGGGCGGCGCCGAGCTTGCTGTCGCGGAACAGGTTCTCGATCTGGGTCCGATGCCGGTACCAGTGCTCGACCTCGACGGCCTTCGCTGCGGTGGAGACGTCGAGGTTGGTCACGATGAACGAGTAGGCATAGACGGCGTCGGCGTGGGCGAGCTCGGCGAGGGGGAGGGCGCGCTGGTCGGGACGCAGGGTGCGCCGCCGACGCGCTCGCGGATCAGCCGAGACCTGGCCGTGATCGAGGTCGAGCCGGACCCGGCGGATCAGCAGCCGTGTCTTGGCCGGCCACCAGTCCGGGCAGTACTCGGTGACGGCGACCTGGGCGCCGGTCATGTCGACCGCGTCGGTCCACGCCGAGGCGGGAACGCTGTCGAGCAACCGCCACAACGGCGCGATCCGCCGGGCACCGATGGCGAACCCGACGCCGGCGAACAGGGCGGCGCGGGCGAGCTGTCCGGCGAAGTAGCCGGCATCGGCGCGTAACCGGATCTCACCGGCCCGAGCCGCGGTCGGGAGCGCGGCCAGTGCCCGGTGCAGCAGCTCGGCCGCGGAGGACCGCGGGTCGTCGCGACCCGAGCCGAGGTCCGCTGCGAGCACAGTCGCGGTTTCGGCCCAGGCCGCGACGTGCGGACGGCCGACCCGTTGGCCCTGGTGGTTGAACGCCACCCCGTGCTTGAGCCGGCCGTAGACCTCGACATCGGTGGTGTCCAGGTCAATCGTCACGCTGCGGGTGAGCTGCTCGGCCCGCTCGGGTGCCACCGCGGCGAGCGCGGCCAGCGCGCCGGTGTGCACGTCCCCGAGCCCGGTCTCCACCGCCACCCACTGCCCGTCGGTGAACCGCCGCGCCAACCCCGTCGCGGTCGTCGACGCCAGCCCCGGCACCGGCGTGAGCACCTGCCCCGCGGTATCGGCGCGGTGGCGGTCCAACCCGACCAGGAACTCCTCACCGGCCAGCTGCGCCGCCGCCATCCCGACCAGCACCTCGGCCCCGCTCGCTCCCCGATCCCGGGTCTTTATCGGCCCGATCGCCGCGTCCAACCGGCCGATCACGTCGAGCCTCTCGACCAGCTCGGTGACCGCCACCAACCCGGAGAACCTGGTCAGCGACCGATCCGGCGCGCCGACCCGCACACCGCGCCGCGCCTTGCGTCGCCTCCGACGCCGATCACGTACTCTGCCCACCCGATAGGTGTCCTTCCCGCCTCGCCGATCGCGTCTTCGCAAACACGATCATCCCAGGTCAGCAAGGGCACCTATCACCATCTCCGGGCGTAACTGGTCAGGTGGTTGGACAGCCGCAGGAGGATGTCCCGAATCTCGTGGAACTTCGGTGGCGGCCCGGTGATCATCAGGCGGCTGTGACGGCCTCAGTATGGCCGGTGGCACCCACGGGTTGGGTGACGCGTTCCAGCGTGTCGCGCAGGGATCGTAGGTGCATGTG
>JBBRLM010000127.1:0-6279 GCA_038231335.1 Mycobacteriales bacterium
AAGGCGGAGATCGTGTCCTACGACGATCTCATCGCCGCGGGGTCGATGGCGGCGGCGAAGGCCGCGGGCAAGGTGCGCATGGAGGGCAAGGACTACGTGATGGTCGACGGGGACGTGGTCGAGTTCCGCTTCAACGTCTGAATTGACCTGTTTCCGCAGTTCAGACGCTCGCAGGGTGCTGGAAGTCCGGTTCTAGTCCGGTTGACGCGGACATCAGTTGCGCGGCGGCTCGTCGGGTGCGGTCCTCGGCGGTCGGCCAGAGGTGACTGTATGTGTTCAGTGTGGTTGTCGGCGTGGAGTGCCCGAGCGCGCGCTGCACAGTGACGACGTCGCATCCCGCCGCGATCAGGCCGCTCGCGTAGTAGTGCCGTAGATCGTGCAGTGAGATCCCTGTCAGGCCGGCCTGCGCACAGGTCGTGCGCCACCGGTAGCCGATGGTGTTCTGGTGCGGCGGGTCGCCCCCAGGGCCGTCGAAGAGCCAGCAGTCCCGCCCGGGCACGTGCTGCGCGAGCAGCGTCACCAGCTCGTCGGGCAGGTAAACGACACGCTCCGATCCGTACTTTGGCGGCCTGATCTCGACCTTGCCGCCACCGGCGCGCTGCACCTGCCTGGTGACGGTCAGCGTGCGGCCGAGGAAGTCGATATCGCCGACCTGGACCGCCGCCGCCTCTCCGAGACGCAGTCCGGCGAAGGCGCACAGGGCGACGAACGGACCGAACGGTCTCTCCGCTGCGTCGAGGAGCGAGCGGATCTGGCCGGCGGCCGGCAGCACCATCGACGCATCCCGGCGGCGGAGCCGGGGCAGGATCACGCCTTCCGTGGGGTTCGCGGCGATCATCCGGTCGCGGACCGCGGCTCGGAAGACGGTGCGCACGTTGCTGAATCGCGTTCGGATGGTCGAGGCGGCCAGGCCCGCGACGGTCATGGTCTTGACCCAGGTCTCGACGTGGCTGCGCCGTATGTGAGCGAGCGGCATCGTGCAGAACGTCGTTCCGTTCACAGCAAGATCCATCGCCCGGACCGTCCCCGTCTCCCATATCTGCCGGACCGACCACTCCCGGTAGAACTCGAGGAACGTCATGCGTCCGTCGCGGGGATCGACCCACGTGCCGCGCGCGAGGTCGGCCAGCTGCTCGGTCTCCCACCGCACGGCGTCGATCTTGCGGGCGAAGTGCTTGGCTCGCTCCCGGCCGTCCTCGCCGATGATGCGCGCACGCCAGCGCCCGTCGGGCCGCTTCGTAACTCCCATTACCGAAGAATACAGCGATGGGAGAGTAGTTGGATGAATTGTCCACAGGTCGAGAGCTCATGGACTCTCTTTCGGCGACGCGGTATCGCGTATTTGGCCCCGCGGGCAGCGGAGGTCGGGGCCTGATGTCAGGCCGACTCGCCGGACGACGGGTCGCAGATTGAAGAGGATCTTTCGAGGTGCTCGTCGCCTGCCCAGGGCAAGCCATGGGCCGCAGGCATGCATGGACGAGGTCTTCGGCATGGCTGAACCCGGCTGACAACTCCCATACCAGTCAAGTCGACTTCGGCCCTGTCGGCTGTTCCCCAGCTCCGCTTGGTGATCCCACTGTGGCTGTACCAAGGGGCCCTGGTAAACATCGACAAACAACGAGCAACAACGACAAGAATGCCCCCAGTGTCTTCAAGCAGCACACCTATGCATTAGATAATGATCTTGGTACGGTGGTTTCATGCTCCGGATCACCGCCATATCCGCCGGAGCGGTCGAATACCTGATCCGAGGCAGCGGCTGCACCCATGAACACGGCAACGCGGTGGTCAATCTCGATGCCGCGCAGGACGGCGCGGGCACCTCAGCGGCAGCGGGGCGGGACGCGTCCGGGCGGGGTGTGGACGGCGCGGCGGGGTATTTCGAGTCGGCGGTGCGCTCGGGGGAGGTGCCGGGCCGCTGGGCGGGCTCGGGGCTGGCAATGGTCGGTGTGCAGCCCGGGCAGGAGGCGGATCCGGAAGCGGTGCGGGCCGTGTTCGGACGGGTGGAGCATCCGGTGTCCGGTGAGTCATTGGGGCGGGCGCCGCGGCGGTTCAAGACCTACCGCCAGCGCCTCGCAGCGGCCGTCGCGCGGGAGCCGCTGCCGCCGTCCCCAGAACGGCTCCGCGCGCTGGAGCTGGCTGCGAAGACCGATGGCCGGAAGGCGGTGGCCTACTACGATTTCACATTCTCGCCGGTGAAGAGTGTGTCGGTCTATTACGCCGCGCTGCTCGCCGAAGGCTTCCTAGCGGAAGCGGAGTTGGTGGTGGCGGCGCATCGGGACGCGGTGGATATCGCGATGGCCTACGCGGAATCGCATGCCGCGTATGTGCGGGTGGGCTATCACGGGCGGACGGCGGAGGGGCGGTCGGTGGGCCGGTATGAGGCGGCGACCGGGTTGGTGATGACGGTGTGGGAGCACTCGACCAACCGCGAGGGCGAGCCGCAGATCCACACCCACGTCGCGGTGTCCAACCGGGCGGTCACCCGCTCTGACGGGCAGATTCGGGCGCTGGATGGTCGTGGGTTCCGCCCGATCAAGGAAGCGGTCGCCGCCGCGTATGAGGGCGCGGTGGAGCGGTTGTTGGGGGAGTCGTTGGGGGTGGTGTTCGGGCTACGCCCGGACGGGATCGCCCGGGAGATCCTTGGGGTCGACCCGAGCGTCTGCGCGGAGGCGTCGACACGCCGGGCGCAGGTCCTGGCCCGCCTCGACGAGCTCACCGTCGACTACGTGGCCCGCCATGGCCGCGCGCCGGACGCGGGCGTGCGGAAGGCGTTGTCGCAGGCGGCCACCCTCGACACGCGTGCGGCCAAGACCGGCCAGGCGGGCCCGGCGGCGGTGCTGGCCTGGGCACGGCAACGGCCGGAGGCGATGGCCGACACGGTGGACGGGGTGGCCGATGCGGCCATCCGGATGGCCACCGATGGCCACCCGGACGGAGCGGCCATGGCCGCGATGACCGGCGTGGCCGTTACCGGTGACCGGTCGGTGGTGCTGGCCGCGGCGGTGGCCGAGGTGCAGGCCCGTTACGCGACCTGGACGATCGGGAACCTGATCGCCGCGCTCGACCGCCAACTGCCCAACCTCGACATGCCGGCGCAGCACCGCCCCCACCTGCTGGAGGACATGGCCAGGCACGCGGTGGCAGCGGACAACGGGTTCGGGGTGTTGCAGCTGACCGCGGCCGACCCGGTGGCCGTGCCCGCCGAGCTGCGCCGCCCGGAGGACGGCCGCCTCGTCTTCCGGGCGCACATCGACGAGCGCTACGCCACCACCGGCCAACTCGCCACCGAGACCCGGGTGGTGGCCGCGGCGCGGGCGGTGACCGCTCCGGCCATCACCGGCCCCGATCTGGAACTGCTTCGGGTGGAGTTGGCCGCGGCCGGCCTCGGGCCAGATCAGGTGGCCGCGGTGGCCGGGATCGTGTCGTCGGGTCGGGCGGGGGATCTGTTGATCGGGCCGGCGGGGGCGGGGAAGAGTCGCACCCTCGCCGCCCTCGCCACCGTGTGGGAGCAGCAGGTCGGGGGGCGGGTGCTGGGGTTGGCGACCTCGCAGCGGGCCGCCGACGTCCTCGCCGAGGACGGACTGCGTGCCATGAACATCGCTGCGTTTCTGCACCGCCACCAGACCGACGTCCGCCCGGGGTTGGGGGAGGTGGTGAGTCCGGGGGATATGTTCGTGATCGACGAGGTGTCGATGACCAGCACCGTCGAGCTGGACCGGATCGTGGAGATCGTGCGTCGGGGCGGGGGAAAAATCGTGTTCACCGGCGACCCGCATCAGTTGGCGGCGATCGGGCCGGGTGGGCTGTTGAGGTTGCTGGTCGCGGACAACGGCGCGTTCGAGCTGCAGGAGATCCGCCGGTTCGACGCTGGGTGGGAGGGCCCGGTCAGCGCCCGGCTGCGCCTCGGCGATGTGTCGGTGTTGGGCGAGTATGAGGACCGGGGCCGGCTGCACGGGGGCACGGTGGACAACATGTGCGCGGCGGCCGTGTGTGGCTACCTAGCGGACACGGTGGCGGGGCGGGAGTCGCTGCTGATCGTGGGCACCAACCAGGACGCCGCCGAGCTGAGCCAGTCGATCCGGCGGGAGCTGATCGCCCTGGGCCGGGTCGACCCGGCCCCCCGGGCCCAGCTGCGGGACGGCGCCCGGGTGTCGGCGGGGGATCTGGTGCAGGCAAGGCGCAACGATGCCCGAATCCCCGTCCACGACGGTGGCGCACCAGCGTGGCGGCGGCATGTGGTGAACCGGGAGACCTACCGCGTCCTGGACCGCACCCCGGACGGCGGACTGCTGGTCGACAACGGTGCTGGCAGCGCGGTCGCCCAGTTGCCGCCCGGCTACGTGCGGGCTCATCTGACGCTGGCGTATGCCTCGACGGTGCACGCGGCGCAGGGCCGCACCGTGGACACCGCGCACGCGCTGTTGGGCGAGCAGGCGCACCGCGAGGACGCCTACGTGGCGCTCACCCGGGGCCGGGAACGCAACACCGCCTATCTGACCACCCACCGCGCCCCCGACGAGCACACCCCGGAGCGGCTGGCGGAGACGGTGCTGGGACGGATGGCGGCGATCCTCGACCGCGTCGGGGACACGAGGTCGGCGGAATGGGAGCGGCGGGCCGGGGAACGGGAGGCCCGGTCGCTGGCCTGGATCGCCACGGTATTCGACCAGACCAGTGCCGACGCCGCCCGCGGCCGCTACACCGACACCCTCACACAGCTGCTGCCCGCCGAGGTGGTGGAGCGGGCGGTGGCCGAGCCGGGATTCCCGCGGCTGCTGCGGGCGATCCGCGACGCCGAACTGGCCGGCCACAACCCCGACGCACTACTGATTGCGGCGGTCGCCGCGGGCGGCAGCACCCTCCATGGCGACACAATCGGCGCTGACGCGGTCGAGGGACGCGGGGCCGGTGGCGGTCGGGGTGTGGGGGAGTCGGGGTCGGTGGCCGATGTGCTGCGGTGGCGGGTCCGGTTCCACACCCGCGACCGGGTTCCCGAGCAGGTTGTCGATCCGCAGGACTGGACGACGTGGAGCTCACCCGTCGACGGCCCGGTCGGGCAGTTCCTGCGCGACCTGGCTGTGCTCGCCACCGACCGGCAGGCCGAGATCGGGCACACCGCCGCACAGCAGCACCCCGAGTGGGCCACCCTGCACCTGGGCACAACACCCGAGGATCCGGGCGGGAGGCTGGAGTGGGAGCGCCGTGTGGGTGTGGTGGGCGCGTATCGGGAGCTGGCGGGGATCGACGATGCACAGCTGTCGCTGGGGGCGGCCCCGTCACCGGAGCAGGTCCTGCACCGCGCCCTGTGGCGCCACGCGAACCAGGCGCTCGGTGTCCCGGCCGAGGAGGTCGAGTTTCGCGCCGCTCCGGACGTGGTCCTGTACGAGCATGTTGCGGCGTGGGAGCGGGCCCAAGCGTGGGCGCCGGCGTATGTCGCCGACCAGCTCCGCGACGCCCACCAGGTCGCGGAGACGTCCCGCCGCGACGCGATCCTGGGCGCAGCGGAACTCGCCACCGCCACCGACCCCGTACCGCAGGACGCGACCCGGGCGGACACCGTGGACAACGCCGCCCAGACCGCGGATGTCGCTGCCGGGCGGGCGAGCGAGCTCGAGCGCATCTACCGTGACCGCGCCGCCTGGGCAGATACCGCCGCCGAGGTTGAGCAGCGGGCCCGGCTGGCCGCCGAGGAACTCACCCGCCGCGACCTCCCGCTCCCCGACAGCGCGCCGCAGGACGGGCAGGGCACCCATGGCCACGACGCGATGAGTGACGAGTCCGCGACAACCGGCACCGAGGGCGTCAACGACGCAGGACGCGAGGCCCACATGTCCGACACGCTCCGGCCCGCGAATTCTCGCGGCGGCCATCCAAGCTCGCCGGGATCCGACCAGGATCAGACGATCGAGGATGGGCTTCGCGTCGGGGGTTCGACGGGGACCGCGGCCGACATCGCCCGGATCCAGCACGAGACCCGTGACATCTTGGCCGGGATCCGGTCCCGGGCCCGCGACTCTGCCGTGCAGCGGCTCCGCGGGGAGGCGGTGGCGTCGGTACAGCGCTGGCGCGACCGGCGGATCGACCACACCGACGCCCACGACCTGACTCCAGATCCCGACACCGGGCCCAGAACAGGTCTAGGACGGCGCTGAAAAACTCGGTCGGGCGGTCGGTGTGTCGCTGGCTCGGGTCGTAACGGCTTGGGATGGTCTTCTCGTGCAGGGAGTGGAGCCCGCGGAGCGGGAGTTGTGGGACGCCGCGCAGGTGGTCGGGCAT
>JBBRLM010000128.1:0-6017 GCA_038231335.1 Mycobacteriales bacterium
CGACGGGCCCGCCGGGCGGAACGGCGGGCCACCAGAGCCACCGCGACCGCGATCGCGATGCCCAGCACGAGCTGCCCGATCGAGCCGCCGAGGATGCCGCTCTGCTTGAGACCGTTGTAGCCCCCGAGCAACCCGAACAGACCGAAGAACTGGTCGATCGACAACAACGGGGCGATGCGGTCGCCCACCAGCTCCGCGGGTGGCGACACCCCCACCAACAGCCGGGCCGCCGCCTGCAGGGTCAGCAACAACAACCCACCGACCAGACCAGCCGCCACGCCCCGCGCCGCGCCGCGGAACCGAACCAGATTCTCATACCGGGCGACGCTAGGGCCGTGAACTGCACGAACAGCGACAGGAACGCGGACGTCACATCTCGGTCAGCCTTGCGTAAGGTCCTTCGCCACCCAGGCGCGGGCGTGACCCTCCGGTATGGACCGCCAGGCGCCCGGCACCCCACTGCACGCCGGCGCGAACGGAGAGGCCGCCATCGGCTTAGCAGAGGACCGCCGCCCTGGCCGAGGCCGACGGATCCCGTGTGCGACGTGGCGACGGATACCGGCCCGGCGGTAACCGCGGCCTGACGGGAGGCTGAACGTGCGCGACACGGCGGCGTCGACCCGGGGTGGTCGACCCGGGGTGGTCGACCCGGAGTGGTCGACTGTGGTCGGCCACGCTGATCGGAGATCGTCCGGTGATCATGTTTGGGCGAGGTAGTGGAGCTGGCAGTGGATGAACGTCCGCTCGGCGGTGGCGGCGGCCCGTCATCGGCGGTCTGCAGCAGGAGCAGGTACTTCATGGGGTCCACCTCCGTGTCAAGGGCCGACCGGTACCGCCCTCCATCTACCAGTCGAACGGTCGGCATCCAGAGGACAGCCACGACCCCGACCCCATGCCACGTAGCCTCAGCCGATCATGCGGCTGGGTGGGGTGTCAGCCGGCGGATGATGATCGTGGGCGGTCCGGGGTGGCGGGTGCGGCGGCGGCACCGAAGTAGTCCCCGCCCTTGCGGCGGGTGTCGTCGGTGCCCCAGGCGCGCCGCCCGGTGACGGGTATCAGGTGCGGGAGGTGTTTGCGGCAGTGCACGTAGGTCTCGGTGACCGTGACCAGCACCCATCGCTCGGGGTGGCGGCCCGGGGCCTGGTCGTGGGGCAGGCTGGGGAACTGCGCGCGAAGGTCGTCGTCGTCGATGATGCGGGCCCTCCCGTTGATGTGTAGCCCGATCCGGTCGCGGGTGAAGTCGACCATCAGCAGCCCGATGTGCGGGTTTTCGGTGATGTTGCCCAGGCTGGCCAGGACCCCGTTGCCGTGGTACTCCGGGTACGCCAGCCGGGTCTCATCGAGCACCCGCACGAACCCGGCCGGTCCGGCGCGCAGGCTGGCGTCGCACTCGCCGCGGCCGTCGGCGGTGGCCACGAACACCATCTCCATCCGCCCCACGAACTCGACCATCGCCGGTAACAACCGTCCGCGCACCTGGTCGCGGTAGAACCGCTCGGCCCGCTCGGTGGTGCCGTAGGCGCACTGCAACTGGTGCTCTCCCGCCGACCCCGGCGGAGTCTTCTTCGACCGGGTCCCGGGTGCGAGCACTTCAGGCGCGGTCAGGTCGCTGTCGACTGTCATGCCATCGACCGTGACAGCTCGGCGACCGAAAGGGACCGTTCATTGAAGGTGTACCACCCGAATCGACCAGCTGTCGCGGCCGTATGCCCAGTCGCCGTACATATGCGACCGTCCGTCGCATCTGCAGCGCCGGTCATCGCTCAGTCGCGTTGCGGCCGACGGCCGCAGATGTGCGGAGGGCGTTCGCCGCTCATCGGGCGCCGCAGGGGCTGGGCCGTAGTCTCGGCGTCTAGGCTTCAGGGCCCCTCCACGAGGAGGTGGTCGTGCGCGGCAGCGACGCCGGCGACGACGTAGCGCTCGAAGGAGGTGGCTCGGACGAACGGGCGACCATGGCCAGCGCCGTGACGAGCGCAGGCGCGATGGGGGATGGCCCGGTGAGCATCCCGATCCCGACCGCACCGCCGCCCTCGCCGGCGGTGATCGCGCTGGTGCGGCGGTCGTGTGCGGCGGTGGCCGATCGGCCGGTGGCGTTGGCGGAGGCCTTCTACGAGCACCTGTTCGAGATGGCCCCGCACGCGCGGGCGATGTTCCCGCCCGACATGACCGAGCAGATGCAGAAGATGAGCGACACCCTGCTCACCGCGATCGCGACGCTGGCCGGCGGGGACACCGCCGATCTGCAGACCGTGTTGCGCCACCTCGGTGCGCAGCACCGCACCCACTACGGGGTCGCCGCCGAGCACTACCTCTACGTCGGTCACGCCCTGACCCGGGCGGTCCGGGACGTGTCCGGGCCGCTGTGGTCGGGAGCATTGAGCTCGGCCTGGATCGCGGTGTACCAGTGGGTCGCCACCCCCATGATCGACGGCGGTGCCGTCCGCACCGACCCGGCGCCCGCAGCAGATCTACCGACCACCGCGCCGGCGGCACCGCAGCGTGCGGTGCCCGATATCCCAGCCCAAGCACGACACCGCGGATCGCGAGCCGGCCAGGCCCGGTTCTGAGCGTCTCGACCAGCGCTGAGCGGCTCGCTGACAGTTCCCCACGCTGCCCTTGTTTATGCCAGCCCAGGCGGGGTGCGGCGTGCGCGGTCGTCGCGGTCGAGGTGGACGGCGATGAGGTGGTTGGTGTGCCAGAACTCGCGGCGGGCCGGCAGCTTCTCCCGGCCGCGGACGTGGCGCCCGTCGACCGGTTCGTCCGGGGGTGGGCGGTAGGCGCCGGCGGGGAGCGGGCTGGCCGGGTCGTGGTGGTGGCCGGGGCGGCAGCCCGAGTCGAGCGCACCCGGCTCGGTGTCGGTGGCGGCGGCGATCGCGGCCAGCGAGGCGGGCCGCCAGCGGGTGTGCCAGTCCGCGGCCAGCCCGGCCCGCGCGCCGGGGGTGTGGGCTTCGCGGTAGGTGGTGTGGAGCCAGGTCAGCTCGCGAGCAGCTCGACGCGGTCCTGACCCGGTTCAGCACCACCCCGTCTCCGAGCAGGCCGAGACGAGCGCGTCGCCGGCACGTCGGGGCCGGGGCAAGGCCACGGAGTAGTCCGGGGGCGGGTCCGAGGCCCCCACGCACGGGGACTGGAGGGCTCCTTACAGTGGCGGTGGGGTGGGGGACTCCAGGCGCCAGCGCACCCAGTGGGTGCTGTGGCCGAGTTCGCGTGCCAGCCGTGTCAGTGACCAGCCGCGCGCGTGGCGTTCTGTGATCCAGGCCGGGAGGTCGTCGGTGCCGACCCTGGCGGCGGCCTGCGTGTCGGCGGTGTGGGCCCGCGAGCGGTGCCCGACTGCGGTGTTCACCCCGCGCGGGCGCAGCACGACCCCGGTGGCCAGGAGCACGGCGCGCAGCCGGTCTCGACCCAGCCCGGTCGTGGCGCGTAGCTGCTTGAGGCTCGCCCCGGCGGTGTAGGCGTCTTGCAGGTAGTCCCCCAGCGCGGCTGCTCCGCCCGGGTAGCCGAGTGCGGCCAGTCGGGCCTCGAGTTGGGTCTGGCGGGCCTGCGCCCTGCTGCGGCGCCCGTCGTCGAGCGCGGCTGCTCGTACCGTCGCGCGTTGCTGCGGTGGCGGCGCGGCCAGGGCCGCCCGGGCCCGGTCCTGGAGCTGACCGGAGCGCGCCATGTCCTGGCCCGGGGCGAGGCGTTCACGCATCTGCGGCGAGTTGAGCTTGGCCCCTGGCACCGGACACGTTGATGTTGACCCCGTTGAGGGGACACGAAGGTGAGGAGACATAGAGTCTGACGATCTTGTGAAGGAGAT
Organism: Mycobacteriales bacterium; assembly: GCA_038231335.1. Taxonomy (GTDB): domain Bacteria; phylum Actinomycetota; class Actinomycetes; order Mycobacteriales; family Pseudonocardiaceae; genus Pseudonocardia. The sequence continues at coordinate 3,794 of JBBRLM010000128.1, forward strand.
CGTCTGTCGTGCCGAAGCCCTACCCGCCCGAATTCCAGCGACGTGCCCTCGATCTGCTCGAGACGGGGCGTTCCGTGCGCGATGTCGCCGCCTCGCTCGGTATCGCCGAGTCCTGCCTGCATCGCTGGAATACACGGGATCTGCTCGACCGCGGCCTCACCTGCCTGACTCCGGAGCAGGTCGAGTCGGCGGCACTCACCGCGGCGCGGGCGCGGATCGCGGAGCTGGAGACCGAGGTCAAGATCTTGCGCAAGGCGGCCGCTGCGGTGGAGCAGGTGGTGCCCCCAAAAGCTCGGTTCGCCCTCGTCGCTGAACTCGCCGCCCAGGGCGTACCGGTCAAGCAGGCCTGCGTATCGCTGGGCGTGTCCCGGGCGGGCTTCTACGAAGCTCGCGGCCGGCCACCCTCGGCGCGGACAATCCGCCAGGCCTGGCTGACCGACCAGATCACCGCCGTCCACGAGGCATCCCGGCCGACCTACGGGGCACCGAGGGTCCGCGCAGAACTCGTCCTGGGCCAGGGTGTGACGGTGTCGCGCAAGACCGTCGCCGCGCTGATGCGCCGCACCGGCCTGGCCGGGCTCCCGTTGCGGCGCAAGGCAAAACGGGTCCCCTCGGCCATCACCGTCACCGACCTGGTCAAACGAGACTTCCACCGAGACGGGCCGAACCAGCTCTGGGTCACCGACATAACCGAGCACCCCACCCGCGAAGGCAAGCTGTACTGCTGCGTCGTCCTCGACGTCTACTCCCGCCGCGTCGTCGGATGGGCCATCGACTCCCGTCAGCGAGCCGACCTGGCCACCTCCGCGCTGGGCATGGCCATCGACTCGCGCAGCACCGCCGGGCAGGTCCCGGGCGGGATCATCCATGGCGACCACGGCACCCAGTTCACCTCCTGGGTCTTCACCGAACGCGCCCGCCGCGCAGGCCTGCTGCCCTCGCTGGGCAGCGTCGGCGATCCGTACGACAACGCGGTCGCCGAAGCGTTCTGGGGCCGGATGCAGACAGAACTCCTCGACCGCCAGCGCTGGCGTACCCGCATCGAGCTCGCCAACGCGATCTTCGAATACATCGAAGGCTTCTACAACCGCTGTCGCCGACACTCCGCGCTGGACTGGATGAGCCCCGTACAGTTCGAAACCACCGACCGCCCGTCAGGCCTGAACTCCTCACCGACGTGTCCGTGAAACTGGGCCAACATCACCTCAACGGGGTCAACATCACAGTGTCCGGCTCCGGGGGTCAAGCTCATTCCTGGTCGGCGGCCTCCACGATCCGGGCGCGGGAGCGGCGCAGGGCTTCCTCGCTCGTACGGAGCTGGGCGGTCAGCCGGTCGTGGTCCATCGCGATGGCCACCACCTGCCCGGCCGCGCGGACCAGCTCGGGGTCGGCGACCAGGGTGGCGTCGTAGACGATCGCGCCGACCCGCCGGCCCTGCAGGTCGATCTCGGCCGCGGCCTGCCCCGAACCGGCCGACGGCAACACGGCGGCCGCGCCGTCGGCGTAGCGGGGGCCGGTCCGGCCAGGGCGATCGCGTAGGTGGCGGCGACCACGATCCGTGACACCCGCGACCGCAGCCGCCCGGACGGGAACGCGTGCAGCAGGTGTACCACCACCCCCAACGAGACGGTGACCAGCACCTCACCGGCCGCGATCAGCACCGGCACCGTGGTGTTGCCCAGCCCGGCCCCGATCCAGCTCACCGCACCGGCCAGCATGACCGCGCCCATCCGGTTGCTCGGCCGTCGCCACCACGCCACCACACCTGCCGCGGCGTAGATCCAGCCCAGCGCCGCGAACCCGGCCAGCAACCACAGCGGCGCCCCCGGGCTGCCAGCGAGCAGCGCGACCTCGACCGCGCCCAGCCCGCCCACGGTGGCGCCGAGCAGCCCGAGCGCGAGCCGCAACGACCGTGACACCGGTGATCGACCGCCCAGCGGCACAGCCATAGCGACAGCGCGCGAGCGGCGCAGCGCGTTCCGGGACGCACGCGGCGAGGGCGCCGGCGGCGACCCGGCGGTCATCGAACAGGGCCCCTGCCGTGAAGGAGCCTGATCGGTTGAGCCGTGTTGCACGCGTTCGCGCGAGCAATGCTTGAAACCTGTGGATGACAGGGAGGGGTCGTACCCTCCCGGTGATCTCTCAGCCATCAAGCAAGATCGGCGCGCCAACGCCGGTCGGGAAGGTACGACCCATGCTCAGCGTAGTTCCCGAGGAGTCCGAC
>JBBRLM010000129.1:0-5595 GCA_038231335.1 Mycobacteriales bacterium
AGGACCTCGGGGCTGGGCCCCGCGAGCATCGGACCGCCGTGATGCGCGGCGACCCAGTATCGGTGATAGCCGAGCGCGTCGACGTGACGGGCGAGGTCGATCGTGTTCTGCAGGGCCTGCGCGCCGGTCGAGCCTTCGGCGATGGGCGACTGGTCGAGGACGGAGAGAAGCACTCCCGCCCATGGTAGAAAGGCGCAGATGGAGGCGATCGCCTCAGCCCTGCGCGAGGTCTCGGCGACCCGCTACGTGACCGCCCTGCGCGAGGGCGGTTCGCTGCCGGGCCTGGTTGAGGCCGACGACGACGGCCTGTACGTGCTGAAGTTCCGGGGCGCGGGCCAGGGGCCCCGGGCCCTGGCCGCCGAGGTGATCGTCGGCGAGCTGGCGCGCGGCCTGGGGCTGCGGGTGCCCGAGCTGGTCACGGCCACGGTCGACCCGCGGCTGGGGGCGGCCGAGCCCGACCCCGAGATCCAGGAGCTGATCGCCGCCAGCGTGGGCCGCAATCTCGGCGTCGACTTTCTGCCCGGCGCGCTGCCCTATTCGCCGGCGGACTCGGTTCAGCCCGGCCCCGAGCTCGCCGCCGACGTCGTCTGGCTCGATGCGCTGACCACCAATGTCGATCGCAGCGCCCGCAACCCCAACCTGCTGCTCTGGCACGGGCGACTCTGGCTGATCGATCACGGCGCCGCGCTGTACCTGCAGCACGGCGGCCTGGATCCGGCCGCTCACGCCGGGCGCCCCTTCCCCCAGATCGCCGAGCACGTGCTGCTCGCCCAGGCGGGATCGATCACGGCCGCCGACCAGCGCCTGCGGGCCCGATTGGCGACCGACACGATCGACGCCGTCACGGCGCTGGTGCCGCCGGACTGGTTCGCCGGTACGCCGGCCGACGTCTACGCCGATTACCTGCGTCGGCGCCTGGCGGACGGAGGCTTCGTGACCGAGGCCGAGGCGGCCCGTGCCCGGCTCTGACCCCTTCGCCTACGCGATCCTGCGGGTCGTCCCGAGCGTCGAACGGGGCGAGAGCCTCAACGTCGGCGTCGTTCTGTTCTGCCGCCAGCGCGGCTTTCTCGGACTGCGCTTCGTCCTGGACGAGAAGCGCCTGAGCGTGCTGGCGCCGGGTGTGGCCGCCGATCAGGTTCGGGCCCACTTCGAGGGTCTGGAGCGCGTGGCCGCCGGCGCGTCCGGGTCCGGGGGGGTGGCGGCGCTGCCCCCATCGGAGCGCTTTGGCTGGCTGGCCGCTCCGTCGAGCACGATCGTGCAGTCCTCCGAGGTGCACACCGGGCTCTGCGAGGACCCGGCGGCCACGCTGGACGCGCTGTTGGCCCGCCTGGTCGCGGCGGTCTGACGGGCGGCCGGCGCCCGTTCGCCGGTTCGCCGGTTTTTACACCGGGGCCACACGAGCGGTCCAGTCGGCACGTATAACCCGTCACGCTCGCCAGACGTCCTCCTTCTCGGGCGCGCTGGCGGGCCTCCGATCTCGCGACCAACAGGGAGTCAGAACCGTCATGCACCTGCCCGCGCGCATTGCCGCGCTCTCATGCGCCGCCGCGATCACCGTCGCCGTCGGCCTTCCCGCCGCCAGCGGCGCCCATCCGGACCCCAACCACAGTGCTCGCCACGACGATCGGGGCGACGGCGGACACGGCCACGGGCGACATGCGGTCAAGCATGTACTTCTCCTGTCCGTCGACGGCATGCACCAGTCCGATCTGCGCTGGTACGTCCGCAACCACCCGGACTCCACGCTCGCTCGGCTCGCCCACCGCGGCACCACCTACGCCAACGCGATGACCCCGATCCCCTCGGACTCGTTTCCGGGCATGGTCGGCCAGGTCACCGGCGGCGATCCCGGTGTCACCGGCGTCTACTACGACGCCGAGTACAACCACAACCTGCTGCCCGCCGGGACCACATCGTGCACCGGGCAGAAGACCGGCGCCGAGGTCAACTACTTCGAGGTCGCCGCCAAGAACCCGCTGGCGCTGGACTCCGGGCAGGGGCTCTCGGGGCTGCCGAACAACATCCTGCAGCTGACCGGTACGCCACAGACCCTGATCGACCCGACCAAGCTCCCGGTCGATCCGGCCACCTGCACGCCGGTCTATCCGCATTCCTACCTGAAGGTCAACACGGTCTTCAACGTGCTGCACGACGCCGGCCTGCACACCGCATGGTCCGACAAGCACGTCGCCTACGAGATCCTCAACGGGCCGTCGGGCAACGGCATCGACGATCTCTTCGCCCCCGAGATCAACGCCGACGCGCAGAATCCCGACGGGACGCCCGCCGCCGGCGGAGGTGACTACACGGTCGACAATCAGCGGACCATGCAGTACGACTCCTACAAGGTGCAGGCCGTCCTGAACGAGATCGACGGCTATGACCACAGCCGGACCACCCAGCCGGGAACCCCGGCGGTCTTCGGGATGAACTTCCAGACCGTCTCCACGGCCCAGAAGCTGCCGGTCTCTGATGGCCTGGCCGGCGGCTACCTGCCGGGCACCGATACCCCCGGACCGCTGGTCAGCCGGGCGCTTGACTACATCAACACGCAGGTCGGATCGATGGTCTCCGAACTGCGTAGCCAGGATCTGCTGCACAGCACCGCGATCATCATCTCGGCCAAGCACGGCCAGTCGCCCGTCGACCCCAGCACGTTGACCCGGACCGACGACGGCGCGATCATCGACGCGATCAACGCCGCCTGGGCGCAGACGCACCCCGGCGCCACGCTGATCGCCGCCGACCCGGGCGACAACGCCGCCGGCAGCCGTGACGACGCGTTCCCGCTGTGGCTGAACGACCGCTCGCAGGCCGCGGCGGACTTCGTCAAGCAGTATTTGTGGAATCACACCGCAACCGCCAACACCTACAACCGCCAGAACCCGGCGGTCGCCGGCCCGACGGTGACCCTCCAGCACTCCGGGCTCAAGGCGATCTACGCGGGAGAGGGCGCGGCACGCTACTTCGGTGTCCCGATGAGCGATCCGCGTCACCCGGAGATCTGGGGCGTCGTGCAGCACGGTGTCGTCTACACCGGCAAGACCAAGAAGATCGCAGAGCACGGTGGCGCCGATCCGCAGGACCGGCACGTGCCGCTGCTCGTCTTCGCGCCGTCGGCCAAGCACGACGATCGCCGGAGCTCGAGCGAGCCGGTGCAGACCATCCAGATCGCCCCCACGATCCTGAGCCTGCTCGGATTCGACCCCAGCGCCCTGCAGGCCGTGCAGATCGAGCACACGCAGGTGCTCCCCGGTCTGCGCTGAGACACGGACGGTGCCGACGCCGGGGGGACGGGCCGTACGCCCGGACCCCCCGGCTGTCGGGTTGTGGCCGCCCGCGGATGGCGGATCGCCCGCCGAGGCCTCAGGGTGCAGGACGTGAGTTCCCTTCTCCTCCCCGACGCGGCGCCGGCGCCGGCGCCCGTACCGGCCCGCGACGGACTGGCGCGACCCGGCGCGGTCGCGGCGGCCGTGGCCACGAGCCTGCCCGAGCGAGTGGTCGGCAACGGTGAGATCGCCGCGCGGCTGGGTGTGGAGGACAACTGGATCGTCCGTCGCACCGGGATCATGCGCCGTCGCATTGCCGAGCCGGGCGAACGGCTCGACGCCCACGCCGGTCGCGCCGCCCGGCGCGCTCTGGACCGTGCCGGCGTGGATCCGCTCGACGTCGATCTCGTGCTCGTCGCGACCACCACCTCTGATGAGCTGATGCCCGGCGCGGCGCCACTGGTGGCGACGGCGATCGGGGCCACCCGCGCCGGCGCCTTTGACATCGGCTCGGCTTGCACGGGCTTTCTGTCGGCATTGGCCGTCGGGGCGGCGCAGATCGAGGCCGGCCGCGCGCAGACCGTGCTGGTGATCGGCGCCGACCTGATGTCGCGGATCACCGACCCTGACGATCGCGCCACCGCGGCCGTGTTCGCGGACGGCGCCGGGGCGATCGTGCTGGAGTCGTCCGGCACCGGTCGGATCGGGCCGATCATCCTCGGGGCCGACGGGAACGGTGCCGAGCACATCCGCGTCAAGCGCTCGGCGGGGGTCATCGAGATGCGCGGTCACGAGACTTTCCGGGAAGCCGTCGCGCACCTCACTCTCGCCACCGTGCAGGCGGCCGAGGCGGCCTGCGTGGGGCTCGAGGAGATCGACCTGTTCGTCTACCACCAGGCCAACGGACGGATCCTCAGCGCAGTCGGCGAACGCCTCGGGCTGCCCACCGACCGCGTGGTGGACTGCATCGCCGAGTACGGCAACACCTCGGCGGCCACGCTGCCGCTGGCGCTCGCCTTCAGCGAGACGCAGGGGCTGCTGGCACCCGGCCAGCGCGTGCTGCTCGGCGCCTTCGGCGCGGGCTTCACATGGGGAGCCACCGTCATCACCTGGGGGCGGCCATGAGTCTGGCGCTCGCGCCGCGCCGCGACGAGCCGGTCACCCCTCTCGCCCGCCTGGAGTTCCTCTGCGATCCCGGCAGCCTGCAGCTGATCCGCTCCGACGTCCGCTCGCTCGCAATGGGAGATCGGGCGCGCGCCGGTGACGGCGTCCTCGCCGGCTCGGGCCTGATCGAGGGACGCCCGGTGTTCTGCTACGCCCAGGACGCATCGTTCGCGGGCGGCTCGCTGGGCGCGGCCCACGCCGAGACGATCGTCCGCGTGCTCGATCTGGCCGACCGCGCCCGCGCCCCCGTCGTGGGATTCGTCTCCTCGGGCGGAGCCCGGATGCAGGAGGGAACCGCGGCCCTGGGCGGGTACGGGAAGATCTTCCGCCGGACGGTCGCCCTCTCCGGCCGCGTTCCGCAGATCTCGATCGTCAGCGGCATCTCGGCTGGAGGTGGCGCCTATTCGCCGGCGCTGACCGACTGGGTGGTGATGACCGAGAGCTCGAGCATGTTCCTGACCGGGCCCGGCGTCGTGCGCGAGGCCCTGGGCGAGGAGGTCGACGCCGAGCAGCTCGGCGGCACGCGCGTGCACTCGCGCAACGGCGTCTGCCAGCTGATCGCCCGCGATGATCTCGATTCGGCCCGTCTGGCTCGCGAGCTGCTCGGCTACCTGCCCAGCCACCGCGATTCACCCTTGCCGATCGCCGCACCACGGCCGGCCGGTGGCCGTGATCCCGCCGTGGCGGTTCCCCGCGAGCCACGCCGGGTCTATGACGTGCGGTCGGTGATCTCCGCACTGGCCGACGGCGGCGAGCTGCTGGAGCTGTCGGCCGGCTGGGCACGCAACCTCGTCACGGCGCTGATCCGGATCGACGGGCGGCCCGTCGGCGTGGTCGCCAACCAGCCCCGCTACCTGGGCGGCGTGCTCGACGCGGCCAGCTCGGAGAAGGGCGCGCGGTTCGTCGGGCGCTGTGACGCCTTCGGCGTGCCGTTGCTGGCGCTCGTGGACACGCCGGGCTTCATGCCCGGGACCCGCCAGGAGTCGGCCGGGGTGATCCGCCATGGCGCCGGCCTCGTCCACGCCTTCGCCGCCGCGACGGTCCCCCGGCTCACCGTGATCCTGCGCAAGGCGTTCGGCGGAGCCTTCATCACGATGAACTCGAAGGACCTCGGCGCCGACTACGTGTTCGCGTGGCCCGACGCCGAGATCGGCGTGATGGG
>JBBRLM010000130.1:0-5560 GCA_038231335.1 Mycobacteriales bacterium
CCTCGTCGCCGACGGCCACGCCGTCGAGCTCTACGAAACCCACCGCTTCGCCACCGAGTGGGAAGGCCCCGCGTCGCTGCGCATCCGCGCCGGCGACCCCACCGCGCTCGACCTCTACGACCAAGACGCCCGCATCACCGGCGGGACCCGCGACCAGATGCTCGCCGCCGCGCGCCGCGACTGGGTCACCGACCAGACCGCCGGCCAGGACGCCGTGCTCGTCGTGTCCACCAACGCCCTCGCCGCGCAACTCAGCGCCGACTGCCGCGCCGAGCTCGTCGCCCGCGACCTCGTCGAGGACACCCACACCCGCGAGCTGCACGACGGCAACCGGATCGGGGTCGGCGACCGGATCGTGACGCGCCGCAACGACCGCACCAACACGCTGCCCGGCGGCAGCTTCGTCGCGAACCGCGACGAATGGCGCGTCCTCGCGCTCAGCCCGACCGGCACCGCGACCGTCAAACACGTCCGCTATGGCGGCCGCACCCAACTCGACCCGGTCTATATAGCGGAGCATGTCGAGCTCGCGTACGCCGCCACCGCCCACGCCGTGCAGGGCCGCACCGTCGACATCGCCCGCGCCGTGATCAGCCCCGACGACGCCCGCGAACAGGTCTACGTCGCGCTCACCCGCGGCCGGCTCTACAACGCCGCCTACGTGATCACCGAAGGCGTCGACCACCCCGAGATCGGCACCGGTGACCACCCCGCCCTCGCCGTCCTCGCCGCGATCGTGGCCCGCACCAGCAACGAACTGTCCGCCACCGAAGCGCTCCGCGCCGCGCTCGACGAGATCGAAAGCCTCGCCGTGCTCGAACCAATCCGCGCCGACGCCGCCCGCCTCAACCACCACCACGGCCTCGCCGCGGAACTCGACGAGCTCCTCCCCGGCACCGCCCTGCGAACCGACCCCGCCTACCGCGCCCTCGTCGACATCGTGACCGACGCGCAGCAGCGCGGCTGGAACCGCAGGCGCCTCCTCCAGGCCGTCATCGCGGAACGACCCCTCACCGGGGCCGACAGCATCGCCCAAGTCCTGCACTGGCGCATCGAACGCCGCCTCGACCACCCGACACCACCCACCGAGACCCGCGACGCGCCGACCGTCGCGTCCGGCCCGGTCGCCGCGTTCGTCGACGCGCTCGACCAGCGCATCGCGAGCCGCCGGCACGAGCTCGCCGAGCTCGTAGCCAGCGACCCACCACCGTGGGCCGGCGCGCTCGGCCCCCCGCCCGGCGACGCGGCGCTCCGCTGGTCGTGGCTCCGCCAAGTCGAGACCGTCGTCGCCTACCGCGACCGCTACATCGTCATCACCGAGACCGACCCCGTCGGTGACCCGCCGACCGGCACCGGACCGCGGCACCGCTACGACCAAGCCCGCCGCGCCGTCGACGTCGCCCGCCGCATCACCCAGCAGAATCCGTCTGACGCGGCGCCGGCTGCACCGGCCCCCAAGGCGGGACCGCAGCGTCCGACCCCGTAACCGTCGCGATCGATCGACGGCTCGGAACTCTCAGTCCTCGAGATCGGCCCACGCCGCGGCGAAGGTCTCGGCAGGATTTTCGCTGCGCCGCAGCGCGGCCACCACGGCGGTGCGCACATCGGCCCACGGCTCGCGGAGCCGGGCCAGCACGACCAGCAGACGCTCCGGCTCTGCGACCAACCGCGCCAGCTCCGCGAACACCTGCTGCCCACCCTCCTGCGTCGCACTCTATGGCGAACAAACGTTCGATATGGGCGGCAAGCGAAATTTGTCGCGCCCCGGCTTCCGCACGAGGCTCACAGCGGGGCGAGGGGAGAGGTTGCGACCGGCGTCGCGGCGCGGGCGAGCCTCCCGCCTGTCCCACCTGCCGCCTATCTTGAAGGGCGCGCCGAACGCGAAGGACCAGCCATGACCGACCACCTCGAGATCCGCGGCGTCCACGTCGCGACCGTCACCGTGCCGCCCAGCACGCACCTGAGCCGCCACACACCCGCCACCGCGATCGACCTCTACCACGACGACGCCAGCGGCTGGTCCGTGCTCACCGTCCCCCAACCCGACACCGACGAGACGGAGCCGGTCAGCGTCGTCCGGGTCGGACGCTACGAACACCTCGCCGACATCCTCGACGACCTACACAGCCGCTGGCCCCTCCAAGACATCGTGGCCGCCATCCTCGACGCCGGCCACCGGCGCGACGATCCCGACCCCGAACTGCTCGCCCTGTGGCGCGTCGAGCAACTCGACCAGGACCTCCACCACGCGTCGATCTACAACCAGGACCTCGCCGAAGGTGGCCTCTGGGGGCCCGCGATCCCCGCCATCGGCCGCCAACTCGACGGCTGGGCCGACGACGCCCTCACCGCCATGGCCGACCACCTCACCGCGACCGGATTCGACGTCGTCGACCAGCAACCGGGCGACCGCACACCCGACGGCCCGTTCAACAACCCGACCCTCGGCACCCTCACGCTCGTCCGCTACGGCCACACCATCACCGCGACGGTCCGCGTCGACGCGGCCGGCGAACTGTTCGTCCGGGCCGACTGGACCGACTGAATCGCCCTGGGATCCGCGGAGGCTCCAGACCTTGGAAACGAGGATGGAGTTATGCCAGAACAACGAGCAGGGAAGCCGACCACGCGTCGGTACAGCAATGAGGAGAAGGCGCAGGCGGTGCGGTTGGTGCGTCAGCTCCGCGTCGAGCTGGGCACCGAGCACGGCACGATCCAGCGGATCGCGGATCAGCTTGGCTACGGCACCGAGTCGGTGCGCAAGTGGGTGGCCCAGGCCGACGTCGATGCCGGCGTCAAGGCGGGGGTGAGCACCGAGGAGGCGGCACGGGTCAAGGCGCTCGAGCAGGAAGTCAAGGAGCTCCGCCGCGCCAACGCCATTCTGCGGTCCGCCGCGTCTTTCTTCGCGGCGGAGCTCGACCGCCCACAGAAATGATCGTCGCGTTCATCGACGACCAGCGGAACGTGTTCGGGGTCGAGCCCATCTGCGATGTGTTGCAGGTGGCCCCCAGCACCTACTACTCCGCCAAGGCCCGGCCGCTCTCGCCGCGGGCGGTCCGCGACGCCGTGATGATGCCGGTCCTGCTCACCCTGTGGGTCGCGAACCGGAAGGTCTACGGCGCGCACAAGCTGTGGAAGGCGGCGCGCCGTGCCGGGCATGACATCGGCCGGGACCAGGTGGCGCGGCTGATGCGCGAGCTGGGTATCGAAGGGGTGTCGCGGCGCCGGAAGAAGGTGTTCACCACCCGCGCCGATCCCGACGCCGCCCGGGCGCCGGATCTGGTCCACCGCCAGTTCACCGCGGACCGCCCGGATGCGCTCTGGGTCACGGACCTGACCTACGTGCCGACCCGGTCGGGGATGGTGTACGTGTGTTTCATCGTGGACGCGTTTAGCCGCCGGATCGTGGGCTGGCGGGCGGCGAGCCACATGCGCACCGACATGGTCCTCGACGCGTTGGAGATGGCCCGGCGGTCCCGCGGCGCCCGGCGCCTCGTCGGCCTGGTCACGCACTCGGACGCGGGCAGCCAGTTCACGTCGGTGCGGTTCACCGAACGCCTCGACGAGATCGGGGCCCGCCCGAGCATCGGCACCGTGGCCGACAGCTACGACAACGCGCTGGCCGAGACGATCAACGGGCTCTACAAGACCGAGTGCGTCTACGGGCCCGACACGGTCGGCTGGGATGGCGTCGACGAGGTCGAGCTCGCCACCCTCAGCTGGGTGCATTGGTTCAACGAGGATCGGCTCCACGGGCACTGCGGGGACATTCCGCCCGCCGAGTTCGAAGCCGCGTGGGCCGCCGCCCACACGGACGAGGCGGTCAGCCCGTGACCCCGTTGCGTCACGATACCGTCACGATAGGATCGGGTGTGGAATGTCCGATCTGCGGCACTGGCTTCACCCCGGCGGGGCGGCGGCGCTTCTGCTCCGACGCGTGTCGGGCCGTCGCCTACCGGCGCCGCCAGCAACCCGACCCCACCCCCACGCCGGTCGTCCCGCCCGCCGGACAGCGCCGCGCCGTCACCGTCTACGAATGCGCGGCCTGCGGCACCCGGGCGCTCGGCGAGCAACGCTGCGAGGAGTGCGGCACCTTCATGACCCGGCTCGGCATCGGCGGTCGGTGCCCCTGCTGCGACGAACCCGTGACCCTGGAGGAGGTCGCCGCCAACCGCTGACCCCCTTGGCACCCACCGAAGGATCGACCAGAATCACCCCACCAGCCCCAACCCGGGCTTAGAAATCCAAACCCCCGAGCCTCCGCGAGAACCAGGGCGATTCAGTTCCCGGCGGCCTGGGGGCCCCCGAACAGCGGCTCCTATTCGTTCGGTTACGGCATCAACAGTGCGGGTACGGTGGCTGGTTTGGTCGAAGACGGGTCGCATACTCCGAGCGCGGTGGTGTGGTCCGCGGCGGGTGCGGTGACGCTGTTGCCCGGGCTGGCGGGCGGGATCGGTGGTTCGGCGAACGCGATCAACGCGGCGGGTGAGGTGGGGGGCCAGGTAATCGATTCTTCCGGCACCCCGTTTGGGGCGTTGTGGAACCTGGTGGGGGGGACGTGGACCCTGACGAAGATCACGTCGGGTATGACGGATGTGCAATCCGTGGCGGACAACGGCGACGCGGTCGGCAATGTGGGCGACAACGGGAAACAGACCGTTGCCGGGCAGGCTTGGTTCCGGACCGCGGCGGGTGTTCAGACGCACCTGCCCGATCTGGGTGGCAGCGGCTGCCCGGGTTTCGCCACGAGCGGTGAGGCCGCGAATGGGATCAACTCGGCCGATCAGGTGGCGGGATCGGCGCTGAATGCGGCGTGCGCGTTAAGGGCGGTGCGGTGGACCAAGTCGGGGAGCACCTGGACCGCCACCGACCTGGGCGCGGGTCAGGGGTACGGCATCAACACTGGGGGGACGGTCGTGGGGGCCGGTACCGGGGGCCTCGGCTCAGATATTTGGACCGGGACGACCCAGACCCCCGTCGACGAACCGGCCGGGGCGACCTACGGGCAGGGCCTCGCCATCAACACGGCCGGAGATGTCACCGGTACGTGGAACGCCGGCAGTTACGTGTACTCGGGGAACATTCCGGGCCACTCGTTCGGCCTCGGGGCCCCGTGGGTGGGACAGTCGTCGGATCCGGTGAACACGTTCACCGGGAACGCGGTCCATGCCAAGAGTTTGCTGCCGTACCCGTCGTTCATCTACGGGCTGGGCCCCGCCGCCACGATCACCTACAACTCGATGGACACCTTGACCAGCACGCTCGGACTGGGGCAAGGCTGGACCTCGATGCTGGATACCTCGCTCACCGCCAGCGTGAACGGCACGGTGCTCTACCGCGGGCCGGGCGGCAACCACCAAGCGTTGACCCCCACGAGCGCATACGCCTGGAGCCCGCCGGAAGGCACGCTGGGGAGCGTCGAGAAGGATCCCAGTGGGTCGCCAGCCCATACCTGGGTACTGCAGACCACGGGAGGGGAGCGGTGGGAGTTCGATGCGGCCGGGAAGCTGACGCGGATGTGTCAGGGCTTGGCGGGGTGGGCGAACCAGACCGATTGGAC
>JBBRLM010000131.1:0-5550 GCA_038231335.1 Mycobacteriales bacterium
AGCCTGGATGCACCGCCGAATCACGCGGTTGAGCGCGGGTCGTGATGCACGAATGCCCTCCTGAGCAGGGAGGATGGGTCTTGTCTAAGGGCCTGTCCAACCGCACAGAAGGGCATCCGTGAGATGCGAGTTTGCCACGTCGAGTCGGCGGTGTTTGATGACCCGAACCTGGTGTCGTGCGGCGGGCTCGGGCCGGTCGTCGGGCTCGCCCAGCGCTGCGGTCTGGCCGCGCTGGTCGGCGCGCACCTGAGCTTGCCGAGCCGGGGTGGGGCGAACGCGCCGTTGAAGGTGTCGGCGCTGGTCGCCGGGATGGTGGCCGGCGCGGACTCGATCGCCGATATGGGCGTGCTCCGGCACGGCGGGATGAGCCGGTTGTTCGACGGGGTCCGGGCGCCGTCGACGCTGGGGACGTTCCTGCGCACGTTCACCTTCGGTCATGTCCGCCAGCTCGACGCGGTCGCCGCCCGCCTGCTGGCCCGGCTCGCCGCCGTCGCCCCGGTGCTGCCCGGCGCCGATGTCATGGCGTTCGTCGACGTCGACGACACGGTCAAGGCGACCTACGGCTACGCCAAGCAGGGCGCCGGGTACGGCTACACCGGCGTCAAGGGCCTGAACGCGCTGATCGCGACGGTCTCCAGCCCGCTCGCCGCCCCGCTGATCGTCGGGACCCGGTTGCGCAAGGGCTCGGCCAACAGCGCCCGCGGCGCCGGCCGGCTGGTCGCCGACGCGGTCCGGACCGCCCGCGCCGCCGGCGCCGGCGGCCAGCGGGGCACCGGACTGATCGTGCTGCGGGCGGACAGCGCGTTCTACGGCTACCCGGTGATCGCGGCGGCCCGCCGGGCCGGCGCGCACTTCTCGGTCACCGCCCGGGCCAGCCCGACCGTCAGCCGGGCGATCGAAGCCATCGCCGAGCACGCCTGGCAGCCGATCCACTACCCGAACGCGGTCTGGGACGACCAAGCCCAGGCTCTGGTCAGCGACGCCGAGATCGCCCAAGCCCCCTTCACCGCGTTCACCGGCCGCCGCAAGGCCGAGCACGTCACCGGTCGGCTCCTGGTCCGCCGGGTCCGACGCCTCAACACCAGCACCAACACCAGCACCAGCACCAGCGGCACCGCAAAGGCCAGCAGCGGCAGGGGAACCAGCGCGCCTGGCAGCCCAGACGACGGTGCGCAGCAGGGCGAGTTGTTCGCCGCCTACCGCTACCACGCGGTGTTCACCGACAGCCCGCTCACCCTCGTTCAGGCCGAGAAGGACCACCGCGGCCACGCGATCATCGAGCAAGTCCACGCCGACCTGCGCTCGGGTCCGCTCGCCCACCTGCCGTCCGGGTCGTTCGCCGCCAACAGCGCCTGGCTCGTCCTGGCCGCGATCGCGTTCAACCTGACCCGCGCCGCCGGCTGCCTGGCCTCGACCTTCCACGCCCGCGCGACCACCGGCACGATCCGCGCCCAGCTGATCAACGTCCCCGCCCGGCTCGCCCGCTCCGCCCGACGACTGCGGCTGCACCTACCCCAGCACTGGCCCTGGGAGCACGCCTGGCACCAACTGTTCCAGGCCACCCGGGCCCCAGCCCCCACCTGACCGCTCACCCCCGCAGGCCACGACCGGAGCCAAGTGGAGAAGCCGGACAGACCGGCCGATCAACACCGCCCCGGCCCGGTCACACCATCAACCACGATCCACAAGAAGAGCAAAAGCAACATCAAGACCTACGTGGTGCATCCAGGTTGAGCCGTCCCAGGGCGCGTGCCTATTCGCCCCAACCCTGGGGCCTGGAGTGAGCCGTCGCGGACCGGGACGGGCGGTCGCGTGGACGCGCACGAGAACCTCTGCAGCAGGCAGCGCCGCTCGCTGAGCCTGCTGAGCCTGCTGAGCCTGCTGAGCCTGGTGCAACGGACGGCAGCACCGCACTGCCCTGCGCGGCCAGCTCGGTCGACCGGCGGAGGTCGACCAGCTCGTCGAAGGCATGCGCCGCTCGCGAGTACAGGTTGAGCGCGCGGATCGTCGGGCCGTCGCTGCTCATCAGCTGCGACGGCGCGCTCCCGATCCAGTACGCCGCAGCGCTGCGCCAGCACGCGTCGGGCGCTGGCACTGAGTCGCCAGCCCGGCCCATGCCAAGCGCGGCAGGCCGGGGGCAGGACCACACCACGGACGGCGCTCCACCAACGTTCGACCCCTCCGCGCCGCCGCCGGCTGCCACGGTGGCCCAGGGACGGGCCGGACAGCAGAGCTGGTCTGACGGCCAAGTCGAGGGTCGGCGCAGGCGTCGCCGAGCGCGCGGATGTCGAGCTCCTTCCCCGGGCTGGACGCTCCCTGCGATGATCTAACGGTGCCTGCCCCCGCGCCCGTGACGCTCCTGCTCGCGACCTGCAGGACCCGGGGGTGAGCACCGTCCAGACGCCTGACGCCTCGGGGTGGCGGGCTCACCTGGAGGCAATGTTCAACTCGCTGCCCACTCCGTACTTGGTGATGGCGCCTGATGACGAGCTCACGGTCCTGCACGCGAACGAGGCCTACCTGTCGAACGTGAGCCGGACCTTGGCTGACATCGTCGGCCGGCCGGTGTTCGAGGCGTTCCCGCCGGACGAGGACGCCCTGGACGAGCACGGCGTGCCGCGGATCCGGACGTCGCTGCTCAAGGCCCGCGACAGCTGCCTGCCGGACACCATGCCGGTCCAGAAGTACGACGTCCCGGACACCGCCACCGGTGGCCGGCTGACCCGGTTCTGGTCGTTGATCAGCGCGCCGGTCCTGGGTCCGGACGGGCGGTACGTGCTGGTCGTGCAGCGCGCCGAGGACATCACCGACTTCGTCACCGAACGGGACCGAGGCCGCGCGGTCGCCACGGACGGCGAGCAGTGGCGCCGCCGCGCCGAGGAGGTCCAGACCGACCTGTACGCGCGGTCGCTCGAGCTCGACGCCGCGCTGAGGGCCAAGGACCTGGCCGCCCGACGGCTAACCAGCCTGGCGCAGGTCGCGTTCGCCCTGACCACCGCCGACACGGTCGAGGAGCTCGCGAAGATCGTGTTCGGCGACGGCCTGCCGGTGCTGGGAGCCACCGGCGGCTCGATCGCGGTGCGCAGCGGCGCCAGCGACGTGCTCACCCTGACGATCACCGACAGCCTCGGCGCGGCGACGCAGCACGCCTACGCGCAGATGCCGCTGCACGGGCCGATGCCGACCTCGATCGCCGCCCGCGGCACCGAGGTCCTCATCCGCGACCGGACAGAAGCGACGGCGTTCCACGGGATGCCCGAGGCCATGGGCATGAACGGCACCGAGGCCTGGGCGGTGCTCCCGCTGCGCGCCGGCGGCGAGCTGCTGGGGTCGCTGGCCGTGGGCTGGGAACAGCCCCGGACCTTCCCGCCCGAGGAGGTCGAGCTGCTGCGGGCGTTCGCCGCGCAGTGCGCGCAGGCCCTGGCCCGGATGCAGATCCTGGCCGCCGAGCGGCAGGCGGCCGGTGAGCTGCAGCGGATCTCCCAGACGCTCCAGCGCAGCCTGCTGACCGCCCCCCCGATCAGCGAGCAGCTGCAGATCGCCGTCCGCTACCAGCCGGCTTCGGAGCTCGCCCAGGTCGGCGGGGACTGGTACGACGCGTTCCGGGTAAGCGGGGGCGCGACCAGCCTGGTCATAGGGGACGTCGCCGGCCACGACAAGGACGCCGCCGCGGCGATGGCGCAGGTCCGCAACATCCTGCGCGGCACCGCCCAGGCGGTCGGGGCGCCCCCGGCCGCGGTCCTGGCGGTGTTCGACGCGGCGCTGCAGAACCTGGAGCTGAACGTGCTCGCGACCCTTGTGCTGGCGCAGACGTTCGAGAGCCCGGAGCAGGCCGGGTCGCGGACGCTGCTGTGGTGCAACGCCGGGCACCCGCCGCCGGTCCTGCTGCGCGCCGACGGGACCTGCGAGCTGCTCGAGCGCGACCCGGACCTGCTCGCCGGGATGCTCAGCGACGCCCGCCGGTCCGACCACCAGGTCACCCTGCACCCCGGCGACACCGTGCTGCTCTACACCGACGGGCTGGTCGAGACCCGCGGCGGGGACATCGAGCACGACCTGCACCGGCTGTGCGCGCGGGTCGCCCGCCACGGCCCGACGGCCGGGCCGGACGCCCTGGTCGACCAGCTCCTCCACGACCTAGGCGGGACCGTGGCCGACGACGTCGCACTGCTCGCCATGCAGGTCCGCTGACCCGCAAACGACTGCCAAGGCGGGCGCACACCCGATGCGGTCCGGCCGGTGACCACTGCGGACGGCACTCCGTAACCCCCCTGGTCCTGGTCAGCACATTCGCCAGGTTGCAGTCAGGAAAGGCTTCGACGCCTTCTTCATCGGCCAGGCTGACGAACGAGGAGGGCCTGCTTCTTCCGCGTGCTTGGCAGTGGGAACGGCTTCCGCTCTCTCAGCATCCCCGGCCCGGCCTCAGCCTGGATGCACCGTCGAATCATGGAGCTGAGCGCGGTTCGTGACGCACGAATGCCCTTCTGAGCAGGGAGGATGGGTCTTGTCTAAGGGCCTGTCCAACCGCACAGAAGGGCATCCGTGAGATGCGAGTTTGCCACGTCGAGTCGGCGGTGTTCGATGACCCCAACCTGATGTCGTGCGGCGGGTTGGCGCCGGTCGTCGCGCTCGCCCAGCGCTGCGGTCTGGCCGCTCTGGTCGGCACGCACCTGAGCCTGCCGAGCAAGGGCGGGGCGAACGCGCCGCAGAAGGTGTCGGCGCTGGTCGGCGGGATGGTGATCGGCGCGGACTCGATCCGGGACATGGACGTGCTGCGGCACGGCGGGATGGGCCGGTTGTTCGACGGGGTCCGGGCGCCGTCCACGCTGGGGACGTTCCTGCGCACGTTCACCTTCGGCCATGTCCGTCAGCTCGACGGGGTCGCCGCCCGCCTGCTGTCCCGCCTGGCCGCCGTCGCCCCGGTGCTGCCCGGTGGGGACGTGCTGGCGTTCATCGACGTCGACGACACGGTGAAGGCGACCTACGGCTACGCCAAGCAGGGCGCCGGGTACGGCTACACCGGGGTGAAGGTGCTGAACGCGTTGATCGCGACGGTGTCCAGCCCGCTCGCGGCGCCGCTGATCGTCGGGACCCGGCTGCGCAAGGGCTCGGCGAACAGCGCCCGCGGCGCGTCCCGGTTGGTCGCCGACGCGGTCCGGACCGCCCGCGCGGCCGGCGCCGGCGGCGGCCCGGACGGCACCGGGCTGATCGTGCTGCGCGCGGACAGCGCGTACTACGGCTACCCGGTGATCGCGGCGGCCCGCCGGGCCGGCGCCCGCTTCTCGGTCACCGCCCGGGCCAGCCCGACCGTCAGACGGGCGATCGAGAGCATCGACGAGACGGCCTGGCAGCCGATCCACTACCCCCACGCGGTCTGGGACGAGCAAGCGCAGCGGCTGGTCAGCGACGCCGAGATCGCCGAGGTCGCGTTCACCGCGTTCACCGGCCGCCGCAAGGCCGAACACATCCCCGGCCGGCTCCTGGTCCGCCGGGTCCGACGCCTCAACACCGGCGCCAGCAAGGCCAGCAGGACCCGGAGCAGCAAGGGTG
>JBBRLM010000132.1:0-5540 GCA_038231335.1 Mycobacteriales bacterium
CACATGCACCTACGATCCCTGCGCGACACGCTGGAACGCGTCACCCAACCCGTGGGTGCCACCGGCCATACTGAGGCCGTCACAGCCGCCTGATGATCACCGGGCCGCCACCGAAGTTCCACGAGATTCGGGACATCCTCGCTCACCACCCTGATCGCCATTGGTGGGGTGGGGTTGCTGCTCGCCGCCGCCGCCGGGACCTGGCTCGGGAACCGTGCGCTGCGCCCGTTCTCCGTTGCTCTGGCCCAGCAACGTCGCTTCGTCGCCGACGCCGGCCACGAGCTGCGGACGCCGGTGACGTTGCTCAGCACCCGGGCCCAGCTGCTGCGCCGCCGGCTGCGCCACCGCGACCCGGGCGCCGACCATGACGCGGTACTGGACGAGGTGCACGGCGCGGTCGAGGGCATCGTGGCCGACAGCACCCGGCTCGGGGACATCCTCGAGGACCTGTTGATCGCCGCGGACCCGCTCACCTCCCAGGCCCGCCACCTGGTCGATCTCATCGACATCGCCCGCGGCGTGCTCGTCGACATGGCCCCCTGTGCCACCGAGCGTCACGTCGAGCTGACCGGCCCCGCACCCGACACCGCACCCGGCCAGGTGTCGGGCTCCCCGGTCGCGCTGCGCCGCGCGGTCACCGCGCTGGTCGACAACGCGATACGCCACGCCCACCACCAGGTGACGGTCAGTGTGCAGACCTGCCACCGCCACGTTCTGCTCGACGTCACCGACGACGGGCCCGGCGTCGATCCCGATCTCGCGCCCCGGTTGTTTGAACGGTTCGTCTCCGGTGGCGCCGGCCCGACGGTCGGGCGGCGCCGCTACGGCCTCGGGCTGGCCGTGGTCAGCGAGATCGCCACCGCTCACGGCGGCCGCGTCGAGCTCCTGGACCGGGCCGGGCCCGGCGCCGCCCTGCGCATCCAGCTACCCCGCCGCGCCACCTCCCGCACGTGACTCCCGTACCCACCCCGGACGACGCTGGATGCCGCGATCGGCCGCCGCCGCCGCCGCCGACGCCGTGACGCGTACTGTCCGCTCGATCCGCAGTTCACAGGATTCTCCAATTCCGGTGGCGAATGCTGGTGTCGTGACCGTGTCCCGCACCGCCCTGACCGTGGGGCGGCTCGCGCGTCCGCCGCAGTGGTGGCGACGTGCCACCGGCCTCGCCGTGTGGGCGAGCCTGCTGGTCGTCGTCGTACTGTGGCTGGCCGGCCCCGGTATCGGGGCGCTGGGCGATCCGGGTGGGCTGCTGAGCGCTGCGGGCCGGCTGACCGGGCTGGTCTCGGCCGACCTGCTCCTGGTTCAGGTCCTGCTGATGGCCAGGATCCCGTGGGTGGAGCGCTGCTACGGCCAGGACGAGCTGGCCCGGCGCCATCGCCTCGTCGGTTTCACCTCCTTCACCCTGATGATCGTCCACATCGTGCTGATCAGTCTGGGCTACGCCGCGGCCGACGGGGTCGACGTCCTCTCCGAGCTCTGGACGCTGGTGACCACGTACGCGGGCATGCTGCTGGCCACCGCCGGTTCGCTGGTGCTGGTGTTGGTCGCGGTCACCTCGTCGCGGGCGGCGCGCCGCAAGCTGCGCTACGAGTCGTGGCATCTGCTGCACCTCTACGCCTACCTCGGCGTCGGCCTCGCGCTGCCGCATCAGATCTGGACGGGCACCGATTTCCTCGGCTCCTGGTGGGCGATCGCCTACTGGTGGACCGCCTACATTGTGGTCGCCGGATCGGTGCTGGTGTGGCGGATCGGGTTGCCGGTCCTGCACAACACGCGACACCGGCTCGTCGTGGACCGCGTGGTGCAGGAGGGTCGCGGCGTGGTCTCGGTGCACCTGCGCGGCCGCGACCTGCACCGCATGCCGGTGGCCGCGGGCCAGTTCTTCGTGTGGCGGTTCCTGCACGGCACCGGCTGGACGCGCGGTAACCCCTTCTCGCTCTCCGCGGCACCCGACGGCCGGTCGTTGCGGATCACCGTCAAGGACCTCGGCACCGGCAGCCATCGCCTGGCGCGGATCCCGCGGGGGACGCGCGTGCTGTTCGACCTGCGTTCCGCAGTTGAGTTGCCGGTCTGGTACGCAGATTCGTGCTTTGAACTGCGGAAACACCTGGTTTGACGCTCGGCGCGTGTGTTACTAGGCGGGGGTGTCGTGCCTGGTCAGGGGCTTGGCGTGCTGATCTCGATGATCTTCTTGGGGAGAGGGAGGTTGAGCCGGGCGTAGAGGTCGACCTGCGGCTTGGTGGGATCGGTGGTCTGGCGGAAGGTCCCGGTCGGCCCGGTGAAGGTGACCGCGTGGAGTCGGTGCAGGTCGCGGCGCAGGTTCTGCCAGGTCTGGCCGGTGGTGGTCTCGGCGACCCGGATGAGCAGCAGCGCGAGCCAGCACAGGATGACGTGGGCGCGGATGCGGTCTTCGAGACGGTGATAGACCGGGCGCAGATCGATGATCGATTTCATGTCCCGCCAGCCGCGCTCGACTTCCAGGAGCTGCTTGTAGCCCACCGCGATGTCGGTCGCGGACAGGTGCGGGTCCGAGCAGCGCAGCAGGTACTTGCCGTCCAGGTTGGTCTCGGTCTTGACCTTCGCGGTGTCGATGCGCAGCTTCCCGGCCGGGGTGGTGCGCAGGAATCGGTTCAGCCCGGGCTTGGTGGAGATCCGCCCGGCCAGCTGTCCGCGCTGGTGCGCCGACAGCGTGTCGGAGCCGGCGATGAGCTCGCCGAGCTGGGCGAGGAGCTGCTCACGCACGTGCGCGTCCCGGTCGGCGGTCTCGGGGTTGTGGCAGATCACGAACCGTTCGGACTCGGAGACCTTGACCTCTTTGACCCGCATGTTCGCCGCGACGGTGGTGTACCGGCCCTGGCGCGACAGCGCCGCGGTGATCTCCGGGGAGTTCGAGCGCAGCTTCTCCCCGATGATGTAGTGATGATCGCCCCGTCGCAGGTAGTGGCGATTCTCCGCCGAGGAGAACCCGCGGTCGGCGACCCACACGATCCGCGACAGCGTCCAGTCCCGCATGTCGTCCTTGACCTGGCGGATCAGGGTCGAGTCCGCGGTGTTGCCCGGCCAGGACCACACCCGCACCGGGATGCCCTCGCGGGTGACGGCCATCCCGATCACGATCTGGGGCAGGTCGTCGCGGGAGTCCTTCGACTTACCCCAGGTGCGGAACCCGACACCGGAGCCCTCGCTCGCGCCGGTGCCGGTCGCGGCGCCGTCCTCGGTGGGCAGTGGGTGGCCCCGCTCGTCGCGAGCGACCGGTTCGTCGGCGTCGTCGAGTTCGAAGTAGGTGGAAGTGGTGTCGAAGAAAAGCAGATCGACCTCGAGGTTGAGCAGGTTCGCGACCTGGTGGAACACCTCCTTCTCCAGCGGCTCGCGCACGTCGTGAAGCCAGTCCATCGCCCGGTAACACACATCGTCGGAGACCTGGGGCAGGCGGTCGATGTGCACGTCGCAGGAGATCCAGTCCGCGGCCGCGAGCTTGGACGACGGCGCCAGTGCCCGGTTGGCGACCAACCTGAACAGCACCCGCTCGAACGGCGAGCTGCCTCGGCGTGTGGCCAGCAGCCTGGTCATGACCGTGTCGATGCCCAGCCGGTGCCACAGCCCGTCGAGCACGTCGGTGCCGCCCAGCGGGCGCGAGGACAGGAAGCTCAGGTCCGATCCCGAGGTGGCCCGCAGCGCCGCGGCCGGGTCGAGCAGCCGCGACAGCGACACGATCAACCGTTCGATCGCGGCCGGGTCGACCCGATCGGTCCGCCCGAAGCTGTAGAGGATCTTGGTTCGGGAGGTTCGGGCGGCGGGGTCCCACTCGTTGTGCACCAGCTGCAGGTAGGACACATGGGTGCCGTTGCGGTTCTGCCGCTTGACCTCCCGCAGGAACATGTCCCAGACCATAACGGTCTCTGCGCAGCTCAGGCAAACTATCAGTGTCCAGTTCGTGTACTAGGCATTCTCGCCAGTTCCACGCTGTTGACGCTCAGGCGGGAGTGCTCAGACCTGCTCAGTGAAAGTGCCCAGCTGGTGTGTCGCCGGGGGAAGGTCCCACCGGCGACAGGGGGCTCCCTCGACTCTGTGATCACGGTGGATGGTCACGAGTCGAGGGAGCCCGCTGATGATGCTGGCATGGGAGCCTGTGGTGGAAGCACGAGCACTACACGCGCGGGGTTGGACGATCAGCGCGATCGCCCGGCACCTGCAGATCAACCGGCGCACCGTGCGCCGATATCTGTCCGGCGAGGTCGAGGTGAGCACGCGCCGCCCGGCCGGGCCGGATGTCTTCGACCGGTTCGCCGGCTACGCCCGCCAACGCCTGGTTGATGATCCTCATCTGTGGGCCTCGGCGTTGCACGATGAGCTGGCGGCGCTGGGCTATCCGGGGTCGTATCCGTCGTTGACCCGGGCGTTGCGCGCGCGGGGGCTGCGCCCGCACTGCGAGCCGTGCCCAGGGGGTGAAGGGCCGCGACCGGTCGATCATCGAGCACCCGGCAGGTCAGGAAACGCAACTGGACTGGCTTGAGCTCCCGGACCCGCCCGAGCATTGGGGGTGGGGCAAGACCGCGCATCTGCTGGTCGGGTCGCTGGCGCACAGCTCGTGCTGGCGCGGGGTGCTCGCGCCGTGTGAGGACCAGCCGCATCTGATCGAGGCCCTCGACGCGGTGGCGCGCCGGGTGGGTGGGCTGACCCAGCGGTGGCGGTTCGACCGGATGGCCACGGTGTGTCACCCCGATTCCGGCCGGCTGAGCGCCACGTTCGGCCCGGTCGCGGCGTTCTACCAGGTCGGGGTGGACATCTGCCCGCCGCGGCGCGGGAACCGCAAGGGAGTGGTGGAGAAGGCGAATCACACCGCCGCGCAGCGTTGGTGGCGCACCCTGGCCGAGGAGATGTCTCTGGCCCAGGCCCAGACCGACCTGGACCGGTTCTGCGTGCGGGTCGGCGACGCCCGCCCGCGGCGCCGGGCTGACGGGACCCGGACCACGGTGGCCGGGCTGGCCGCCGACGAGGCGCTGCGCCCGATGCCGACCGCGCCGTTCCCGGCCATCCTGTCCGCCTCCGCCCAGATCAGCGCGCAGGCCCTGGTCTGCTTCCGCGGGAACTCCTACTCCGTCGGCCCGGGGATGGCCGGAACGACGGTGACGGTGGCGCACCGGTTGGGCACCGCCACCCTTGACATCGTCTCGGTGGGCGGGGTGGTGCTGGCTCGGCATCGCCGCCAGCCTGACTCGGCCGGCGCGGTGATCCGCCACGATGAGCACGTCACGGCGCTGGAGCATGCGGTGCTGGCCGCGTTCACCGACCGGGCCCCGTGCCGGGCCAAGACCCGTCGGCCCCCGTCGGAGGCCGCCCGCGCCCAGGCGGCCCGCATCACCGGCGCCACCACCGCAGGCGGCCTCGCAGCTCACGGCGGTGAGGTCGTCATCGACTTCGCGGACCGGACAGCACAGCCGTCGGCGTGCAGGGCGTCCGCGAGATCCCCGGGCACGATGTAGGACGTGTACTCGAGGAAGGCCGCGTACCCCTCGGCGCCGTGCTCGCGGCCGATGCCC
>JBBRLM010000133.1:0-5538 GCA_038231335.1 Mycobacteriales bacterium
CTCTACGCCTATGACCAGGCCGACGGCAGGTTGTTCATCCGCCAGCCGCTCAGCGGCGCGACCGTGCGGGCCCTGCCCGTCGCCACCGGCCACTGGAACAGCCCGATCGTCGTCGGCGGCCGGATCATCGAGACGAGCGGTGATTACCACGCCGGCAACGGCCCCAGCACGCTCGACATCTGGCACCTGCCGGGCCGCTGAGCGCTACCGACTGCGCCGGACCTCGGCCGCGGCTCGCTCGCCCGAACGCACGGCACCGTCCATGTAGCCGGTGAACACCTCGGCGGTCTCGGTGCCCGCCCAGTGGATGCGGCCGACCGGGGCGCGCAGGGCGCCACCGTAATCGCTCCACACTCCCGGGGGCAGGTAGGCGGCGTAGCACCCTCGGGTGTACTCCTCGGCCGACCAGTTGTGCTCGATCAGCTGACGCGGGAAACCTGCCCGGCGGCCGAACAGCGAGACGAAGGATCCGATCACCGCCGCGCGACGGGCCCCGAGGCCGAGCTGGCCGAGGCGACGCGCGTCGCTCCCGGCCACGAAGCCGAGCAGCACGCCGGGGCGGCCCTCAGGCGGCGAATTGTCGAAGGTGAAGCCGACCGGCCCGACGTCGTTGTAGGCCGATCCCGACAGACCCTGCGCGCGCCAGAATGGCGTCGGGTAGACGGCCTCGAACTTGATCACCGAGCCCTGCGGGGTGCGCTGGGTCAGCTGGTCGCGGGCGGCGGGGAGGATTGGCGAGTAGTCGATGCGCCCGGCGAGCGTCGGCGCGATCGCCACGATCACCCGCCGCGCGTGCCAGACGCCGCGGTCGGTGGTGACCGTCACCCCGCCGTGGCTCTGGCCGATGCGGCGGACGGGCGCCTCGAGCACGACCCGGTGCCCGAGCCGCTGCGCCATCCGGATCGAGACGAGCTGCGAGCCTCCGACGAAGCGGGAGTCCTGGGCGCCACCGGCGGTACTGGTGAGGTTGATGATCCCCTGGCCGGCCCGCAGGTAGAACAGCGCGTGCAGCAGCGAGAGGTCCCGGGGCTCGGCCGCGAACACCGCGCGGACGGCCAGTGCGAACACGAACCGGGCGCCGTCGGTTCTCGTGTTGGCGAGCATGAACGTCTCGAGGGTCTGGCCGTCCAGGCTTGCGGCGTCGGGCGCGGTCCATGGCCGGTCGGTCGGCACAGTCTGGGTGAGGGTGACGACCTTGGCCAGCAGCGCGTTGAAGTCCGCGCCGTCGGCGGCCGGCAACGGCGGGATCAGCCCGGTAAAGCGCGTGACCGAGCCGCGGTACCGAAACAACAGATCGCCGTCGACGTACGTCTTGAACGTGCGCACCCCGAGCGCGCGGGCGCGGGCGAGGATCCGGGTCTGCCCGGGGCCGACCCACTGGCCGCCGACCTCGACCACATGCCCGCCGCCGAGAGAATGATTGAGGGTACGGCCGCCGACGCGATCGCGGGCCTCGAGCACGGCCACCGAATGGCCCGCCCGGACGAGATCGGTCGCGGCGGTCAACCCGGCGAGGCCGGCGCCGACGACGACGACATCCACGCGGTGCGGCGGACGCGGAGACCGGGCGCCGGCCGGCGTCGCGGTGGCCAGGCCGGCCGCGGTGGCCCCGGCGGCGCCGATCAGCGCCTCGCGGCGCGAGATGCCACGTTCGGGCGTGCTCATCGCCCCGCCATCACACACCCGGGGCGCACGCGGTCGAGCGGGAGCGGCAGATCAGCGATCACTGCGGTCTGAACGTAGCCGTCCGCACGCGAGCCGCCCGCCCCGAGCGAGGCTCCGACGTTGCGCAGCCGCCGCCGGGGACCGTCGGACACCGCCCAGGGCGCGAGGGCGAGGAACTCTGGCTTGGCACCCGCGTACCGGCGGTAGGCGGTCTGGTCGTCGCCGGTGACAACGCCGCGGTTGCCGACGTAATGACAGCCGGTCCCGCGGCGGCCACGCTGCAGGATCGCGCTCTGGCCGTCGAAGGGGATGTCTGCGAGGTTGCCGACCATGAACGGGTTGACAGCGTATGCGAAATGCACGGTCGGATCGGTGACCGCACGGTACGCCGACCCCATCCAGGACAGCGGCTGCCAGAGTTCGGCGCGGTCGGTGCCGGTCCAGGCGCCGTCGTTGGCGTCGGCCTGGATCAGCACGTTGGCACCAAGCCGGTCCAGGCAGCGCATGTAGGTGACCGCGACATCGTCGCAGGCATGCACACGGGAGACCGGGCCGTAGGCGAACGCGGGGAGGCTGGTCGCGATGCCGAGCCGGACGCCGGTCCCCGGGATCGCCACGGGACGCAGGTTGCGTCGCGCCGCCGCGCCGTGTCGCGGACCGGCGGCGAAGCCAAGCGTCGTCTCAAAGGTGGTAAGCGGAACCTTGCGGACCGTCGCGAGCAGATTGGCCAGCGGCGCCGGCGCGCCGCGGTGCACGTCGCTCGGTCCCCACACGAAGGTCTGATTGAAGACGAGCGGACCCGTCGGCGCGTACACCGAGCGGATGCCGGGCATGCCCGGGTCGGCCAGCGCGGCCACCGCGGCGCGGCGGTGATCGACGCGGAAGGGAGCCTGGGTGTTGGCAGCGATCACGTAGATCCCGTAGCGCCGCGCGGCGCTGGCCATGGTGGCCATGAACACGCGGACGAACTCGTCCGTGGCCGCGACGAAGGCCTGCCCGAGCTCGGTGTGCAGGCCCGGGAAGCGCTGAGCGAGGTAGGCCAGGGCGCGCGCGTATCCGGTGTCCAGTGCGCCCACGGTACGGACGGTCGGGCACAGCGACTGGCCGTGGCAGCTCGGCACGCCCGAGCGCAGCAGCGCCCGCGCGTCTGCGCCGCGAGGGCCGATCGCGAGCGCCTGCAGGCCGATGTCCTCATCGAAGACGACAAGGTTGGGGCGGTGGTGCGCGAGCCGCGGCACGACCTCGATTCGCAACGCGCAGTCGATCGCGCGGGCGTAGTCGGCGGCGGTGCGCATCTGGGCCGGGTGCTGCTCGAACTGGATCGCGAACACACGCAGCGCCCCCGGGCGCGGGTCGGCCGCCACGGCGGGGCGCCCCCAGTGCGCGCAGCCGCGGGCCGGGATGGCGGCGCCGGTGGCGCCGGCCCAGGCCCCGAGAGCGAGCGCGACCACGACGACGATCACGGCGGTGGTGGCGGGTCCTCGCGGTCGCACGACGCCAGCCTAAGGGTTCCCGACGAGGCAGGTGACGCCAGCCCCAACCCGCGAGCTGCCCGCCCCCGCCCGGTAGATTGACCAGGGCACTCACGCACAAGGGGAAGATGAGAGATGACGCAGTCACACGGGATCACGCGCCGGCAGGCGCTGCGCAACGCGGCGGTGGCCGGAGCCGGCGCGACCGCACTGACCGGGGCGGCCAACGAGCTGGTGGCCCGCGCGCTGGCGGCAAGCCCCAGGCACGGCAAGCTCTCTGACATCGAGCACGTCGTCATCCTGATCCAGGAGAACCGCTCGTTTGACTCGTACTTCGGCACGTTCCCGGGCGTGCGCGGCTTCGGTGATCACAAGGGCCGACGCGCGTTCTTCCAGAAGGGCCGGGACGGGCACACGGTCCACCCGTTCCATTTCGACACCGGGTGCATGAGCGACATCACCCACGATTGGGCGCCCCAGCACCAGGCCTACAACGGCGGGAAGATGGACCGCTTCCTGACCGTGCACCAGGCCGACACCGCCAACGCGGCGGCGGCCGACGAGACGATGGGCTACTACGACGGCGCCGACATCCCGCTCTACCACGCGCTGGCCGAGAAGTTCACGATCTGCGACGCCTACCACTGCTCGGTGATCGGCCCGACCGACCCCAACCGTCTGATGTCGATGTCCGCGTGGATCGATCCGCATGGGACCCACGGCGGACCGCTCGTGCAGACCGAGCTGGCCAACCGGACCGGTCGCTTTGATTGGGTGACGATGCCCGAGCGGCTGAGCGCTCACGGCATCAGCTGGAAGGTCTACAACGAGCCGGGCAGCGGCAAGCTCGACAACGTGCTCACCTACTTCAAGTCCTACTCGGCGGGCAGCAAGCTGTATGACCGGGGGATCGCCCCGACCTACCCCGCGGACTTCCTGCATGATATCTCGGCCGGCAGGTTGCCTCAGGTCTCGTGGCTGACCCCGGGCGTCACACAGTCAGAGCATCCGGGGTTCTCCAGCCCGCAGGCGGGGGAGCATGCCGTGGCGCAGATCATGAATGCGCTGCTGGCGCACCCCGACGTATGGCGCAAGACCGCGCTGTTCATCACCTGGGACGAGAATGGCGGCTTCTTTGACCACGTCGCCCCACCGGCGCCCAGGGCTGGGACCAAGGACGAGTTCCTGACCGCGGCCACCCTGCCCGACGCCGCGGGCGGGATCCGCGGGCCGATCGGCCTCGGCTTTCGGGTGCCGATGATCGTCGTGTCACCCTTCTCGCGCGGGGGCCTGGTCAGTTCGGACGTGTTCGACCACACCTCCACGCTGCGTTTCCTGGAGACGCGCTTCGGGGCCCGGGTCCCGAATCTCAGCGCCTGGCGGCGCAAGACGACCGGCGACCTGACGAGCGCGTTCAACTTCGCCGCACGTCCCAACGCCAGGAGGCCGTCGCTGCCACGGCCGGGCGCGGTGACTTGCACCGGCGCGGCACCGGTCACCGCCGCCGCGCAGCCGTTTCCGCACCAGCCCAAGGCCACCCGACGGCGGCCGAGCGGGATCGTCTGAGCGCTGCCGTCGCAGCCGGGTCGGGTCCCGGGACTCGTGGCGACGATGCTGGCCGCGACGGAGCCGGCGACGATGCCTACGCGGCCGGCCTGGCCGTCCGCCGGCGATCAGCCGGTGGCGGTGACGGCGACGGCGGCACGGTGATGGCGTGCGGCCTTGACCGCCCACTGCGGCTTGGCCAAGAGCAGCTGGACGTCGCAGATGCGCCGCTCGGCGAAGCCGCCCTCGCAGTAGGCGAGATAGATCGTCCACATTCGCTGGAACGCCTCGTCGTAGCCGAGCGCGGCGAGTTCGTCAGCGTGCGCGGCGAAGTTATGCCGCCAGCGACGCAGGGTCTCGACGTAGCTGTCGGTGATGTCCTCCAGACCGACCGTCTGGAGGTCCGTGCGCCGGGCGACGTGGCGGCTGATGACCTCCATCGAGGGCAGGCAGCCCCCCGGGAAGATGTACTCCTTGATGAATGATTTTGAGGCCTTCTCGACCTCGTATGCGCGGTCATCGATGGTGATCGCCTGCAGCAGCATTGCGCCGTGCGGGGTCAGCAGCTCCGAGCACTTCTGAAAGAAGGTCCCGATGTGCTGCCAGCCGACCGCCTCGATCATCTCGATCGAGACGAGCTTGTCGTACTGGCCGGTGAGGTCCCGGTAGTCCTGCATGACGACGGTGATCCGATCATCAAGCCCGGCCGCGTGGATTCGCGCCACCGCGTCGTCATGCTGCTCGCGCGAGATCGTCGTGGTCGTCACCCGGCATCCGCGCGTGGCGGCGGCGTGCATCGCGAAGCCGCCCCAGCCGGTCCCGATCTCGAGCACGTGATCGCCGGAGCCGATCTCGA
>JBBRLM010000134.1:0-5316 GCA_038231335.1 Mycobacteriales bacterium
CCTGCACGACGCCGGCGCACGCGGCGGGCACCGCCAGCGTGGTGGTGACGACCGTGGGCGGCAGCAACGCCGGGAACACGCTCTACACCTTTGTGGCCCCGCCGACGGTGACGGCCATCAGCCCGACCAGCGGCACGACCTTGGGCAGCACGAGCGTGACGATCACCGGCCCGGGCTTCACCGGAGCGACCGGTGTGACCATCGGCGGCACGGCGGCGACGAGCGTGAACGTGATTAGCGCCACCAGCATCACCTGCACGACGCCAGCGCACGCGGCGGGCACCGCGAGCGTGGTGGTGACGACCGCCGGCGGCAGCAACGCCGGGAACACGCTCTACACCTTTGTGGCCCCGCCGACGGTGACGGCCATCAGCCCGGCGAGCGGCACGACCTTGGGCGGCGCGAGCGTGACCCTCACGGGCACGGGCTTCACCGGCGCGACCGGCGTGACCATCGGCGGCACGGCGGCGACCAGCGTGGTCGTGGTGAACGCCACCAGCATCACCTGCACGACGCCAGCGCACGCGGCGGGCACCGCGAGCGTGGTGGTGACGACCGCCGGCGGCAGCAACGCCGGGAACACGCTCTACACTTACTTCCCGCCCGTCCTGGATGCCACCTACACCAGCGCGGCGGACGTGCCGGAGACATCGGCTGCCCCCGTCGTGACCGGGCGGACGGTGAACTTCACGCTCAGCTACGCGCCCGTGCCGGGCACGGAGCTGACGGTGGTGCGGAACACCGGCCTCGGGTTCATCAACGGCACCTTCGGCAACCTCGCGCAGGGGCAGGCGGTGACGCTGAGCTTCGGCGGGATCCCGTATTACTTCGTGGCGAACTACTACGGCGGCACGGGCAACGACCTGGTGCTGGTGTGGCGGAACAACCGCGCCCTGGCCTGGGGCGACAACCGCTCCGGCGTGCTCGGCGACAACACGACGACGGAGCGCCACGCGCCGGTGCCGGTGACGGCGACGGGCGTGCTCGCGGGCAAGACCGTGGTCGCGGTGGCGGCGGGGCTCGCCCACAGCCTGGCGTTGTGCTCGGACGGCACCGTGGCCGCCTGGGGCGACAACAGCGTGGGCCAGCTGGGCGACAACAGCGGATCAACGCAAGTGGTGCCGGTTTTGGTGGACACCACCAGCGGGGTGTCCGCGCTCTTTGGCAAGACCGTGGTCGCAGTGGCGGCGGGGCAAGAGCACAGCCTGGCGTTGTGCTCGGACGGCACCGTGGCCGCCTGGGGCCGGAACGAAGTAGGCCAGCTCGGCGATAACACCTCGACGGACCGCCACGTGCCGGTGGCGGTGAACACGACCAGCGGGGTGTCCGCGCTCTTCGGCAAGACCGTGGTCGCGGTGGCGGCGGGGACCCATCGTTTGGCGCTGTGCTCGGACGGCACGGTGGCTGCGTGGGGCTTCAACGGATACGGTCAGATCGGCGACAACACGGTGGGATTGAATCCCCTGGTGCCCGTGGCGGTGAACACCACCAGCGGAGTGTCGGCGCTCTTCGGCAAGACGGTGGTCGCCGTGACGGCGGGTGACATCCACAGCCTGGCGCTGTGCTCGGACGGCACCGTGGCTGCGTGGGGCAACAACGAATTCGGCCTGCTCGGCGACGGCACCACGACGGAGCGCCTCGTGCCGGTGGCGGTGAACACGGCCAGCGGGGTGTCGGCGCTCTTCGGCAAGACCGTGGTCGCGGTGGCGGCGGGGCACTATCACAGCCTGGCGCTGTGCTCGGACGGCACGGTGGCCGCCTGGGGCTGGAACCAAGTAGGCCAGCTCGGCGACAACACCACGACGGAGCGCCACGTGCCGGTGGCGGTGGCCAGCGCCGCGCTGGCGGCCGGGGAACGCTTCAGCAAACTCTTCACCAGCGTGGCCGAGGAATACTCCCTCGCCCTGGCGTCCGCCCCGACCGCGGCCCCCACGGTCACCGCCATCAGCCCCGCCAGCGGCACGACCCTGGGCGGCACGAGCGTGACCCTCACGGGCACCGCCTTCAGCGGCGCGACCGGCGTGACCATCGGCGGCACCGCCGCGACCAGCGTGGTCGTGGTGAGCGCCACCAGCATCACCTGCACGACGCCCGCCGGCAGCGCCGGCACCGCCAGCGTGGTGGTCACGACGCCCTACGGCTCGAACGCCGCGAACACGCTCTACACCTACATCGAGCCCCCGACGGTGACGGCCATCACTCCTGCCGACGGCACGACCCTGGGCGGCACGAGCGTGACCCTCACGGGCACGGACTTGATCGGCCTGACGGGCGTGACCATCGGCGGCACGGCGGCAACGGGCGTGAACGTGGTGAGCGCGACGAGCATCACCTGCATCACGCCCGCCGGCAGCGCCGGCCCGGCCAGCGTGGTGGTGACGACCGGCAGCGGCTCGAACGCCGCGAACACGCTCTACACCTACATCGAGCCCCCGACGGTGACGGCCATCACCCCTGCCAACGGCACGGCCTTGGGCAGCACGAGCGTGACCCTCACGGGCACGGACTTCATCGGCGTGACCGGCGTGACCATCGGAGGGGCGGCTGCGACGAGCGTGACCGTGGTGAGCGCCACGAGCATCACCTGCACGACGCCCGTCGGCACCGCCGGCACGGCCAACGTGGTGGTCACGACGCCCTACGGCGCGAACGCCGCGAACACGCTCTACACCTACATCACGCCCAACGCCGCCCCGAGCGACATCGCGCTATCGAACGCGACCTTGGCGGAGAACAACACCGCCGGGGCGACCATCGGCACCTTGTCCGCCACCGATCCGGACGCGGGCGACACCTTCGTCTTCACCTTGGTCGGCGGCACCGGCAGCACGGACAACGCGGCCTTCGGCATCAGCGGCACCGCGCTGACCATCACCGGCGTGGCGAACTACGAGGCCAAGAGCAGCTACAGCATCCGCGTGCGGGCGACCGACGCGGGCGGGCTCTTCTTCGAGAAAGCCTTCGCCATCACGGTGACGGATGTGAACGAGCCGCCGGTCGGCGGTCCGGACGGCCTCGTGCGGCTGGACAACACGAAGGTGGCGAAGGTGGCGAAGACCGTGCTGCTGACCAACGACAGCGATCCGGAAGGCGATGCTTTGATCATCACGGCCGTGGGCAACCCGTTGCCGGCCGGCGCGACGGTGGTGCTCGCCGGGAACTTCGCGGTCTACACCGCGCCGGCTGCGAACTCCGGCGACGGCAGCTTCGACTACACCTTGAGCGACGGCCAAGGGCACTCGGTGTCCGTGACGGTGACGGTCACGCAGGTGGTGGTGCCGCCCTCGGCCCTGGCCCCGAACGCGGTGAGCATCACCATGGTCGGCAGCGATTTCTTGGTGAGCTACATCGGCGTGCCGGGCAACCAGTACCGGGTGCAGTACACGACGAGCGGCGGCCCGACCTACACGTGGAGCGAGTTCAACCCCCTCGCGGTGTACACGGCGCCGGCCAGCGGCGTCTTCACCCACACCGACGTCAACCCCACCGGCCCCGTGCGCCTTTACCGCGCCATCCCGCATCCGTGAGGGGAACTGCGAACTGCGAACGCTGAACATCGAACGCCCTACGTTGAACGTTGAAAGCCGGAGAACGAATGAAGACCAAGCGAAACGAGCAGGCTATGGAGTCCGCGAGGTCATGGAGTGCGTGTGGCTTGCCACCGCTTTTGGGTTGGCCGAGAGAGAACGCAAAGAACTCAAAGCGAAGGGGCACTGCCGTGTTTTCTTTTGTGCTCTCTGCGTTCTTTCGCGGCCATGTCCGTCCGAAAGCGGCAGCTCCGCTGCGCTGCGCCGCCGCACTTGTATCTTGGAAAAGCCGCTTGAGTCCGGCCGTGAGGCCGGACAGAGGGAGGTGCCGTTGGGGGCCGGCCGGCCCCCAACGGCGGCGAGGGCGGGAGCGTCCGCACTCAGTGTGCCCGGATGGGCGACACGATTTGGAGCCCGCTCCGTCCTCGCCACGGCCCGTTGACTCGAACCATTGCCAGCGGTCGTGGGCCCCTTGTGCCCGCGAGCCGCGCATCCTGCAAGTATGAGTATCGCCCCCACCGTCCCACCCACCACCTATGCCGGTCTGGATGTCGCCAAGGCCACCTTGGCTCTCCATCTCGCCGGCCAGCATCACGAACTCACCAACGACTCCGCCGGCCACCGCCGGCTCGTCCGGCTCCTGGCCAAGCATCCCGGCGTCCACCTCGTCTGCGAGGCCAGTGGCGGCTATGAGCAGGCGCCCGTCCGGGCCCTCTGGGCCGTCGGCCTGCCCGCCAGCATCGTCGAGGCCGGCCGCGTCCGGCACTTCGCCCGGGCCCAAGGCTGCCGCGCCAAGAACGACCCGATCGATGCCGCCCTCATCGCGGCCTTCGGCACCGCCGTGCGGCCCCGGCCCACGCCCCCGCCCAGCGCCGTGGCCGAACGCCTTGCCGCGCTCGTGCAGCGCCGCCGTCAGCTCCAGCAGACGCTGGTCGCCGAAACCAACCGGGCCGCCCACTACACCGACCCGCTCCTGCGCCGCCAGAGCGCCCAGCTCGTCCGCCTGCTCCGGGCCCAGGTCCAGGCGGGTGCGGAAGAAACCGCCCGCCTCGTCGCGGCGGACCCGGCGCTGGCCGCCAAGGTCGCCCGCCTCACCGCCGTCCCAGGGGTCGGCCCCGTGGTGGCCGCCACCCTCGTGGCCGAACTCCCCGAACTCGGCCAGCTCCGCGACGAGGCCGTCGCCGCCCTCGTCGGGGTCGCTCCCTATGACCGCGACAGCGGCACCGCCAAGGGCCTGCGTCGTATCGCCGGCGGACGCCGCACCGTCCGCTGCGCACTCTTCATGGCCACCCTCAGCGCCGTCCGCCACGACCGCATCCTCAAGGCCCACCACCAGCAGCTCCTCGCCCGTGGTAAGAAACCCCTCGTGGCCCTCACCGCCTGTCTCCGCAAGCTCCTCATCCTCCTCAACCGCCTCCTCAAACATCCCCACTTCTCCCTTGCCGGCTAACACCATTGCTCCAAGACGCTCCCGCGACCCCGCACCACCTGCTGCCCTCCGACAACTGATCACCGATCACCGCTTACTGCTCACTCGCCATTTTCCGCCCCATGAAGCCCTACCTCCCCATCGCGCTCTCCCTGCTCGCCGCCTCCGCCGCCCACGCCGTCGTGATCGTCGAGCCCACGCGCAACTTCACCGTCGGCATCGACATCGCGGACCTCCAGGACCCCACCGTGAGCTTCCTGCAGACGGTCACCGACTCGTCCATCCTCTCGCTGACCAAGGTCGAGGTCGGCCTCGTCTTGGTCGGCCGGGACGCGGGCGGCTTCGCCGGCGAGATGTTCG
>JBBRLM010000135.1:0-4860 GCA_038231335.1 Mycobacteriales bacterium
CCGGCGGTGACCAGCAGCGAGGCCGGACTCAGGCCGAACAGCTCCCGGTTCCGCGCACTCAAGGCGTTAGCTGGCCGAGCACGGCGGTGCGCACGAGGCTGATCGCGTCGTTCTGGGAGCGCAGCTGGTGATCGAGCAGCTTGGGCCGCCGGGCGGCCGGCTCGACACCGGCGGGGACTCCGGAGACGTAGAACGTCTCGTACAGGCGGATCTCGAGCGGGAGGTCGTAGGGCAGCCCGCGGTAGATCGTCACCACGCCCTGTGCGTTGGTCCCGATGAAGAACAGCTGGCGGGTGGCCAGGTATCCACCGGCCAGGATCAGGCCCATCACGATCGCGATCGTGAGCAGCATCGCGAGTGAGCGAGCAAAGCGCCGCGGTCCGCGACGGCCGGGTGGCTGTGCGGGTGCCGAGCGACCGGAGGCGAGGGCGCGCGGCGGCCCGCTGCGTCCGGCGGGCGGCACCCCGGGGGGCTGCGGGGGCGCATCCTGGCGCGACGCGGTGAGGGTGGCCGAGCTGCCGCGCTGCGCCGACGGCGGGGCCGAAGCGCGGGGCGCGCCGTCGGCACCGCCCGCCGTGCTGGTGGGACCGCCGCCCAACGTGGGCTCGGCCGAGACGGCGGGGACCCCGACCATCGTCGCGTGCTCGGCCGCCGCGCCCCCGACATCCTCGAGGCGGAACAGGATCACGGTGATGTTGTCGCGGCCGCCCGCGTCGTTGGCGGCCGCGATCAGCGCCTCGGCGGCCCGGTCAAGGTCGGGCTCGGCATCGAGCACTCCGACGATCGCCGCCTCGGTGATCATCGACGTCAGGCCGTCTGAGCACAGCAGCACGACGTCGCCGGCGCGGCCGGCGTAGGTCCGGGTGTCCACCTCGACGACCGGGTCGACCCCGAGCGCGCGGGTGATGATCGATCGCTGAGGATGCTCCGCCGCCTGCTCCTCGGTGAGCTTGCCGCGGCGCAGGAGCTCCTCGACCAGGGTGTGATCCTGGGTCAGCCGTCCGAGCTCGCCATGGCGATAGAGGTAGGCGCGGCTGTCACCGACGTGCGCGACGGCGAGACCCGTCTCGCCGACGTAGACGGCGGTCAGGGTCGTCCCCATGCCGGCGTGTTCGTGGGCTGTGCGCGACTTCTCATAGATGTCACGGTTGGCCTGCTGTGCGCGCCCGGCCAGGCGCTCCTCGGAGCTGCCCTGCTCGGGCAGCGCGCCGGCGAACGCCTCGACGGCGATCCGCGACGCGACCTCGCCGGCCTGGGCGCCCCCCATGCCGTCGGCGATCACGAACAGTGGCGCGCGGGCGAACGAGCTGTCCTCGTTGTCGCGGCGCTGGCGCCCGGTATCGGTCCGGGAGGCGGTGTCGGCGGCGCGCAGGGTCATTGCAGGTAGGTGAA
Organism: Mycobacteriales bacterium; assembly: GCA_038231335.1. Lineage (GTDB taxonomy): Bacteria > Actinomycetota > Actinomycetes > Mycobacteriales > Pseudonocardiaceae > Pseudonocardia. Next base: position 1,393 of record JBBRLM010000135.1, read on the forward strand.
CTCCGAGTCACCGATCCGCACGCGGTCACCGTCGTGCAGCGGCTGGGGGCCGTTGAGCGGGTCCTCATTGAGATAGGTGCCGTTGGTCGAGCCGAGATCCTCGATCACCAGCACGTGGCCCTGGCGCGAGATCCGCGCATGCTGGGAGGACGCGAACGGATCCTCGAGCTTGATCTCGACGTCACCGCGGCCGAGCATCACGCCGTCGCTGAGGTCATAGGCCACCCCGCTCTCATGCCCGGCAGCGCGCTCGACCAGCAGCCGGGGCTCGAACTGCTCGACCCCCCCGAAATCGGAGACCGCCGGGTACATGCCCGTGGCATCCACCGGCGGCGGCTCCTCGCTCTGCACAACGCCGCCGCGACCGCGGTGCAGGTCCCGCACGGCACTCCACGCCACCCACATCAGGAACAGGTACAGGACGATCAGGAAGCCGAACTTCAGGCCGACGGAGACAGGGGCGAGCATCGCGTCTACTCCAGCTCGAAGGTCAGCTGGGTGGTGCCGAACTCGAGCTCGTCGCCGGGCTTGAGCACCTCGGTTGCGTCCAGGCGCCGGCCGTTGAGCCGCGAGCCGTTGGTCGAGCCGAGGTCGGTGACCACCCAGGAGCCGCCGCGCGGGCGGATCTCGGCATGGGCTCGCGACAGGTTGGGGTCGTCGAGCATCACGTCGCACTGCCGGCTGCGGCCGATCGTCGCGCCTCCGGCCCCGACCACCAGCCGCCGGCCATCGGTGACCAGCAGCGCGGTCCGCTGACGCGAGCGGGCATGTTCCTCCAGCGGTTCGGAAACCCGCCCCGCGGTGCTGTAGACCATCGTCCGGCCCGAGGACTCCTCGGGCAGCGGTCGCGGCGCATCGTCGCGATCGTCGGCCTGCTCGGGATGCACCGAGCGGGTCTGAATGCCGAATTCGCCCAGGCCGAGGCGGTCGTCGGTCTCGAACTCGACCACCGGCTGCGAGACCAGGGCGAGGCGCTCGCTGCGCGCGTGCTCGAGCAGGTATCCCGCCATCTCGGCGGCCAGCGCCGCCTCGTAATCGCCGAAGCGCTCGCGATCGCGCGGGGACAGGAACACGCGGTATTCGTTGGGAACGTAGGTGCGCGCCAGCGACTGGGACTTGTGTTCCTCCATCTCCCGGGTGAGCCTGCGAGCGATCTCCACAGGCCGGACCTCCGAGCGAAAGGCACGGCTGAATGTCCCCTCGACGAGGCCGGCGATCTTGCTCTCGATGCTCCTGAGCACACTCATGGTCAAGCCCCCTCGGGGCGGTTCATGCTACGGAAAACGCGCCCCGGCACCATTCGCTCGACGCAGCGCCGCGAGGGTGGGACGGCGGACCGCCAGCCACCGAGGTGCGAGCGCCAGTATGGCCGCTACCGCGCCGGCGAGGACTGTTCCCGGGATCATCGGCGCTGAGCCCCCGCCCCGAACGGCGACGATCACCGCCGGGGTGGCCGCGGTCAGCACCGCCGCCCAAGCGGCGGCGCGGACGAGATCGAGAGCGATCGAACGCCCCCGGACAACGAGCGGCAGGATCGCGGCGGCCGCGGCCCACACCGCCGCCGGGGCGAGAAGGCCCGTCGTCAGTGGCATCACGAGGATGCGATCGGCGGTCCGGCCCACCGAATCGCCGGTGGCAAAGGCGGGAAACGGGGTCAGATAGAGAATCCGGCCTGCGATCGGCGTGGTGAGCAGCAGGGCGATCCAGCCCGCGGCGGCGATCGCGGCCCGGCGCCAGGCCGTCTGAGCGAGGCCGGCCAGGGCGGGCCACGCGCCCGCGAGCCCTGCGACCCCGATCAATCCGAGCGCCGGAGCGCCGGCCCCCAGCGGCCACGTCGTCGGGGACAGTGGGGCGAGAATCATCGGGACGAGCATCGCGGTCGCGGCCACCAGAGCCGGTCCGGTGTGACCCTGGGCGATCGCGTAGGCGGTGATCGCCGTGACCAGTGCCATCCAGCCCAGGCGCGGGGCGGAGAGCACCAGCGCGGCGGCGATCAGGGCGGCGACCGGCGTGGGGACCGGTGCCGGGGTGAGCAGGTGCCCGGCCAGCCAGGCGCCGGTGGCCGCCGCCGAGAGGGCGCCGAGTCCGCGCGCCGGCCAGGCCGGCCGCGGGGTCACGTCGCGATCCTCGTCGGCCTGCGCTTCGCGTGCCCGCGCGTGCCCATCGGCCTGCGCCCGCCGATCGCTGCGGCCGCGCCAAGGATCGCCCGCGCTCGGGCTCGCCCACCCGGTGAGCTGTGACGGATCGTCTCGGCTGGCGGGTGGCGCGGCGACCACGCCGGGCTCGTCATCCACCTGCTCGGAGGCGGTGACGAGCGCGGCACGGAGGTCGCGCAACCGCCCGCGCTCGGCGGGACGCGGGCGCAGCGCGGCGTCGATCCCGGCCCCCAGAGCCCGCGGCAGATCCCGTCGCTGGCGGCGCAGCGGGGGCAGATGCGCCCCCAGCCGGCGGCCTCGTTGGGCCGCCGGGGTCAGCAGCACGGGGTTGACCCCGGTCAGGGCCTCATACAGGACCAGGGCCAGCGAGTACAGGTCAGCCGGGGCCCCGGCCGCCAGGCCCTCGGCCTGCTCGGGCGGCATGTAGGCCAACGTCCCGATCACGTCTCCGGTCATCGTCAGCGTGTCGGCGCCGAGCACCCGGGCGACCCCGAAGTCGGTCAGCTTGGCGACCTGGGCCGCGGTCGCCGGGCGGGACGGGATGAGCACGTTGGAGGGCTTGACGTCTCGATGCACGACGCCCTGATCGTGCGCGTGAGCAAGCGCGTCGCACAGAGCGATCCCGATCGCGACGATGTCTCGATCCGAGAGCCGCCCGTCGGCCAGCAGCCGATCCAGCGTGTGGCCGCGGATCAACTCGGAGACCAGGTAGGCGCCGTCGTCGTCGACCGCCGCCTCGTACAGGGTGACGATGCCCGGGTGGGCCAGGCGGGCCGCGACCCGTGCCTCGCGCTCAAAGCGGCCGCCCTGGACCCGCTCGCGCGGGAGGATCTTCACCGCGACCGGGCGCTCGAGCCGTTCGTCGCGGGCCCGCCACACCGTGCCGAAGGCGCCGGACCCGAGCCGGCGCTCCAGGCGGTAGCGCTCCAGCACAACGGGCACCGCGGGAGCGTCGGCGATTTCGGTCGCTTTGGTCTTCGGGGCCGTCGCCCGCGTCGGTGAGCGGCCCTCCTGAGATGACCGGGCCGTCCGTGCCTGGCTCGGGCGCATGGCATGGGATTCCACGCCGTGCAGGCCGTCCCTGCGCCCCCGAGGGCACCGAGAGGAAGGATCAGCCGCGTGCACGGCGTATTGCGGTTTGTCAGTCCAACCGTCGCTCAGGTCATACTGGGCGCTTCTGGAGTCCTGCAAGGAGCGGTTCTTTAGTGTCGTTCTTCGACGAGGTGGACGAGCCTCGCACACCGCCTCGTAGTCAACCTCGCCGTCGCCCGCCCTCGGGTGGCGGCCGGCGCCCACCCGGAGACCCGCAGTC
>JBBRLM010000136.1:0-4819 GCA_038231335.1 Mycobacteriales bacterium
CCCGACCGACGCCAACGGCCTGGCCTACTCCCGCTCCGCGGGCTCGGTGCTCAACATCGTGTTCCTCAACCCGAAGAAGGTCACCTCGGGCGGGTTCTTCCCGAAGGGCGTCAACGGCACGATCAACACCAGCGCCAGCAACGGCTGATCCCCCGTCGTCCCACCGGCAGCGGGGAGCCCGCCGGACGCAGCGCGAGCTGCGGCGGACGACACCGAGGGCGGCCACGATCCCGACCCGGGTCGTGGCCGCTTCTCGTCCACCACCCGCTGCTACCGCACCGGCCCGTCGAGCTCGGGTGCACCGGGCTCGGGCCCGGCCTCGCTCCCGGCGTGCACGTGGTCGTCGAGCCACGCCCACATGTCCCGGGGGTCCGGGCTGCTGTGGGTCCGCCCGCACCAGCACCGGCCGACCATCTCACCGTCATGCTGGCGGAACGACACGTGCAGCGCACGGTCGACGGCGGACGTCACGACGCCCTACCTTCGGCGACCCGGCGTCCGCCGGGGGGCACGTCGCCGGACTCCTTGGCTGCCATCTTCTCCAGCAGCCGGCGCCCGCGAATGCCGGCGACGTCGGAGCGGATGCTCGACTCACGGGTGCCCGGCGGGTCGGTGGCCACCATGACCTCCTGGATCTCCAGGGCGTCGATGTCCTCCTGCATGACCGCGAGCTGCTGTTCGAGTTGGAAGCTCGAGAGCGCGGCGTCGTCGGTGCGGTAGTCGCGGCCGAGGGCGAAGAAGTCGTGCGTCGCGTTCTCCGACGACGGCGTGAGCCCGTAGAGCACCTTCATGTGGAAGCCCTCGGGCTCCTCCGTACCGGTCGGGGCGATCCGGATGTGCAGGACGAAGATCCCGGGCGCGTGGAAGTCGCCGTCCTGCCACCGGTCGATCGGCGACGTGAGGCCCATCGACTGCTCGTAGAACGGCGGCGCCTCGATGCCGATCATGCGGCGGGTGAAGGAGACCCGGTCGCCCTCGCTGGTCACGTCGACCGGCGTGGCCGCCACCGCGGCGTTGCCGATGCTGGTGGGGTGCAGGAACGTCTCGTGGGTGAGGTCGAGCAGGTTCTCGGCCAGCAGCACGTGACGGGCCCGCAGCGGCACGAGGCCCTTGACGTGGGTCCAGCCCGGGTCGGACAGCCAGCCCAGGTCCGGCAGGAGGTCCGGGTCGGCGAGCTCGGCGTCGCCGCTCCAGATCCAGACGATGCCGTCCCGCTCGACCAGCGGGAACCGGTGCACCGACGCCTTCGGGGTGCTGGGCTGCTCCGCCACGCCCACGCAGACGCCACCCGCGTCGATGCGGTACCCGTGGTAGCTGCACTCGATCACGTCGCCGTCGAGTCGGCCGAGCGAGAGCGGGTAGCGGCGGTGCGGGCAGCGGTCCTCGATCGCCGTGACGGTGCCGTCGTGGCACCGGTAGAAGCACACCGGGCGGCCGGCGATCCAGCGCTGCATCAGGGTGCGGCCGACCTCGTCGGACCAGGCACCCAGGTACCAGCCGTTGCGGACCAGCGGGTTCATCGGTGCTCCTCGTCATCGTCCACATCGGTCACACCGAGCCGTGCGATGGTCTCGCGCATCGCGGGAAAGGGATGCATCGGGCGCCGCTCCTGTTCACGTGGTTGTTCTCCTCACAGGTCGAGGACCAGGCGGGGGCCGCGGCACCGGGAGACGCAGATCATCATCGTGTCGCCCGCGGCCCGTTCGTGGTCGGTGAGCAGGGAGTCGCGGTGGTCGGGTTCGCCGTCGAGCACGGTGGTCTCGCAGGTGCCGCAGATCCCCTCGGTGCAGGAGGACAGCACGTCGATCCCGGCGTTCTCCACGGCCTCGAGGACGCTCAGCTCCGGCGGCACGGTCAGCGTGACCCCGGCGCGCTCGCAGACCACCTCGAAGGTGGTCGCCGGGCCCTCGGCCGCGGTCGCGGTGAACCGCTCGACGTGCAGCACCCCGGGTGGCCAGGCCCGCCCCTCGACCTCCTCCAACAGACCGGCTGGACCGCAGCAGTAGACGAGGGCGCCATCCGCCGCCGACCCGAGCAGCGCGTCGAGGTCGAGCGGCCCCGTCTCGTCCTGCGGGTGGACCCGGACGCGGTCCCCGGGGACGGCCAGCTCGTCGAGGCCGGCCAGCTCGTCGAGGCCGGCCAGCTCGTCGAGGAAGGCCATCGAGGTGCGGGTCCGGCCGCCGTAGTGCAGCACCCAGTCGGCCCCGGCCGCCGCGGCCGCCCGGACCATCGGCAGGAGCGGCGTGATGCCGATGCCGCCGGCCACGAACACGTAGCGGGCGGCCGGGTGGAGCGGGAAGTTGTTGCGCGGCCCGCGGACCCGCACGCCTGCGCCGACGCCGAGCTCGTCGACGATCCGGAGCGAGCCACCGCGCCCGTCCGGCTCCCGCAGGACGGCGATGCGCCAGCGGCCGCGGTCGGCCGGGTCGCCGCACAAGGAGTACTGGCGGGTGAGCCCACCGGGCAGCTCGACGTCGACGTGTGCGCCGGGCGACCACTGCGGCAGCGGCTCCCCCGACACCGGGGCGAGGTCGAAACCGACCACACCGTCGGCCTCGTCGCGACGGGCTGTGACGACCACGTCCAGCTCGACGGCCGAGGCGGTGCGGTGGGCGAGAACGGGTGACGTCGTCACGACGGTGCCGGCCTCCTGCATCGGTGCGGGCGCGGCCGGACGGCCGCTCACCCGATGACCGTAGGGAGATCCGGGACGCGCAGGATCGGCCCGATGACAGGCCGCGGCCGGGCGATGCGGCGCGCACCGGCTACGTCATTCGTCGCGTCCGTCGAGCGGGTGCAGGCCAGCCGGGCGGGAATGAGGCACTCGCGGCTGGCCGGCAGGGCCGCCTGGGTGCGGGAGGGAAGGGTTGTCGTCGGCCGCGTGCAGCTCCTCAGCCGACGTCGCCTCGGCACCGCTGCGGTGGGGATGCCCGCGGGCGGTCCGCGCGGCGGACGCCAGGACCTGGCCCACACCCGGGTAACGGCCGGTCGGCAGAACCCAGAGCTGATGGACGGTGCGAGGGTCCGGCCGGCCGGGGCCCGCGGTGCACGCTCCGCGTAGGCGATCAGTTGCCAATTCTGGGCCGGGTAGCTCACCCCGTCCAGGGCCTGGTGGAGGCGGGCGATGTCGCCGCGACGGATTCCCGCCACGGGCCGGTAGAGCGACGTCTCGACCACGATCTGACCACCACCGGGATAGTCCCGGATGTGGGCCGCAGGCGACGGAGCCGCAACGGGCACCGGGGTCTGGGGCACCACTGGATTCCTGCCCGTGCACGGGACGTCGTGCAGAGGCCGACCGCTGGCAAGGCCCCTCGGCGCAGCTGCGAGGCACCACTGCCGTCGCAGGGGTATCGGTTGCGCTGACAGGGTCACGATCGTCAGTTGACAGGACCCGCCTGGATTTCTCCTGCTTGACGCATGCCGATATCGGCATATGATAGCGCTCATGGCACGAGCGGCGACGACGTCGGACGTCTTCAACGCGATCGCCGAGCCGCAGCGCCGGGAGATCCTGGTGCTGCTGCGGGCGGGTGAGCGGCCGGTGACGGAGTTGGCCCAGGAACTGGGGATGACCCAGCCGGGGGCGTCCAAGCACCTGCGGGTGCTCCGGGAGGTCGGGCTGGTGCGGGACCGCAAGGCAGGCAGGCAGCGCCTGTACGGCCTCGACGCCCGCGGGCTGCGACCGGTGCACGAGTGGACCGGCGGGTTCGAGCGGTTCTGGAACGAGAGCTTCGGCAGGCTGGACGCGTACGTGCAGGACCTCAAGCAGGCAAGGCAGGAGGAGTGACCGATGGCAGGGGCAAGGCAGGAAGCGCGAGCGGAGCCGGCGACGGCCGACCGCGAAATCGTGATCACCCGGGTCATCAGTGCCCCACGGGAGCTGGTGTTCGAGGCGTTCACCGAGGTGCGGCACCTGTCGCGGTGGTGGGGACCGGAGGGGTTCACCACCACCACGCGGGCGTTCGAGTTCCGCGTCGGCGGGGAGTGGGACTTCGTGATGCACGGACCGGACGGGACGGACTACCAGGAGTGGATCTCCTGGACCGAGATCGCCCCGCCGGAGCGGATCGCGCTGCTGCACGGTGAGTCCCGCGGCGACCCGAACGCCTTCGAGTCGGTCCTCACATTCGCGCCCGACGGCGCGGCGACCCGGATCGAGATGCTCACGGTGTTCCCCACCAAGGCGCTGCGCGACGAGGCGGTCGAGAAGTACCACGCGATCGAGGGCGGCCAGCAGACCCTGAGCAACCTGGCTGCCTACGTCACCGAGACGGTTCGGAAGGGAGTTGAGGACTGATGGCCGGAACGGTGTTCTTCAGCGTGACGATGTCGCTGAACGGGTTCATCGCGCCCGAGGGGCGCGTGGACGACCCGGATGTGCAGCGCTGGCTGGCGCAGTGGATGGAACTGCAGCAGTGGATATTCCCGCAGCGGTTCTTCCGGGAGAACCTGAAGCTCGGCGAGGGCGACAAGGAAGGACGCGAAAACGACATCGCGCGGGGAGACGTTCGAGCGCACCGGCGCGAGCGTGGTGGGCAAGCGCATGTTCGACCTCGGCGAGCAGGCGTGGCCGGCTGAGGCGCCGTTCCACATGCCGGTCTTCGTCCTGACGCACGAGAAGCGTGACCCCTGGGAGCGGCCGAGCGGGACCACCTTCCACTTCGTCAACGACGGCATCGAGACCGCGCTCGACCAGGCCCGCGAGGCCGCCGGCGACCGAGATGTCCGCATCGCGGGCGGCGGCGCAACGATCCTGGAGTACATGAACGCCGGCCTGATCGACGAGTTCACGATCGCGCTCTCACCCGTGCTGTTC
>JBBRLM010000137.1:0-4699 GCA_038231335.1 Mycobacteriales bacterium
CTCACGTTCCGCGCCATGACGATTCTCCTCACCTCCTGCATCCCGATTGCCGATCTGATGCCGGATCGTCACACGCCCCTCTGACACGAGCTTCACGCAGCGGCTACCTCAGCTCCGAGCCCACCCCACCGCAAGATCCAGACCTCGTCCGCACGGCCTGAGCACCGACACATCCCCTACGCGCCAGGCACTGTCACCCCGGCCCCTCAGACGTGACACACCTCTTGCACGCTGGTCCGTTTTATCCGTTTCCAGCGCTGTCGACGTCCCGGGCGGGACAGCGCTTCCTAGCGTCAGTTGGGTGATGACGGTGCACAAGCTCACGGCGGGCGACGGGTACACCTACCTGACGCGCCAGGTGGCCGCGCACGACGCCACGAACCGCGGCTACGACAACCTCGGCGAGTACTACAGCGAAAATGGCGAGGCCCCCGGACTCTGGATGGGTCGTGGCCTTGCCGGCGTGCTGGACTTTCCAGTTGGCGAGCACGTCACCGAGGCGCAGATGGTCGCGCTGTTCGGTGAAGGACGACACCCGAACGCCGACCAGATCGAGCGGGCAGCCACCACCGCAGGAGCGCATCCGTGGCTGATAGATCAAGCCAGCCGGCTGGGGGCGCCGTACCGGATCCACGAGCAGGCAAACATGTTCAGTCGGCGCTGCGCGGGAGCGTTCCGGGACCACAACACCGCCCTCGACCTAGAAGACAACACCCCGGTCCCGGCGGCCGACCGGGCCCGGCTGCGCACCGAGTTGGCCCGCACCATGTTCAGCGAGACGTACGGCCGCGAACCCGTAGATGCCCGCGAACTGTCCGGGCACCTGGCCCGGATCTCCCGGCAAGCCACCACAGCGGTCGCCGGCTATGACCTGTCATTCTCGCCCGTCAAAAGCGTTTCGACGTTATGGGCGGTCGCCCCCCCAGAGATCGCCCGCCTGATCGAGCAGGCACATCACGACGCGGTCCGAGACACCCTGACGTGGCTGGAAGAGAACGCCACGTACACCCGCCGTGGGCGTCACGGGGTCGCCCAGGTCGACGTGAAAGGCCTCATCGCGGCTGCGTTCACGCACCGCGACTCCCGCGCGGGCGATCCAGACCTGCACACCCACGTCGCGATCTCCAACAAGGTCCAAACCCTGGACGGTCAGTGGCTCGCGCTGGACGGTCGGCCGCTATACCGCAATGGCGTCGCCGCCTCCGAGCGGTACAACACCCGCGTCGAAGCGCTCCTCATCGCCCGGCTCGGAGTGCAGTTCGCCGACCGGCCAGGAGCCGACCCGAGCAAACGCCCGGTCCGGGAGATCGTCGGGATCGACGGACCATTGCCCCGGCAATGGTCCTCGCGGCGGGCCGCGATCGACGTCCGGCGAGCCGCGTTGTCCGCGCAGTTCCAAACCGACTACGGCCGGCCCCCCAACCCCAAAGAGGCCCTGGCGCTGGCCCAACAGGCCAACAACGAGACCCGGCAGAACAAGCACGCACCCCGCTCCTACGCAGACCAGCGCGCCAGTTGGCGTACCGAGGCCCTGGCCGTGCTCGGCGGGGAGCAGAGCCTGAGCGACTACCTGCAGGGCGCCCTCGGGCCCGGCCGCCACCGCGATCAGACACCGCCGGGGCAGCAGGTCACCCGCCCCTGGGTCGAGCAGACCACGTCGCTGGTGCTGAGCACGGTGCAGTCCGCGCGAGCCACCTGGCAGGTCCATCACGTCCGGGCCGAAGCCGAACGCCAAGCCCGCGCCACCGGCATCGCCCTGGTTGATGTCGACCGGGCAGTCGAGGCCGTCGTCACGGCGGCGCTCTCGCCGGCCCGGTCAATGTCACTGCAAGGCTCCGAACGCCTCACCGGACACACAAAGCAGGTACCCGAACCGGCGTTGCTTCGCCGCACAGACGGCAGCTCCGTCTACACCGTCGCCGGGTCCACGCTATACACCTCGACGCAGATCGTCGCCGCGGAACAGGCCATCGTCGCGGCCGGCGCCCGCCGTGACGGCCGGGTCGTGCCGGCTCACGCCGTGGACCTGGCGCTGCTGGAATCGAGCGCGAACGGCGTCAACCTTAACCCCGGCCAAGTCCAGCTGGTCCGGGAGCTCGCGAGTTCCGGAGCGCGCCTGCAACTCGCGCTTGCCCCTGCCGGGACCGGGAAGACCACCGCCATGCGGGTGCTGTCCCGGTCCTGGACCAGCACCGACAGCGCCGGGACGCCCGGCGGCACGGTCATCGGGCTGGCCCCGTCCGCTGCCGCCGCCGCGGTGTTGCGGGCCGAGACCGGCGCCCGTACCGACACCCTCGCCAAGCTGATCCACTCCCTACAGGGCGACAACCCTGTCCCGGATTGGGTTTCCAGCATCGGCCCGGACACCTTGGTCGTCATCGACGAAGCCGGGATGGCAGGCACCGCCGACCTGGCCACCGCCATCACCTTCGTGCTCGGCCGGGGCGGGTCGGTGCGGCTGATCGGTGATGACCAGCAGCTCGCCGCGATCGGCGCCGGTGGGGTGCTCCGCGACATCGCCGACACCCACGGAGCCGTGACGCTGTCCCAGGTCATGCGCTTCACCCACCCCGCAACTGGAGCACCCAACCACGCCGAAGGAGCCGCCTCCCTCGCCCTGCGCGACGGCGACCCGGCGGCCTTGGGCTACTACATCGACAACAGCAGGGTGCACGTCGGTGACAACACCACCGTGACCGAGCAGGCCTACACGGCCTGGTCGGCGGATCGGGCCGCCGGACGGGACGCGATCATGCTGGCTCCCACCCGCGACCTGGTGGGCGAACTTAACTACCGGGCCCGCAGCGACCGGCTCGCCCAACAACTGGGCCCCACCGGGCTGCAGGCCACCCTAGGCGACGGTTCGCAGGCCTCAGCCGGTGACGCGGTCATCACCCGCAAGAACAACCGCAAGTTGGCGATCACCGCCACCGACTGGGTCAAGAACGGCGACCGCTGGCAGGTCGAAGGGGTCCACGACGGCGGCGCGCTGGACGTCAAGCACCTACGGACCGGGCGGCGCCTCACGCTGCCCGCCGACTACGTCGCCCAGCACGTCAGCCTCGGCTACGCCACCACCGTAAACGGCGCCCAAGGCATCACCGCCGACGTCGCGCACACCGTCGCAACGGGGCAGGAGACCCGCCAGCTGCTGTACGTCGCGATGACCCGAGGCCGGCACGCCAACCACGTCTACCTCAGCACCGCCGGTGACGGCGACCCCCATTCGGTCATCACCCGCGACGCGCTGCTGCCACCGACCGCGGTCGACCTGCTCACCCGGCTGCTAGCCCGCGACGGCTCACCGGTCTCGGCAACAAGCCAAGGCCGGGCCCTGGCCGACCCCGCGACCAGGCTGGCGGCCGACGCCGACCGCTACCACCACGCCCTGGCCACCGCCGCCAAAGACCACCTCGGCCCCGCCAAGCTCGCCGCCATCGACCAGGCCGCGGACACCGCCGTGCCCGGCCTCACCCGATGCGAGGCCTACCCGACGCTGCGCGCACACCTGGCACTGCTGGCCATCGGCGGCCACGACCCGGGACGGTGCCTCGCCCGGGCGTTGGCCTCCGGAACCAGCCTGGACGACGCCCGGGACGACGCCGCCGTCCTGGACTGGCGGCTAGACCATGCCCACACCGACCCTGCCCACACCGACCCCAGCGGCGGCCGTACCGGCGGGGGTCCACTGCCGTGGCTCCCCGCCATCCCCGCCGCCCTGGCCACCCACCCCGAATGGGGGCTGTATCTGCGCGACCGCGCCGAACACGTCCAAGCCGACAGCGCGGAGGTCCACGCCAGGGCCTGGTCCTGGACCCCGACCAGCGCCCCACCCTGGGCGAGCAGCCTAATCACCCGCGACCACGAACTCGTGGTCGACCTGGCGGTCTGGCGAGCCGCGAACGCGGTCGAGGACGGCGACCGCCGACCCACCGGACCACCCCATCCAGCGGCAGCGGACGCCCGCGCCCAACGCGCCCTGGACCTGCGTGTCAGCAAGCTGCTCGGGGACCCCAAAGCGGCCACCGCCCGCTGGGCGCCGCTGGCCAACCAGATTGACCCGCGGATCACCACCGACCCGTACTGGCCGGTCCTGGCCGACCGCCTCGCTAGGGCCGTCCGCGCCGGCATCAACATCGACGACCTCACACGAGCCGTCGGCAGCGAGCGGGCCTTGCCCGACGAGCAACCCGCCGCCGCCCTGTGGTGGCGGCTCGCACGGCACCTGTCCCCCGCCGCAATGACAGCCACCCACCACTCACTGTCTGACCTCCTGCGCCCCGACTGGACTCCCATGCTGGCCGACGTGCTCGGCACTGCGGCCGCCCATCAGGTGCTGGCCGACCCGGCCTGGCCGGCGCTGGTCGCGGCGGTCAGCCACGCCCGCAGCAGCGGCTGGGAACCCCAACAACTCCTCAGTACCACCCTCGACCTGCTGCGCGGCGGCCACCCGGACGACGAACCCTTGCGCAGCGATGAGCTCGCGACCGCCCTGATCTGGAGGATCGGGGTACTCACTGACCGCGACCAGTCCGGTCAGCACCACCCCAGCGGCGAGGAGCAGGGCTGGTTGGCGAACCTCGTCGAGCCTGACGACGCCGAAGAACCACCCTTCCCCGACCCTGAGTTCACCCCCACCCTCCTCGACTCGATCCACGCCGACGTTGTCGGCGACGTTGTCCGCGGGGTCGGTGCGGGA
>JBBRLM010000138.1:0-4447 GCA_038231335.1 Mycobacteriales bacterium
CGGCCTGTTCTCCGGGGGTCCCCGGGTGGCGGGGCCTTGAATCTGAGTGTTTGCGCTGCTCAGAGGCTGTTGTGGGAAACGATAGCGTGCACGACGGTGTGGCGCAAGCACATCATTCGGGTGTGTTTAGCGGTGTCGTGTGGGTGTGTTGACCTGTGCCATGAGTTCCCGGTTGGCGGCGCGGGCGGCGGCCAGGTCTTGGTCGCGTTCTTGTAGTTGCAGGCGCAGGTCGATGGCTTGTTGTTCGAGGTGGTTGATCTTTTCGTGCAGGGCGTCGATGTCGACGGAGATGTCGAGTCCTGTTTCGTGCCATACCTTTTCGCCGAGTGTTTCGGACAACCGTTTCTCCAGTTGTTGGATGCGGGTGTTCAGTCGTTGGGCTCGTTCGTCGGCGGCGAGCAGGTCGGCGTGCAGGGACGCGCGGGTCACGGTCGCGCCGGATTCGTCGCCGGCGGCGGGCGGGGCTGTTTGGCGGGTGTGGATTTGCTCGAGCAGGTCGCGGTGTCGGTAGAGGAAGCTGCGGTCCACTCGGGCGGCGCGGGCGATACCGGTGGTGCTGATCTCGGTTCCGTCGGTGTCGGCCCGGTCGAGGACGGCGAGGACGCGTTGCCGGCGGCGGGCCGAATCTGCTTGCCGCCCTTGACGTATTGCGTGAGTGCGGCCATCTGGGGTGGCGGTTTCGGTGGTGGTCATTTGGGGGCCTCCGGGTGGGTTGCTGCGGTAGGGCGGTTGCCGGGCATGCCCAGTGACACGGCGCGGTGCCGGCGGAGCACGGTGACGGCGTCGTCGATGGCGGCGCGGTCGGCGCCACCGGTGAGGGTGAGGTCGTCGTTGATCCGGGCGATGAGCCGCCGGATCCGGGTGATCTCCTGCTCGCTGGGGGTGGCGTCGGCGCGGGCCCAGTCGTCGACACCGTCGATGGCGGCGGCGAGTCGTTCCCGCGTTTGCAGCAGGTCCTCGAGGTAGCCGGTGAGGTCCGGCAGGTAGGACACGTCGGTGCGGAAGTGGTCGCAGCCGGCGCAGCGGAACCGGACCGGGCAGGCGCCGCCGCCGGCGGCCACGTTGGACGGCTCGCTGCACCGTCCGTAGGGGACGGCGACATCGCCGATCGCGTAGCGGGCGTGTTCGGATTCCAGCAAAGCCTTCGCGCCGCGCCAGATCCGGTTGCCGTGTCGGTCGAAGCTCATCGCGGTCACGGTGTCCACGGCCGCGCGGCGGCGGTCTTCACCGACCCGGTAGTAGCCGCGGGTGACGTTCAAATTCCGGTGATCGAGTAGTTCGGCGAGCACATCGATGCCCACCCCGGCGTCCGCGTGCCGTTGGGCGTAGCTGTGCCGGTAGGCGTAGGGGATGATCTTGGTCTTGTCGAACTCGGCGCCGTCGCTGGTGTGTAGTGGGGGCAGTCCGTCGGCCCACTCCCGGTGTCTGTTATCGAGCATGTCGATCGAGATTGCCCTGCGGCCGTCGGGGTTTCGCCGTGGTGAGGGCAGCAGTTTCAGTTGACCGGGCGGTGTGTCGGGGAAGAGTTGGCGCACCCGGGCCTGTTGGGCGGTGATCGCCGCCGCGGTGGCCTGGGTGATCGGCAGGCGGCGGCCGAGCCGGTCCGCTTTGGCGTTGTCGTAGACCAACACGGGCCCGCCGTCCGAATCACGTGACAGGCAGTCCAGCGGCAGCGCGAGGATGTCTTCGGGCCGGCGTCCGGTGTCGATGCCGAGCTGGGCGGCGACGCGGACCTCGACTGGTTCGAGGATGTCCAGGTTGGCGCACAGCGCGGACATGATCTCCGGCGGCAGGTCCCGGCCGGGCTCCCCGCGTTGCGCGTCGGCCGGGATATCGCCGCGGCCGGCGGCGAAGTCTCCGGGTAGCCCGGCGGCGGGTCCGCCGGGCCGGGTCAGGCCCAGGGCGCGGATCCCGGCCAGGACTTCCCGGACGTCGCGGCAGATGCCGTTACGGCGGTAACGGCTGATCTGGCCGGTCGATTCCAAATAGGCAAGCCGGTTGAGGAAGCCCTCGACGTCCTGGCGGCCCAGCGCCGGCGCGGTGAGTCCGCGGTCCGGGCGGCAGGTCAGATACTCCGACAGCAGCCCCAATGCGTTGATCTTGCCCCGGACGCGGGAAGCGCCGCGGCCGCGGTGGCGGGGCAACTGCTCGGCCGCCCACCGTTTCGCGGCCTGGGCCAGCCACGGCTGCATGATCGGGGTGAACGACAGGTTGCCGCGATGGCCGAAGATCGCCAGATCCCACACGTCTTTCACCTGCTCAAGGCCGGGGTCGGTCAGCGCCCGACGAACGTGACGGGTCAGCGCGTTGAGCAGGGACCGGACCGGTCGGGTCAGAACGCGTTCTACTCCGCCGGCATCGATCGAGGTGGCCTGCTGCCGCCGCAGCGTGTCACACAGCACCCGCAGGTCCACATCGGTGATCTTCGCGCCGCCGCGGACACGCTGTTGGACACCGAAGAGCACCTCGACGACCAGCAGTGCCGACAGCGCCCGTAGATTCACCTGGCCGGGCTCGGCGACGCCCGATTCCCTTTCCCTCCACCAGCGCGGGTCCAGCCCGGGGGCGCTCTGCTGGGCTGTTCGCCAGCGTTGATAGTGGGTATTGCAATAGCCGGATGCGCCGTCGGCCGGACGCGTGCAGGCCGGCACCTGGCAGGCCGCCATCGGCGGCAGCGGCCGCACCCGCGGATCGGCCACGAACTGCTCGATCGAGCGTCGAGGCCGTCTGGCCCGGAACGTTCTGGCGTGTTGCTCACACAGCACCGCCTGCCGCACCGTCGGCACGCACTGGCAGCCGGGCACCGTGCACCGGTCCGCGGGTGCAGGCGCGGCCGGCAAGGCCGGCGCTCCGGCGATGTCCGCCGTGCTCATTCCCAGTCGGGTCAGCCTGGTGAAGCAGCGCAGACACACCGCTGGCAACCCATCACGGACGCCGCGTTCACATCCCTCTGCCCGGCACACCCGCCGGCCCAGCAGCCGATGCTGCGCGGGAAAGCGCAGCACCCGCATCCGCGGATCCCAGCCCGCCTCGTCCAAGAATCCCCGGTCCAGCATGCCGGCCAGCCGCGCCGCAGGGCCGTCGAGCACCACCCCGGCCAGCACATGCCCGAACTCGCCGGTGCCGGCGGGAACCGGGCGGGCGCCGGCCAGCGCCGCCGCGCTCACTCGTTCACCCCCGCGTGTTCACGGGGGCTGGGTACCGCGTCGACCGCGGCCCGCAGCCGGGCAGCGTCCGGATGCAGATACACCTGCGAGGAAGACACCGAGGCGTGACCGAGCAGGTCGGCGACCACATCAATACCCGCGCCGGCATCCGCGGCGCTACTGCCGAAGGCGTGACGCAGCTGGTGCGGACGTATCCCCGGTGTCACTCCGGCCCGCCGGGACGCGGCCGCCAGCAACTCGCCGACCGCGTCCGGCCGCATCGGCGCACCGACCGGCTCACGGAACAAGTTCACCAACACGAAATCACTGGCCGCGGCCCGCGGCACACCCGCCCGCTCCATCACATAGGTGTCGAAGGCCTGCACCGTCAGGAAATCCAGCGGCACGCTACGCTGCCGCCGCGATTTCGCCCACGCCCCATTAGGATTGTCATCCCGGCGCACGACATGCACATGCGGACGAACGATCTCGCAGCCCAACGGTCGAGAATCGGCCAGCAGATGCACATCGGAACGGCGCAACCCGCACACCTCCCCGCGACGCAACCCGGCCCGCGCCATCAACAACACGATCAACCGGTCCCGCGCCGAACGGCAGGCGTGCAACACCGCCACGATATCGGCGTCGCTGGCCCGATCGACCGGCCGTTCACTCTCGTGCAATCGGTGCCGGGCCCGCATCCGCCACGACATCCGCCCGTCGCTCCCACGAGCCGCCGCCGGCAAATCCCGGTCATCGGCCACCTCATACAACAGCGCCAGCAAATGTCCGCCCGCCAACCCCGTGCTGACCGCGTGCACCACCATCGCCCGCACCGCGACCAGCACCCCGTTCACCCGACCCGGACCGCGGGCCGCGGTGCTACCCGGCCCGGTCAGTACCACCGAGGAGGTACTGACAATGCCCGACGCCGACGGGCCCGCGTGCGCCAGCCACCTCATGAACAACGCCAACTGCTCCGCCCCGGCCTGCCAGGTCCGGCCCGTGCAGCACACCACCGCAGGAACAACGCAATCGAATACGCGTAACTCCTCGTCGTCGACTCCGCGCCATCCCGGCCGAAACGCACCTGCCGCAAGAAGCCGTCCGCGACGGCCACCACGACCAAATCCTCGTCCAGCACCGTCCAATACCTCGCGCCGGACGGCAACCTCACAGGGAACGCCCTCATCCTTGGATCCTCTCGACCTCAATGGGCACGGTGAACAACTACCAGCCACGAGCACCACACCCCCGGAGACGCGCCGTGGAAGTCCATCACCTGACGGACTAACGCCACG
>JBBRLM010000139.1:0-4435 GCA_038231335.1 Mycobacteriales bacterium
ATAGCCGATGCGTTCGATCGTCTGCCGGGCGATCTGCTGGATATCGACGTAGGTGTCGGTGGTGATCTCGCCCGAGACGACGACGAGGCCGGTGTTGACCAGTGTCTCGCACGCCACCCGTCCGTTGGGATCGTCAGCGAGGACGGCGTCGAGCACGCCGTCGGAGATCTGATCGGCGATCTTGTCGGGGTGCCCCTCCGTGACCGACTCGGAGGTGAACAGGAACTCGTTTTCGCTAGCGCTCATGGCGTGTCGTTTCCTTACTCTCGCGTTCGAGCCGTGGAGGTTAGGGCCCCAGCCGTCCGTGCGCGCGCTGAGGATACGGGTCCCAGCTGTGATCATCGGGGGTGATGACCCTCCGGGTGCTCTCCGTCCTGTTCGCCGCGGCCGCGGTGGTGGCGATGCTGGCGGCCATCGCGGACATGGTCCGGGGCGATCAGAGTCCCGGCAGAGGCTGGCTGTTGCGCACCGCGGCGCTGGCCTGCTTCGGGGTGGCGGTGGCGCTCAACGTCGCCGCCCATTGAGCTCGGGACGCGTCGGCGTTCGCCCGGCGCGCGGACCCTCAGCTCTCGGGCTGCCAGCCGCTCACCACCCATCCGCCGTGCGCGCTCGGAATCACCGTGGCCAGCGCGACGTGCCAGCTCGGCGCCAGGCCCCGGTAGGCGTCGGTGCCGGTCGCGGTCGTGCGCTCGCGCGTCACCACGGCGTAGGTATCGGGCTGCCCGATGACCGGCGCGATCGCTTCGACGATCCCGGTGTTGGCCACCCCGCCGCGGCGCAGCTCGTAGTCACGGGCGGTCTGGGCGGCGGTGAGGGCGACCAGCGACCGGGCCTGGCCGACGCTGAGCGCGGCGAGGCCCCGCATCCGGCCGCTGACCGTCTGCGCGGTCCAGTTGATGTAGGCGACCGCGAACGCCGCCACGGCGAGGGTGGGCGTCGCCGCGCCGGCCAGGGCGTGCTGGGTGACGGGTGGCGACGGATACTCGTGGCTGCGGTCGACCCGGGCGGCGGCCGCGCTGCCGGTGTTCGTGCCGCTGGGCGCCCCGATCGGAGCGCAGGCGCCGAGCGCGGTGCTCAGAACCACGGCCGCGATCCCGGCTCTCGCGTTCACAGCCCCACCGGATGGCGGGCCACGAAGCCGCCGGCATCGCGAACGAGCGGGTGCCAGCCGATTCCGGCGCTGCCGTCCCCGGAACCGGCCGCGTTCCAGGTGTCCCAGCGCAGCCCGGCGACGTACATGAAGACGTGGTCGGGGTTGGCGTAGATCGTCACCCAGCGCCCCGGCCCGGGCTGGCCCCAGGTCTCCAGCGCCGAGGAGGCGGCGCCGTAGCTCGCCGGCAGCAGGCCGCCACCGTAGAGGAGGTGCTCAACGCTGCTCGAGCAGTCATACGCGGGGGCGAGCTGGTCCAGGGGCAGGGCGTGGGCCGCGCCGTAGAGGTACGGGCGCCCGGCGATCTGGTTGCCGGCGGCGATGATTCCGCGCACCGCCGGCGGCGCACCGCCCGGGGCGGCGGCGCTGCCGTCCGCGAGCAGGCGCGCACGGGGGCCGGTGACGGTCGGCACCCCAGCTTGGCCCAGGGCGACAGGACACGCGGCGGCGGCCGTCGGGTTCGGCAGCCCGAGGGCCGCTCCGCTCAGCGTCGCCGCTGCACCGGTCGTCTGGCCCAGCGCGGCCGCGGACCCGGTGCCCGGCGGGCGGGCCACGCGGACCGCGCCGGACCACAGCCCTTGCTCATACGGAATCCGCAGCGCCCCGGCCAGCTGCCACCAGAGGTCGATGACCCGCGGTCGCCCGTCGACGGGCCCTCCGCCGAGCCCGATGTCACGCTTATAGGCGATCGTCGAGCGTCCCTGCCAAGTGATTCGCAGCGGCGTCATGTAGGCCAGACCGCCCATCGCGGTCGCGGTCTGAAAGGTCGTCCCGCCGAGCTCGGCGTAGCTGTCGGGGTGCGCCGGCAGCCCCGCTCCAGAGGCCCCGACGGTTCCGCTGGTCCGATCACCGGGGCCGCCGTATTCGGTTGCACCGACCACCGCCCCCGTGCCCGGCGGCCCGAGCACGATCGGACCCGACCCGGGCCCGGCGCTGGCCGCACCTCCGCACTGTCCGGGGGCACCGGAACCCATCATGGCCACCACCAGCACGGTTATGACCCCGATCCCGACGGCGGTGACGCTGAGCAGCCCACCCCCCGCCAGCACCGCGATCATCAGCCTGCTGGTGTGGGGGTGCCGAGCGCCGGCGGACATCGCGCGACCGTAGAACCGGGGGCCCACGGCGTGGGGCGATTGGCACGAAACCGTTGCAGTGCCGGCGGCCGAGACCGCACCGAGACCTCACGCAACCTCGCTAACGTTCAGCGGCTATGGCCCGCATCCTGGATGTCGAAAGCGCGCTTCTGCTGCTCGAGCTCGAGCCACCGTTCGATCAGCGTAAGGTCCAGCTGGCCCGGCGGCAGATGGCCAAGGTCTGGCATCCGGACATCGCTCCGCCCGGCCGCCAGCACGAGCACCAGCGCCATCTGCAGGCGATCAACGAGGCCGCGGACCAGCTCGAGCGTCTGGCCGAGACATCGCGCGGGGGACGGGTCACCCGAAACGCCGTCAAGGTCTCGGCCGCAGCCACGCGCAAGGCACGCGAGGAGGAGGGGCGGCGGGCCTACGAGGCGGAGCAACGCGCCCGCACGGCGGCCGCCGACCGGGCCAAGCACGATCCCTTCGGATCCCGGGTGCCGGACCACTCGGTCGTGCACCGCTACGCGCGCTGCCTGTCCTACCCGGAGTGGGGCGTCGGCACCGTCTCGGGCATCTACTTCTCCGGAGATGGCGACGACGTCCAGCAGTGGGCGCGCGTGATGTTCGCGCCCGGCGTGCGCACGGTCCCGGCCGGGTCCCTGCAGTTCGTGGACTTCTCCACGCCCGACGCGGCCGCCGATCGCGTTCAGCGGTTCCTGACCGCTGCCCAGCACGCGCTGGCCGAGGAGAAGCCGGCCCTCGCCGCCCGGCGGCTCGTGTACGCGCGTGATGCCGAGCCCGGCAATCCCGTCGTGCTGCGTCTGCTGACGGTCGCCTTCTGGCAGGCTCGCAACCTCCCGGCTGCCGCGCGCACGGTGCGCGACTGGTCACGCGCCGAATCCGACCGCCCTACGCCCGAACGCTTCGCGTCGCGCATCTACGAGGACATGGGTGCGCTGGACCTCGCCGCCGAAGCGGCGACGCGTGCGGCGCAACGCGCCCCGGCCGACGCCTCCGCCTGGGAGCGGCTCGGCCGCCTGCGGTTGCGGCTGATGGACCGCGACGGGGCGATCGAGGCGCTCGAACGCGCGCGCCTCGCGGGCCCGTCGCTCGAGGGGCTGTTGGATCTTGCCCTCGCCTATCACCTCGCCGCCGACGTCGGAGCCGAGGTGTCGGTCGCCGAGGCGGCGACCCGCATCGATCCGGGGTCGCTGCCCGCCTGGTCGACCTATGCCCACGCGCTGGCCAGGACCGACCGGCTCGCCGAGTGCGAGCAGGCCTGCCGCACCGCGCTGGCACTCGGGGCCGACGCCGAGGTCGCCGACCTGCTGGACCGCGTCACCGCGGCGACGCCCCGCGGACTGTCGGCGCGCAGCGCCGCCTAGTCAGCCGTGGCGGTGGCGCCGGGGCGCCGGGTGACCACCACCAGGGAGTCGAGCTCCTCGCTGATCCGCCAGTGGGCCGCCACCTCGCCGCCGTCGCGAAAGAGCGCGTTCACGACCGACGTGGGGCCGACGCTGCCGTGTCCCCCGGGCACGCTGTCCCGGGCGTCGTGGAAGGCGATCGCGCCATCGGCTGAGAGGTGCTGGTTCCAGACCTCGAAGTCCTCGCGACAGCCCGCCGGACTGTGGTCACCGTCGATGAAAACGAGGTCGACCTCGATTCCGGACCAGGCCCGTCCGGCGTCCTGGCTGCGGGCGATCTGCCAGTGGACGGAGGGACCGCCCCGACCGTCGGGACCACCGTGCCGGGCGGCCCGGGCGACCGCCCGGCGCGTCGCGCCCTCCACCGGCCGCGCATCGGGCGGCAGTGCCCAGCCGGTGGCATCGACGAACGGGTCGATCAGATGCAACTCGGACTCCGGCCCGAGAACCGAGCAGAGCACGATCGCCGACGAGCCCTCGTAGACCCCGAGCTCGACCACCCGGCGCCGGCCGCGAGCTAGGCGGCCGATGGTCCGGGCCTCGGCCGGCGAGTGCATCGTCCGAGGTGGGATCAGCCCGGACGCGAGCGCGATCGCCCGCAGTCGCGGGGAATAGCGGACGCGGTCGGGGGTGAGACGCCGCAGCGCCTTGGGGGCGGGCACGGCGAGTGGGCTAGCGGGTCTTCTCGGTGACCCAGTCCTCGATCTGCTCGAGCACCCCGAGCAGTTCACCGATACGGCAGACGAGCAGGCGCTCCTCCTCGACCTCCACCCACGCGC
>JBBRLM010000140.1:0-4320 GCA_038231335.1 Mycobacteriales bacterium
ACGTGAGTTGTCGATCACCAGTCGCACGGCCTCGTCGCGGAACTCGGGACTGTAGGTACGGTATTTCTTGGGCAATTTCGGTGCCACCCTTCGGATTCGACCCTATCCGGGTCGTGGTCCGTGAACAACGGGGCACCTCAAACAGCACCGCTCGACGGTGCATCCGGGCTTAACGGCCGCCCACTCCTCGGCGATCGCCCGGATCTGGTCGGAGATCACCAGCGGTGTCTCGGTCACGTTGGTCGTGGTGAATACCGCGATCAATCGGCTGATCGCGGTCACGGTCAACGCACTCTGAACCCCCAGCCTCTCGCGATCCCAGGACGGTCAGTCAGTCCCAGTCACAGACAATCCTTTGGGTCGGGTCGTCGTCGGGGACGAGCTGAGCGAGGACTACGTCGAGGTTGTTTCGGCTGATGGCGGTGGCGGGGTGGTTGCTGCCTAGCACCCGGGTCCGCCCGGTCAGGGCGGTTTCGAACCCGGCGGCGGCGCCGGCACCGTCACCGAGCTCCCATAACACGATCGCCAAATCGTGCTGGCTGGCCAGCGTGGCAGGATCGTTTTGGCCGAGAATGTTGCCGCGTGCGGTTAGGACGGCGCGGTGCAGCATCGCGGCCTCGGCGCGTAACCCGCGGTTGTGTAGAACCATCGCGACGTTGTGGGCACACGCCAGCGTGAGGGGATGCTCGGCTCCCAACGCTCGGTCACGGTGGGAGAGCACGGCACGCAGCAGCGGATCGGCCGCTTCAAAATTACCGCTCACGTAGAGCTCGACAGCTCGGCGTTGACAGTCCTCCACGTCGAACGGTTCCGCCTCTTCCCGCTGGGGGTCAGCGAATCCGGCGTTAGCTGCGGCTTCCACCATGGCTTGGTCATCTCGGGCGGTCACGGTCATCGGGTGCTCGGGGCCCATGACCCGGGCGCAGTCTTCTGCTAGGGCCGCTAGCTCTACGGCCGCCACATCGAGGTCGCCACGCTCGGCCGTGAGCACTGCGAGGTCGTGACGGGCAATGAGAGCAAGTGGGGCGTCGGCGTCCAGCATGCGGGTGCGCCCTGCCACGACGGCGGCCAGGTCGGTGGCTGCAGCATCAAGGTCACCTTGGTCCCAGTGCAAACGACCCAGCGTATGGCGGGTCTGCAGGGTGCTGGGATGGTCGGGCCCGTGCAGGCCGCTGCGCAGCGCAAGGACCGCACGCAGCTCCGCGGCGAGACCATCGGGCTCCGTGTGCTCGTGGTCGCTGGGTTCGGGGCGCCCGCGCTGGTTGTCTGCAGGTTCGCCGTCCGCGTGCTCGCCGTCTGCGCGTTCGAGGCGGATCTCGGCCAGTAACCCTCTGCTGGCGACGGTGGCGGGATGGGCGGTACCGAGAACCCTCGTGCGGGTGAGGAGCACCTCGTTGAGCTCGGCGGCGGCATCGGCGAGCCGCCCGACCGTGCGGAGCAGGTTGGCGTGTTCGTGGCGGCTGGTCAACGTGGCGGGATGGTCGTTGCCCAGGACCCGCCGTTGCACCGTGAGCACGGCGTCGCGCTCGGCGTGCGCGGCGCCCCACAATCGCTGTGAGCCCAGCACGAGCGCGAGCTGGTGGCGGGCGGCGAGGGTCACCGGGTGCTCCGGGCCGAGCTGGGCTCGACTGTGCTGCGCGACAAGCCGCAACTCATCAGCCGCGTCGGGAAATCGTTGCAGTTGGGCCAGGGCGATCCCGAGGTTCAGTCGGCAGGCCAGGGTCGCCGGGTGTGATGTACCCAACGCCATTTCGTGGGTGTAGACGGTGCGCTGAGAGCGGGTAAGGGCGGAATCAGACGGGCCCCCGGCGCACTGCACGGCGGCGAGGTTGTGCATCGTGGCCAGTGTCAGCGCGTGCTGAAAACCCAGCACACGCTGCTGGGCGATGAGCACGCGCAGCAGCCCGGCCAGCGCCTCGTCGATCTGACCGCGGTCGGCGAGCACCACGGCCAGGTCGTGGGCCACCTCGAGCGAGGCCGAGTCCTCATGCCCAACCCGGGTGACATAGCCGTGGTGGGCGTGCCGGTACCCGGCTTCGGCCAGCACCAGCTGGCCCTGCTGATGCGCGGTGGCGGCGATCAACGCGGTTTCGGCGGCATCAGCGTGATCCAGAGCAGCGCGCAGCGTCGCATTGGGCACGGGGGCTTCATCGGCAACGGCGTGCTCGAACAGATACTCCGACACCCGATACCCGCCGCATTGGACCTCACGGAGCGTGGCGGTGGCGAGGGCCCACTCCCATGCGAGAGCCCATTCCCACGCGCCGGTCGCGGGCGCGGCGCCCCGCCCCGCACCGGTGCGATGCAGGTGCTGCTCGGCGAGTGTCTCCAGCAGCACCCGAGGCGCGGCGTGCAGCCCTATCCTTCGGCACTGCACGGCCGCGGTCACCAGTGCCGCCCCGCACCGATTGGCCCCGGCCGCGGCATTGCCCCAGGCGGCGAGCTGATCGGGTGCCCCGGCCAGCACCGCGGCAAACTCACGCGCCCCTGAAGGGCCCATAGCCGGATGGCGCAGCGCCGCGCCGATCACCCGATCCCCACTTGTCTCGCGAGCCCGCTGCAGCTCACCGGGACTGAACCGGCGGCTCAACGGTATGTGACGGGCGCGGTCCAACACCCCCAGCGCTGCGCGCGGGAACCGGCGCAGCACACCTCCTGCACCCCAGATCGGGGGGCCCGGTCGCGGCCAGGTCGAGGTCATCGTCGCGACCACGACGCGGTGGCTCCGGTGGCCGTCACCGCGGTCGAGGACCCGGCCCAGCATGTCCGCGAGACCCCCCGCCCCCAAAAACACGTCGAGATCGAGCCACAGCACCGACCGCGGGTGCGCAGCCATGACCGCCACCGCGTCCCCCACCGAAGCTCGGTCCCGGGCGAGGACCAGGGTGTGATCGGGCAACGTGGCCGCCACCGCCTCGAACGCGGCACGACTCGTGCCCGCACCCGCCGGGCCCGTCACGAGCACGAAACCCCCCGGCCGCAGCGCAGCGACGATATCGCTGTGCCGGTCACGGCGCACGTAACCGGCCTGCACACCACCCACTGCGGGGTGTACACCCAGGACCGTGAGATCCGCGATCTCACCCACCGTGGGGAGCGTGGCGTCCTCACCCCGGGTGCCATCCATTGCACGTCACCTCAGATCCGTGGTCCGCCGCCAAGACGAGGCGAGGGGGGCAGCTTCGTCCGGGCGAGGGTTTCGATCCCGCAAGATCGTGGTGGGCTTTACCGCTACCGAGCCGGTCAACCGCTGTTGCCGCCGTCCGCGCTGGCGTTGCCGCCGCTACCTCCCACAGCGTCACCACCATCAGCGCTGCCACCCCCGCCGAGCTCGGTGCCCCCGGCCCCACCGGTGCCCACGCCGCCGGCACCGCCGATGGCGGTGCCCCCAGCACCCCCACCGGCTCCGTTCGCCCCTAGCGCACCATCGCGGTGAGAGGAGTTGCCATCGGCACCGGT
Source organism: Mycobacteriales bacterium (assembly GCA_038231335.1). GTDB lineage: Bacteria > Actinomycetota > Actinomycetes > Mycobacteriales > Pseudonocardiaceae > Pseudonocardia. The sequence goes on from JBBRLM010000140.1 coordinate 3,460, forward strand.
GACCGCACGGCCATCAGCGCTAGGGTCCGAGGCGGAGGAACGGGCGCCGCCGAGCACCGTGCCCCCAGCCCCACCGGTGGCCGACCCGCCGCTACCGCCCACAGCCGTACCCCCAGCACCCGCCACCGCACCCTGTTGCCCGGCCGCGCCTGTCTGAGCGGGGACATCACTGGTGCTGTTGCTGGTATTCACGAGCCCACCTCCTATGAGTTGGGGGGTGCACCCAGCAAAGGCCGGGCACATGAACAGCAGCGCAACGACCGCCCATCTCCTCGCCCGATCGACCTGACAACTGCTGTTGCTGCGATCTTCCATCATCCCCATCTACTTGGGATCTTCACCGGGAGCCCGTCACCGAACTGGACGTGATGGGGGTGTCGGATGCGGAGCCAGCAGTCGGGCCGACACCAGGCCGACCCAACTGCTGGTCCTCACCGCTGCCTGGTCAGCGCAGACCGCATGCTGCTCCCGCAGCCTGGGCCGCTGGCCTACTTCGCGGTCGCGCCGCCGCCGTTGCCACCGTTGGCGGTCGCGCCGCCACCCGTGCCACCGGTGCCGTTGCCGCCGTTGGCGTTACCGCCTCCGGTCGCGGTGCTACCCGGGCTGAGGATCGGCACCGAGATCACGTTGCCGCTCCCGACGGTGAGGCCACCGGCACCTCCGGTGCCGCTGCCGCCGTTACCGCCGACAGCCAGGCCACCGTCGCCGCCGTTGCCGCCGGTGGCGGTGTGCTTCGTGGTCGAACCCCAGCTCGAGGACGCGGGCTTGGCCTTCGCGGTCGCGCCGCCACCGTTGCCACCGTTGGCGGTCGCGCCGCCACCCGCGCCACCGGTGCCGTTGCCGCCGTTGGCGTTACCGCCT
>JBBRLM010000141.1:0-4287 GCA_038231335.1 Mycobacteriales bacterium
CACCGGCCAGCGTGCCGAGCCGGCGTGCGACGTGTACGTCGGCGGCCGACAGCACACCGGCGACGTTGAACTGGCGCAGCAGGCCGGAGGCCTGCACGGCGATCCGGACCGCGAACGGGTCGGAATCGGCGGTGACGGCGCCGACGCTCACCCGCCACCGCCGTCCAGCACGTCGGACAGGGCGGCGACGAGCCCCGGCGGCGGCCGCCACCCGAACACGCCGTACGGCCGCTCGCCGGCGTAGGGGGTCTCAGCGCCGTCGCACCCGCGCACGAACAGGTAGACCGCTCCGGCCAACTGGGTGTCGGGATCGAAGCCGGGGACGCGCCAGCGCAGGAACCGGTACAGCGCGACCAGGTACAGCAGCGCCTGCAGCGAGTAGTGGCGGCGGTGCATCTCGGCCGCGACGAGGTCCGGGTGATAGTCGGCGAGGGTCAGTGGCTGGTCGAAGTCGCCGAGGCGGTTGGTCTTGTAGTCGAGCACCGCGAACCGCTGCGCATCGCCGTCGCGCACCCGGACCACGAGGTCCAGACTGCCGGTCAGATAGCCGCGGACCGCGTCGCGCAGGCCGGCGTCGCCGAGCCGCTCGGCGTATGCGGCCATCGGGTCATCGGCGGCCAGGTGGGCGCGCAGCACCGCGGCGATCCGGGTCGGTCCGGTCGTGCCGGTCGGGGTGTCGCCGCCGACCAGCGGCAGCTCGAAGCCGAGCTCGTCGAGGCGATCGCCCCGGGCAACGTCGGCCAGCCGCCGGCCATCGAGCACCGGTCCCAACGGCGCCAGCAGCGCGGCCCGCAGGCCGGCTACGACCGCCGCCGTATCGCCGATTTCCACGCCGCGCCGTCGTCGTTGCACGTCCACCCGCTCGGTCAGCTCGGACGGCAGGTCCGCGGCGGCGAAGTCGGTCGCCTCCAGGACGCGGTGCACGAAGGTCCCGACCTCGGCCCCGGCCGGCATCGCCGCCAGCGGCGACGGCACCGCCGCGGGTCCCTCGGCGGTCGCGGCCCCCGTGCCCCGGGCACCGCCGAGGCCAGCGCCGGAGTCCGGCACGAGGTCGGCGTCGGACGGCTCGGGCTCGTCGGCGATGAGCGGGTCCTCGGGCTCGGAGCCCACCCAATTCTCGTGGCTGGCCGCCGTGATGTCCGAATAGGACGTGCGCCGCCAGCCACGGTCCAGACCGCGGGTGAAGGCGGCCGCGGACAGCTCCCCGGGCCGCGCGGGCTTACCGCTCCAGTTGACCGCCAGGCCGCGCGGGGTGACGGCCTCGATCGAGACGCAGTCCCCGGCCGCCTCGGTGATCGCGGCCATCCGCTGCGCCACCGCGGCGTCGGCGGGGACCTTGGCGCCGACCGGGGCGACGTCACCGTTCTCGCCACGGCTGAACAGCAGCCGGGTGAGCGGGCCGTTGCCCGAGCCCCACGCTCCGGCCCACCACAGGACCACCTGATGGCGGGCCCGGGTCAGCGCCACGTAGGCCAGCCGCAGATCCTCGCCGCGCTGCTCCTCCAGATAGCGCTGGCTGTGCTCGCGCCACTGCGGCCCGTCGATCCCGACGTCGAGGCGCTGGGCGTCGCCGGCCGTCGGGTCATGGAAGAAGACGGGCTCGTGCTTGGGCTCGCGCGCGCCCGCCTCCCACATGAAGGGCAGGTAGACGACCGGGAACTCCAGACCCTTGCTGCGATGGATGGTGAGCACCTGCACGGCCTCATCGTCCGATTCCAATCGGCGGCTGCGCTCCTCGTCGGTAGCGTCCCGGGCCTCGGTGATCTGCGTGCGCAACCACGCGGTCAGGGCGGTCGTCCCGAGTTGCTCGACCGATGCGGTGGCGTGCAGCAGCTGGCCGAGATGGCGCAGGTCGGTCAGCCGCCGCTCGCCCTCGTGGCCGGCGAGCACGCGGGCGGGAAGACCCTCGGCGAGGGTGATCGTCTCCTGCAGCGCGGCTACGCCCCGGTCGCGTAGCACCCGTCCCCAATCGTGCAGACCCCGGTGGACGTCCTCCCATGCCCACGAGTCGGCCTCGGCGGCGACGATGTCCTGCGCCGACCAGCCGAAGAACGGTGCGAGCGCGACGGCGTGCGCGCGCAGCGACGAGGCAGGACGCTCGAGCGCCTCGAGCAGCGCCAGCCAGTCGCGCGCGGCGTCGGTGGCGAACACGCTGCCCGCGCCGTTGATGACCGCCGGCACGTCGCGACCGTCCAGCGCCGCGCGGACCATCTCGGCCTGGCGGTTGGTGCGCACGAGTACCGCGAGATGGCCCGGTTGGACGCGCTCGGTCCGCCCCGTCCCGTCACGCAGCTCGATCTCCGCACCGGAGCTGAGCAGCGCCACCACCTCGTCGGCCAGGTCCTCGCAGATCAGCGCCCGCGCGCTGTCGGTCTGGGCGAAGCCCGCCTTGGCGGTCACAGTCAGCTCGGGGTGATCGCGGCGCAGCACCCGCAGGCGCAGCGGCGCCGGCGCCGGCGCGTCGCGAAGCCGCGTCCCCTCGTGACCGTCGGCGGCCGAGACCTGGCGGTAGGCGATCAGGGGATGGCCGAGGCGCAGCCCACCGAGCAACGCGTCGAGCGCCTGCACGAGCGCGCCGTCCGAGCGCCAGTTGCAGGTCAGCGTGCGGCGGACCTCGGCGGCCTGTGCCGCCTCCAGGTAGGCATACACGTCGGCGCCGCGGAAGGCGTAGATCGCCTGCTTGGGGTCGGCGATCAGGACCAGGGTTGTGTCGCTGCCCTCAAAGGCCATGCGCAGGATCGCCCACTGGTCGGGATCGGTGTCCTGGAACTCGTCGACGAGCACGATCCGGAAGCGGCGCCGCAGCTGCGCGGCGGCGGCAGCGCTGCGGTCGGCCTGCAGCGCCTCCTTGAGGCGGGTGACCAGATCATCAAAGGTCATCACCCGCAGCCGCCGCTTGCGGTGCTCAAACTCCGCGCGGGCACGCTCGGCCAGGCGGCCGCGCATGGCGCCGAGGCCGGCGTCCTGCGCGAGGATCGGCACGCTGGGATGATCGATCGCCGCGCGCGAAACCCGGCCGGCGTGGGCGCGGTCAAAGCCAGGCGCCGGACCCTGCGAGAAGCGGCGGATGTAGAGGTCGTCGATCACCTCCTCGGCCAGTTCGGAGAGGTCCTCGACGAAGGTCACGTCGGACTCGAAGTCGCCGGCGATCCCGAGACCGCCGAGCACCTCCTGGCAGAAGCCGTGGGTGGTCGCGATCGTCGCCGCGTCAAAGCTCGCCACGGCCCGGGCCAGGTTGCGGTGGCGCGTCTCGACCGCGGCCTGCGGGCCGTCAGCGAGCAGATCGACGAGCCGGTCGACCCCGGGGAGCATCCCGTCCAAGATCGCCCGCAGGCCCCGCTCGGCGGTGACCATCCGCTCGCGCACGCGGTCGCGCAGCTCACCGGTGGCGATCCGGGTGAAGGTGACCAGCAGCAACTCCTCGAGTGGCACGCCGTCGGCCACGTAGCGGGTGGCCAGCGCGGCGATCGTGTACGTCTTGCCGGTTCCGGCGCTGGCCTCGAGCACGGTCACGCCGCTGGGCAGCGGACCGTAGAGCTCGAACGGCTCCGGAGTCTCCAGGCCGGGGGCCGAGGTGCTCACCGGCTGCTCAGCTCCTCGTTGTCGAGCAGGTCGCTCCACAGCCGCACGGCGAGCCGGCCGAGCCGCGTCGTCTGCGCCGGGTCCCAGCCCGGCCCGTCCTCGCCGGGTGCCGGGGTCGCCTCGAGCAGCTCCGCGAAGGGGACCTCGCCGCCCAGCACGAGCAGGTGCGACGGGTCGCGATCCTCGTGGTCGAAGTTGTACTCGGACTTCCAGCGCTGTTCGGCGTCGGGGACGGGGTCCCGGCCCCCGCGGGCCGCCTCGGCGTAGGCCGCCGACGTCTCACAGAACAGCGTCAGCGGCTCGCGCATCCCGCGGTCGCGCAGCTCGATGATCCGGCCCAGGGCCTCAGTGGCCCAAGCGCCCCGTGCCTGCGCGTCGTCGCCTGGCACGCGGGCCACGGCGAGCCGGACGTCGTCACGGCCGGCCCGCCCCACGGTCACTGCAGCCAGACCGCGCTCAGGATGGGCGGCAACAAGAGCGAGCAGCCGTACCCAGGCGGCGAGCCGGTGCTTGGGCGCGACCCGCGAGTAGGTGGTGGCCAGCAGCACGTCGCCGGACATGCCCGCGACGGTTCCCGACAGGCGACGCCCGTCGTCGAGCGCCAGCCGCACGTCGAACGGGTCGGCGCCGATCCCGGCCGGAGCGACCTTGTGGGCTTCGTCGACGATCTGGGTGACCATCGGCAGCACGTCGCGGATCACCGGG
>JBBRLM010000142.1:0-4234 GCA_038231335.1 Mycobacteriales bacterium
CCCAGGATGGCCGGCGCACGACCGGTCGCTGGTCCATCGTGACCGTGACGGCCGACCAGGCCACGCGGGCCGCTCTGGTGCTGCCGGGCTACGCCGTGGTCACCTGGCGCGTGCGCACCTCCTTCGGCGTCCCGATGACCAACGCCTTGGTCGCCGGCGGGATCAACCTCGTGACCAGCGATGCGGATGGACGGTTCTTCATCCCCGACGTGCCGACCGGGCAGCGCACGTTGACGGCCGCGGTCACGCCCGCGCGGAACCCGCTCGTGAAATTCCAGCGCTCCGGCTCGGCCTCGCTCACGGTCCTGCCCGGCATCACCAATGTGCTCGATATCGTCTTCGATCCTGCGGGAGCGATCCAGGGCACCGTGCGCGACGAGCAAGGACGGCCGGTGCCGGGTGTGCGCGTGGCCCGGCCGGTGGACGACCCGTCGGGCTTCTTCTGGGTGATGAGCGATGCCGCCGGGTTCTATCGCTTCGAGAACGTGCCGCCGGGCCCGCACGTCATCAGCGCGCCGTCCGGGCCCGTGGATGCGACGGACGTCTCCGGGATCCTCGCGACGTTGGGCAACAATCCCGGCGAAGGCCAGCTGGGCGCGGCGTTGCAGCAGGCGTTCGCCATCTTCACCGGCGCGAACAACCCGCTGCTCAACGGCGAGGGCGGCAGTTTCCGGCCGGACAGCTGGGGTTATATCAACACCGACATCCGCTTCGATGGCGACGTGGTGATCCAGGATGTCCGGTTCTTCGCCAAGGGGACGGTGACCGGACAGGTGCTGAACGGCCAGGACGTGCCGATCGGCGCGAAGGTGCGGCTCACCGGTCTGTTGCCCGCCGCCAACGGCGCGCCGATGCTCCGGGTGATCGCCGACCAGAACAGCGACCCGGCCACGGGGGAGTTCGCCTTCCGCGACCAGGTGTTCATCGGTTCGCCCGGTCCGCCGCGCACCGGGCAGGTCACGCCGGGCACGTTCGGTCTGCAGGCGGCCTCGCCGTTCTTCCCCGTGGTGCTGAGCGAAGGCGGTCTGCTGACGGAACTGCTCCCGTCGGCTCGCCGGATCCTGAAGTTCCCGCCGCCGCGCGAGATCCAGGGCAACATCGCCGGACAGGTCTTCGATCCCGATGGCCGACCGGCGGCCGAAGGCGTCCGCATCCTGGTGCCGGCCGAAGGCTCGATCCGGCCGGACCGGAAGAAAGGTTTCGTGCCCGAGCCGTCGCAGACCGGCGAGACCTACAACCAGCAGGTGGGCGCGGAATCGGCGCCGGGCGTGAAGGCGGTGCCCCCGGATTTCCCGCCGACGGTCAAGATCCCCGCCGGGCGCGAGTACGACGTGGTGGCGTTCGACACGCTGACCGGCCTGCTCGGGTTCTCCCGGGTAGCGGTGGTCGCTGGTAGGACCAACAACGTCGTGGTGCGATTGCTGGGCCATGGCGGCGCGCGGGTCCGGGTAGAACTGGCCGACGGCACGCCGGTCGCCGGAGTGGACGTGAAGCTGGAGGGCGGCGCGTTCCCGTTCGGGGAATTCTCCGGACGCAGCGACGCGGCGGGAGCGGTCGAACTGTCGAACCTCACGGAGAACGATTACTCCGTCAGCGCGACGGCGTTGCTGGGGGCTGCCCAGATCAGCGGTCGTGCGGCCGTGCATGTCACCCGGGGCGCCGTCGCCGCCGTGACGGTGCGGTTGCAGCCGACGGCCGCCATCGCCGGGCGTTTCTTCCGGCGCGACCTGGTCACGCCGATCGTGGGCGCCCAGATCAACGTCGGCGGCCTCGCCTTCGCCGGCACCGATGCCGCGGGCGGGTTCCTGGTCGCCGGGCTGCCGCTCGGCACCTACCGCGTCACCAGCAGCGATCCGGTGAGCGGGGTGGGCGCGATCGCCGTCGTGCGGCTCGCGACGAACGGCGAGACGAACCGGCTGACGCTCGTCGAGCAGGCGCTCAGCGAGATCACCGGCCGCGTGCTCGACAGTTCCGGGTCGGGCGTGGTCCTCGGTGCCGAGGTCACCCTCCAGTTCGACGACGGATTGAATCCCCCGCGCACGGTCACGACCGATGCCGTGGGCCGTTTTCGTTTCCCGGCCTCGCCTGCCGGTGGTTTCACCCTGAGCGCCCACGATCCGCAAGCGCCTTCGCTCGACGGTTCGCGCGCCGGAACGTTGCCCGACAACGTGGCGACACTGGATTTCGATGTCGCCCTCAAGCCGTTGGGGAACGTCCTGGTGCGGGTCCGCCAGCCGGACGGATCGCCGGCCGCGGGCGCGCAGGTCTCGGTCAATCGGGCCGACCTGCGGCCGGCCGAGGCCGACGGCACGGTCCGGTTCGCCGGGATCGGGTTGGGAAGTCCGTTCGTGGTCGCGAGGGATGGCCGGCTGGACCGCTCCCGCAGCGAGGCCCGGGGCATCGTCCTGCTGACCACGGCCGGCCAGACCGCGGAACTGGAACTGACCTTGAGCGGCGTCGGCGAGATCGCCGGGCGCGCTTTCCTGAGCGACGGCACGACGCCCGTGCCGGTGGGTTCCATCGTCACCTTGCAGGGCACGCCGATTGTCGACGACCCGGCACCGGTGAACGCCCAGACGGGCGCCGATGGCAGCTATCGCTTCAGCAACGTGGGCATGGGCGACAACCGCCTGACGCTCAAGAGCGGCGGATTGTCCGCTTCAGCCGGCGTCCGCCTCGAACGCGATGGACAATCGGTGGTCCAGGACCTCGTGCTCGTGGCGAGCGGCAGCGTCGTGGGGCGCGTGTTGCGCGCGAACGGCTCGCCGGTGGCCGATGTCGGCGTGGTGGTCCGGTTCGGCAACCGCGGCGGCACCACCGATCGTGCCGCCGGCTTCACCGCGGCCGACGGACGCTTCCGGTTCGACGATGTGCCGCTGGGGCTCGCGTTGCCGATGGATGCGGTCGCCGTGACGTTCGACGGGCTCGCGCACACCGAGTTCGACCTGACGCTCAACGGCCAGGTCGCCGATGTCGGCGACCTGTCCCTCGACGAAGCGCCGCCGACCGTGGTGCGGAGCGTGCCGGCCGCGGGCGCGACCGAGGTCTCCACGCGCGCCCCGATCGACCTGGTCTTCTCCGAGGCCATCGATCCGGCCTCGATCGACGACGGCGGCATCTTCCTCCGCCGCGACACGGACGTGGTCGAGATCACCACGGCATTGCTCGACGCGCCGGAAGGCCTCGGGAGGCTCCTGCGGATCACGCCCGTCAAGCCCTTGCGGTCGCAGCAGCTCTATTCGGTCTTGATGGTCTCCGAGCTGCCCGCCGCCACCGGGGGCAGCGTCTTCGGACCGCGCGACCTCGCGGGCCGGCTATCGGCGCGTTCGTTCACGCTCAGTTTCACGACCGCGGACAACGATCCGCCGGTGCTGCTCTCGTCGTTCCCCGCCGCCGGCGAGGCGCAGGTGGACCCGCGTTCGGTGCTCCGTTTCGCGTTCAATGAGGCGCTGCGGCCCGGGGCCAGGATCTCGCTCTCCGGGCCGGCCGGCGCCATCGCGGGGACCACCGCGCTCGTCTTCGGCGGCCAAGCGGTGACGTTCACCCCATCGGCCGCGCTGCCGCTCAACGTCCGGCTCACGGCGACGCTGGACAACGTTCTCGACCTGGCCGGTAACCCCGCCGCGGGCCTGCCGCTCACGCTTGCCTTCGACACGCTCGACACGCTCGGGCCGGAGATCACCACGTTGCGGATCGTGGGCGGGCTCGCACCGGTGGTCGGCAGCACGATCGAGGTCGAGGCGGTGCCGGTGGTGGCGGAGGCGGGCATGCGGGTGCGCTTCCTGCGGAATCTGGCGATCGGGCTCGGCACGGATGGCAGCGAGCCGTTCAGGGCCGCCCTGAGATTGCCCGTATCCGGAAGCGTGCGGATCGACGCGATCGCCAGCGACCGTTTCAACAACTAAGGCGTCGGCGTCTCGTTGGTCATCGAGACCGTGCCCGACCGGCCGCCGGTCCCGTCGCTCGCGTTGCTGTCGCCGGTCGCTCCGCCGCTCACCCGCGGCGTGCCGTTCACCGTGCGGGTGAGCGCGACGGACGATGTGGCCGTGACGGCGGTGACGATCACGGGCGACCGGTTGGTGACGCTGGCACAAGATTTCCCGGATGGCGGGGCACGCTCTCTCACACTGGTGGTCCCCGATTCCGTGCCGGCCAACGGCACGGTGACGCTGCGGGCGGTGGCCACCGACACCAGCGGCCAAAAGGGAACGAACGAACTGTCCATCGCTTATCG
>JBBRLM010000143.1:0-4159 GCA_038231335.1 Mycobacteriales bacterium
AACGCATCCGCCGCGGGCGGGATCTCGTCCAGCATCATCACCAGGTTCGGATCCACGTCCTGACCGGTCCACGACAACGACCGCAACTCCTCATCGGAGAGCGCATCCAGTGTGAACATGTGTTCGACTATATCCACAGAACCGTTGCGGCGCAATCGATGTACAGATGTGACTCAGCGTGCTGTCAGTGAGCCTTTCCCGGTAGTGCCTGGGCGACTGACGGCGACACGCCGACGGGGCGGAGATGATCAGCTTGGGTGCGGGACCTCGGCAGAAGAGGCGCTCCGCCTGAAGATCGACTCTCACCGAGGTCCCGCGTGCTCGGTCCTGCCAGCTACACCGCCATGCTCCCGATCGGGGAGTCCACCGTCGCGTACCTGGTCGGGCCCGCTCAACACCGAACGACGCCGTCACCGGACCCGCCGCGGCCGTCGCTCGCTCGGGTCGTGACGGCATGCGGTGCTGGCGTTGCGCTGGTTCCTCGACGCCACCCGCATCGCCCAGCTCACCGCGCACAACCAGATCAGCAGCTCCATGGCGTATCGCGATCTGCACGAGGGCATCGATGTGCTCGCCGCCGCCGCGCCCGGTCTGCACGGCGCGCTGCTCGACGACGAGCCGGCCGACGCGGTGCCCGTCGAGCGCTCGGAGCAGGTCGACGTCGCCGTTCGCGGCGCGTTCCGCGGGACACTCCCAGGTCGGCCTCGACATCACCCTGGTCCACACCGACCGCAGCAAGGCCGCCGGTGGACCTGTGGTGGTCGGGCAAGCACCACCATCACGACGGGACGTGCAGGTCGTGACCGCACCCCGACGGATGGCCACTATGGAGCTCCCCGGTCCGCCCGGGCCGCAAGCACGACCTCACCTGCGCCCGCACCCACCCCGGGATGCTCGACGCGCCGACCGACTGGACCGGGCCTGAGCACGTCGTGCTGGCCGATCTGGGCTACCTCGGCGAGGACACCCGACTGGTCTGCCCGATCACCCGGCCCCGGCGCGAGCCAGCGGGGGTGACGCCCCACGAGCGCGAGGTCCTCGCCTCAGCACGGCCGGTCTCTCGAGCGTCGACATCGAGGAGCGGCTGTCCCCGAGCCGGGGCACGGTGAAGACCCACATCGGCCGGCTCATGACCACGCCGGACGCGCGGGACCGCCCGCAGCTGGTGATCGCCGACCACCAGGCCCGTCCTGGCCTCAGGAACCCAGGAAGATCGGGTTCGTCATCGCCACCATTGCGCCCGTCGACCGCCGGACCTCCGCCCGCACGAATCGGCTGTAGCGCGGGTAGGTGGTCCAGGTGACGGTCGCGGCACCCGAGGCGGGGACGGCGGCGGTGTGCTGCGGGCCGAGCTGGTCCAGCAGGGCCACGGTCGTGCCCGGCACGCCGGCGACCATGGCCGAGACCGTCACCGGCGTTCCGGTGTCGGCGGTCGAGCGCTCGCCGATGCCGACGGTCCGCCCGCCCGCCGCGGCCGTGAACTCCAGCTCGACGGTCGCTGACTCCGCCAGCCACGACCGGCCCGCCTTCAACCCGGCGAGCAGGGCGCCCCGCTCCAGGCCGTCGGCGAGGACGACGGTGTGGGGGAGGCCCACGGTCTGATCGGGGTTGTGGGCGTCGGAGTCGCCGATCGCGGGGATGAACTCGCCGCTGCGCAACAGTCCGTCCCAGTGCGTGACGCTCGACTGGTCCTGGTCGTCCCACGGTCCGTTCCACACCTCGACGAGATCAGCCAGCTCGTAGCTGAACTCGTAGGTGCAGCCGAAGCAGTTCGCGAACGGGTGGGCGGCGGTGACCAGGCCGCCGAGGCGGTGCACCTGGTCGACGAACCGGCGGTAGTCGCCGGCGTCACCCGCGCGGTAACGCCAGTCGATCCACGTGCCCGCGGGCAGGCCGATGGCGGGCCAGTGCCCGGACCGCGTGGTGACCTCCTCGCCGTTGACGATGAGCAGGTCGTCGGTGGCGTGGTTGCCCCACTGCAGCTGGGAGCTCGACGTGTTGTGGTCGGTGGAGACGATGAAGTCCAGCTTCGCCGCACGGGCGTCGGCCACCAGCTGGTCGGGCGTGCGCTTCCCGTCGGAGTGGACGGTGTGGAGGTGGCAGTCGCCGCGGTACCAGGACCGGCCGCGCTGACGGGCCGGAGCCGTGGTCGGGGCCGGGTTCGGGCGAAACGGTGCGCCGGGCGGGCCGGGGGTCAGCGTGATCTGCACCGTGTAGTTCAGGCCCTGTGGGGCGACGGTGTACGGCCCGAGGACCACCTGCCAGCGGCCGGGGGCGATCGGCCCGGCGAGGTAGCCGGGCGTGGCGTCGGACGCGCTGATGGTGAACCGGTCGCGGAACCCGCCCGACCAGCCGCGGAAGCCGCGCGCGTTGCCCAGCTGGTGGCCCTCGGGACCGAACATGCCGATGTCGCAGGCGTTGCCGCGGGTGCCGGCGGGCACGGCGGGCCTGGCGTAGGAGTAGACGACGTCGATCCGGTTGGTCCCGGCCGGCACGTCGACGGGCAGGTAGAACCAGTCGTCGATGCTGGGCGGGAACGTGCCGGACACGGTCCGGGTCTGCGGCGTCGCCGCGGGGGCGAACGTGATTCCCGGCAGCACCGGCATCGCGGCCAGGCCCTGCAGCAGGGCCCGCCGGCTGACCGGAGTGGGTTGGCGCATGTGCCGCAAGCTAGGTAGCGATCACCAACGGAACGTGGTCACTACCTGGACAGGCGCTCACGACCGGGTGAACCGACATCGGGCGTCAGCAGCGAACCCGCGACCGGACGACCACCCAGGCCGAGCTGGTTGAGCTTCTTCGGCACCGGTGCGCCCTGGTAGGTGAGCGGTCCGGGGCCCAGCGGCTGGTGCACCCCGATGAACTCCCCGTGCGGCAGCCGCTTGATGATGCCCGTCTCGATACCGCGGTCCAGGACGTCGCGATCGCTGCGCTGCAGACCGAGACACAGCCGGTAGGTCACCCAGTAGGCGACCGGCGGCAGCACCAGCAGGCCGATGCGGCCCATCCAGGTGGTGGCGTTCATGGAGATGTCGAAGAAGTAGGCGAACCAGTCGTTGGCCGAGCTGATCAGCAGCACCATGTAGAACGCGATGGCCATGACGCCCAGCGACGTGCGCACCGGCACGTCACGCGGGCGCTGCAGCAGGTTGTGGCGCGCGTCGTCCTTCGTGAACCGCCGCTCGATCCACGGATAGGCGCCTGCCAGTACGAAGATCACCGGAAGGAACGCGATGCTGGCCCAGAACACCGCCGGGATGCGGTAGTGCCCGATCACGATCTCCCAGGCCGGGAACAGTCGGGCCATGCCGTCGGACCAGCTCATGTAGAAGTCGGGCTGCGTTCCGGCCGAGACGTGGGCGGGGTTGTAGGGGCCGAAGTTCCAGATCGGGTTGATCTGGAACAGCCCGCCCATGAGGCCGATGACGCCGGCGAACACCGCGAAGAACGCGCCGCCCTTCGCCGCGAAGGCCGGGAGGATGCGGACGCCGACCACGTTCCCCTCGGTGCGGCCGGCACCCGGGAACTGGGTGTGCTTCTGGTACCAGACCAGTCCCACGTGCACGCCGATCAGCGCCAGCAGGATCCCCGGGAACAGGAACACGTGCACGACGTAGAGCCGCGGGATGATCTCGGTGCCCGGGAACTCGCCGCCGAACAGCGCCCACTGCGCCCACGTCCCGATCACCGGGATGGACAGCGTGAACCCGGACGCGATGCGCAGGCCCGTGCCCGAGAGCAGGTCGTCGGGGAGCGAGTATCCGGTGAAGCCCTCGAACGTGCCGACGAAGATGAGCAGGATGCCGATGATCCAGTTGGCCTCGCGCGGCTTGCGGAACGCACCGGTGAAGAAGGTGCGGAACATGTGCGCGAACATCGCGGCGACGAACAGCAGGGCGGCCCAGTGGTGGACCTGGCGCAGGAACAGGCCGCCGCGCACCTCGAAGGAGATGTGCAGGGCGCTGTTGTAGGCCTGGCTCATCTCCAGGCCGCGCAGGTTCGCGAACGTGCCGTTGTAGGTGACCTCGGTCATCGACGGGTCGAAGAACAGCCCCAGGAAGGTGCCCGTGACCAGCAGCACGATGAAGCTGTAGAGCGCGACCTCGCCGAGCATGAACGACCAGTGCGTGGGGAAGACCTTGTTGAACTGCTTCCGCAT
>JBBRLM010000144.1:0-4149 GCA_038231335.1 Mycobacteriales bacterium
AAGGCCAGGGTCTTTGAGCCCTCGGCGTAGTACGGGCGCATGTTGATGTTGACGAACGCCCATTCATGCTCGCCCGAGAGCTCGGTGCACAGCCGGTTGACGTCGTCGTAGTTACCCCGCACCGCCACCAGGTTGGTGCCGTAGATGCCGGTGGCGAGGATCTTCTGCTCCTCGAGGTCGGCGGGGATGAACACGTAGGACTCCAGGCCCGCCGCCGCAGCATGTGCGGCCACCGCGTTGGCGAGGTTCCCCGTCGAGGCGCAGGCGATCGTCTCAAAGCCGAGCTCGCGGGCACGCGCGAGGGCGATCGAGACGACGCGGTCCTTGAACGAGTGCGTCGGGTTGGCGGCGTCGTTCTTGACCCAGACCTCCTCGAGCCCGAGGCTCTCGGCGAGGCGATCGGCCCGCAGCAGCGGAGTGAAGCCCGCCGGCAGGGCGTTGGGGGGCGCGACGGACACCGGCAGGAAGTCCCCGTAGCGCCAGAGCGAGTGGGGGCCGGCCTGGATCCGGGCCTTGAGCTCGGCCGGGTCCACGCCGTCAAGCGACGCGTAGGCGACCTCGAGCGGGCCGAAGCAGCGCTCGCACACGTAGCGGGCGTCGAGCGGATAGGTGGTCTGGCATTCCTTGCAGCGAAGCGACTCGGGCGGCATATATGAAAAACCTCCGCCGGGGTCTGTGGTCAGAGGTTCGAAGAAACCGCCCTTCCACATCTCCCAGGCCTTTGATGTTGGAGCCTGATGGAATTGGCACCGTTCCCTTGCGGGCGGTTGCCGGGGTTTCGTAGGGCCATTCCCTCCACCCCTCTGGATGCGCACTGCTATGTGACGGTCAATATATCGGACCCCGCGGCCGGGCTCGGAGCCGGCCACCGAAGCCGGGGCGGACGGGCGTCGGCGAGGCTCGGCGCCGATCCGCGTAACTGACGCTCACTGCTGGTGTTGAGGATCGTCGATGACGATCACACCGACGGATCCGCTCGAGCGCCTGCAGGCGATGGTCGCGCTCGATGACCGACCCACCCCCTCACGGCGGATGCTCGTCATCGTCAACCCGTATGCGACGACCGTCTCGGACCGCCTCAAGAACCTCGTCGTCTATGCGCTGCGTGGCCGTTACGAGGTCCACGCCGTCGACACCGAGGCCCGTGATCACGCCACCGAACTGTGCCGGGAGGCCGCGAGGGAGGGCTATGACGTGGTCGTCGCCTTCGGGGGTGATGGGACGGTCAACGAGGCCGCCAACGGACTGGTCGGATCCGACACCGCTCTGTTCCCGCTGCCCGGCGGACGGACCAACGTCTACGCGCGGATCCTCGGGATCCCCGTGGACGTGGTCGACGCCACCGAGCACCTGCTCGGGCTCGCGCACGACTGGCGTCCGCGCCGCGTCGCGGTTGGCCGGGTCAATGATCGCTACTTCCTCTTTTCGGCCGGGGTCGGGCTCGACGCCAGCGTGGTGCAGCGCGTCGATGCCCATCCGCGGCTCAAGGCCCGTGTCGGTGAGTGGTACTACGCCTGGACCGGTGTGCGCACCTTCAACCGCCACTACCTGTTGCGCCCGCCTCAGCTGCGGGCACGACTCGGCGGGCTGACCGTCGACGGCGTGACCGCGATAATCCAGAAAGCCGAGCCCTACACCTACTTCGGCGACCGGGCGGTCAACATGAACGAGGGTGCATCACTTCAGCGCGGGGATCTTGCCGGCGTCGTGCTGCAGCGCGCCAGCCCGGCCGACATCCCGACGATCACCTGGCGCATGCTGTCGCGCCGTGCCCGTCTGGCCCGCCACCGCCGCGTGCATCCGTTTGCGCAGATACCGCGGGTGCTGGTCAACACGCGCGACGGGCGTCCCCTGCCGCTGCAGGTCGATGGCGATTACATCGGCGAGGTCAGTGAGGCCGACTTCGTGGCCCACCCCGAGGCGATGCTCGTCGTCTCGTGATCGGACGCGGACTGAGCGTGTCATCAGATCGGCGAATCACGGCTCTCAGTTTTCTGGCGCGTCGTCTGGCGGTCGCGGTCCTTGCCGCTGGGCTCGCGGTCGTGACCGGCATCGGCCTCGCCGCGGCGGCGCGCCCGGCGGGCGGAGCGGGCGCAGCGGGCGGGGCTCGTATCGCCGGGTGCCGCGTGCTGCCCGCCGACAACGCCTTCAACCAGCGCGTCGACCGGCTGCCGGTGGCCCGCGGCTCGGGGGCGCTGATCGCCCGGATCGGTCTGGGCGCCCGCGTCCACCCCGACTTCGGCACCGTCTACGCCGGCGCCCCGAACGGGATTCCGATCACGGTCGTCTCAGACCCCGTGACCCGCCGGCCCGTGCACTTCACCTATGCCTCGGAGTCAGACCGCGCCCGGTACCCACTGCCCCGCGGCGTGGCCATCGAGGGCGGCCCGCGGGCCCACGGCGACCGGCACGTGATCGTCATCGATCGCAGCACCTGCACCGACTACGAGCTGTACGCCGCCCACCCGCATCCCGGGTACTGGACGGCCGGCTCGGGGGCGATCTTCGGCCTGGGCAGCGATCGGCTGCGGCCCGCCGGGTGGACCTCGGCGGACGCCGCCGGGCTGCCGATCCTCCCCGGCCTGGCGCGCTACGCCGAAGTCGCGGCCGGCGCGATCGAGCATGCGCTGCGGTTCACCGCGCCCTGCACCGGGCCGCGATACGTCTACCCGGCCCGGCATTTCGCGGCCACCTGCGGCGGTGCCTCGGCGCCGCCGATGGGCTTGCGGGTGCGGCTCAAGACCGGGGTGACCATCTCCCGGCTGCCCGTCCAGGCCCGGATCGTGGCCATCGCGCTGAAGCGCTACGGGATGATCCTCGCCGACAACGGCTCGCCCTGGTACATCTCCGGGGCCCCGGACCGCCATTGGAACGACACCGCGCTGCACCGGCTCGGCCGGCTCCCGGGCTCTGACTTCGAGGTCGTCGACACGCACTCGCTGCCCCACCCCGGTCTGCCCGGTCGCTGACGCGGCGCTCGGGCGCTCGCGCCGGGGGTGAAAAGCCGTCCGCCCGTGGCTCTGGAAGGGATGCACACCGGCCGTCCGCTGACCGAGGCCAACCGCCGGACGCTGGCGCTCGCGACCGAGCATCGCCTGATCCTCGCCGCCCACGTCGCGGTCCTGCTCGGGACCTCCCGGGAGGCGGCTGACCGGCGCCTGCGCCGGCTGGTCGCCTCCGGTCATCTGCGGGCCGATCATCCGCTGAAGACGGGGCGCTGGTATCAGATCGAGCGCCGCGGCCTGGACGCGATCGGCAGCCGGCTGCCCCGCCCGCACGCCGCCGACACCGCCGGCAGTGACCATGACATCGGCCTGGTGTGGTTATGGCTGGCCGCGCAGCGGGGGGCGTTCGGGCCCACCCGGGCGATCCAGTCCGAGCGCCGGATGCGCTCCGAAGACGGGCGGCCCCGCTCAGAGGCCATCGGTCCCGAGCGCCATGCCGTCCGACTGGCCGGCGTCGGCCCGCACGGTGGCGACCGGCGTCACTACCCCGACCTCACGCTGGAGACCGACACCGGCCATCGGGTGGCGGTCGAACTCGAGCTGACCGGCAAGGGCCGGCGGCGCACCGAGGAGATCCTCGGCGGCTACGCGTTTGATCATCGCGTCGACGCCGTCCTCTATCTCGTCACCCGCGCCGAGACCGGCCAGGCGATCAAACGGGGCGCAGCCGCGGTCGGGATCGCCGACATGGTGCAGGTGCAGCGGGTCGCGTTCGGGCCCGGCTCAGGCGCCCGCCGGGCTGCGACGGCGCAGCGCGCCGCCGGGAAGGTCCCGGACCGGCGCAAGATCACCCCGGCCCGCTCTCAGCCCGCGGCGCGCCCGCGTGGCCTGACCCGGTCACTCAGCCGATGACCCCGCCTCCGCGCCCGGGGCGCAACCCCTACTGGACGATTCCGGCCCTGCTGATACTGCTCTCGGTGCCGCTGCACTGGTCGGTTGCGCTGCTGGTCGCCGTGATCGCGGTCCGAGCCGGCGTTGCCCTGGCGGGCCCGGCCCTGGCCCGGCGGGCACTGCGGCGTGCCGCCGGCACCCGCGGGGAGACCCTCGCCCTCGGGACCGACCGACAGGGCCACCCCGTCACCCTTCAGGAGCGCCAGCTCGCCGCTCACGGGCTGATCGTCGGAGCCAGCGGAGCGGGCAAGTC
>JBBRLM010000145.1:0-4130 GCA_038231335.1 Mycobacteriales bacterium
GCCGAGATCTCCGACACCCTGTCGCTCGAGGACCTGCGCCGTCATTCGCAGACCGCGCGTGGCGTGCTGGTCGACCGCGACACGATCGCCTACGCGGTCGCGCTGGCCGACGCGACCCGCCACCCGGCCGAGCACGGCCTGGAGGAGCTCGCCGGGCTGATCGAGTTCGGGGCCAGCCCCCGCGGCCCGATCGGCCTGGTCCATGCCGGGCGCGCGCTTGCGCTGCTGCGCGGCCGGGGCCACGTCGAGGTGAGCGACATCCGCGATCTCGCGGCCGACCTGCTTCGCCACCGCGTGGTGCTCTCCTATGACGCGCTCAGCGACGGCGTGACCGTCGATCAGCTGCTTGCGCGGATCATCGTCGCGGTGCCGCAGCCGGGCAACGGCCGGTTGATGCGCGGCGATTCCGGCCCGGTGCGCGCCGAGGGTCTGCTCGGCGCATGACCGAAGACGCCGCATGACTGATCCGGTGCTGGCACCGCCGGCCGCTCGGCAGGGACCCGGTCCGCTGCTGGCGCCGCTCGTCGACGCGCTCGACGTCGCCGTCAACCGGCTCGTGACCCGGACGCTCCCGGGTGACCGGCGCGCGGCCGGCGTCGGGCTTGGCACCGAGCTCGCGCAGATGCGTCCCTACGAGCTCGGCGACGATGTCCGCTACATCGACCCGGCAGCCAGCGCCCGTACCGGCACCCCACATGTCCGCCTGCATGTCCCCGAGCGGGCGCTGACCACCTGGATCGTCCTGGACCTGTCCCCGTCGATGGCGTTCGGCACCGCGAGGCGCCTGAAGGCCGACGTCGCGGAGGGGACCGCGCTGGTGTTCGGGCGCCTGGGCGTGCGACGCGCCGGGAGCGTCGGGCTGGTCAGCTTCGGCGCCGGTCCGGCACGGGTGCTGCCGCCGCGCGGGTCCCGGCCCGGAATGGTTGCGCTGCGCCGGGAGCTTGAGGCCGGGGTCGCCCAGGACGGACACGAGGATCCCGACGCGCTCGCCGACGCCCTGCGGCGGACCGGTCAGCTCGCCGGCCAGCCCGGGCTGGTCATCGTCATCTCTGACTTCCGCGATCAGCACGCCTGGGAGCGCCCGATCGGCTCGCTGCGGGTTCGGCATTCGGTGATCGCCGTCGAGATCGGTGACCCGCGTGAGCGCGACCTGCCCGCGGTCGGACACCTCACGCTCGTGGACCCCGAGACCGGCGTCCGCGTGCAGGTCAACACCTCGCAACGGCGGGTGCGCGAGCGGTTTGCCGCACTCGAGCGTGAACGCCGCGATCGCGTGACCGCCGAGCTGCGCCGCCTGCGGGTCGCGCACCTCACCGTCGCCACCGATCAGGACTGGCTCGTGCAGCTCGGACGGCAGCTGCGATGAGCTTCGCGGCACCGATCTGGCTGCTGACCCTCGCCGTGGTCCCGGCGGCCGTGGCCGCCTACCTGCACCGGCGCCGGCGCGGGCAGCGCTACGTGATCCGCTTCCCCGCGGCGGCGACGGTCCGCACCGCAGTCGGGGCGGCACCGCGGTGGCCCGCGCACAGTCCCGCGGCCCTGCTGCTGACCGCCGCCGCGCTGCTGGCGATCGGGCTCGCGCGTCCCCGAGTCACCGATCGCGTGCCGACCAACTCCGCATCGCTGATGCTCGTCACCGACCACTCGGGCTCGATGGCGGCCGACGACGTCAGCCCGACCCGGCTGGACGCCGCCGTCTCGGCCGCCAACGCGTTCATCGATCAGCTGCCGGGCAGCGTCCGCGTCGGCGCGATCGGCTTCTCGAGCTCGCCCGACTCCGTCCAGGGCCCGGCGCTCGATCACCGCGCAGCGCGCGCGGTCATCAACGGCCAGCAGGCCAGCGGCGGGACCGCCACCGGCACCGCCCTACAGCTCGCGCTACAGCTCCTGCGCGGCGCCGACCCCCACCATCCGCCGGCGGCGGTGGTGCTGCTTTCCGACGGTGCCGCCAACGCCGGCGAGGACCCGGTGGCGGTCAGCCGGCTGGCGGCCAGCGAGCACATCCCGATCTTCACCGTCGCGCTGGGCACCGCGAGCGGCGTCCTCAACGTCCCCAACGGGTTCGTCCCGGTCCCGCCCGATCCGCAGCTGATGGCGCAGATCGCCCGGATCAGCGGTGCCCGCGCCTTCGACGCCCAGAGCTCGGATCAGCTGAGCACGATCTACAAGCGGCTGGGCTCAGAGCTCTCCACGGTGATCCGCCAGCGTGACATCACCGTCGTGTTCATCATCGCCGGCACCGCGTTCCTGCTCCTCGGCGCGGCGGCGTCGGTGCGCCGTTCGGGGCGCCTGCTCTGAAGCTGCACGGCCGTGGCCCGCGATCGGATATGTGGCCATCGGAGTGCCTCCCGGAACCGTTTTCGTCCGTCGACTGGTCTACGCGGCATGACCACTGAAACCAAGGAGTCCTGATGAGCGCTGACACCCCGCAGAGATTTGATGTGATCGTGATCGGCGCCGGTCCGCCCGGTGAGGTCATCGCCGGCCGGCTTGCGGACGCGGGCCAGTCGGTGGCGATCGTGGAGTCAGAGCTCGTCGGGGGAGAGTGCTCCTACTACGCGTGCATGCCGTCCAAGGCCCTGTTGCGGCCCGCCCAGGCACTCGAGGAGGCGCGCCGGGTCCCGGGGGCGGCCGAGGCGGTGAGCGGAGAGCTCGACGCCAATGCGGTGCTTGCGCGCCGGGACGAGATCATCCATGAACTGAACGACTCCGCTCAGGTGCCCTGGCTGGAGGATCAGGGCGTCGCCCTGCTGCGCGGCCACGCTCGCCTGGTCGGCGAGCGGCGGGTGCAGGTCGGCGACGAGCACTACGAGGCGACCCGCGCCGTAGTCGTCGCGGTCGGCAGCCGGGCCGTCGTGCCGGCGATCGACGGCCTCGACGCGGCGCGGCCGTGGACCAACCGCGAGGTCACCACCGCACACGCGGTCCCCGCACGCCTGATCATCCTCGGCGGCGGAGTGGTTGGAGTCGAGATGGCCGCGGCGTACCGGTCGCTCGGCTCGGATGTCGTGCTGATCGCCCGGGGTGAGCGGCTCGTGCCCCGCGTGGAGCCGTTCGCCTCCCAGGAGCTGCTCGAGGGCCTGAAGCAGCGCGGGGTCGACGTACGCCTCGGCGTCCAGGCCGAGCGGGTGACCCGCAGCGGCGCGACCGTGCACGTCGAGCTCGGAGACGGCTCGGACCTGGACGCGGACGAGATCCTCGTCGCGGCCGGTCGCGAGCCGCGGACGACCGATCTCGGAGTGGAGACCGTCGGCCTTCAGCCGGGCGCGCTGATCGAGGTCCAGGACACCCTGCAGGTGCCGGGCGTGCCGTGGCTCTACGCGATCGGGGACGTCAACGGCCGCGCGCTGCTCACCCACGCGGGTAAGTACCAGGCTCACGTTCTCTCAGAGATCCTGGCCGGCCGGCGCCGCGAGGGAATCGCCGATCACGGTGGCGTGCCCCAGGTCATCTTCACCGACCCTCAGATCGCCGCGGTCGGGCCCACGCTGCAGGACGCCGTCGACGCCGGCCTCGATGCGCGCGGCTATGACGTCCCTACGTCGAGCACCGCCGGCGCCAGCTTCTACGGCCGCGAGACGCCCGGGACGAGCCGGATTGTCGTCGACGAGGCTCGGGGTGTGATCGTCGGCGCGACCTTTGTCGGTTCCGACGTCGCCGAGTGGCTGCAGGCGGCGAGCATCGCGATCGTCAGCCAGACGCCGGTCGAGCGGCTGTGGGACGCGATCCCGGCCTTCCCGACGCGCAGCGAGGTGTGGCTGAAGCTGCTCGAGGCCCGCGAGGCGCAGCGCGCCGCCGAGCCGCAGCCGAGCGCCACATCCAACTGATCTTCACCCCAACCTTGGAGCAAGCGACATGTTCACCTTCCCCAGACGACGCCATCATCCGAGCCAATCCGCGCCGGTCCCGACGCTCACAGCTCCGCGGCCCGGAACGCAGGTCGCCACCTTCGCCGCGGGCTGCTTCTGGGGGATCGAGGCCTGCTTTCGCGAGATCGAAGGGGTGACGAGCACCCGAGTCGGTTACACCGGCGGGACCGTGCCCGACGCCAGTTATCAGCAGGTGTGCGGCGGCAGGACCGGTCACGCCGAGGCGGTCGAGGTGACCTTCGAGGCGACGCAGGTGAGCTA
>JBBRLM010000146.1:0-4079 GCA_038231335.1 Mycobacteriales bacterium
ACGTGAGTTGTCGATCACCAGTCGCACGGCCTCGTCGCGGAACTCGGGACTGTAGGTACGGTATTTCTTGGGCAATTTCGGTGCCACCCTTCGGATTCGACCCTATCCGGGTCGTGGTCCGTGAACAACGGGGCACCTCACTGCTGGATGTGCTCCCGGTGGTCGGCACGTCGGTGGCCGGGGTGGTGGTCACCCCGGTCGCGTTGACCGCGTCGCTGCCGGTCGGGTTGGCCACCGCCGGGCTCTTCGCGGTGTACCGGTTCGTCGAGGACTACCTGCTCACTCCCCGGATCATCGGCCGCGCCGTGCAGGTACCGGCGCTGCTCACGCTGATCGCGCGGCTGCTGGGCGGGGTGCTGCTCAGCGTGATCGGTGCTGTGGTGGCCATCCCGGTCGCGGCGGCGGTCCTGCTCGTGGTGCG
This sequence comes from Mycobacteriales bacterium, assembly GCA_038231335.1. Lineage (GTDB taxonomy): Bacteria > Actinomycetota > Actinomycetes > Mycobacteriales > Pseudonocardiaceae > Pseudonocardia. The sequence continues at coordinate 422 of JBBRLM010000146.1, forward strand.
GCAAGTGATCGTCCTGCGCCTGGATACGACATGACCGGCGCCTGGCGGGCCGGACGGAGATGGTGTGGTGTCCCGTTCTGGCCGAACGCGCGAGGCAGAGCCGCGTCGCGTCGCAGTGTGCGCGAGTGCGGCAATGCTGGGCCTGGGCGTCAGCGGGCGGGTGCACGGCGAGCAGCCCGTCGAGGATCCCGACCAGCCCCAGCATGTAGCGGGCGGTGGGATCGGTGCCGAGCTCAGCGAGGCGCACCCGAAGCTGCGCACACCACCGGCCCCGACCAGCAATCCCAGCAGGCGGCGGGGATCGCTCAGGTTGCGGGTCACTCCTGCGGGGGCCCATGGCGGGGCGCGGGTGCTGGTCGTGGAGGATTCCGAATCGATCTGGGTGTGTGTCCTCGACGCCTTGGTCGGGGCCGGCTATGCGGCCGGCGGCCGGGTCGACGGCGCGGCACTGGAGGATATTCTCGACGGGTTCTGCCCTGAGCTGGCGGTTCTGGATGTGATGCTGCCCGGGGGGCCGCGACGGGTTCGACCTGATTCGCGTGGTACGGGAACGCGGCGACGCCGGGATCGTGCTGCTGACCGCGCGGGACGGCCTCACCGCCCGGGTGCGCGGCCTGGACTCCGGTGGGTACGACTACGTGGTCAAGCCGTTCCTGCTCGCCGAACTCGTCTCCCGGGTCGGGGCGGTGCTGCGCCCGTCGCGGCCGGGTCCCGGCCGCGGTCCAGGTCGGGGACCTGGTGATCGACGCCGACGGGCAGCAGGTCAGCCGGGCGGGGTGGTGCTCGAGCTGACCGCGACCGAGCTGCGGCTGGTGACCTATCTGGTCGCCCAGCGCCACCGCACCGTGTCCCAGACGCAGATCCTGGCCGCGGTGTGGGGCTACGGCGACCACGACCCCAACCTGGTCGAGGTCTACATCAGCAGCCTGCGCCGCAAACTCGAGGCCCACGGATCCTGCACACCGTGCGCGGCTTGGGCTACACCCTGCGCACGCCGCCATGACCCGCCTACACCGCCCAGCCACGATGGTCCGCACGGCGACGATTGGCACGGCGACAAATTGGCACGGCAACGGTTCGCACGGCGACGGTTCGCTCAGCCCCACCACCCCGCCAGCCGGCGCGGCAGCCGGGTGGCCCGACCTCGGACGCCCCTTGCAGCCGTCCGGCAAACACGGCGGGGGACGGGAGGGTTCGCCGCCGACCCCGCCGGCGCCGACCAGCACCACGGTGACCCGCACGTTGCTGGTGGGTCGCGCATCACCTTGGTCGCCGACACCACCGCGATCACCGCTGTCCAGGATCAGCTGCGGTGGGTCACCGCTGCGGGGCCACTCCAGTGCAGGTGACGTCTGTCGGTGCCGGTGTTGACGGTGAGGGTTCAGTTGTTGCCCTTGCCCTTGACCGCGGTGGCCGCGGTCATGCCGTCACTGGAGAAGGTGTTGGAGCCCACGGTTCCCCCGATGGCGCCTTCCTTGATGTCCACGTTCTCGGCGGTGGTGTGGGAGATCGTGTTGCCGCCGAGGGTGTTGCGGTCGCTGCGGTCGGGTGGCAGTCGGAGATGTTGCACCAGTTGCTCTGCGCGGTGCCGACGTAGATGCCCGCACCGAATTTCGGCTGGTGCAGGCCGGTGTCGTGGATCTCGGTGCCGCGCACGGTGTTGTCGCTGCTGGTCTTGCCAGGTGCAGCCTTTCGTCGCCGGTGTGTTCGATGAGCAGGTTCGCCATAAGGTTGCGCTGACCGTGGTCGATCATGACGCCCTTCTGGCCGCCGCGGACGGTGAATCCCGACAGTTGCAAGTAGCAGGCGCCGTCGAGGTGCAGGGTGTAGCCGCTGTCGGTGCTGCCGCCGTCGAGGACGGTGTCGCGGCTGCCGCACAGCGCGATCGGCGCGTCCGGGGTGCCCGCGGCGGCGGTGAAGTCCCGGGGTAGGTGCCAGCGCCCATCGCGATCACCGTGCCCGGTCGGGCCGCGTTCGGGGCGGCGGACAACCGGTCGGCGGTGGTGATGTGGACCGTCGGCGCCGAGCACGCGGTCACGGTCGGGGCTGGTGGACTCCCGGGAGATGGGGGAGCGGGCGGGGAGGTGGCCGCGCATCCGGCGAGGATCGCGAGCCGCACACGGCGGGACGATCGGGTGTAGCGCCGCCGGCGCGGGGTGGGCTCCGGGTGCATACGACACCCTCGACGCCTGTTCATCACCGGTGGTCCCGGTCGTGCCCGGGGTTCGTGGGCGCCGGGGCATGGTCGCGGATGTGGGAGACGATGGTGACTCTGGTGACGGGCAGCATGGTGGTGGCTTCCACGGTGTCGCTCCCGGACCGTGGGTGGGGCAGCGGGTGGACCGTGGTCAGGGTGTCGGTCTCGGAGATCGCATCGGCGGGGGTGCCGCGCCGGTAGGGGTGCTGGCGTTGCCCGCCGGGAGCGTGGCGGCGGCGTCGGCTGCGGAGCCGGGCGGTGGCCGGGATGAGCAAAATCAGCGCCCAGAGCAGCACCAGCGGGTGATCGAGGGTGTAGTCGCGGGAGTAGAGAAGGTAGTCGATGTCGCGGGTCCACCCGGAGTCGTCGTTGTCGTCGACCGCGGGTGTCACGCCGGGGGTGACTCGCACGATGTCTAGGGCAGCCAGGCCGTGCCCGGCCAGCGTGTTGGTCGTGACGGTGGTGGCGTCGACCCGGCCGACCAGGGAGATCCCGTAGCGGGTGGCGGCGGTGATGGTGTTGGCGTGCACCGCGGCGGCGGCGTCGACGATCTGGATCCCGGTCAGCGCGGTACCGATCCGGTTACCGACCACGGTGGCGACGCTGCCGGGTCGGCTGGTGCGCACGGCGATCGCGAACTCGGCGATGTTGACGGTGTTCCCGGTGATCTGGGGTGTGCCGGTGACTGCGTGCAGGGTGATGCCGTCGCGGCCGCCGGAGATCGTGGTGTCGCGCACGGTCACACCGTCGGCGTTGCTGATCAGGATCCCGACGTCGTGGTTGTCGGCCACGGTGGCACCGGTAACGGTGTAGCCGGCCCCCAGCGCTGCCGGGGCCGCTGCTGGCCGGGTCGGGGTTGCTGGCGGGGCGGGGGCTGTTGGCGGGGCCGACGCCGGGGGCGGGGCCGGCGCTGTGGGCGTGGGAGCAAGGGCCGGCGGGGTGGGGGTTCGAACGGGGGCGGGGAGCGGGGTGTGCGGGGTGGGGGGCAGGCCGTCGATGCGGATGCCGTTGATCCGGTTACCGGTCGCGACGACACCGGTGAGGGTCACGTGTGCCGCGCCGTCTCCGATCGCGACACCGTTGCGGCCGTTTCCGGCGGCGGTCAGGTGGGTGGCGGTCAGGCCGGTGGTGTCGCGGCGGGCCAGCAGCCCGTCGACGTCGTTGCCGCGCAGCACGGTGTCGGTCACCGCGAGCGCGGTCGCGCGGCGGGCGTAGAGCCCGAAGTGGCAACGCGCCACGACCGACCCGGTGATCGATCCGGTGGCCGGGTCGGCGGCGGTCCCGGTCCAGGCCAGCCCGCCGGTGCGGCCGCTCCAGAAGCCGAGGTCCGACAGCCGGACCTGGGTGAGGTCCATCCGCGACCCGACCGCGCGCAGGAAGGCCCGTCCGTCGCTGGTGTCGGTATCGGACCGGGCGGCATCGGGATCCCAGCTGGTGATAGTCAACGGGGCGCCCGGGTCG
>JBBRLM010000147.1:0-4014 GCA_038231335.1 Mycobacteriales bacterium
CGCCCACGCGATCACCTTCTCCCACGTCCCGATCCGCTCCACCCGGTCGAACGCATCCGCCGCGGGCGGGATCTCGTCCAGCATCATCACCAGGTTCGGATCCACGTCCTGACCGGTCCACGACAACGACCGCCACTCCTCATCGGAGAGCGCATCGAGTGTGAACATGTGTTCGATTGTAGCCCACAGAACCGTTGCAGCGCAACGCGACGAAGAAATCGGAGGTCCGGAACCCAACGACGTGCCACCCTCTTCGGATAAGCCCCGCCGTCGATCATCTGACTCCGTGCTCCCCGCCGCTTCGTGCATCGCGCTCCAGCTGATCCGCGCGCCTGCGGTACGTGGCCGGTGACAGCAGCCGAGCATGCCGGCCAGGCCAATCGCGGCATGCCCACCATGGACGGCGCCACGATCATGCTCGCGATGTGGGCCGGGCACCTGATCTTCGACGCGCTCACCGCGATCCCCGTTCACGCCCTCGCTGCGCGCTGACGCTGGCTGCCGACTGTTACCAGGTGCGTGCCCCTCTCGACGTCGCCCTCCTCACGGCAGCGGCGATGGGCGGCTCTGTCGGGTTCCTCTGGTGGAACGCCGCTCCGCCCCGTTCTTCATGGGCGACACCGGCTCCCTGGCCATCGGCGGCCTGCTCGCCGGACTGTCCACTGTCACCCGCACCGAGCTGCAGCTCGCGGTGGTCGGCGGCGTGTTCGTCGTCGAGGTCCTGTCGGTGTCGCTGCAGATCGCGGTGTTCCGCAGCAGCCGGCGGCGGCGTTTCGGATGGCGCCCTTCCACCACCACTTCGAGCTCGGTGGTTGGGCGGAGACCACCGTGATCATCCGGTTCTGGCTGCTCGGCGCGATGTGCGCTGCGCTCGGGCTGGGCCTGTTCTACAGCGAGTGGCACGCTGCGCGGTGATCCACCGGTTGCGGCACGCGGGGAGGCGGCGGAACCTGCGACGGCTGCTGATGCTTGCGGCGCTCGTCATCGCGCTGGCGGGCTGCTCGTCGGCTCCCCCACCGGCGACTGCCGTGCCTCCGCCCGCACCGGCGCGGATGTTCCGGCTCCCGGATTCGGGCATCTACGGCAACCTCTACCTGCCCGCGGGCGCGACGGGCCGGGCCCGCGCCGTCCTGCTGCTCGGCGGGTCGCAGGGTGGGATGTCGTCGGTCGACGAGGCCGAGGCCCTGACGGAGCAGGGTTCGCCGTCCTGACCGTGGTGTACGTCAAGGAGTCCCGGGAGCCCCGCCTGCCCGCCACTCTGGCGAACATCCCGATCGAGTACTTCGCGACCGCGGCGAAGGTGCTCGCGGCGCAACCCGAGGTGGACCCCGCACACGTCTCCGTCTGGGGTGGCTCACGGGGCTCGGAGGCCGCGGCCCTGCTGGCCGCCGACTATCCCCACGCTCGTGCACGGCGCCGTGCTGGAGTCACCCAGCTCCGTGGTCAACCCGGGCTTTCCGAACGGCGCCGAGCCGGCGTGGACGCTCGGTGGGCATCCCCTGCCGACCATTCCCGCCACCGACTACCGCGACGCCGACCCGGCCGACGCGCAGGACGCGCTGCTGCCCGAAGGCGGGCGACGACGCTCTCGCCCGCGCAGGCGCAGCCCTCAAGGCTGCGTGAGGGCGTCGAGGTCGCGTTCTGCGTAGAGGCGGTGCTCCCACTCCTCGTTGAGGACGGTCAGCAGGCACTCCCGCACCGGGTACTGCCGCGGCGGGGGCCATCCCGGCCCGTCGACCGGCTCGGTGTGCCCGTCGAGGTGCTCGGCGGTGAGGCCGTCGAGCACTGTGCGGACGGTGGCCACGCGGTCGGCGCGCAGCCGGAGCACCTCGTCCAGCGACGGGCGCACGTCGCGGTCCCACGGCACGTCCGGGCTCTCGTCCATCCCGTCGAAGGGCAGGCCGAGCGGGTGCCACGGGGCCGGGTCGCCCAGCATCACGCGGTTGACCCAGCAGTCGGTGGCGAAGGCCAGGTGCCGCAGGGTCTGGATGAACGACCACTCACCTCCCACCGACGCGTGCAGGAGGGAAGGATCGAGCGTGCGGGCCCGGTCGACGGTGCCGGCCCAGAGTCGCCCGAGAAGGGCCCAGGCCTCGCGGAACCCGTCGGGCTCGGTGGGACGCATCTTCGGCCGATCGGGACAGCGGCGGTCGAGCTCGGCCTCCACGAGCGGAGCGACGTCCACGCCGTTGATCACGACGTTCCTCAGCTCGCCGGAGATGTCGACGTCGCACAGCTCCACACCGCGCATCACCACCCCGGACAGCAGGACGTTGTCGAAGCGGGCACCGCTGAGATCGACCACCCGGAACTGCGCGCCCGTCATCCGGGCGTTCTCGAAGACCGTCATGCCGGCGCATCCTCGCCGACGCGCCCGTCGATCGCCTCCCGGATCAGGTCGGCGTGCCCGGTGTGGCGGGCGTACTCCTCGATCATGTCGATGAGGATCCGCCGCAGGCTGGGCCGGCCCCAGCCGGGGAACTCGTGGCCCTTCGCGCGGTCTAGCCAACCGTCGGCCAGCGCCTCGGCGACGAGCCCGCGGGAGCGCTCGACGGCCGCGTGCCACTGCCGCCACACCGCTTCGGGGTCGTCGGAGGCGGTCCAGTCCCAGTCCTGGTCCCACCCTTCGTCCGGGCCCGGACGGTCACCGTCGTGCAGCTTCCACGAGAACGAGTTCTCCTCGACGCGGGCGAGGTGGCACAGAATCCCGCCGAGCGTGATCGACGACGTGCCGACGGTGGTCGCCATCGCCGCAGCGTCGAGGTCGGCGCCCATCTCTTGACAACTGCCGGGCCAGGCCAGCGTCCGGCGCTGACGTTCCAGGGAGCCGAGCAGGGTGTCCAGCTCGCTGCCCGCGACGGGCGGTTCGGTCAGGAGTTCCTGGTTCATGAGGGCGACGCTACGATCGTTCCCGGACGTTCTACTTCCGGGAATCGCGATGCCCCACGAACTGAGTCCCACCGCGCGTGCTCTGCTGGCCCTCGAGGTGATCCAGGACCGGCCGGGGATCACGGGCGACGCGCTGGCCATGCGGCTGGGCGTCACCGACCGGGCGGCCCGCCGCTACGTCGCCGTCCTGCGCGAGGCGGGCATCCCGATCGAGTCCACCGGCGGGCGCTACGGCGGCTACCGGATCGGCCGCGGCCGGCGCGTCGCCCCGCTGGTGTTCACCGCCCCCGAGGCGCTGGGGCTGGTGATGGCGGTGCTGCAGGCGTGGCACGGGCCGGCCGACGGCGACCACCCCGTGGCCGCGGCGCTGGGCAAGATCGTGCGGGTGCTGCCGGCGTCGTCGGCAGCGCCCGTCGAGGCGTTGCGCCGCGTCAACGCGCAGAACCCCGCGGACGCCGCCGCGATCCCCGATCCCCAGCTCACAGCAGTCGTGGCGCAGGCGTGCGAGAGCCGGCAGCGGCTGAAGATCGACTACCGCACACGGGAGATGGTGCTCGATCCGTGGGCCGTCGTGGTGCGCCACGGCCGGTGGTACCTGCTGTGCTGGTCGCACTCCGCCGACGCCCGGCGGGTGCTGCGCATCGACCGCATGACCCACGCCGAGACGACGGACGGCTCGGTCACGCGGCCGGAGAACCTGGACCCGCTCCGCGACGTCGAGGAGCACCTGGCCGACGGCTGGACCCACGACATCGAGATCCACGTCCACGCACCCGTCGAGGAGGCCGCCCGGTGGATCCCGAGGACACTCGGCCGCCTCGACGCCGTCGGGACTCGATGCGTGCTCCGCGGCAGCACCGACAACCCTCGGTGGTACGCCGCCCGACTCGCGGCCGTCGAGCTTCCGTTCACCGTGGTGGGCGGGAATGCCGTACGCGCGGAGGTGCGGGCACTGGCCGAGCGGCTGGCGGGCGCCGCACGGCACTAGACGGTATGGAGGTTCGGGCTGGGGCCTCTCACATGTGAACGTGGGTTGCCGTCAGGAGTGGGTCCTGGCCGGTAGAGCCACAGATGTGGAGGCCCCAGTGAGCGCGAATGCTACGAGTGTCGGCCTGGATGTGCACG
>JBBRLM010000148.1:0-3984 GCA_038231335.1 Mycobacteriales bacterium
CAGGTCGACGAGGCAGGCGATCCTGGACGCCGCCATCGTCCTGGTCGAGACGCGCGGCGCCGAGGGGTTCACGGTGGACGAGGTGCTCATCGAGTCCTCGTCGTCGGCCAGCTCGCTCTATCACCACTTCGGCAACCGCGAAGGTCTGCTCCTCGCCGTCGAGGAGGAGCGGTACCACCGTCGGTTCCGGGCGGAGGATCGCCGGAACCTCGACGGCGGGCTGGCGGCCGAGACCACCGAAGAGTTCTTCGCCTACCTCGCCGGACAGATCCGCCGGATCGTCACCGATCCGGCGAACGTCGAGGTGCGCCGCGATCGCCTGCGGGTGGGGGCCCGGGCGCTCGACTCCCCGTCGTTGGCCGAGCGGACGACGGCGGTCCAGGAACGCCTGATCGACGCCGTCGCGGCGATGTTCGAGGACGCCCAGGACCGCGGGCTGATCGCCGCGGACGTCGACGCGCGGTCCTACTCCGCCTGGTTCCACGGCATGACGCTGGGACGCACGTTCACCGAGGAGACGACCGATGCCGAAGCCTGGCTCGCGATCGCCATCCCGGCCGCGCTCGCACCTCTGCGGCCGCCGACACCGGTCACGGGGCGAACCCCGCACGGGAGCGGCGAGCGGCGCTGACGTTGGCTGGAGCGTCGTCCGAGCGCCGCTCTGACCTGGCTGGTGGTGCCGCGCTCGATGCCGACCTTGTTGCTACAGCTCGCAAGTTGGATTTTTCTTCCACTCGATGCGTGGTTGACTCCTAGGCCCACAGCTCGGATGGACCGCGCGGGTGCGACGGGGGCCAGGGACGCATGGGCGGAGCGAGCGAACGCGGTTCGGTGCGGATGGACGCAGGAGGGCGTGCTCCCCGGTGGCGCCGCCGCGGCACCGAGGGTCGAGCGAGCGGTGTGGCCCTCGTGGCCGTCGCGCTCGTGGCCGCGTCCAGCGTGGTGCTTCTCCCGGGCGCCGCCCAGGCCCAGGCCGCGCTCCCGGCGCCGCCCGCGCCCGCGCCGCCTGCGCCCGCGCCGGCGGCCGCGGCACCGGTCTGCTCCGAGTACCAGGGCCTCACCACGTGCGCCTACTCCTATGAGGGCGCCACGACGCAGTACTGGCAGAAGCCTGCCGAGGTCGAGCGGGTCTCGATCATCGCCTACGGTGCGCAGGGCGGCACGGGCAGCTCCGCCGGCGGCGGATCGGTGGGCGTCGGCGGCAGGGGTGGCATGATCACCGGGTCGATCGACGTGTCCCAGATGTCGGGCCTCAACGTCCTCGTCGGCGGCCAGGGCGGAACGGGCACGGCCGGTGGCGGCGCCGGTGAAGCCGGCTGGCCCTGGGGCGGTCCGGGCGGCAAGGCCAACGCCGCGTCGTCCGCCGGCTGCGGCGGCGGCGGGGCGAGCGTGGTGGAGGCCTCCGGGTTCACGACGTTCGTTGCGGGGGGCGGCGGTGGCTGCGGCGGCTACTTCTCCCCGCGGGCCGGTGCGGGCGGCGGTGCGGGCGGTCCAGCCCCCGGCGGCGGCGGAACCGGCTACGACGGTGGCGTGTTCTGCAGCGCGTCGGGAAGCGGTGGCGGCGCGGCGACGGCGAACGGCGGTGGCGGCAAGGGAAGCCAGGGCTACTACTACGAGCCGTTCTCCTGCATCATCGGCACCAGCTCCTACGCGACTGCGGGTGACTACTTCTCCGGCGGTAAGGGTTCGAACGGCGAAGGCAACAGCACCCAGGGCTACGCCGGCGGGGGCGGCGGCGGCGGCTTCACCGGCGGCGGTGGTGGCGGCGGCGGCCAGAACTCCGCCAACGGCAGCGGCGGCGGGGGCGGGGGCGGCGGCGGCAAGAACGGCTTCCCCGGGTACTCGTTCTCCACGCTCGGTGGCGAGGTCACCGGCGTCCAGGCCGGCAACGGCTCGGTCCTGATCTCCTACCAGACCAGCCCGACCACCACGTCGATCACGACGGCCGGCGGAGTCACCTCGATCGAAGCGGGGGGCACGGCCACGTTCGTCGCCACGGTGTCCGCCACCAACTCGGGCGCGCCCAGCGGCAACGTCAGGTTCGCCGACGCCTACACGGGCATCCCGCTGTGCGAGGGTCGCCCGATCCCGGCCTCGTACGCCGGCCGGTCGGGCTCGTCCATCTGGAGCACCGCCTCCTGCACCTTCACGAACACCAACCAGGTGCCGGCGCAGTGCGTGCCCCAGCCACCGTCGGATCCGCCACCGCCGGCCTTGCCGCCCGAGTGCACGTACAACTCGAATCAGGTCCGCCACGTGTACGCCTACGCGACGTACGAGGGTGGTCCCGCGACGAGCGGATCGACCTCGGCCCTCGCGGGCCTCATCGTCACCCCGTCCGCCACGAACACGGTGCTCAAGCCGGGTACGGATCCGGGCTCAGTCGACATCGAGGTCGCGACCAACTCGGGAGCCGATGTTCCGATCGACGGCACCGTGACCGTGCGCGACGCGGACAACACCACGGTCGAGGGGTGCGTCGACCTCGCGCTGATCTGGACGGCTGGCGACCTGAAGGGCACCCAGACCTGCCACGTCCCGATCATCCCGGGCGTGGCCCGCCACCTGACCGCGACCTACACGGGTGGCGCCAACACCGGCTCATCGACGAGCGCGGTCTTCGACATGGCGGCCGTGCTCGTACCCACGGCCGTCGACCTGACGACCGTCGACGGTCTGCGCACCTACGGTCATCCGCTCACGGCGACGGCCACCGTCTCGGTGACGCCGCCCACGCCGGGCGCCGCGCTCGACGGCGCAGTCACGTTCACCGACTCGGTCGACGGTGGCGCCGCCGTCACCGTGCCCGGCTGCATCGACCTGCCCGTGCCCGCCGACAGCAACGGCCAGGTCGGCTGCACGATCACGCGGCCCGTCGTCGGCAGCCACTCGCTGCACGCGCACTACGCCGGCGCGATCCAGACCAGCGCCTCCGACAGCCCCGATGTGGTCGCGGCGATCACCAAGTCCACGCCGCGCACCACGGTCGTGGCGGACCCGCCCGGTGGGGCGAGCGCCGGCCAGTTCGTGGCCCTGACGGCGCGGGTCGAGATGTCCGACAGCACCTCGGATCACGTGGCGGTCACCGAGGGCACGATCACCTTCCGCGATCGCGGGGTGAACATCCCGGGATGTGTCCAGCTGCCCGTCGCGCAACCGACCGTGACCTGCACCCTCCAACCCGACGTCACGACGGGTTCCGCCCCGCACTCGTTCCAGGCGATCTACATCGGATCGGTGAACCTTCAGCCGAGAGCCAGCACCGGGCTCAGCTACGTGGTCGGCCTCGCGCCGACGCACACCACGCTCGCCCTCGTGACCCCGTCGGCGGGGCCCGTTCCGGCCGGCACCCAGATCACGATCGCCGCGACCGTGGCGGCCGACACCGCCGGGCTGACCCCGGCTGGGAACGTCGCGTTCTTCGACAACGGCCAGCCCGTCGCCGGGTGCCCACCGCCCCGGGCGGTCGACGTGACCGGTCGGGCGACGTGCACCTTCGTGCCCACCGCCGGCACGAGCCACGCGCTCACCGCGGCGTACCAACCGTCGGCCGGTGGGACCACCGCCTCGTCGACCACCACGGTCCCGCTCGACGTCGTCGTGGGCCGGTTCGCCAGCACGACCGGCCTCGCCGTCAGCCCGGCCGCCACCCCGACCACGCCGGTCGTCGGTGACGACGTCACGCTCACCGCCACGATCACGACCTCCGGCAACGGACCGGTCCCGACCGGGACGGTGGCCTTCGCCGACGGCGGGTCGTCGCTCGCCGGGTGCGACGCCGTGCCGGTCACGCCCGTCCCGGCCGCCTCGCCCGCGGCCGCCTCCGCGATCTGCACGATCCAACCCGGCGGGGGAGACCACAAGCTCACCGCCGCGTTCGGCGGTGACGTCCCGACGGACGTCTCGGCATCCCCGACGGTCGACTACATCGTCCACGCCGTGGGCACGACGACCAGCGCGTCGGCCACGCCGTCGAGCGCCACC
>JBBRLM010000149.1:0-3936 GCA_038231335.1 Mycobacteriales bacterium
ATGACGCATCATCAGTACGGTCAACCACGGTCCGCGGCTCTCCCTTCGCTGCTCCTGAACACAGCGAGGATCAAGGAGTCGCGGGCCGCCCCCGTTCAGGCGCGCCGCACGGGCTCAACCTCAGGTTGCCCGGTCAAGATCTGTGAGTGTCGTTGCGGTGCTCCTGGTCGGAGAACCACCAGGCTCGGTGTCGGTGACCACGATGTGACCCGGTCAAGATCTGGCCGCTTCGGCGTGCCCTCTCTTCGACTTGTCCATCGTGGCCGCCGGCACCGGCCTGGCCCACCAGTTGGCCTGATCAGAAGCCTGTCCGCCCAAGGGCGTGACCCGTCACAGATGTGCCACTCGGTGACTCCTACCCAGACCGGTGCCGACCGCTCGACCCGCTCCCACGGAAGGACCAGGCCGGTGCCCATGCTGGCAGAACTGCTCGACGCCGTCGTCGGTGTCGACACCCACCGAGACACCCACGAAGTGGAAATCGCGCTCCCGAACGGGCTCCCGATCGCCACCTGCCAGGTCAGCAACGACACCGCCGGCTACGCCGAGCTGCTGGCCTGGATCATCGACCACGCCCCCGGGCCGCGCCTGGCGGTCTCGATCGAGGGAACCCGCAGCTACGGGGTGGGGCTCGCCCGCGCCGCGACCGCAGCCGGCCTGCTGGTCGTTGAGTGCGAGCAGCCCAACCGCAGGGCTCGTCGCGGCAAGGGCAAGTCCGACCCGATCGACGCGCACCTGGCCGTGCTCGCCGCGCTGCGCCTCGACGCCGACCGGCTCCCCACTCCGCGCGCCGACGGGGACCGCGAGGCGCTGCGGATTCTGCTCGGCGCCCGCCAAGAGCTCACCACCATCAGCACCGCACAGACCAACCGGCTCCGTGCGCTGCTACGCGAGGGAGACGATACCGACCTCACCCTGGCCCGCGGACGCCTCAACGACGCCGTCCTCGCCGCCATCGCGCGACGTCGCGAACCCCGCGAGGCCAGCCGCCAACAGTCCGTGCGACACGCCGAGATCCGCCGCCTCGCTGTGGCCCTACGCGAGTCCGGGCGCACGCTACGAGCCAACCGGGCCCAGCTCCAGACGATCGCCGACGACCTCGCTCCGGGACTGACCGACCGCCGCGGCATCGGCCCCGTCACCGCAGCCCAGGCCATCGTGAGCTTCTCCCACCCCGGGCGTTGCCGCAACGATGCCGCGTTCGCCGCGCTGTCCGGCACAAGCCCGGTGCAGGCCAGCAGCGGACGCACCGTGCGCCACCGGATCAACCACGGCGGTGACCGAGCACTCAACAGCGCGATCCACACCATCGCCATGGTGCGGATGCGCAGCTGCCCCACCACCCAGGCCTACGTTGCGCGCCGGACCACCGAGGGCAAGACCACCCGCGAGATCCGACGCTGCCTCAAGCGGTACATCGCCCGCGAGCTCTACCGCACCCTCACCGCCACCATGACCACCACCGCCCACACGCCCGACGCTGCTTGACAGACATAGAAGCGTCGAAGAGCCCCATTAGCAGGTTGCGGGCCTGTTGGGACGAGCGACTGAGAGGGAGCTGGGCAGGGGTGGCGTCAGATCCGGGACCGCGGGCATCGTTGGTCCTCAGTCCCACCACCTCTGACGACCGTCGCCCGGCAGCCCGGTGCGTCAGCGTGCTGCTGCTGCCGCGCCCAAGGGCTTGGCTGCATCATCGCTGTCGCCTCTTCGGGAGGCAACATGACCAGGCCCTCGACGTCACCTGCACGGGAGTGGTCAGTGCAGGTGAAAGATCCGGACGCAGTGGCGGCAGACCGGGACCGGGGACATCAACGGGTGCGGGTGCATCCGGATCGCGTCGCGCTGGCAGGCCAGGGTCCAGCGGCATCGCCCCAACGGTGGCGGTGGCTGCCCGGTCGATGGATGGTGTGCCCGCAGCTGCGCGGGGTCGATCAGCAGCACTCGGGTGCTGTCGAGGTGCACGGTGGCACACCCGGGTGGTGGCGGCTGGTCGGAGATCGGCGCGAGGTCGACCGTGGCCGGGAACACCCCGCCCGCCCACACCCGCAGGTCGGCCACGATCTCGATCCCGTCCCCGGTGTACACCCCGCCCATCTCCGTTCTGCCGAGAGAACTGCGGGTTCCCCAACGGTGTGCTGGTGGATCGGTGCGCCCTCGCGCGACGGGCCCGGATCCGGGATCACCGCTTCGGGTCGGTTCTCCACCCGCGGGGTGTGGTGCGGCCCGGCTTGGTTGTGTGTGCGGGACGGGCGAGATACAGCAGCACGACCAGCGGCGCGAGCACGACCAGCACCGCCGCCACACCGGCGAGGATCCACCCGAGATCCCTCACCGGAGCACCCGCGCGGGCTGAACGGACATGTGGATCCTCGTGGTCGGCCCGGCAGTTGTGATCGAGGCGTGATCACGGGGTTATGGCCCGGCAGGTTGACTGAGGATCCCACGCTTGCGGCCGGGCCGCACGGGTCAGCCTGCGCGCGTGATGTCGGTGATGTCGATGATGTCGATGATGTCGGTGGCGGGGTGGTGGCGGTCGGCCAGGGCGAGCAGTCGGCGGATCCGTCCGTGCAGGGTGTCCTTGGTCAGTGGGGGCTGTGCGAGTTGGGCGAGCGCGGCCAGGGACAGCTCGGGGTGGGCCAGGCGCAGCCGGCCAGCGTCGCGCAGGGGGGCGGGGATGGCGGGGTTGTCGGGGCCCAGGACCGCGAACGCGGCGGTGATCTGGGCGGTCGTGGCGGCGGCAGGGCGTTGCGGATGTTGGCCGCGCCACCCCCGACCGGACCGGGCCGGCGCGGGCGGCGGGGCAGCGGCGGGAACAGAGCTGCCGTGTCAGGGCCGGCGACCGCGGTCAGTAGCTGGGAGATGTCGCGGTCGGTGCGCAGGTGTGCCCAGTCGCGGCCGTGGCGGGTGTCGATCTGGGCGCGGGCTCCCAACCGGCGGGCCAGCCCGAGCAGCGCCACCCCGATCACCGGGTTCGGGCAGCACACCGCCATCCCGCCCGGGCCGTCGACCGAATCGGGGTTCCGCCAGGTGGTAGTGCTGGCGGCGGTGGGGCCGGGGATGATGGAGAGGCCGGGGATGGTGAGCAGGGCGGCGCGCCAGGCCGCGGCCGCGCAGCATGTCTGGCCGTGCAGGACCGGGGCGGGGAGCCCGAGCAGGGGCTGGCCGTGGCGGGTGAGCAGCCCGGTCTGGTGGGCCAGTGCGGTGGCCGGGCGGGCGATCACCGTCCACCCCAGCAACGGCCCCGGGGTCGTGGTCGGTGTGGGCGGGTGGCCGGGGGCGAGGAGTACCTGGGTGGTGGGGGCCAGCGCGCGCACGAGCCAGCAGAGCCGCTCGGCCGCCGCGGCGGTAGGCAACGCGATCACCAGTGCGACCTGGCCGGCGGCGAGGTGTAGGTGTCCGCGCAACGCCATCAGGGTGGCGAGCTCGGCGCGGCGGCAACACGACGAGCCCAGCGGGGCCCGCGCCAACGCGGCGCGCACGCCGACCGGGATCACCGCGAGCGCCTCCTTCGTGGCCCCCATCGGCCAGGCCGCCCCCCGGGTCGTCCCGGGGTCGTTGTCAGGTCGTCGCTGGTGGCGAAGGTACTCAACACGACACGGGACCGCGACACGCACGAGCAACGGGGCCATCAGCGGGTGCAGGTGGCATGCACGCTGTTGCGGGCCGTCGTCCATCGGCAGCAGCCCAGCACCGGAGGTAGCCCACCGGGGCGGGCTCTCGTCGCGGACCAGCTCGGGCTCGTCGGGGTCCTCGGTGCCGGGGACGCCGTAGCGCACCGGCCTCGACGGTCTTGTTCGACGGCCCCGCCGCGTCGATCAGAGCGGCCAGCGGCACGCCCGTCCACATCGCGTTGCTCATCAGGCCGTCACCGACACCATTGCTGATGCACATCAGCGTGGTCTCCTGCGTGGTCTGCGGCATCGCCCGCAGCGTGGC
>JBBRLM010000150.1:0-3832 GCA_038231335.1 Mycobacteriales bacterium
GGGTCCTTCTTGGCTGCCTTGCGGAAGGTGTAGTCGGTTCCGTACTTCATGTACGGCTCGTGGTACTGCGGCTCCCAGGAAAGTTCCTGGATCTTCTGATGAGCCTTGGCCAAACTCTGCCGACTCACGTCATCTCCTCACCTGATGTGTGTCACTCCGGGACGCCACACGAGGAAGAGCCGGACCGCGGCGTGCACCGCAGCACCCGCGGCGCGGTCACCCGTGTGGAGTCCACACAGTGATGGGCGAGATGCGTCGCGACGGCCCATCCCGGCCGGCTGTCGGCACGACACCGGGGAGACGCATCTGGTTGTCGGCCCGCATCGGCAGCCGCGACGAGCGCGGGTGCCACGGCCAAGCGACGTGGACCCGAGACGGTCGATGCCGGGCGCGCGGGCCCCGGCACAGGCCACCCGTGGGAGCTATCCCTACCCCTGGTCATCCGCTGCCGCGACCGCCGATCGGGCGAACACCGCACGTACTGTGCGCCCAGCACCGCGACGCAACCACGGCCCCGCGCCCGTGCCCGTGCCCGTGCCACGGTAGGGCTTGCCGCACTACCCGGGGGCTGCAGCGCTCAGCGCCGGACCCGATCGTCGGCGGCTGAGCTCAGCGAGATTCCTCCGTTCGAACCCTGACTCACGGCCTCAGCAATACCTATAGTGGTCCGGGCAGTTTCTATCTCCTGAGGAACGGAGGATGTGCGGTGCGGGCAGCTGATGTGCAAGACAGGGACCTCGGGCCGGGATCCCTGTTCGACGTGGAGATGACCGACGCCTGGAGGGCAGTTTTGTCGCTGCACGGCGACGACGGCGACGACTGGCAGGACCTGGACCCCGACGACGTCGTCGCCACGGTCGGGCGTGACCTCGAGGGTTCTGCGGACACGGTCGTCGAGCTCACGAGTGCTTCGTGAGAGAAGGTGACCGGTGGCGCGAAGCACGGTCCGGCTGCGGGATCGACCGGCCCTCGCCGCGCAGATCGCGGCACTGAGCACCCAGCTGGGCGGCCGCAGCGCCCAGGAGGACGGGGTGTCGGAGTTCCTGCGCGGCGCCCTGAACGCGCTCGAATGGGTCACCCACGGCGGGCCCGGGCCGTTGACCGGGGTGCTGGCGGGGGTGCCGGTGGCGCGGGAGCTGATGGTGGGCGAGCTGGCCGCCGCGCAGGACATCATCTACGGCGCCCCGGCGCGGCACCGGGACTACGCCCGCGGTGTGGAGCACGCCCTGATGTGGGCCCAGTTCGCCACCGCGGCCCCACCGCTGCCCCCACCCCGGCGGTCAGCGAGGCCTGAGAGGTGGGCGTCGGTGCCCACCTGCACGCCGAGACGCCCGCAGTGACCGGAACCGACATGAGCGGGGCCGGAACGCCGCCCGCCGCGCGCGCAGCACGGTGGAGGAAGAAGTGGCCCGTTGGGAGGAGGTGGCTGTTGGGTGCAGGCCTGTTCAAGGCGATCGGGCCCAGCTGGTGGTGTGGGTCAGCGCGGCAGCACTCGCCCTCGGCGCCGGAGCATGGCTGGTAGCGCCACGCACGGAGGTGACCGGCGCCGGGGCACTGGTCGTCGCAGCGGCCGGGTGCGTACTCGGCGCCGGGCTGGCCACTCGCCGAGCCCGGACCCGGCGCTGGGCGCCCGATCCCGACCCCGACCCCGACCCCGACCCCGACCAGTCTCGCCCGCCCACTTGACATGACCTGCATTCGTGACCCTACAATTACGGCAGCGAGGACGTGTGACGCCACCGGGACGGCGACCGGTCGAGACGAGCGGAGGGTGATCATCAGGACAGCCCCCGAACTTCTGGATCTATAGCAGTCATCGTCAGCGGGGTCCGGCCGTCAGGCCGGGCCCCGCTACACATGCGCCGACCCGATGCAAATCGAGACGTGGAGACGCAATCGAGGAGAGCGGGAGGGTCGGTGGTGGTGGCCGGTGTGGATCGACTCGATGACCGCGATTATCCCGCGATCACGATGGGGCAGGCAGCCGAGTTGCTGGGGGTGCAGCCGGCGTTCCTGCGCAGCCTGGACGCCGCCGGGGTGCTGCAACCCCAGCGTTCCGGTGGTGGGCATCGCCGCTACTCCCGGCGCCAGCTGGAGTTCGCGACCCGGATGCGGGAGCTGTTCGACCAGGGCATGACCCTCGAGGCCGCCGCCCGGATCGTGGAGCTGCAAGCTCAGCTCGACACCGCGCGCGGCCGGATCGACGAACTCGAGGCCGCACTGCGCCACACCGATTCCGACCGCGCCGCCCGCACCGACTGACCGCCGCCCGTCAAGCCGAGTATGGGCAGACCCCTGGCGGCGGGCACGTTGATGCTGACCGCACGCCGGGACGGCACTCTCGACCCCGGTGCGAACCTCGACCAGGCGGGAAGGCTCGACCCCGGCGGGTAGGGCGTGTTCGCGCGGCAGCGAGCCCCGTCGACGGAGGGGGAATGTCGGCGGGGCTCGCTGCTCGCGCTGGTCTCAGGCGGGGGGCACCCTGCCAAGACCGCGGGATGGGAGGACTACCTCACGGCTCAACGAGATTCGCGCCGCGAGGCGGCACGGGCGGGTCACCGGTGCAGGTGCGCCGTCGCGCGGTGCGGATGCGGGTCTGCCGAGTCCGGGCAAGACCCGTCCGGTGGATCGATCATCGTGGTGACGAGCGTCGGGCCGTCGCTCTCGTTGAGCAGGCTCGTCGATCGATCCCTCACCTCCTTCGTCGTACACAGGGATCCTGACGGATCTGTCCGGCAGGGGTGTCTGTCCAGGTGTGTGTCTTGTCGAGGCGGGCTACGTTCCCGTGCTCGGCGGTGCGGGGCGGCACCGGGCTGGGTCCATGCCGGCCCGCGGACCGCCGCGGCGAGACTCGCAGCGAGCACCGGCCGCGGACGATCGGTCGCCGCCGACCCCGGGCGCCGTGGTGGCCGCCGGGACCGTGCAGCGTCGGTGGGTGGGAAGTTCGCGGCGATGAGCGCGTCGAACTCGACCCGCAGCAACCCGGGATCCGCGCAGACCAGCTCGGCAAACACCGAGCAGGGGTCGGCGGGTACGGATACGGGGTGGACGGGTGCCGGATGGTCGAGTGCACGGGCGTCGTTCATGTCGCTCACCTCCCGGTGCCGGCTGCGACCGGCAAGATCGGGGTGATCAGAGGGGCAGGGTTTCAGGCGTTGATCTGCTTCTGTCCGCTGTCGGTGTTGGCGATGGAGATCTTGCGGGGCTTCGCCTTCTCCGCGATCGGGATCCGCAAGGTCAGCACTCCGGCGTCGTAGGAGGCGTCGATGTGCTCGGTGTCGAGGGTGTCGCCCAGGAACAACTGCCGGGAGAACACCCCCAGCGGACGCTCGGCGACCTGCATCTCCACGTGATCCCCGGTTGCGACCGGGCGCCGCTCGGCCTTCACCGTCAGCACATTGCGCTCGACGTCGAGCTCGATCGCGCCGGGGTCGACGCCGGGCAGGTCGAAGGCCACCACGAAGTGCTCGCCGGCACGGTAGGCGTCCATCGCCATCGCGGTCGGCCGCGACCAGGTTCCGGTGTTCTGACCGAACACCTGCTGGGTCAACCGGTCCAGCTCCCGGAACGGGTCAGTGCGCATCAGCATCGCAAGCCACTCCTTCCATGATTGACGACAAGGCGGCGATGCTCCGGAGCGACGTCCACATGACGCGGGGCCGCTACAGATAGCTGCAATGATAACTAGAGGCTTAGAGGTCGCGCGGAATGATCACAGCCTGGTCGCGGCCGGGCGTGGCGGACAAGGAGCGGGCACGGACCTGTCGATCATGAAGTTGTCTACGCTTCGTGATCGTTGGAGGCTCCGTGCCCGCCCTTCCATCCTGGCTCA
>JBBRLM010000151.1:0-3262 GCA_038231335.1 Mycobacteriales bacterium
CCCGCCGCCCGCTGCCCCGCCGCCCCCCGCGCCGCCGGCCCGGGCGGCCCCGCCGAGCGCGCCGAAGCCGCCGGCCCCGCCTCGGGCCCCGCCGCGGCTGCCGGCGCCGGTGGCGGTCGAGGTGATGGTGAGGGTGTTGCTGCCGAGGCTGCTGACCGACTTCTGCACCGAGGCGCTGGCGCCGGTGCCCGCGGCGATCAGGATGATCACCGTCGCGACGCCGATGAGGATCCCCGACATCGTCAGCAGCGACCGCAGCTTGTTCGCCAGCACCCCTCGGACGGCGAACCGGGCGCTCTCCCGGAGGTTCACGACGTGACCCGGGCCTGCGGAGCGCGATCGGCCGACCAGCGCGGCGGCGGTCCGGCCGGCCCCGCGACGCGCTCGTCGGAGAGGACCTTCCCGTCGCGCATCCGCAACACGCGCTTGGCGTGGTCGGCGACCTCCTCCTCGTGGGTGATCACCACGACCGTGCGGCCGGCCACGTTGAGCTCGTCGAACAGGTCCAGCACCTCGGCGGTGCTACGGCTGTCGAGCGCGCCCGTCGGCTCGTCGGCGAGCAGCAGGACCGGGTTCGTCGCGATCGCGCGGGCGATGGCCACCCGCTGCTGCTGCCCACCCGAGAGCTGCGACGGCCCGTGGTCGGCCCGCGCGGCGAGCCCGACCTGGTCCAGCGCGGCCAGCGCCCGGCGCCGCCGTTCCGCGGGCCGGATCCCGGCGTAGGCCATCGGCAGCTCGACGTTGCTGACCGCGCTCGTCCGCGGGATCAGGTTGAACGACTGGAAGATGAACCCGATCTTGCGGTTGCGGATGATCGCCTGGCGCTTCTCGTCGAGGTGCCGGGTGTCGACGCCGTCGAGGAGGTAGCTGCCCCGCGTCGGGGCGTCGAGGCAGCCGATGATGTTCATCAGCGTCGACTTGCCCGATCCCGACGCCCCCATGACGGCCACGTAGTCGCCGCGCTCCACCACGAGGTCGACGCCGTCGACGGCGCGGACGATCGTGTCCTCGCTCCCGTAGATCTTCGAGACCGACTGCAGCTCGATGACCGGCCGGGCCGGGCGCGTCATCCGCCGGTCCTGGGGAAGCCGGTGCCGTTGTTCGTGCCCGACGGTGTGGTCGACCCGGTGGTGGTGCCACCAGAGCTCGGCAGGACCAGCACGTCACCGGCCTGCACACCGCTGGTGATCTCGGTGGTGGTGTCACCGACGAGCCCGATGTCGACCGGGACCACGGTGTCGGTGCCGTTGTTCCGCACTGTCACGGTGTGCCGGTTGCCGAGCGAGGTGATCGCCAGGTTCGGGGCCGACAGCACGTCCGTGGCCGATGCGGCCGCGATCGTCAGGCTGGCGGTGGAGCCGACCCCCACCCCGGGCGGCGCCGTGTTCAGCGAGACCTGCACGGGGTAGAGCACCACGTTGTTGGTGACCGTGCTCTGCGGCGTGATCTGGGTGACCGAGCCGGTGGCCGTCTGGTTGGTGGCCGGGAACGCGACGGTGGCGGTCTGCCCGAGCTTGATCTTGGCGGCGTCGGCCTCGGCGATGTTCGCGGTGACCGCGAGCTGGCTGAGGTTGGCGATCGTGACGAACCCGGACCCGGCCGAGGTGGCCGACGAGCTGGCCGCGCTGGCCGCGCCGCTGCCGGTGGAGCCCGTGGAGCCGGTGGAGGTGGTGGCGGTGGAGCCGCTCGACCCGCCGGAGGACGACTCGCCCACCTTGCCGCTGACGGCCAGCACCACGCCGGCCTGCGGGGAGAGGAGGCTGGTCCCGGTGACGGCGATCTGGTCGTTGTCGACCGTCACCTGCGCCTCGTTGACGCTCTCGCGGTAGGTGTTGATCTGGTCGGGCGTCATCGGGTGCAGGTCGGCCTGCTGGGAGAGCTGGGCGTTGGTGACCATGCCCTGGTCGGTGGTCGCGGACTGCTTGGCCGTGGTGATGGACTGGTTGTCCTTCAGGATCGTGGCCGACTGCGTCTGCTGGGCGGTGGTGATGGCCTGCTGGTCGATGTTGAGCTCGGACGTCTGCGCCTGCTGAGCCGCTGTGACAGCCAGCTGATCTTTGGTCAGGACGCCGTCACGCGTGTTCTGCGCTGATGCGAGTGCTTGTTGATCTTTCTGCAAGGTCGCGGTCTGGGTCTGCTTTGCTGCGACGACCTGCGGGTTCGAGTCGCATGAGGCTTTGGTCGGCGCGGGAACCGCGACCGTGACCGTATTCTCGCACGTCGTGTAGGCGTTCTGGACCGCGGTGTTTTGTGTCGTGGTGTCGCTGGTCAGTTGCTGTCGCGCCGCCGCGACCAGACCGTTTTGTGTGTTGGTGTCCGTTTGCAGGGTGGCCTGCGCCGTCTGAACGCTGGTGTCCGTCGAGTTCTTGTCATCGTTGAACTTCGTTTGAGCGTTGCTGATCGTCGAGTCCGTCGCTGTTTGGTCCAGGCCGAGCTGGTTCTGCGCGGTCGTGACACCGGCGTTCGCGCTGGTGACCGCCGCCTGCGCCTGCGAGATCGCCGCCGCGTCCTGCTGGGCCTTGACCGCCGTCGGCCCGGAGGCCGCCTGGGCCAGGGCCGCCTGGGCGCTGGCGAGCTGGTCCTGGGCGGTCCGCAGGGTGTTCTTGGCGCTGGTCGGGTCCACCGTCGCCAGCACCTCGCCCAGGGTGACCGTGTCGCCCGGCTTCACGTTGACCGCCGTGACCGTCCCACTGGTCTGGAAGCTCACCGGTGTGCTGACCGAGGAGGCGGCGTTGCCGCTGCCCGTGACGCTGGAGGTGACGGTCGCCCGGGTCACGGCCACCGTCCGCACCGCCACCGTCGGCGTGCTCGGATTGCCGATCAGCATGAAGGCCAGCACGATCGCGAGGATCAGCAGCACGATCAGGATCAGGTTGAGCCACCGGGTCCGGGGCGTCATGGAGTCGAAGCGGGACCGCAGCCTGCCCCACCGCGTCGGCGGTGGCGGAGGTGCGGCCGGCCCCTGGACCGGGATCTCGGTCGTCATCATCTCGCTCACGAGGTCCTCCTCGACCAGGTCCCCACCCGGCGCGGACCGTGCGCCGCGAAGCTAGGAATTGCCTGTGAATGGAATGGGTTGCAGCTGTGCGGATCTCGGAGCCCCCGCCACCGAGAATGCGGACGCTAGTACTGCAACGGCAGCTGCGGCGTGTCGTGGGATGCTGAGCCCTGTCGGGCGGTGATGATCACCGCATGGTGGATCTTGCGGGGTGGGTGGCGTCGTTGGATGCCGTGGTAGAGCTGATCTCTGGGCGTTTCGCCA
>JBBRLM010000152.1:0-3257 GCA_038231335.1 Mycobacteriales bacterium
CTCGCCGCGCGATCTCCTGGACCAGGTCGGGCTGGCCGAGCGCGCCGACGCCTATCCCGGTGAGCTGTCCGGCGGCGAGGCGGCCCGGGCGGGTCTGGCGGTGGCGCTGGCCGGGAGCCCGGTGGTCGTCCTCGCCGACGAACCGACCGGTGAGCTCGACAGCACCACCGAGGCATCCGTGCTGGCGTTGCTGGTGGGGGCCGCACGCCGACGACCGGGCACCCGACACCGGGGCCGCCCGACACCGGCAGTGGTGGCGCCCCGAGCTGCGGCGCAGCGTCGGCACCGCCGCGCTGGCCGCGGTCGTGCTCAGCATCGGCAGCACCCTCGGGGGCGTGCACGCCCCCGAACTGTCCACCAGACTGACCGTCATCGGATTCGCCGTGGCCTTCGTCGTCCTCGGTGTGATCGCGACCCGCGCGATCGCCTCGCAGCTCGCGGCCACGGCCGGCCGGGCCGGTCTCGGGACGGCCGGCGCGGCGAAGCTGCTGTTCCAGCTGGTCGGCTACCTCATCGTCACTCTCGGCGTGCTCGGCCTGCTGACCATCCCGCTGCAGCAACTGCTCATCGGAGGGGCCCTCACCGGCGTGGTGCTCGGCATCGCCGCCCAGCAGTCGTTGGCCAACAAGTTCGCCGGGCTGGTGCTGCTCGGGGCCCGACCCCTCATCGGCCGCGGCCGGGTCCGGGTCCACTCCGGCGCCCTGGGTGGGCCCCTCGACGGGCACGTCGTCGATATGGGCCTGATGTACACGGTCCTCGACGCCGAGGGTGAGACCGTCCACATCCCCAACTCCGCGTTGCTGGGGCGGCGATCAGCACCCTCCCCGACGACAACCACGACGACACAAACGACGGACCGGGCTGAGCGTAATCTGTGAGAGCCGGCCGCGGACGCAGATTACTGCGGGAGCGGGGCGGTGGCCGGATCGAGGATCCCGCCCCGCCCGGCCAGCCACGGGAGCCCGCGGTCGAGAGCGTCCGTCGCCATGGACCACGAATGGCCGCCCGGCAGCTCCAGGAGGCCCACGGACATGCCGGCGCCGCGGGCCGCGTCGGTAGCCTTCTGCGCCTGGCTACGGAACTCGGCGTCCTCGTGCCCGACGGTGAACAGCCCGGCACCGAACGGGTAACGGATCCTGCGCAGTTCGTCGGCGGGGTTGACGGCCAGGAAGGCCGCCTCGTCGCCGCCGAACGTCGCGTGGACGGTCTGGGCGCGGTCGCCGAGCGTGGGTTCGGCCTGCCCGGCGATGTCGAGGAAGCTCGGGTAGACAGGCGGTCGGCGGATCGAGAGTTGCAGCGTGCAGGTGCCGCCGAAGGAGAACCCGCCGATGGCCAGCCGGTGACGTCGACCTGCAGGTTCGCGGTCAGCCACTGCGGGACGTCCACGGCGAGGTAGGTTTCGGCGGCGCCGAGCCGGGAGTCCAGGCACAGAGAGTTACCCCACGACGACCCTGTCGCGTCGGCGACGACCACGACCGGCGCGAGCCCGTCGTGCGCCGCGGCGAAGCGGTCCATGACCTGCGCGAGGTGACCGGCGAGGAGCAGTCCTCGGGTCCGCCGGGTTGTCCGGGGACCATCACCAGCACCGGCAGCCGCGGCCGGGGGGACGCGAGGTAGGCGGGTGGCAGGTACAGCCCGGCCGGGCGGGCGGTACCTGCCACCCGGCCGGGAATGTCGACCTGGGTGGTCCGCCCGCCGGCGGGCATGTCGCGCGGGCTGTGCCACACCGCCGACATCGGCGTCGCAGCCGGTGCGGTGAACAGCGCAGCGGGGTGCGACACGTCGGCGATGTCAATCTCGTTGGCCGCCGGGAGTCCCAGGACCCCGGCGAGGGTGGGCCGGTACCCGTAGAAGGCGTTGACCTTCACCGCCGAGGTGGTGAAGACCGCGAACAGGGCGAGCGCGCCGACCACCCGTCGCCGTTGCCGGATCGGGCCGCGGGCAAACGCCAGACCGATCGCGGCGGCGGCCACCGCGATCCACACCAACACCGGCGGCGACAACGGGTCCGGAAACGGTCGCAGCACACCCACCGCAGCAGCCGCCTGCGCTGCGAACCCGACTCCATCGGCCGCGCAGGAACGGTGCGCACCCACCACTGCTGCCCCCGGCCGATCACCAGCGACACCGCAGCCTCCGCTCCGACCGCCGAGATCACCGTCGGCAGCGGGCCCCCGATCAACGGGGCGGCCAGCAGCGGGGAGAGGAGGCTCCCGCCGATCAATCGCGCTCCGGTGTGCCGAGGGGCGCGCCGCCCTCACCCGGCACACCTTCCGGGTGCGCAGTAGCGCCGCCGTGTCGGTGTTCCGCGGCGACGGACGCCACGACGCCGGCAGCGAACCCGGCGCCACCACCCAGCACCGCCAACGCGGCGAACAGTGCCGCAACCACCACGACCGTCCGGCCTCGGCGTACCCGCTTCGCCGGGCCGGGGCGGGAGTCGTCGCCAGCAGGTGCGGACCGGGGAGTCACCGCGGCGCCCATCAGCCGAGCAGCCCGGCGGCGAAGCCCGCGAGCAGGCATACGATCACCCACAGTGCCGCTGCGGCCAGCACGACGGTGACCGCGCGCCGCTGCCGCGCGTCGGGACGTGCCGGCGCGGCGCCACGTTCTCGGGCGGAGGACAGCCAGGCCTGGTCGACGATCACCCGCCACACCGCCGGCCATCCGCCGGGCGGGGATGCGGGGTCGGGGATGGGGAGGTCCGCGAGCAGGGGCGGTAGGTCCGAGCGGTGCCGGGCGGCGTAGACCGCCGCGAGCCGTTCCTCGGTCTCGCCGATGTCCAAACGGCCCTCGGCGAGGGCGGCGTGCAGCCGGTCCGCGGCCGCGGCCCGGTCGGCGTCGGACGCCCGCATGCCCGGGACGGCAACGGCCGGTTGCGCCACCGTCGCGGCGTCCCCACTCGGGTGTTCCATCGACGCGGTCTCCTCTGTCATCGTCACCCTCTGCTTGCGGCTCATCGTGTGGCTATCCGGATGGACCTGATCTGGTGTTCCCAGAGCGCGGCGATCTTGCGGTAGCCCGACGCGTCGGGGTGCAACCCGTCGAAGAGGTCGCCGGCCCCCAGGACGGTGGCCGCGTCCATGAACGTCACCGCCTCGCCCCGGACCTGGTGCAGGTGCACGACGTCGGTCGCGAGTCGCGGGTACTCCGCACGCGCCGCCGCGCGCGTGGGCAGGGGCGCCCACACGCCGGCCACGACGACCGACGCCGTGGACACCGAGTGGATGGTGGTCAGCATGGTGTCGAGGCGCTTC
>JBBRLM010000153.1:0-3165 GCA_038231335.1 Mycobacteriales bacterium
CGGCTCGAGGTTGGGGATCCGCGGGGAGAAGATGTCCCCGCTGCGGGTGATGTACTCGCCGTAGGTCCGCGCGTCCTCGTCAAAGCCCTTGTCGTAGACGGTCAGCTTGCGCTCGAGCTCCATGTCGTCGAAGGTCGCCATCCGGCGCGATCCGACGATCGTGAAGCGACGCTCCTTGTGGGGGTCAAGCCAGGACAGGTGCAGATGCGCGGCCAGTCCCGACGGGAAGCGCAGAAAGCAGAACACGACGTCCTCGACGCCGGGGCGCACGTAGGACTCGCCGTGGGCGACGGCCTCGGTCGGCTCCTCGCCCGCCAGGTGCAGCACCACGGATACGTCGTGGGCGCCGAGACTCCAGAGCGCGTTCTCGTCGGCACGGAGCTTGCCGAGGTTGAGCCGGTTGCCGTAGATGTAGTAGATGTCCCCGAGCTCCCCGGACTCGGCCAGCTCCTTGAGGCGACGGACTCCGGGGTGGTATTCGAGCAGGTGTCCGACCATCAGGATCCGGCCGGACGCCTGCGCGGCCGCCACCGCCCGCTCGGCGTCGGCGACCGACTGCGAGAGCGGCTTCTCGACAAAGCAGTGCTTGCCGGCCTGCAGCACCCGCACGGCGAGGTCAGCATGCGTCGGCACCGGCGTGGCCAGCGCGATCGCGTCGAGTTCGGGGTCGGCGAGCAGGGAGTCGAAGTCGTCGGTCACGGGGACGCCAGGCAGCATCGCTGCGACCCGGGTGCGGGCTGCGTGCGACAGATCGCAGCACACGACCAGCTCGCAGTCGGGCAGGGCGGCGAAGTTCCGGGCCAGGTTGGGACCCCAGTAGCCGAGGCCCGCGACCCCGACACGCAGCGGCGGCTCACTCATCGCGGGCGCAGTCTAGGGCGTTGCCCGGGGGCCGCGACGGCCGGCGCCCGCGGCGGGCTCATCTGGCCAGGAACGCGGTCATCGCGGCGACAACGCGCTCGCCGGCCCGCCCGTCGCCGTAGAGCGCGGGCCGGGCGCCGGGCAGCGGCCGGGCCAGCGCGGCCACAGCAGCCTCGGGGTCCAGGTCCACGAGCACGTTCCAGCCCGCCTCCACGGTCTCGGTCCACTCGGTGCTCGGCCGCATCGTCACGCAGCGGACCCCGGCCAGATAGGCCTCCTTCTGCAAGCCACCCGAGTCGGTCAGCGCCGCCCGGGCGTGACACAGCAGCGCCATGAGCTCGAAGTACCCCAACGGCGGCTCCACGTGCACGCCGGGCAGGGAACCCAGCGTCTCCAAGCGCCCCGCCGCCTGCAGGCGGGCCTGCGTCCGAGGGTGCAGGGGAAACACCACCGGCAGCGGGACGGCGGCCAGGACGGCGAGCAGCGCTTCCAGACGCGCGGGCGTATCGACGTTGCCGGCGCGGTGGGCGGTGGCCAGCACGTAACCGCCGGGCTCGAGGCCTCGTCCCGTGATCAGCTCGACGGACGACCGGGCCCGGGGCTGGGCAGCGAGCGCGACGTCGACCATCACATCGCCGACGAGCTCACAGCGCCCGGTCACCCGCTCGGCGCGCAGGTTGTCCAACGCCGCCTGACCGGGGCACAGCAGCAGCGCCGCGGCATGGTCGACGAGCACCCGGTTGAGCTCCTCGGGCATCGAGCGATCGAACGAGCGCATACCGGCCTCGACGTGGACGACGGGGATGCCGGCCTGGGCACCGGCCAGCGCCCCGGCCAGGGTCGAGTTCGTGTCCCCGTAGACGAGCACCGCATCGGGCTCGGCGCGGGCGAGGACCGGTTCCAGCGCTGCGAGCATGCGGCTGGTCTGAGACGTCCCCGACCCGCCGCCGACCCCGAGCTGCTCGTCGGGGGCCGGGAGGCCGAGCTCGTCGAAGAAGATCGCCGAGAGGCGGTCGTCGTAGTGCTGGCCGGTGTGGACGAGGTGTTCGGTGTGATACTCGCGCAGTCGGGGCGAGACGGCCGCCGCCTTGATGAACTGCGGGCGGTTGCCGATGACGGTGAGGACCTTCACCCGGCAAGCTCGGCCGCGATCCGCGTCATGACCGCCTGACCGGTCCGCGTGGTGACGGGGCCGGGGGCGGCGAAGGTGCGATCGTCGACCGCGATGATGCCCTGCGCCTCCCGGGTCGTGGATGCGATGAACAGCTCGTCGGCGGCCAGCAGGCGCTCCAACGGGCAGGACTCCTCACGGGCGTCGGTGACCTCGAGGATCAGCCCCCGCGTGATCGAGGCAAGGATGTGGTCGGTCAACGGCGGCGTGAGCAGGGTCTCCCCCTCGACCCAGAAGAGCGAGCTCGTCGGGGCCTCGAGCACGCGGCCGTGCGGAGTGACCAGGATCGCCTCGTCGTAGCCCTGCTCGCGGGCGAGCCGCCCGGCCAGCATGTTGGCGCCGTAGGAGAGAGACTTGGCGCCGTCCAGGATCCGCGTCGGCGCGTAGATGATCGTCTTGCAGCGCAACAACTCGGGTGTCTCGGGAAGCTGCTCGGTCATCATCACGCGCCGACCGCCACGGGTGATCATCACCCGGACCAGGGCGTGGTCGGGGCCGTTGCCGGCGGCGGCCAGCAGGCGGTGGGTCTCGGCCCGCACGGCCTCCAGATCGACCGGCAGGCGCAATGTCGCGCCCGTCCGCTGCAGACGGGCCAGATGGGCATCAAGCGCGAACGGCTGCCCCTCGTAGACGCGCATCACCTCGAAGGCACCGTCCCCGCGGACGAGCCCGTGATCGGTGACCGAGATCGTCGCCTCGGCCACGGGCATGATCTCCCCGTCCAGGGAGGCCAGCGAGCTCGGACCGGGTCCGCTCATGCCGGGCCGTCCCCGTTGCCGTTCTGTGCCCAGACGCCGGCGAGGCGGACGATCGTCGCGGCCGCGGCGGCCATGTCATTGACCGAGGCCCACTCGCGGACCGAGTGGTACTCGTGACCGCCGGTGAACAGGTTGGGGGTGGGCAGGCCCATCTCCGACAGCTGCGAGCCGTCGGTCCCGCCGCGGATCGCGGTCCGCACCGGCTCGAGGCCCTCCGCCCGCAGGGCGGCCTCCGCCGCCGCGACGATCTGTGGCTCGGGCGCGATGAACGCCTTCATGTTGCGGGACTGGGTGCGAACGTCGAAGTCCGCGCGGGCGCCGGGGTGGGCAGCCACGGCCTCGTCGGTGACGCTGCGCAGCAGCGCGACATGGGCC
>JBBRLM010000154.1:0-3165 GCA_038231335.1 Mycobacteriales bacterium
GCGCTCCGGTCCAAGCTGGGCCGCGGCAGCGGCCGTCAGGCTGTCGTAGAACCGATCCGCCGCCCCGGCCAGCCGTCCGGCTGGGTCGGCGAGCTCACGCTGGCGGGTGGTGGCGGAGGCTTGGGCGCCGTCCCGGGCCAGGACCCTGCTGAGGAGGTCGCCGGCGGTGGGTGGCTGTAGCGCGTCGGGGGTGATGACTGTGTGCTCGTTGCCGTCTCCCACCGTGCTCAGGTAGAGGTGGTTTCCCGCCTGGCCGCGGGTCAGCGCGACATACAGCAGCTGCCGGGTCTCGGCGCCGGTCGCGACAACGTGACAGGTCTGAGCGGTGACGCCCTGGGCACCGTGCACGGTGCTCGCATAGCCGAGCGCTAGGTGCTCCGCGACATAACCGGCGGGCAGGGTGACGCGGCGTCGGGTGGCCAGGTGGGTGACGTCCACCGCGCCGCCGGGCAGGACGGCGGTGACGGTCCAGCGGTCGCCGTTCTTAACCCAGTCCGTCGCGCTGATCGCCAGCCGGCGTTCGTTGCGTCGGCTGATTACGACGTCACCCACGCTGGCCGTGGAGCCGTCCGCGAGCTGCACCTGCACCCCGACCGATGCGGTGCTGGCAGCGAGCCTGTCGGTCCGGGCGCGGGCGTTCAAGGTCGCGACGAGCTCGCGGGTCGGGGCCAACATGACGCTGTCCGTGCCGTCGGCCTGATCGTCGGCCCAGGCGCTGTAGGCGTCGTCGACCACGGTGCCGGGATCGCCGACATGGACCCGGCCGGCGTCGAGGTAGAAGCCGAGCGCCGCGTCGTCTCCAGCGCGTAGTGCGAGGGAGGCGGCGCCTTCGGCGGGGTCGGTGAACCGCACAACCTGCGACAGCGTCACCGCGCCGGCCTGCTCGGCGAGGTCGCGCAGTACGCCGCCGGCGCCGATCGCGGCGAGCTGCTGATCGTCGCCGATCAGTCGGACGCTGCCGCCCCGACCGACGATGTAGGTGACGGCTTGGGCGAGTTCGGTGGTCCCGGCCATCCCTGCCTCGTCGACGATCACCAGCGTGGACGGGCCGATCTGGCTCACCCACCCCGGTAGTGCACTCGCGCCGGCGGGGGTGAGCGGGTGGTCCAGGGACCACGTGAGCTTGGCAAGGGTGTCGGTCGGTACCCCGATCTCCGCCCCCAGGACGGCGGCGGCTGCCGCGGACGGGGCGAGCCCGACGATGCTGCCGCCGTCCTCGGTCCAGGCCCTGGCGAGCACCGCCATTGCGGTCGTCTTCCCGGTCCCCGCCGGGGCCAGTGCGAGCTGCAGCCGCAGCCCGGAGATCGCCAGATCCCGGACCAGCTGGGCCTGTCCCGGGTTGAGTGCGGTCCCGCGCGCCGCTGCCTCGAGCAGGGCGAGTTCGACGCTGCCGGCGGAGGTCACCCTCCCGTCCCGCCGCTGAGCGGTGTCGAGCAGGGTGCGTTCGGCGAGCACGATCTGCGGGGACGTGTACAGCTGGGTGCCGGCCGTCGCGTAGACCGACGTCCCATCCCGGCGCCGCAACGCGGCGGGTTCACTGACCGACTCCGGCACCCCCAATGGCATCGAGTATGCCGGTGACAGCGCCGCCGCGACGACCCGGTCGACGGCGTCATCCAGGTGCGCGAGACCGACCCGGGCTGTCCGGGCCCGCCGCTCGGCCTCGGCCCGGACGTGGGCTTCCTGCCACGTCGCGCGCTGGCCCTGCACGGTCAGCAACACCGACTCGGCCGTGTCGACGACCCACGCTGGGGTGACGACGATCGACGCGTTGCGGTCAGGGTCGGGCTGGCAGACACCGGTGACCATCGCGGTCAGGGCCTGCTCATCGCCCAGGACGCGGACCGCCTCGGTACGCCACGCCGTGCGCTGCTCAGCCTGACTGCGCGGGGAGTGCTTGGCCGGGCGGGTCTCCAAAGTGGCCTGCTGCGCGAGCTTGACCGCCTCGATCGGCCCCGGCGGCCGACCGTGGTCGGCCTGGAACG
Source organism: Mycobacteriales bacterium (assembly GCA_038231335.1). GTDB lineage: Bacteria > Actinomycetota > Actinomycetes > Mycobacteriales > Pseudonocardiaceae > Pseudonocardia. Next base: position 1,986 of record JBBRLM010000154.1, read on the forward strand.
TCGCCGACAACTCAGCCCGCCGGACGTCGATGCTGGCCCGCCGCGCCGACCACCCCCGGTTCAGTGCGTCGGGGACGCCGACGATCTCCCGGACCGGTCGCTTCCCGGCCTCGCTGGGTCGGTCGGCGAACTCCACCCCCAAGGCGGCGGTCAGGTGCGCCTCCAGGCGGGTGTTGTACCGCTCGGAGGCAGCGACGGTCAGCTTGTGCAACGGCCGACCATCCAACGCCAGCCAGCGACCCTGCAGGGTTTGGACCTTGTTGCTGATCGCCACGTGCGTATGCAAGTCCGGGTCGCCGGCGCGCGAGTCGCGGTGCGTGAACGCCGCCGCGATCAACCCCCGCACCTCGACCTGTTGCACTCCGTTCCGGCCCAGTCGCGTGTACGTCGCGTGCTGCTCTAACCAGCCCAGGGTGTCGGCGACGGCGGCGGCATGCGCCTGCTCGATCCGGTCCGCGACCTCCCTCGGTGCGACAGCCCACAACGCTGAGACGCTCTTCACCGGCGAGAACGTCAGGTCGTATCCGGCGACGGCGGTGGTGCGCTGCCGCGATGCCCGGGCCAGCAGCCCTGACAGCTCCCGTGCGTCGGCTGGTGGCCGGCCGAACTCCGCAGCGAACAGCTCCCGGCCGAGTTCGGTCCGGATCCGGGCCCGCTCATCGGCCGGGATCGGCCAGTCCCGTGGTAACCCGGCGCCGGAGTTCCAGGCCTCGAACCGGATCGCGAGTTCCTTGCGGAACTCGTTCACGCCGGTGAACACCTTGTAGGGGGCGCCGAGGCGCGTCGCGGCCAGTGCCTCCGGTTCTGACAAACCCTTGGCGAGGAGCTGCTGCCCGATCTGGTGGGCGTCGGGATGGCGGCCCTGACCGAATAGCGCGAGCATCTGCGCCTCCGTCACCTCAGGCGTGGAAGGAAATCCTGGCAACCCGTCCGCGCCGCGACCCATCCACAGCCCCGGAGACTCCCCGCGCTGCGCGTAATAGTCGGCCAAGCTCGCGTAACCCCGCTGCGAGGCGTCCTGCGCCGCCACCTGCCGCGTGAGATAGGTGTAGCCATCGCCCGCGGTGAGCTTGTGCAACGACATCACCTCAGCAACGTCGCAAGCCCCTCCGACGCAGGACCGAGTCATCGCGGCCTGGCTCGTCGATCTCGACGTCCTCAGCGACGCGTCAACTCGGCA
>JBBRLM010000155.1:0-3162 GCA_038231335.1 Mycobacteriales bacterium
AAGGCGATCATCTTTTTCAGCGCAGTGCTTCCCCAGTTCGTCGACACAACCCGACCCGGCCCCACCACGCAGATGCTCGTCCTCGGGCTGCTGTTCTGCGTTCTGGCCTCCGGCATGGACGCGCTCTGGGCGTTGATGGCCGGGACTGCTCGGGACTGGTTCGCCAGCTCACCGACACGGTTGCGCCGCATGGGCGGGGCCGGTGGGCTCGTCATGATCGGAATGGGCATCGGTGTGGCGGCTACCGGAAGGCAGAACTAACCGGGCTCCGCCCGAACCCGACACCGCTCGGAGATCGGGGGAGGTCGGCGGAGGTGGTGATCTCCTCACGGCGCGCCCGAGGGCTACCGGCCCGAGGGGTGGGAGGCAAGGCGGGACTGAGTACCTTGCCTCCCACCCCTCGACCCGGCAGGGTTCCACCCGCGCCGCGAGGAGATCACCACCAGCTTCCGGCGTGGGTGGAGAACAGCCGGCGTAGGTCCGGTGGCACAGCGCAGCTCAAGATCCGGTGGACGCTTTTGGGACGCGAAACGTCCTCAGAAGGGCGCCGAACGATCACGAACGATCAGAGGTCGGGGGAGTGGTTCTCGCAGGTCACGCGGGATGTCCACGAAAGTCGGACATGATCGCGCGGGAGTCCGCGGGTTCGGGGTTCGATCCCCCGGGGGCCCACATCATCTGAACCGCAACGTTCGGCCATCAAGTTGATCAATCGCAGCGCGGTGATCGCGACGGCCAGGTCCGACCGCTTGACCAGGCTGGCCGTCACGCCTGGACAGCATCGTCCATCACCCCGGACGGCCTGAGTGTGGGCTGGTGGGTCGATCTACTCCGCGCCGGGCCGTCGGAGCCCGCAGCCTGGAGGGACACGCGGTCGGCAGCGGGTCCGGGTTGGTCTCCCGCCCGCTGTCCCACCGCCACCGAACGTGCTCTTCATCAGAATGCGAAGGCCTCTTCGTGCAGGTGGCGTCGGGGGAGCCCGGCGTCGTGGAGCGCAGCTCGGACGGCCTGGGACAGCCCGGGTGAGGCGCAGAGGTAGACGTCGCGGTCGGCGACGTCCGGCACCAGCCGACGCAGGTTCGCCCCGGTCATCTGCAGCCCGGGCGAGGACGAGCGGCCGACCATCCATACGATCGCCGCGCCGCGCCGTCGTGCGATGTCCTCGAGTTCGGAGCGGAAGACGACATCGCGGGGGCTGGAGGCCCGGTAGAGCAGGGTGAGCCGGCCGGTGCCGATGTCGAGTGTCTCGAACAGCGCGCGCATCGGGGTGATGCCGACACCGCCGGCGATCAGCAGCAGCACCGAGGGTCGGGTTCGCCGGTGGGCGGTCATCGCGCCGGAGGGGCCCTCGGCCAGGACGAGGGTGCCGGGGCGGACGGAGTGGATGAGGGTGCTCCCGTCGCCGAGGGCCTTGACGGTGATGCGCAGGAACTCGCCCTGCGGCGGCGCCGACAGGGAGAACGGGTGGGCGGTGCGCCAGGTCGTGGTGGTCAGGAAGCGCCAGCGGAAGAACTGGCCGGCCTCGGCGCCGAGTTCGTCGATGCGGTGGCCGCGCAGGATCACGCTGACGACGCCGTCGGCCTCGGGGACCACGGCCTCGACGCGCAGGCGGTGGCGCCAGGTGTTCTCCAGCGGTGCGAGGAACCGGTAGCGCAGGACCAGCGCGAGGGCGTAGCCGTGCATCAACGTCCACAGCACCTGGACGACCGGGTGGCCGGCGAGATCGGGGCCGGCGAGCTCGTGGACGAACGACAGGGCGATCGCGACGTAGGTCAGGAGATGGATGCCGTGCCAGGTCTCGTAGGAGACCCGGCGTCGCGCGGCCAGGACGGACAGTCCCACGATCAGGACGAACAGCGCGGTACCCGCGGTCGCCGCAAGCAACCCGGGCACACCGAGCACGCTGACCAGCGAGGTGGCCAGGTGCTGCTGGCGGGATGCGGACCAGGCCGCCAGGGCGGCGCCCGCGTGGGTGAGGACGAGGGCCAGGAACAGGCGGCCGCCGTGGGAGTGCCAACGGGCGAGTACGTCGGATCCGACGCGGCGCTCCAGCAGCGGGGTCCGGGACATCAGGACGAGCATGACGGCGGTGAGGTAGCCGGCGAGCAGGCCCGTGACGTGGGCGAGCAGCCCGGCGTCGAGTGGGAGCGGAACCGGAGCGCCGACGAGCGCGAGCGCGGTGGCGGCGCCGGCGCCGAGCCAGAGTCCGGTGAGCACCCGCCGGGAGAACGCAGAAGAGCTCACCGGTGCGGTCCGTGACCGTGATGGATGGTCGGACCGGGGTCGGTCACCAGTGGCGTCGCCGGACCCGGTGCCGGGTCGGTCGCCGCGGTGGCGGCCGTCGAGCCTGCCGCGAGCGCCGGCGCGGCCGGCGACACCGTCGCTCCGTTCAGCCCGATGGTCAGCCCGACCGCGGTCGTCACGACGAACACGCCGACGGTCAGCATCTGCCGTAGGCGTCGCCATGTGGACGGGGACAGCGCCGCGGCGGAGGGACCGGTGGGATGAGGGGCGCGATGCCGGGGCATCGGGGGCGCAGAGGTGCTCACGGGGGCCTTCCAGGAGGTGGGGGATCACCACCACTGTGCGGACGGCCGATGCAGCGGGTGGGAATCGACAGCGGATGCACAGCGATCTCATGCACGACGCACACGACCATGGTCATTTCGCACCGGGCTCTTACTCCTGGTACACCGATCGTGGTTGTTCACCCGGCAGAATCTGGCCGCGTGTGACCGGGGAAATCGGGTCGTGGCGCGACGATGTGGTTCTGGCGGGCAGAGCCTGGGAGCCAGAGTTGTCATCACGCTGAGCTGCGAGAAGCAGTATGCGGTGCCTGGACTCGCAATCCGTGAGTCGCGGACGTGGCGACGGGGCCCGACGGTGTCGGGGAACTGGCATCCTGCTCGGGTGATCCTGCCCAGCGTCCGTGACCAACGCCTGGTCACGATCCGCCGTGGTGGGACGCTCACCGACGCCCATCACCAGCTGCTGGCCCTCTGGGCCGGCGCCTGCGCTGAGCAGAGCAATAGTCAAGACCTGTGGATGAAGATTTTTTAGGCAGCGTCGGGTTGAGGGTGTTCGGCGGGTCGTTCGACGAGCTTGCCGCCCTCGAACACCGCGCCGGCACGGACGAGCGCGACCAGGTGCGGGGCGTTGACC
>JBBRLM010000156.1:0-3138 GCA_038231335.1 Mycobacteriales bacterium
ACCCCCCGTTCTCGGCCACCCCCGCGCCCCACTTCCCGCATTCTCGGCCACCCCAGCGCCCATACCCCCACGCTGAGGGCTACCTCAGCGCCCCTATCTCCGCGTTCTCGGGCTCTCCTGCGGCTCCTCCCGCCTTCTCGGCTCCCCGGCGGCGTTCACGAACAGGCGATGGCGCGGGAACCAGCCGGTTGCGGGCATCGTCTGGAAGGCGATGCACAACCGCGCTCGCCTCCGCTCGTCCTGGTGCCGAACCGGGCGGACCCTTGCGGTGGCCGCCGCCCTCGCGACGGGCACCATCGCCTGCAGCACGACGCCGCCAGAGGCATGCAACTCGCCGCTGTCGGGGCACCTTGTCGCGGTCGCCTCCGATACCGGGTCCGTCCGCTGGTCCGTCGAGATCGACGGGCAGCCCTCGGAGCCCGCGGCGATCGGTCAGGTCGTGATGGCGACCGTCACCGGGGCGGATGGGGGCCCGCGCCGCGCCGAGGCCTGGGACGCCACGACCGGCCGGCAGCGGTGGGAGCGGGACCTGGGCAACGGGTTGCGCCTCGACGAAGCCGACCCGCCCCTCGTCAGCGCCGATGCGTTCGTCGTCACCGCGTGGACGACTGGCACCGGCCCGCCGGGGAGCGTTACCCCAGGCGCGGCCAGCGGTGGACCGTCCCCGAGCATCCGGTCCCTGGGACCCGACGGTTCCGCGCGGTGGACGGTGCCCGACACCGAGGCCGCGGGGATCGCGCCGGACGGATCCGTGCTTGGCTCCACCCCGGCGGGGCTCGTCTCGATCGACCCCCGTTCGGGCGCCGTGCGCTGGCGGACCCCCGTGGTGTTCGCCCAGGTGCAGGTGATCGACGATCTCATCGTCGTGACCACCGAGCCCACATCGGTCCACCCCACCCTCGTCGCGCTCGATCCCGCCACCGGCACGCCGCGATGGACCAGTGCGGACCCGACGACCGCGACCACGGTGTTCCCGCCCCCGCCCACCAGCGTGGCGAGCCTGGTGGTGCCCGTCGGGCCGAAGGGCGCCGCGAGCTACGTCGTCGGCCTCGACCCGACATCGGGGGTGCTGCGGTGGCGCTCCGCGGCTGCCGCGGCGGCCGTGCCGGGCGGCCCCGCCGGTGACGTGGCGTTGCTGGCTTCGGTCGGGACCCACGCCGTCGACCGCGACAGCGGGCTGGACCGGTGGTGGGAACCGTTCGAGCACGTCGTCGTGGGTGCGGCCGGCGTCTACGGAACCCAGGGCGTCTCGACGGACGACGTCGCCCACGTCACGCCGCTGACGGGCATGGTGGTGCCAAACGGCATCGGGGGCGGGACCCGCGACACCGTCGTGGCGATCGATCCCGAGTCCGGGAAACCCCGATGGCGCTACGACCCGGTGGTTGCCACCGGTCTGCCACCGGACCTCGTGACCGACCTGTGGCTGCGGGACGACACCGTGCTCGTGCACGACAGCGCGCGACTCATCTCGCTGGACGCGGCCACGGGCAGCCGGCGGTGGCAGCTCGACGGGGTGCGACCCAACCTGCGGCCTCCGCTCCTAACCGCCGGGACGGCGATCGCCACGGCGTATTCGCCGATCGCCTACTGCCTCTGAGCTGCGCCCGCACACCGCCGGCATGATCAGCCGGCGCCGCCGCCGCCACCCGAACCGTGCATCCCCCAGCTGAAGCTACCGAGCTCCCCGGGCGGATCGGCGGAATGCACGGCGGGCAGGAGCAGCCCGTGGCCCGCCAACGATCCGGGCAGGATCGAGCTTTGCACCGCCGGCAGGCCGATCCGCTCGACGGCGGTGGGCATGAACCCCGTGACCTCGTCGCCCGCCTCCGCCGCGGCCTGGCCCGCCAGCGCGAAGACGCCGCTGAGCACCTCACGCTCCCGGTCGCCGAGGGAGTCGAGGGCGGCGAGCTTCTGCTCCAGCTCGTCGATCTCGGCGATGGTCACGGTCAGTTCGTTCGTGGCAGTCATGACAACCTCGTGGTGTGGAGGCCCCCGTCCGGGCCAGGTGCCCGCCACGACGCCGGGTCGGCCACCGGGTTACGCGGCGCGCGACGGCGCCGACGGCCCCGCGAACCAAGAACGCCGAAACAAGGGCCCACCACGAGGCCAAGAACGCCGGTCGGCCCGAAACAAGGGGCCACCACGAGGCCAAGAACGCCGGTCGGCGCGAAACAGGGGCCATCACAGAGCCGAGAACGCGGGTTGGGTCCTACGATCGTCGGATGGCCCTCCCGCTTCCCGCCCCTGACCGCACCTGCCTCATCACCGGCGCCTCGTCGGGCATCGGGGTGGAGATCGCCCGGGACCTCGCCGGTCGGGGGCACGGCGTCACGCTCGTCGCCCGCCGTGAGGGACCCTTGCGCGAGCTCGCCGACGAGCTGGCCGACGCGCACGGCGTGCGCACCGAGGTCATCACCGCCGATCTCTCCGCCGACGCACCCGGCGACGCGCTGGCGGCCGAGCTCGCCGAACGTGGCCTGATCCTCGACATCCTCGTGAACAACGCCGGCTACTCCACGATGGGTCCCGTGCACCGCAGCGATCCGGCCCGCGAGGTGGCGATGATCCGCACCGACGTCGAAGCGGTCGTGCACCTGTGCAGCACGTTCCTGCCCGGGATGGTCGAGCGAGGTCGCGGCGGCGTGCTGAACGTCGCGTCGACCGCCGCCTTCCAGCCGCTGCCGGGCCAGGCCGGGTACGGCGCGTCGAAGGCGTTCGTCCTGAGCTACAGCCACGCCGTGCGCACCGAGCTGCATGGCACGGGCGTCTCGCTCACCGTCTTGTGTCCCGGTCCGGTCGAGACCGGGTTCGCCAACGCGGCCGGCATCAGCGACGAACAGGCGGCCAGCTCGCTCCCCTCGTTCATGTGGGTGCCCGCCGACCAGGTCGCGAAGGAAGCGGTCGCGGGACTCGACGCCGGCCACGCCGTCGTGATCCCCGGAGCCGCCAACAAGATCACCGCGTACAGCGGCTATCTCACCCCGAAGCGGCTGCTGCTGCCGCTGCTGGCCCGCCAGCATCCTGCGCTGCGCGACTGATCGAGCCGACCGGAGCTCGCCCTCAGCGGGTGTGGGCGACCGCCGCGATGTGCGCCGGCTCGTCGTCGCCGAACGGACCGACGGCGGCGACGGTGCG
>JBBRLM010000157.1:0-3125 GCA_038231335.1 Mycobacteriales bacterium
CTAGGACCACCGCCCGCTGCGCCGAGCAGGGAGACGGCCATGCTCGGTCACATGCGGTTCATCCCGATCGTGCGCGGGGCCCGGGCGCCATAGGCGAGACCGTCGTCGATGGTCCGGGTGATCTCGCGCGCGGTGGTGCCGTCCACCCCGATGTGGACGGCAGACGCCTGGAGCAGGGCGTCGCGGGCAGCGGGTGCGGTGAGCTCGCCGCCGGCGACCAGCCGGCCCAGCGAGCGGGCCGCGCGCAGCAGCGTGCGGTGCCGCTGCCCGGTCGGGGCCTCGGCGACCGCGCGGGTCTCGCCGGCGATGATCGCCGACAGATACGCCTCCGCCCGCCCAGACGGCAACTGCAGCTCGGACCCGGTCGACGGATCGGACCCGGACACCGCAGGCGGGGTGAGGGCAGCGGTCAGCCAGCCAGGCAGCGGCGCGACCGGTGCGTCGCGGGTGATGCGGTAGCGGCCCTGGTCGAGGACCGACCCGGCCCCCACGACGAACCCGCCGTGCGCGCGGGTGTCGATCCGCCACCCGAGCGTTCCAGCGGTGTTGCGCAGCGCGACTCCGTCCGGGGCCCGGAAATACCGGTGCTCCCCGCCGGTCGGGGTCGACACGCAGAAGGTGTCGTCCGGGACCGGGTGACCGGCGGCGGCCGCGATCCGGGCCAGCACGTCACGGCCGTCGGTGGCCCCGGTCCACGGCGGCGGCGCGGGCTGGCCACGCCTGTGGTCGAGATCGACCACGACGATGTTGGAGGGACCGGTGGCGATACCGATGTTATAGGGCCGGGATCGGAACCAATCGGTGATCATGTCCGGGCTTCTGGTGGCCTGATTCTCCCAGTCCTTCACCGCCGGGGTCTTGCTCCGCGGCGCCACCGGGAAGACCACAGATCCCCTCGCCGCCGCCGAGAGCGCGGCACACAGCAGCCGGGTCGGCGCAGAGGTGGGGATGTCGGTCATCGGGATCCCTCCCGTTCACTGGCCATGATCATGCCAGCGGTCCGCGTCCCGGAAGATCCGCGACCGCCACATCCGGCCATGACAGATGGGGGCCCATCAGGCGCCACGCCGGTCCCGGCGCTCGGTCAGCGACTCGGGCTCCTCAGGCGCACCATGCGGTCGGGTCCGGGCGCGGAAGCGGCGCAGCAGCTCCAGGCGGCGTTCGTCCTCGGTCAGGCCGCCCCAGATCCCGGCGTCCTGCCCGGTCGTGAACGCGTAGCCCAGACATGTCCGCCACACCGGGCAGCGCGCGCAGACCACCTTGGCCTCCGCGACCTTCGTCGGGCTCACCGGAAAGAACAGCTCCGGGTCCTCGTACTGGCATTCGGCGTGGTCTCGCCAATCCATGTCGATCACTCCTTTCGTTTCGAGCAGGCGGGGTTGCGGTGCGGTGTGGTGCCGGGCCGGGGATGTGCCCGGCCGGGTGTCGCAGGCTGCGAGCAGGGCGGTATGGCCTGGCCGCTCGCGGGCAACGCCGCCGGGCCGGCCCTGTCCGACGCCCGCGGACGGCGTGTAGCGAGGGGTGCGGAGCGGTCGGGGTGGTCCCGGTGGGTGCCGGGACCACCCCGCTTCACCGTCAGTCCCCGGAGATCACCGTCAGCGTCGGCTGCGCCTCGGCGGCGGTGCCGGTGTCGCCCGGGCGGGTGTCGGTGCGGCTGAGCTTGGTGACGGTCGCGGTGGCGTAGCGGAGGCTGACCGCGACATCGCCGGCCTCGATCTTGACCCGGCGGATCACGATGTCCTCACCGCCGGGCTCGCGGGACTCCTTGGTGTAGGAGTCGTCGGCCTCGACACCGGTCACGGTGACCGTGACGCCCTTACCGACGGTGTCGTAGACGTTGCTGGCCAGGTCGCCGAAGCAGACCACGTCGCGCCACACGGTCGGCCGCGCGACCCACTCCCCGCGGGCCCGGTCGAAGCGGCGCGAGTTGATCGCGACCGCGAAGTTGACCACCGCGGTCCCGTTGTTGCGGCCGTGGCTGATCTTCGGGGCGGAACCGACGTTGCCGTGGATGGTGATCTCGTTCATGACGGGCTCCCTGAGGTGGTGGTGCCGGTGGTGGGTGACGCGGCACCGCCTCAGCGCGGCGGGGGTGGGGTCCCGCAGGGACGTCGGGGGTTCCGGGTCTCGTCCGACCGGGTGGGGACGCGCCTGCGCGTCCGAGCGCAGCGAGGCTTGTCCCACCCGGTCGGACCGGGACCGGGTTCATCGACGCCCGCCCCACCCGCGCTGTGCTGACCTCCGGGCGTCACCAACCCCCAGGCGCCACACCACTTGGGGCCGAACCGTGACGCGCGGGCACAGGCACCCGCGACGTGGACGCCACCGGGATCGATGCTCCGGTCAGCCGGACCTCCGCTCGGCACGATCGCTCTGCTCATCCATCAGGTGCCACATGGAGTTCACGCGATCGCCCTCCCCGACCGCGACCCTCGAGTTCGTTCTGCGCTGACCCGTGGCGGGTGGGGATTCACACCGCCCGTGGGCTGTCCCGCGAGGACGGCGGTGGCCCTTCGGGCGGCGCGGCACAGAGACGATGACCAGCGGTCAAGCCGCGGGACACTTGCCGGCTGCTCGGCTGGGCCTCTGACGGGTCGGGAGCCGACTTCACCAGTTCCATTACCTGGCGGGCACCTCGTCACATCGGGCTTGATGTCGGGCGTGGCCGCGTCCCACCGCCCCATCGGTCATGACAATGGCCCCGAGAACGCAGCGTGAATGTGGGCGGAAGTGGCCGGTATGAGAGTCCGAGAATCGCCGCGAGGGCATCACCTGTCGTTCGGTGATGCCCTCGCTGCGGAACTCGGTGCTGACTTTACTCGGCGCCGGAGAACTCCGGCTGCTTGATCTTCGCCCGGCGGCGGGTCTTCGTCACCGGGGCAACCTGCTCCGGCCCCACCGCGGCGGGCTCGGCCGCGGCAGGCTCGGCCGCGGCGGGCTCGGCCGCGGCGGGCTCGGCCGCGGCGGGCTTGGCGTCACGGGCCTTGTACGCCTCGAGCACCTCGGCCGGAAGACGACCGCGGGTGGACACGGTCAAGCCCTGGGCCAGCGCCCAGTCACGGATCGCCCGACTGTCCTCACGGCCGGCCCGCGACGTCGACGTGCCGGGCACCGAGGACACACGA
>JBBRLM010000158.1:0-3124 GCA_038231335.1 Mycobacteriales bacterium
AGGTCCTTCATGGCCATGACCGCAGAGAGGCTACTGAGCCGTGCTCAGCCGGTGCTCGTGCCGGCGGCGGTGCCGGTGCCCGCCGCCGGCGTCGGCGTCGTGCTGCTCGACGCCGCCGAGTTCAGGTCGGCGCCGACCGTCACGATCACCTGGGCCGAGCACGCGGCGCCCTGCGCGCAGGCCACTGCCTGGCTGCTCTGGTCCGCCGCCACGACCACACCGGCGCCGAGCCCGAGCGACTTGGCGACGATCTGCGCGGCCGCGCGGTGCCCGGGCAGGTAGGCGACCACGGTCGCGGTGTGGGTCTGGTCGGTCGCCGTGGCAGGCTTGCCGTGTTTGGAGCCATCCCCCTGGAGCTTCTGGGTGACGTCGTGGGCGAGGTTGGGCGTCGAGGTGCCGTTGAGCACGACCACGTTGACCGACGACGGCTTGATCGCCTCAGGATGCGTGCGGTGCGACGTGGGGGCATTGGAGACCTTCGCGGTGCTGTTCGAGCCGGGCGAGGGCGAGCTCGAGCCGCCGGTGAGCAGGAGCAGCACGACGACGATCGCCGCCACGACGCCGAGCGCGATCAGGGCCACAAACAGGCCGCGCAGGCGTGAGCGCGGCTCGGAGCCGTAGTCGGTGCGCGGGGGCGCGGCCGCTGGGGCGCGCCGACTGTCGCCGGGGACGGGTGCACGTCCGGGCTGCGGCGCGCCGGGAGCGCCGCCGGCGGCGCCGGCTGGTGGGGCACTGGCCCGGCCGGTAGTCGATCCGTTCGCCCCACCGGCGGGGGTGGCCGGGGGCGGCCCTGGAGGGTCCATGACGGCGGCGTCGCGTCCTCCTGGGCCCTGCGCCGAGGCGATTGTGCCGGCTCCCGCGCCGGCTGCGGCGCGACCCGTGACCGCCGCCGCACCCGTCTGGCGCACCGAGATCGGGCCCTCGTCAAACGCGGGGATCAGACGTGTGGCGGAGGCGAGCGCGGGCGCGCCGACCCCGGCTGGGGCGATCGGGGCCGCGGTGCCGGCTCGCGCCGCGGCGGGAGCGACGGCGCGGGAGGCCGCGGGGCCGGCCGCGGCGACGGCGGGCTGAGCTCCGGTCGCAGGGACCGAAGCGGGCCGGGGCGCAACCCCGGGAGCCGCGGGCGAGCCGGCGACAGCGCCGCCGCCCCGGGAGAGCTGCGCGATCTGGTGTTCAAGGTGCGAGACGTGGTCGGTCGCGTCGGCGACCTGGTCGCGTAGATGCGATGTCTCGCGCATCTGCGCGAAGAACAGGAGCACGAGCAGAGCCAGGCCGATGATGGCCGCGAACCCGGCATCGGCCCCCACCGTGTTGATGAAGTGGCTGACCGACAGGGCGTAGGGAATGGAGACCATGGCTCGAGCGGGGCAGTCTAGGGACCGACGCGGGTGCTCCCGGTCTCAGATCGCGTGACCCGAGCCCCGGACAGTTCGGAGACGTGTTTCGCGAGCGCGGCCGCGTCCCCTTCCAGGACGAGCAGGTTGATGTCGGTGAAGGTCTGCTCGACCCAGGCCGGATCCAATCGCTCGTGGCCGGCCCGGAGGATGCGCTGGGCGGGGGTCGGCTGCGGATGCTCGGAGGGGTTGAACAGCTCCTCGTGGAATTTCTCCCCCGGACGAGCGCCGACGATCTCAATCGCGATGTCGCGGTCGGGCTCCAGGCCCGAGAGGCGGATCATCTGACGCGCGAGATCAATGATCTTGACCGGCTCGCCCATCTCGAGCACGAACACCTCGCCGCTGGCCTGGCCGAGCGATCCGGCGCGGATGATCAGCTGCACGGCCTCCGGGATGGTCATGAAGTAGCGGGTCATGCGGGCATCGGTGACGGTCACCGGACCGCCGGCGGCGATCTGGCGACGGAAGATCGGCACGACCGAGCCCGAGGAGGCGAGCACGTTGCCGAAGCGGACGGTCGCGTAGCGGGTGGCGATGAACTGGGCCGCGGCGGCCTCGACCGCCCACTCGGCCAGCGCCTTGGAGGCGCCCATCACCGTCGCGGGCATGACCGCCTTGTCGGTGGACACGAGCACGAACGTCGCCACCCCCGCCTCGCCGGACAAACGGGTCATCAGCCGGGTCGCCAGCGCGTTGTTGCGGACAGCCTCGACCGGGTTCTGCTCCATCATCGAGACGTGCTTGTAGGCGGCGGCGTGGAAGACGACCGACGGCCGGTGCTCGGCCAGCACCTCACGCATCCGCTCCTGCTCCTTGCAGTCCGCGAGCACCGGCAGCGCGGTGCGGACGTGGCGGTCCTCCTCGAGCTCACGGAAGATCTCGAACAGGTTGTCCTCGGCGTGGTCGACGAGGATCAGCCGGCGCGGACCGACGCGGGCGATCTGCCGACACAGCTCGGAGCCGATCGAGCCGCCGGCGCCGGTGACGAGCACGGTCTCGTTGTGCAGGTAGGCGCCGACCCGCTCGAGCTCCTCGTGCACCGGCTCGCGACCGAGCATGTCCTCCACCCGGACCTCGCGCAGCTGCCGGGTCACGCGCAGCTGGCCGGAGCCGTCGCGCAGCAGCTCGAACACGGTCGGCATCGTCCGCACGGGGATCCCGCGCTGACGGCAGGCGCCCACCACCCGGGCACGCAGCACACCGGGGGCAGACGGCATCGCGATCACCACCTCATCGGGCTCGACCTCGTCGAGCACCCGGTCCAAGTCGCCGTCAGTGTCGCCCAGGACCTTGAGGCCGTGCTCGTCCTTGATGCCCCGCTTGCGGGGATCGTCGTCGAGGAAGCCGACCGGGCGCAGCGCCAGCTGCGGGTTGCGCATCAGCTCGCGGACCACGAGCCGCCCGCCGTCACCGCCGCCGACGATCAGGACCTCGCGAAAGCCCTTGCCGACCCGGAAGCTGCGCACCCGGCCGTCGGTGATCAGCTGCACCGCGAAACGGGCGCCGACCAACAGGGCGAGCGAGAGCAGGAAGAACAGCGCGATCACGCTGGCCGGAAGCGGGACTGCGGCGGTCGGCCCCCTGATAAAGGTGTACCCGCCAGTGAAGCGGCAGCTCCCTTCCGGGCAGATCCGGTGCGTGGGCGCCCACTGGACGGGGTGCAGCAGTGCGATCACCCCGACCACGATCACCGTGGCCACCACGACGGCCTTGAGCACCGCCTCGTA
>JBBRLM010000159.1:0-3091 GCA_038231335.1 Mycobacteriales bacterium
GCGGCGCTACTCTCTCGTTCCACCTGGGGCCTCCGTTTCGTGTCCTCAACACCACGGATCATGAGGCCCCAGGCCCATGCTCAGGCCCAGGTTGAAGATCGTGTTCACAGCGGCGCACCACGCTCAGAAGCGAAGAGCCGCTTTTCCCGGCGGCGCGTTTGCGCAGCTAGTAGTCCCGTCCAGGGGTGTCGCGTCGGATTTGGGTGATGGCCATGACGTGCAGGCACGAGTTGAGCTGGCGGTCTCCGGCCCGGGAGAGCCGGTGGCGCACGACATCACCGGAGGACACCTCGATCGGGGCGGCGCCGGTGTAGGAGGCGAACGCCGCCGGCGAGCGGAACCGGGTGATGTCCCCGACCCGGGCGAGGACCTTCCCGGCGGTCAGATCCCCGATACCGAGCAGCTCGGTCAGGGTGCTGTTGGAGGCTGTCACGGCGGCGCTGATCTTGGCGGTGGTCGTGGCGATGCGCCGATCCGGGTCATCTCCGAGGGCTGGATCGCCGACCAGGGCCTGCCGGAGATGGGGTTCACCCTCGGCGGCCTCGACGAGCTCGACGACGACCAGGTGCGCTGCCTGATCGCGGTCGACCCCGACCAGACCGTGCACGCCATCACCAGCTGGCTACCCGTCTACGACCACCGCCCGACCACCCAAGACCAGCCGGCCACCAAGAACCCGGTGGCCGACGAGGCGGTGATCGTCGGTTGGACCCTGGACTTCATGCGCCGCCGCGACACCGCGCACCCAGACAGCACGCACACAGACAACACGCACGCAGACACCGTGCGGGCGCCGGCCGCGTTTCCTGGGGTGATGGAGTTCCTCATCGCCTCCGCCGCCCAGCAGCTGCAGGACGAGGGTGCCGGGTTCCTCAGCCTGTCCGGGGCGCCGCTGGCCCGGCTCGACCGCGGCACCGCGCCCGGCCCGCTGCAACGCCTGCTCGACCTCACCGGTCGGGCCCTGGAACCGGTGTATGGATTCCGCTCGCTGCTGGCGTTCAAGGCCAAGTTCCAGCCCGACTACCGGCCGCTGTATCTGCTCTACCCCGACCCCGCCGCGCTGCCCGCCATCGGCGCGGCGATCACCCGCGCCTACCTTCCCGGCCTCGACCTCGCCCAATCGGTGTCGCTGATCCGGCGCCTCCGCCGCCGATGACCCTTGACACATCGCTGCGCGTCCGACACACGACCCCGAAGGGCGGGCTCGGTGTCGGGCTGAGACCGATACCCCCGACGTGGCCCGGTGCGTCGGCAGAGTGCGGCGGCGGCGACCGGATATGCGGTTCCGGCAGCGAACTACCAGCCACTCGATCGGCTGGGGCTCGTCGCCGGTGCGAGGTGCGGAACGATGGGTGCCGTCCGCCCGTTGGGGCGGGCGAGAAGAGGTGCACATGGCAACGTTCGTGACGATCATCGTGGTGTTGGCCATCGCCGCCGCCATCGTGTGGCTACTGCGGCGGCGCCGAGCCGACACAGCCCTGAAGTTGGACGATGCGCGCGCCGATGCCCGCCGATGGGTGGAACGCCTCGGCGGACAGGTGCTGTCACTCACCGGCACCAACGACGCGTCGCGACAGGCCATCGCCGACGCCGCCGAGCGCTACACCGCGGCCGGGTCCCAGATGGAGCAGGCGCACAGTGTCGCCCAGGCCCGGCAGGTCACCGAGACCGCCTACGAGGGCCTGTACTACGTGCGCGCGGCGCGCACCGCGATGGGCATCGACCCCGGCCCGGAGCTCCCCGCGCTGCCGGGACAGCAGCAGGCCGGCAGCGTCACCGAGAACCGTGACGTCGACGTGGAAGGCCACGCCTACAGTGCCTCACCCACCCCCTCGGGACGCAACCGGCACTACTACCCGGGCGGCACGGTCGCAGGCCGAGCAGTGCCGCAGGGCTGGTACTCCGAGCCGGGGTGGCGCACCGCACTGATCGGCGGCGCCTGGGGGCTCGGATCGGCGCTGCTGTTCAGCTCGTTGTTCGCCGGCAATTCCGGGGTGGCCTACGCCGACGGGTTCGGTGACGGTGGGGGCTGGGGAGACGGAAGCTGGGGAGACGGGGGCGGTGGAGATGGGGGCGTGGGCTTCGACGGCGGCGGTGACTGGGGCGGCGGCGGTGGCTTCGGCGACTGACCGTCGTGGAGCCACGGCGGGTCCACCCCCGATTCGCCCGAACGTATCCGGCCCTGCCGATCGCCTCGACCCCGAGCCGCAGCGACCGGTCCGGGTACTGCGGGTCGCCGGGCTGCGGGTCATCGCAAGGTCACGGTAACCCCCGGGTCCGACCTCGCCAGCCCGACTGACACCCCCGGCTTGCCCGCCCAGGGTGAGCGCGGTCTTACGCGAGCGGGACAGCGCCGGGTGGAAGCAGGTGAAGATCACCTGGAGCTGAACGGGCGCCGCTGGTGGTATCGGGGTTGTCCTGGGCGGGGGGTCTGGAATTCGTGCAGCTGACCAACCCCGACCCCAACCCCGCATCCTGGCACCCCGCGGCCAGCGGAAATGCCGCCCGGACCGGGTGGATAGCCTGCTCTGGTGACCAACCCGGTTGTGCACGTCGAGATCCTCGGCCCGGATGGGTCCGCGCTGGCCGAGTTCCACCGCCAGCTGTTCACACCGCAGCGCTGGAATGCTCACACGGTGGCGGGTCGGTGTCATACGGGGCTGGCCGGCTACGGTGCTGACGGTCGCATTGTCCACGGCAGTGCCCATCGCAGCGAGGATCCCTTCACCGGCACGACTGCCGAGCTCGTGAACGCCACCTCGGGCCGTGTGGTCTGAAGCCCGGTCACCGCCGGCCAGTTGTTCGCCTGAGAGGGACCACCGTGTCGTTAACCACCCGCCTGCTCGTTTCCGCGCTGGCGCTGGCGCTGACGCTGCTCGCGGCGTGCTCGGCCGCGCCCGAGCCCCCGGGCGCCCCGTTAACGGTGCCGGTCACCGCCGGTCCGGTGCCGGTCGCCGCCCCACCGATCGGCGACCAGCTCCCCGGGATGCCCCCGGTCACCGACCCGCACAACGTCTACGCGAACGCCGGGCCGAACATGCTCTCCGATGCCGCGAAAGCCGCGCTCCCGCTGGTCTACGTGCCGCACACC
>JBBRLM010000160.1:0-2860 GCA_038231335.1 Mycobacteriales bacterium
ACGCCGGTGTCGGGCACCGCGGCCGCGGCGCACGGCGTCTTCCGAGGCCCGCAGCCGCAGACCGTCTGCACGGCGACCGACAGCACCTCGCCCCCGAGCGCGTGCGCCGACGGGCCCTCCGGCCACGGGACCGGCGGTGAGCTGCGGTACTCGGTGTCCGTCCCGGCGCACGGCGCCACGACGATCTGGGCCGCCGTCGCCGGATCAGATCAGGGCCTGGCCGACGCGCGCTCACAGCTGGCCCGAGCGCTGCACGACCCCGCCGCCGAGCTGGCGGCCAAGATCGCGTCGCGCGTGGCCGTGTCCAAGCCGACCCAGGTCTCGCTGCCCGGTGACCGGCTGCTGCAGAACGCGATCGACTGGGGCAAGCAGAACCTCGCCGACCTCACCCAGACCGCGTCGGACCTGCAGATCCGCTGGACCAACCAGGGCACCCAGTACCCGGCGCCGATCGGCACGGTGCCCCACGCGACATGGTTCGCCGCCGGTTATCCCGACTACCCGTGGATCTTCGCCACCGACGCCGAGTACACCGCCTATGCGGCGGTCGGCCTGGGGCAGTTCGCCACGATCGAGGACCACCTGCTGGCGCTGCGCGACGTCTCGCAGATCCTCAACGGCGATTCGGGGATCGTCGCCCACGAGACGGTGTCCGACGGGTCGGTCTACTTCGGGCAGAACAGCCACAGCACGAGCAGCTCGGGCACGACCACCAACAACTTCAACACCGACGAGACGGTCAAGCTGCCGAGCACGGTCGCGCTGATCTGGCGCTGGACCGGCGACACCGCGTTCATGCAGAAGATGTACGACTTCGTGCGCCGCGGGATGCACACGATCGACGCCCGCTACGACGTCGACCGCGACGGCTGGCCCGAGGGCTCGGGCAACGTCGAGCGCCCGGGACTGGGGCCCGAGAAGCTCGACAACGGCGTCTACTACATGCGCGGGCTCTATGACCTCGCCGACATGGCCCGCTTTCAGCACGACACCACCACCGCCCGCTGGGCGACTGGCCTGGCGGACCGGATCCGCCGCCAGTTCGAGGCGACGTGGTGGGACCCGACGGTCGGCCAGTACACCGACTCGCTGATCGACCCCGGCAACCAGCAGGCCTTCCAGAAGCACTGGATCGGGGTCGTCCCGATGGAGGCCGAGCTGACCGCCGGGGACACGGTGACCCCCGGAGTCGCCGCCCGCGCGCACGCGCTCACCGCGCTGGGCGCCCGCGAGACGGCCTGCTTCTCGGGGTCGCGGCCGGGCAGCCTCGGCCTGTTCCACACCGGCTGCGGGGGAGGGGCCGACGGCAAGGGCGACTTCGAGATCTTCTCGCTGACGACCTCGATCATGGCCGTCGGCCTGGGCAACTACGGGTTACTCGGCGCCGGCCGGCAACAGCGCTACACCGACGCCAACGCCGAGACGATGTTCTCCGAGCCGGCCACCGGCGGCACTTCGGACGAGCAGCCCGGCGCGATGCCCGAGATCTTCCCCTCGGCGCCCAACGGTGACCCGACGGCGGGCGTGCCGGCCAACATCGACCGCTGCTGGACGTGCCGCTCGCAGGTCATGCAGGCCTGGGGCAATTACGGGACCGTCTGGCCGGTCGTGCACCAGCAGCTCGGTCTGCGGCCGTTGCTGCCCGACGGCGAGCTCGACGTCGTGCCCCAGGTGCCGCCGGGCCAACCGAGCGTCGCGGGCTCGGACATCCGGCTCGGGAGCGGGTCCGCGGATGTATTCGCCGCCTGGGCCGGCCAGCGGTACACGACCACGGTCGCCCTGCACGGCCTGTCGCTACGGCGGCTGGTGCTCGGAGTCACGCTGCCGGCGGGCTCGCGCGCACGGACGGTGACGCTCGACGGCCGTCGCGTGCGGCACGGCTCGGCCCAGCTGACCAACCGCGGGCTGGAGCTGACCGTGCCGGTGTCGCACAGGGGGGGTGGCGGTGGTCCCCACGCGCTGGTCGTGACCGTGCGCTAGGCAGCGCGCGGCACTGGGCTCGCGCCACGGCGCATTTTGCCTCGGCTCGCGGGCAACTTTTGCGCGGTCAGACTGTTAACCCCTGTGATGAGACCGATTCGGACGATTGTGACCGGGGTCTGGGCGGTGGCCGCGGTGGCCGCGGTGGCCGCGGTGGCCGTGATGCTGGCTGCCGGGGCGGCCGGCGCCCGCGCCGCGGCACTGCCGCGCGCCGAGCTGACCGGCTCCTCGTGCCGCCTGGCGCTTGACCCCGGCGCGCGCGCGATCGGGGCGACGGCGGTGATGCGACCCGTCAGCGGCACGCGACACATGGCGATCCGCTTTGACCTGCTCAGCCGGGGGCCGGGCGGGATCGTGACCGAGATCCGGGGCGGCGACCTCGGTCAGTTCACGGCGCCAACCGACCCGACCCTTGGCCAGCTGCCAGCCGATGTCTGGCGCGTGCGCAAGCTCGTCGTGCCGCTCGCGGCGCCCGGCGTCTACCGCCTGCGCGCCGAGTTTCGCTGGACCGGGCGCACCGGGCGCGTGCTTTCGACGGTGACTCGCCTGAGCCGGACCTGCCGCCAGCGTGAGCTGCGGCCCGATCTCGTGGTGCGCTCGATCACCGTCACCGCGGTTCGGAATCGGCCCAACCGGAATCTCTACAGCGCCCTGATCGCCAACACCGGCAACTCGGCGGCCGGTCCGTTTTCGGTGCTGTTCGCCCCCGCCGACGGCTCGCCGGCGTCCACGCGGCGGGTCCGCTCGCTGGCGGCCCACAGTCAGCGCGCGATCAGCTTCCTCGGACCGCTGTGCGCGAGCACGAGCACCAGCGCCCCGACGATCACCGCCGACTCGGCGCTGCAGGTGCTCGACCTCAACCGCAACGACAACGCGCTGG
>JBBRLM010000161.1:0-2842 GCA_038231335.1 Mycobacteriales bacterium
CTAGTACCCGTTCGTCTCGAGCAACCCGGATCCGAGAGGTCTCCCTTTTGAGTACCAAGCCCGTCGTCGTCTACGGCGTGTCCGGCTACACCGGCCGCCTGATCTGCGAGTACCTGCGCGAGTACAACGTCCCGTTCATCGCCGCGGGCCGTGACGGCAAGAAGGTGCAGGCCGTCGTGGACAAGATCCCCGGGATCGAGACCGCCGACTACGACGTGGTCGAGGTCAACCACGACGTGGCTGCGCTGACCAGCCTGTTCGAGGGCGCGTCCGTCGTCTGCAACACCGTCGGCCCGTTCATCAAGTATGGACCCGAGGTGGTCGAGGCGGCGCTGGCCGCGGGCTGCCACTACACCGACACCACCGGCGAGCAGGACTGGACGCTGGTCTGCAAGGACGAGTGGGGTCAGAAGTTCGCCGATGCGGGCCTGCTGCTCTCGCCCGGCATCGCGCAGATGTACACCACCAGCGAGATCGCCGCGAACATCGCGCTCGACGCCGCACCGGGGCTCGACTCGCTCGACATCCTGGTGCTGTGGAAGGGCTATCCCACCTTCGCCTCCACTCAGACGATCTTCACGATCCTCAAGGCGGACTGGTTCCACCTCGTCGAGAACACGTACGTGGCGTGGGACCACACGGCCACCCGCGAGTGCGTCGTCCCCGGCGCGCACGCCACCGCGCTCACGGTGCCGTGGGGAGGCATGGCGCACCCCGTGTGGTTCAAGGACGACCCGCGCGTCGCCAACGTGACGGCGACGGGCGGCGTGCTCGACCGCGCCGTCATGGACGGGGTCGTGGCCACCACCGGCATGTTCGAGGAGCAGATCAAGCCCCTCGAGCCCGCCGCGCAGGAGGCCGCGCTCGCCGACATCGCCGCCTCGCTCCAGGCGGACATGCCGCCGCGTGAGAACCCGCGGATCAACACCTCCATCGACTCCGTGCACGCGTCCGGGCCGCTCGGGCGCGTGCACGTGGCCATCCACGGCAACCAGAACTACAAGCAGACCGGCCTCCTGCAGGCCTTCGCCGCGTACTCCCTGCTCCAGCAGGCGCCCCGGCGGGTCGGCTTCGCGTCGGGTTGCCAGGCGTTCGGCCACCAGGCACTGCTCGGCACGTTGCGCAACTTCGGGCTGGTGCTCAACCCCATCGTCGAGGTCCACTCCTGACATGTCCCTCACGACATATCTCGACAAGGGGGCGTCGCTCGGTCGCGGCGCTCCCTGCCTCGTCACCGATGACGTCACCCTCAGCTACGGGGACGTGGTCGACCACAGCTGGTCCGTCGCTCGCGCGCTCGCGCGCTCGGGCGTCGCGGCCGGCGACAAGGTCGGCATCCTGTCGGGCAACGACCCGGTCGCGTTCGCCACCGTGTTCGGCATCGCGCGGCGCGGGGCGGTCTGGTGCCCGATCAACCCCCGCAACACCGCGGGCGAGAACGCGGAGCTGCTCGACCTCTTCGACTGCGTGTGCCTGTTCTACCGCACCCCGTATGCGGCGCTCGTCGAGCAGATGCGGCCGCACCTGCCGCAGGTGCGGGTGTTCGTCTGCATCGACGACGGGATGGAGGAGTGGCTGGCCGAGCCCGGCATCTCCGAGTTCCACGCCACCCCGCCGGACGAGACCGTCATGATCGTCGGCACCGGCGGCACCACCGGCCGTCCCAAGGGCGTGCAGCTCACCGACCGCAACATCGAGACGATGACGGCGCTGACGCTCATGGGTTACCCGTTCGACGGTCGGCCGGTATACCTCGCCATGGCTCCGCTGACCCACGCCGCCGGGGTGCTGTGCTTCCCGGTGATGGCGCTGGGCGGGCAGGTCGTGGTGATGGCCGGGCCCGACCTGGAGGGGTTCCTGGAGATCGTGCCGCGCCGTCGCGTCACGCACACGTTCCTGCCGCCGACCGTGATCTACATGCTGCTCGCGCACGAGAAGCTGGCGGCCACGGATCTCTCGTCGCTGCAGTGCTTCTGGTACGGCGCGGCGCCGATGTCGCCCGCCCGGCTGGAGCAGGCGCTCACCGACATCGGGCCGGTGATGGCGCAGCTGTTCGGGCAGTCCGAGGCGCCGATGATGGTCTCGATGATGGCCCCGCGCGACCACTTCAACCCCGACGGCACGGTCGCCCTCGCGCGGCTCGCCTCCGCGGGACGGCCCGGGCCGCTGGTCACCGTCGCGATCATGGGCGGCGACGGGCAGCTGCTGGAGCAGGGAGAACGCGGCGAGATCGTGGTCCGCAGCTCGCTGGTGATGGCCGGGTACTACAAGGACCCCGATGCCACGGCCGAGGCGTCCGCGCACGGCTGGCACCACACCGGCGACATCGGCTACCTCGACGGGGACGGTTTCCTGTTCATCGTCGACCGCGCCAAGGACATGATCATCACCGGCGGCTTCAACGTGTACTCGGCCGAGGTCGAGCAGGCGTTGATGGCCCACCCCGCCGTCCGCGACTGCGGCGTGATCGGCCTGCCCGACGACAAGTGGGGCGAGCGGGTGGTGGCCGTCGTGCAGGCGCAGCCGGGGGTCGAGGCCGACCCCGCCGCGATCATCGCGTTCGTCAAGGAGCGGATCGGGAGCGTGAAGACGCCGAAGCAGGTGGAGATCTGGCCCGACCTGCCCCGCTCGACGGTGGGGAAGGTGCTCAAGACCGAGATCAAGGAGCAGTTGCGAGCCCACCCGGCACGGTGACTCCGTGCCGGGGGCTGCTCCCGCGCGTTCCTAGGACGGCGCTGAAAAACTCGGTCGGGCGGTCGGTGTGTCGCTGGCTCGGGTCGTAACGGCTTGGGATGGTCTTCTCGTGCAGGGAGTGGAGCCCGCGGAGCGGGAGTTGTGGGAC
>JBBRLM010000162.1:0-2795 GCA_038231335.1 Mycobacteriales bacterium
AGTGCTCCTCGAGGTCCGGGCCGACAACGAACCGGCGCTGCGCCTCTATGACCGGTTCGGTTTCGAGGCCATTTCGGTGCGCCGCGACTACTACAGGCCGGGCGCCGACGCGCGAGTGTTGCGCCGCCGGGGTGTGGCATGACCGACGAACCGCTGGTGCTCGGGATCGAGACGTCGTGCGACGAAACGGGCGTGGGCCTGGTGCGGGGCACCACCTTGTTGGCCGACGCGATTGCCTCCAGCGCCCCTGAGCACGAACGGTTCGGCGGCGTGGTGCCCGAGGTCGCTAGCCGGGCTCACCTCGAGGCCATGGTCCCGACGCTCGAACGGGCCTGCCGCGAAGCGGGCGTGCGACTTGCTGACGTCGACGCGATCGCCGTCACAGCTGGGCCGGGGCTCGCCGGTGCCCTGCTGGTCGGCGACTCAGCGGCGAAGGCGTTGGCGTTGGCGCTGGGCAAGCCGCTCTACGGGGTGAATCATCTCTCGGCCCACGTCGCGGTCGACCAGCTCGAGCACGGCCTGCTGCCGTCGCCCACCATGGCACTGTTGGTCAGTGGCGGGCACTCCTCGCTGCTGCTCGTGCCGGACGTGACCGGTGACGTCCAGCCGCTGGGCCAGACGATCGACGACGCCGCCGGGGAGGCATTCGACAAGGTGGCCCGGGTGCTCGGGTTGCCGTTCCCAGGCGGGCCGCACATCGACCGCGCGGCGCAGTCCGGCTCGTCGGTATCGATCGTGTTCCCCCGAGGGCTCACCGGCCCGCGCGATCTGGTTGAGCACCGGTACGACTTCTCGTTCTCGGGGCTGAAGTCGGCGGTGGCTCGCTGGGTCGAGCAACGGGCCGCGTCTGGCGAACCCGTCTCGGTGCCGGACGTCGCGGCCGCGTTCCAGGAGGCGGTCGTCGACGTCCTGACCCGTAAGGCCGTGTTGGCATGTGTCGAGCACGGGGTCAGTGACCTGGTGCTGGGGGGCGGGGTCGCGGCGAACTCGCGGCTGCGGGTTGTCGCGCAGGAGCGGTGCGCCGCGGCAGGCGTGCGGCTGCGGGTGCCCCGGCCCGGTCTGTGTACCGACAACGGGGCGATGGTGGCGGCGCTGGGCGCTGAAGTGATGCGGCGTGGGCGGCCACCGTCGGCGTTGACGCACGCGGCCGACTCGTCGATGCCCGTCACCCAAGTCCTCGCCCCCTGAGCCCCGACGCCACGCTCGCCCCGTCCCGCTCGCCCCGTCCCGCTCGTCCCGTCCGCCCCGCCCGCTCGCCCGCCTCGCCCGCCCCGCCCGCCCCGCCCCCGGTCGTTGATCTTGAGCTTTCCCGCAGTGGGGCCGGCGTGTCGCGGCTGGAAAGCTCAAGATCGCCGGCCATTTGAGCAGGTCTCGGCCGGCCCCGGCCCCCCGGCTACGGGACAGGGTCGCAGAGCAGCACGATCGGGCGACCGGAGACACGGGTCAATATCAGCGTGCGCATCGGGCCGTCGCCGGTGAGACCAAGCCGGCGGCGGAGCTCCTCCGGCTCGACGGCAGTGCCGCGTTTCTTGACCACGACGTCACCGACCCCGCGTTCGCGCAGCAGGGCCCGGAGCCGTTTGAGCTGGAACGGGACCACCAGCTCGACCAGGTATCGCTTGGTGAAGGGCGACCGGTCCGCGCTGTCGGTGGAGATGTACGCGATGGTCGGGTCCAGCAGCCAGCCGTCCAGCCCCGCGGCGGCCTCAGCGACGAGTCCCGCGCGGACGACGGCGCCATCCGGCTCATGCAGGTACAGTCCCGCTTGGGCCACGCGGGGCGCCCCGAGGGCGGCGTCGATGGTGAGGGTGGCGCCGGACGGCAGCAGGGTCGCCCGGCGATTGCCGTCAGCCCCGGCGAGCGGCCCGAACCACAGCACCGCTTCCTTGACGTCACCACCGTCAGACACCCATTCGGCTTCGACGCCGGGCGGGACGAGATCGTGCCCGATGCCCGGCGCCACCTTGACCGCCGTCGCGGGAATGCGTTGCGCCAACGCCAGCGCGAAATCAAACGAGGGCGAGTAGGCGGCGGGGTCGAACGTCCGCCGACCGGACGACGACCGCCGCGCCGGGTCCAGGAACGCTGCGTCGAAGCCAGTGAGGTCGGTCGTGGTCACGTCGTCGATGCGCACGCAGGCGCGGTCGGTCAGCCCACTGACCTCGAGGTTCGCCTGGGCCACGGCCGCCGTGATCTCATCGCGCTCGACGCCGACCGTGCGGGCTGCCGTACCCGCAAGAGCGATGAGATCACCGCCGACGCCACAGCACAGGTCGGCCAGCTGCTGCGGCTGTAGGGCTTTGAATCGGCTCACCCGATGCGCCGCAACGCTTGCTCGGGTCGACTGCTCGAATCCCGCTGCCGTCCAGAAGAGAGCGTCGGCGGCTGCCCCGAACTTGGCCCGGGCGCGGATCCGCAGTCGTGCCTGGGTGAGTGCCGCCGCTACGAGGGCGGGTTCCGCGCCGGCGGCCCGCAGCCGCGTGGTCAACGGCAGTAATTCCTCGCCGGCATCGAGCCCGGCGAGCGCTGTGGCCAACAAATGGGTGCCCCGCGGCGAACGCAGGGCGGAAAGCTCGTCGAGATCCACCGGCTGATCATCCCTGGTCTCCGGGGCGGCGTCTGCGCGGCGCTCCAGTTCCCGCAGGTCAGTGCCGATGCACTGGCCATGGCCGTGAGGATGGCCCTCACGCATTGGTACGGCGCGCTCGTGTCGGCAAACATCGAGCGTCCGTGGTTCGTGGCTTCGGGTGTCGGTGACGCCTGCGCCCGCGCACCTCTTACTGCTTCTCCCGGTG
>JBBRLM010000163.1:0-2728 GCA_038231335.1 Mycobacteriales bacterium
CGCGGTCCGCCGCGGGCCGATGCGGTCCTCCGCCGGCGCAACCAGGCCCAGCAGCAGCACCGACGCGGTGACGTAGCTGATCGGACCGGCACACCACAACGCGCCCGTCACGAGGGTCCACCAGTGCCCGGCCGCGAGCGACGGAACCCCTGCCCCGACGGCGGCGCGGAGGGCGGGCGCCGGACCGTGCGCGATGCTCCGCGTCACGGCGCCGACACCCCACAGCAGGACGAGCAGCGAGATCGTGACCGGGGCCCGGCGGACGAGCCGCGCGAGCCGCGCGAAGGGCCGACGTGGTTCCGACCTGGTGATCGGGCCGGGGGCGGTGGTGGTGGAGAGGTCGGGCGGGGCCATCGCCTCCTCGATCGGCTGGGATGAGGTCACCGTGTCAGGTGCAGGCGGGTCGCCAGCCACGGGAGTGCCGTCTCGAGTCCGTTGCCCGACAGGCGCCAGTCGTGGCCGCCGGGCAGCTCGCGGTACTGGACGCTCAGCCCGGACCGCCGGGCCGCCGCGACCACCAGCTGTGCCTGCGGCCGGTACAGCGGGTCCCCTGTCCCGGCGACGAGGAACCCGGCGGTCGCGGGGTAGCGGTTGCGGGCCAGCTGGTCCAGCGGGTCGACCGCGGCGAACGCCGCGCCGTCGCCGCCGAACGCTGCGGCGACGGTACGGGGACGGTCGCCCAGCGTCGGCCCGGACTGGCCGGAGATGTCGAGGAACGTCGGGTAGACCGCGGGCCGGTTCAGCGCCAGCTGCAGCGCGCAGGTCCCACCGGCCGAGGACCCGCCCACCGCCCAGCTGCCCGGCGCCGGGTCGACCTGCAGGTGGGCGCGGACCCACGCCGGCACGTCGACGGCGAGGTAGGTCTGGGCCCTCCCGAGACGCGAGTCCAGGCAGAGCGGGTTGGCCAGGGCCGATCCCAGGGCGTCGGGCACCACCACCACGGGCGCGAGCCCGCCGTGTGCACCGGCGAACCGATCCATCGTGGTGGCCAGCCGGCCGCCGTCGAGCCAGTCGCGCGGACTGCCCGGCTGGCCGGCGAGCAGGACCAGCACGGGCAGCAGGGGCCGCGGCGACGCGGCGTAGGCGGGCGGGAGGTAGACCCAGGCCGGGCGGGCCGCGAACCCGGATGCCGGCGCCGGGACCGGCACCTCCGACACGGTGCCGGCGACCGGCAGTGCGGGAGGCGGGCGCCATACGGCGTCGAGGCTGCCGCCGGGCGGCCGGGTCACCAGGACCTCCGCCGCACGCGTCACCTGCAGGAGGTCGACCTGGTTGGCCGCAGGCAGCGCGAGCAGGGCCCGGGCCGTCGGGAACTGGGCGAAGTACACGTTCACCTGGTTGCCCGCCGCGGCGGCCACCAGCACCGCGGCCACGACGACCGACGCGCGGAACCCGACCCCGCGCGGCCTCCCCGCGGCCAGCATCCCGGCGGCGCTCACCGCCAGCAGCACCGCCGCGAGCGACCACCACACGACCACGGGAACCGGATCGGGGAACGGCGCCGCCACGGCGATCGCGGCCATCGTCGCCCCCACCCCGACGCCGGCGACCGCGGACGGCACCACGACGAACCGCCACCACCGCCGGTCCCGACGGCGCGAGAGCAGGAAGGCCAGCGCGACGCCCCCGGCGACGAGCAGCACCGGTGGGATCACGCCGGAGACCAGCGACCAGTCCAGCACGCCGTCACCCCGCCGCCGGCGGCCCGGAACGCAGCGTGACGGCGAAGAAGTCACGCTGGTCGGGGTTGAGGTACCGGGTGGAGGGCTGCGACATGGCGGGCAGCAGCTTGGTGGCCGCGAGCCCGAACGGTGCACCCGCGGCGGGATGGAAGGTGGTGAAGGTGACCATGCCCGGGTGGATGTCGAGCTCCATGGCCCGCTGCACCCCGGCTGCGGTCATCGCGTGGGCGAGCCCGGCGAGCGTCAGCTTGTCGCCGCCGACGTAGACGAGGTTGCCGGACCGGTCGGTACCCACCCCGGAGCGCCAGGTGTACTGGAACTGGTTCTTCGCGCTCCCCCAGGCACCACTGGAGTTGTCGACCAGCCCGGGCACCGGCCGTCCCTGGTCGACGACGAGGCCGAGGTTCTGCCGCACCGCCGCCACGTTCGGCGACATCACGGCGTCGCGGCCCCACTGACCGACCGTCACACGGCCGGCGGTGTCGATGACCAGTGAGGCCGCCCCGTCCTGCAGCGGCACGGCCGTCCGGCCCCCGGCGTAGAAGCCTCCGGAGATGTCCTTCATCTTCCAGCCGGAGTTGAACGCGGCCACCAGCGTCGAGCGCAGCTGGGGCGGTACCTGCGCCCCCTCGGGGGCCGGGCCGCCCGGCTCGCGGGTTCCGGCGATCAGGCGGGTGGAGGTCAGCGACTGGTCCAGCCACGCCACACCCACGATCTGGCTCGGATAGGCCGGGTCGGGCCTGAAGTAGCCCGTGTCCAGCACCGGTGCTCCGGCCACCCGCTGTGCGCTGGGCGCCCACACCCCTTCGCCGGGCAGCGGTGCGACACCAGGGAGCAGCGGCAGCCGCGGGGGCTGAGCAGCGGCCACGGTCACCGGTGCCGTACCCGACGGCGCCGGCAGCGATCCCGGAGCAGGAGCGGTGCCCGTCGGCACGTTGTGGGCGAACCACCAGTTCTCGACGACAGTGACCAACCCGCCGCCGCCGTGGTCGCGCACCCACTCCACGGTGCGGACCTGCCAGCTGGCGTCACCGGGGTAGGTCAAC
>JBBRLM010000164.1:0-2717 GCA_038231335.1 Mycobacteriales bacterium
CCGGTGGGTGGTGGTGAGCGCGGTGATGTCGGTGCATCGGATGTCGGCGGCGGGCGGTTTCCGCTACCTGCTACGGCACACCGCGACCGGTGACACCTCGCGCGGGCAGCAGACGCTGGTCGACTACTACGCGACCTCGGGAACCCGCCGGGTCGTTGGGTCGGGGCTGGGCTCGACGGGCTCGGCGACGGTGTCGGTGTCGCCCCTGGGTCGGTGGTGACGGAAGCGGCCATGTCGGCAGTGTTCGGTCGCGCCGTCGACCCAGTGACCGGGACCGCCTTGGGCAGGGGGTTCCCGACCCGGACCCGCCCCGACGGTGTCACTCGACCGGCGGGAGTGGCTGGGTATGACTTGACGTTCACCCCGGTGAAGTCCGTCAGCGTCCTGTGGGCCCTGGGCGACGACCAAACGAGGGCTGCGGTGGAGGCCGCGCACCACGCCGCTGTCGCGCAGACCGTGGCGGTGCTGGAGGGGCGGGTCGCGGCGACCCGCATCGGGTACGGCGGCGCGACCCGGGTCGGTGTGCGTGGTGTGGTGGCGGCCGGGTTCGATCACCCGGACACCCGTCACGGTGACCCGAATCTGCACACCCACCTTGTGGTCGCCAACCGTGCCCAGGGCCCGGACGGGGTGTGGCGCACGTTGGACGGTCAGCAGCTGTTCGCCGCCGCCGTCGCCTTGTCCGAAACCTCCGACGGCCTCCTGGCGGATGAGGTGGCGCGCCGGCTCCCCACCTCGTTCGGGTGGCGCGACCGCGGACCACGACGGACCCCGGGGTTCGAGGTCGACGGTATCGATGACGAGCTGATCGACCTGTTCTCCACCCGCTCCCGCGACATCAACACCCACCTCGGCGGGCTGCTCGTGGACTTTCACACCAGCCACGGCCGGGGCCCGACCCGGGTCGAGACGATCCGCCTACGGCAGACTGCGACCCTCGCAACGAGGCCGGTCAAGCGCGCCCGTCCCTGGTCGGACCTGCTGACCTCCTGGACGCAGCGGGCGCGGCAGGCCACCGGCCTGGAACCCCGGGACCTGCTCGAGGCGGTGTTCGAGGGCGCCTACGCGCGGCCGCTGCGGCCCCGCGACATCGGCCCCGACTCACGACGCGACCTCGCCGCCCTGGCGGTGTTGGGGGTGCAGGAGCGGAGGTCGACGTGGAACGGCTGGAACTTGGAAGCCGAGATCGCCCGCCTGACCAAGAACCTGCCCATGGCGTCCCCGGCGGATCGGGCGCAGCTCCACGCCAGCCTCGTGGCAACCGCCCAAGCCGGGTGCGTCGCCCTCGACGGCGCCGGCACGGGCCCGGTAGAGGCCCGCGCAAGCCTGGTTGCAACCCCCCACGCTCCCACTGCCGACTCTGATGCTGCCGACCCGCACTCGGCGGACCGGCGGACTAGGGACAGGTGGGCGATGATGGCGCGGCGCTGGACCACCCCCGCAGTGCTGGACGCAGAAACCCGGCTGCTGACCGCGGCCACGACCGGGGCGGGCCCGGCGGTGCGGGACGGCTTCGCCCAGCGGGTCGCCGCCGCTGTCACCTCCTCAGAGGGCCCGCCGCAGTCGCTGACCGCACGCGGGGTCCATGCCCTGTCCGCGGATCAGGCTGCCGCGCTGGTCCAGGTGTGCACGGCCGGGCGCGGACTGCAGGTCCTGGTCGGACCCGCCGGGTCGGGGAAGACCACCACGTTGAAGGCCATCAAAGGGACGTGGGACCTGGACCCCGACCGACCCACCAACACTGGCGGCGTCGTCGGCTTAGCGCCGTCGGCGGTTGCCGCCGCGCAGCTGTCGGAGGCCCTGGGGACGCGGTGTGAGACGACGGCGAAGTGGCTGCACGAGACGGTCGGCCCCGGCGGGCAGCAACGCGCCGCGGTCATCGCCGAGCTGACCGCCCGCCTGGACGGGCCCGAGGTGCCCGGGCAGTCCCGGATGGCGATGAAGGACACCCGGTACCGGCTGCAGTGGGAGCAGAGGCAGTGGCAGCTGCAACCGGGGCAGCTCCTCATCGTCGACGAAGCGACCCTGGCCGGCACGTTGGAGCTGGACCACCTCGTCCACCAAGCCCAGCAGGCGGGGGCGGGGGTGCTGCTGGTCGGTGACCACCACCAGCTCACCGCCGTGCAAGCCGGCGGAGCCTTCGGACTCCTCGCCCGGCGCACTTCCACCGCCGAGCTGACCGGCCTGTGGCGGTTCACGAACCGGTGGGAAGCCACCACCACCCGGCTGCTGCGCCACGGCGACCCCGCCGCCCTCGACCGGTACCAGGCCCACGGCAGGTTGCACGACGGCCCCCGCGACACCGTCCTCGACAACGCGTACACGGCGTGGCGGGCCGACGCCGATGCCGGACACGACTCGCTGCTGATCGCCGCGGACAACGACACCGTCCGAGAGCTCAACACCCGGGCCCGCACCGACAACATCCTGACCGGCCGCGCCACCCCCACCGGGGTCGAGCTGCGCGACGGGACAACCGCTGGCGTCGGGGACCGGATCACCACCCGGCACAACAACCGTGCACTGCCGGACCGGGCCGGGGGGCACGTCCGCAACGGCGACACCTGGACCATCACCGCCACCCACCCCGACGGCGCACTCGACGTCACCCCAGCAGCGCACCCGGTGAATGACCCTGATCACGTACGACCGGTGCGGCTGCCAGCCGAGTACGTCGCCGAGCACGTCCAGCTCGGGTACGCGATCACCGCGCACCG
>JBBRLM010000165.1:0-2649 GCA_038231335.1 Mycobacteriales bacterium
GCTGGCGGCGCCGGTCTCCACGGCCCGGGGCAACCTGCTCGACACCGCCGGCACCGGCGGGGGGCGACGCACCTTCAACGTCTCGACCACCGCGGCACTGATCGCCGCCGGGGCGGGCTGCACGGTGGCTAAGCACGGCAACCGCTCGGCCACCGGCCTGTCGGGTTCGGCCGATCTGCTCGAGGCGCTCGGGGCGCGGATCGACCTGCGCCCCGAAGATGTGGCGCACTGCATCGAGTCGGTCGGCTTCGGGTTCATGTTCGCGCCCGCCCACCATCAGGCCACGCGCTACGTGATCGCCGTGCGCCGCGAGCTGGCGGTGCGGACGATCTTCAACTTCCTCGGCCCGCTGACCAACCCGGCCGGCGCGCGTCGGCAGCTGATCGGTGTCTCGGACCCGTCCTACCTGGAGACGATGGCCGGCGCGCTGGCCCTGCTGGGGACCGACCACGCGCTACTCGTCTCCAGTCGGGACGGTCTCGACGAGCTGAGCATCTCGGCGCCGACCGACGTCGTCGAGGTGACCGGTGAGACGATCACCCGCTCGATCGTCATCCCCGAGGAGGTCGGGCTGGCCAGCGCCCCCGCCGATGCGATTCCCGGCGGGGACCCGACCGAGAACGCCGCCATCACCCGCCGGATCCTCGACGGCGGGCTCGACGCCGGCCACCCCGCCCGGGGTCTGGCCGTGCTCAACGCGGGCGCGGCGATCTATGCGGGGGGCGGCGGGGACGATCTCGCGGCCGGGGTCCGGGCTGCCGAGGCAGCGATCGACTCCGGCGCCGCCGCCGACACGCTGGCGCGCTTCGTGGCCATGACCCGCGAGCTGGCGCCGCAGGTGGCGCGATGAACGCGCTGACGCCGATCCTGCAGCGCGCCCGTGCCGACGTGGCCCGTCGCCGCGCCGCCCGCCCGCTCGCGCAGGTGCGGGCCGCGGGCCAGGAGCGCCGGATCTCCGAGGCGGCCGGGGACGCGCCGGGCCGATCCTTTGCCGATGCCCTGGGCCGGCCTGGCCTGTCGGTGATCGCCGAGCACAAGCGCCGCTCCCCGTCGGCGGGCACGATCCGGGAGGGCATCGCGCTCGAGGACGTCGTGTCTGCGTATGAACGGGCCGGCGCGGCCGCGCTGTCGGTGCTGACCGAGTCAGAGAGCTTCGGCGGAAACCTGGATGACCTGGGCCGGGCCCGCGCCGCGAGCACCCTGCCGATCCTGCGCAAGGACTTCATCGTCGACGTTTACCAGGTCAGCGAGGCTGTCGCCGCGGGCGCCGACGCGATCCTGCTGATCGTCGCCGCACTGTCCGCCGGCGAGCTGGCGGGGCTGTACGCGCAGGCAACCGAGCTCGGGCTCGATGTGCTCGTCGAGGTCCATGACGCGGCCGAGCTCGCCGGCGCCCGCGAGCTGGGCGCGGCGATCATCGGGATCAACAACCGCGATCTGACCACGCTGCAGGTCGACGTCGGCCGCACGCTGACGCTGCGCGCCGAGGTTCCCGCCGACGCGCTCGTGGTCGCCGAGTCGGGTTTTCGCACCCGGGATGAGCTGCAGGCGCTGGCGGGCGCCGGGGTCGATGCGGTGCTGATCGGGGAGGCACTGATGCGCTCGACCGATATCGAGGCGGCCTGCCGCGAGCTGACCGGGGTCGGGGTCGCGACCCCCGGCTGACCCCGAGGCCGGGGCGGGCGGCGCCGGTCACGAGTGCCCCGAATGCCCGACTCGCGACACTAGGATGGTTGACCGTGGATCTCCCCGCCACCAAGATCAAGTTCTGCGGCTTGACCCGACCCGAGGACGCCGAGCACGCGGTGCAGGCCGGCGCCTGGGCGCTGGGCATGATCCTGTGGCCCGGCTCTCCGCGCTGCTGCCCGCTCGATCAGGCCGCCGAGATCGGGGCTCGCTTTCGTCGCCAGGTGCAGCTGGCCGGTGTGTTCGTCAACCCGACGCTCGATGAGGTCGTCCGCGCCGCCGACGAGGCCCACCTGAGCCTGCTGCAGTTCCACGGCGACGAGGGCCCGGTGTTCTGCGCCGAGGCCGCCCGCCGGACCGGCGCCAAGGTGATCAAGGCCGCCCGGGTGCACAGCGGTGCCGAGATCCAGGCCCTGGGTGTGTTCCACACCGACTTCCATCTCCTGGACAGCTTCGTCCCCGGCGTCCGGGGCGGTACCGGCGAGACGTTCGCGTGGGAGCTGGCCCGCGGCCGGCGCCGGCCCCGTGTCCCGCGGATCCTCTCCGGGGGGCTGACGCCGGCCAACGTCTCCGATGCGATCGCTGCCGTAGGGCCGTATGCCGTCGATGTCTCCAGCGGCGTCGAGCTCAGCCCCGGCATCAAGGATCCGGCGCTGATCGATGCCTTCGCCGCCGCGGTCGCTGACACCGCCCTGGTCGGTTGAGCACGATCGAGCACCGCTTCGGCCCCTACGGGGGGCAGTACGTCCCCGAGACGCTGATGCCCGCGCTGGCTGAGCTCGAGACTGCGTGGCTGGCCGCGCGCGCCGATCCCGTCTATCGCGACGAGCTCGCCACGCTGCTGCACGACTACGTCGGGCGCCCCTCGCCGCTGTACCGGGCGCGGCGGCTCAGCGAGGTCGCCGGCCGCTCGATCTACCTCAAGCGCGAGGACCTCAACCACACCGGCGCGCACAAGATCAA
>JBBRLM010000166.1:0-2623 GCA_038231335.1 Mycobacteriales bacterium
CGGATGAAGTGCGCGCTGCTCTCGCTCAAGGTCGTCAAGAGCGCCTCGCTCGGTCACGGCGTCGGGTGGGAGCCCGAGACGCCGTAGTCCAGCCGGACCTGATCAGCGCCCCCGCGTCGAGCGTCTGCGCGCCCGGTTGACCAGTCGTGCAGCGCCGCCCGCGATCGCGGTGATCGCGACAGCGGCGAGCTCGGTCTCGTGACGGCTCCATCGCCGGCCGGGCGTGGCGCGCGGAGTGGGCCGAGCGGCTGGCGTGGGTAGGCCGGCGGGCGTGGGTGGGCCGGCGGGCGTGGGTGGGCCGGCGGGCGTGGGTGGGCCGGCGGGCGTGGCTGGGCCGGCGGGAGCGGGCCGAGCCGCAGCGGGCGCCGGGGAGCCCGGGGGGACCCCGGCTGTCGGCGCAGGCGGGTCGGCCGTAGCGGGCCATGCGGGCGGGGCGGCGAGAGCGGCCGGGGCGGCGAGAGCGGCCGGGGCTGCCGGTTCGACCGTCGCCCAGGAAGTGACCGCGGCCGTCTGTCGGGGTCCGCGATAGGCGCGCAGGAGGGCAAAACCGCCGCCGAGCGCCAGGGCGGCCAGCGCGACAATGAGCGCCCAGCTCGGGGTACCAGTCGGGCTGCTCGCGCGTTCGGTCGTGGTCGGCGCGCGACGGGCCGCCGGGGGCAGGCCGCTGCCGGCGCCGCGGGTCACACCGCGCCTGCTGGCCGCTGCGGACGGGGGTGTGGCGCGGCCGGCGCCGGTCACCGGAACGCCGGTCGACCCCGGCGACGCTGCCCGTGGCGAGCCTGGGGGGTTCGCCGCACCGGTGGGGAACGCGGTCACGAGTGTCGCCCCGGAGGACACCGATCCCGAGCCTGATCCGGTCGCGCCGCAGCCGGCGGACGCGGCCGCGCGCAGCGCGATCAACGCCCGGCGCTCGAGCCGTCCCTCACGGGCGGCCGTGACACCCAGGGCCCGGGCGGCGGCGCCGGCACCCAGGGCAGGGCGGCCGAGCAGCCCGGCCCGGAGGCTGAGCAGGTGGGCGGCGCCCGGAGACAGCGCGGTCAGGCAGCCGTGCAGCCGGGCGACGAGGGCACGCAGGCGACGACTGGCCATGGTGGCGTGACGGGCCCGGCTCGGCCCGTTCGCGGTCAGACCGGGGGCGCTCGCGGCGGTCCTCGACTCGCCGTTCGGCGTCGGGGCGGCGGCCGTCGCCGGAGTCGGCGACCGTGTTGCGGCCACGGGCGCGCTGCTCGCCGGGCCGGCAGGGGCCGCCGACCCCGCGCGCCCGACCGAGCTGGCCGGCCGGGGGGTGAGGGGCGCTGCCGTCGAGCTCGGGGTCGACCCGTGGCCGGCGCCCGTCACCCGCGGCACCGGAACCGATGGCACCGGAACTGATGGCACCGGAACTGATGGCACCGGAACCGATGGCAACGGAACCGATGGCAACGGAACCGGCGGCGCCGGGACGGATGGGGTGGTGACCGGTGGCAGGGAAACCCGCGATGGGACGCTGACAGTGCCCGCTGGCGTGGGGATCGTGACCGACGGCGCCGCGACCGACACCGAGGGGACCTTGGTGCTCGGCACCGATAGCGCGTCGGCGGCGCCGGAGCCCACCGCGGTCGCGATCAGCACGCTGAGCGCGAGTGAGAGGGCAATCCGAATCGTCCGTGACATGTGTGTTGAAACGCACAGGTCGGCGAGAACTTGCGCGAACCCATATGACGCGCCGCAATCGACCCGGATGCGCCCGGCCGGGGCGGCCCCGAACGGCCTGCGCCAAGGCGCCGCCGAAATCCGATGCCCGCACTAGGTATTATGAGAGGCGTGCCGCAGATGATCGACGTATGTCCGCTGTCAGAGCTCCCCTCGGGCGAGAGCCGCCTGGTTGCCTGGGAGGATCTCGAGATCGGCGTGTTCAACTGCGCCGGGACGTTCTACGCGATCGAGGATCGCTGCTCACACGACGACGGACCGCTCGCCGAGGGGATCTTCGATCCCGATACGTGCACCGTCGAGTGCCCCCGACATGGCTCGCTGTTCGACCTCGCGACCGGCAAGCCCAAGACTTTGCCCGCCTACGTTCCGGTGGACACCTTTTCGGTGATCATCGAGGACGACACGATCAAGCTGGAGGTGGAGTAGTGGCCACTACCGACACCGAGACACCCGGTACCCCGATTCTCACCGAGAACGAGCAGCTGGCATCCATCAACTCCGACTACACGGAGAAGTACGGTTTCCACGACGCCGAGAACTACCTGTACAAGGCGCCGAAGGGGATCAACCGCGAGATCGTCGAGAAGATCTCGGAGTTCAAGTCCGAGCCCACGTGGATGCGCGAGTTCCGCCTCAAGGCGCTGGACTACTTCTTCGCCCGTCCCCAGCCGACCTGGGGCTCGCCGCTGATGGCCGAGGTCGACTACGACGACATTCACTACTTCGTCCGCGCCTCCGAGCGCGCCGAGCGCTCGTGGGACGACGTCCCCGACGATGTCAAGAAGACCTTCGACCGGCTCGGCATCCCCGAGGCCGAGCGCAAGTTCCTCTCCGGTGTTGGCGCCCAGTACGAGTCCGAAGTCGTCTATCACCAGATCAACGAGGAACTCACCAAGCAGGGCGTGATCTTCACCGATATGGACACGGC
>JBBRLM010000167.1:0-2583 GCA_038231335.1 Mycobacteriales bacterium
GCTGCGTGACCAGGCGATCTACAACCTGCCCGACAACGGCGGGAAGGTCTACGTCGGCCAGGCCGCGGACTCGTTCTTCCTGGACCTGCGGGTCTTCGACCTGCTCTACGGCGGGAACCTGTCCGAGGCCGGGCAGGACACGCTGAACGGCTACAACGTCAACACCATCTCCATCCAGGTCCCCAAGGACTACCTGGCGTTGCACAACAACACCAAGGACAACCCGGTGATCGGGGTCTGGAGCGACACCCAGAAGCAGTCGACGATCCTGTCGCCGGGCAAGCGGACCTCGGTCGGCCCGTACGTGCAGGTCTCCCGGCTGGGCAACCCGCTGGTCAACGAGGTCGTCTCCGCCGCCGGGATGAAGGACGCGTTCAACGGGTCCACCCCCGCCCAGGACGCCACCAACACCGCGTTCGTCGGGCGGGTCCTCAAGCCCGAGGTGCCCCAGCTGATCCAGGCCATCTACGGCATCCCCGCCCCGGCGACCCCGCGCAACGACCTGCTGGAGATCTTCGCCACCGGTATCGCGAAGGCGGCACCGGGCCCGATCAAGGTGGACCTGAACTCGCAGCTGCTCAACAAGGACGTCAACCCGAAGAAGTTCCAGCCCGCCGAGGAGCTGCGCCTCAACATGGCGGTCCCGGTGACCGCGCACCCCAGCCGGCTCGGTGTGCTCGGGGGTGACCTTCAGGGCTTCCCGAACGGTCGCCGTCTCACCGACGACGTGGTCGACATCGAGCTGCAGGCCCTCGAGGGTGCCGTGCAGAACGATGGCAGCGCCAAGATCGTGGCGGCGCTCGCCAAGGGCGACGGCGTGGACGTCAACCCGCGTGGGTTCACCGAGCACTTCCCCTACGTCGGGCTGCCGTTCAACCAGAGCGTCAACACCGCCGGCAGCAAGTAGTCCAGCCGCTGCTCGGGACCGCAACGGAGCGGTCCCGAGGAGCAAACAGTGACGTCCGGTCCGTCGGTTCGTGGTCGGCGGACCGGAGGTCACGACGTGGTCTGGCCTGGGTCGGCCACTTCGGGGGGCCGGCTCCGGGTCCCGGACCGGTTGCACGGGGATCATCGGCGGGGAGCCATGCGTGGTGATCCATCAACGCCGGTCCGCAGCCGTGTGGCCCGGCCTGCCCTAACCCCTCATCCGCGGGTGGGCCGGGTCGCACGGTGAATCCCCCGGTTGAATCCCACCCCCGCCCGCGTTGTCGGGCGCAGCGGCGACGCCGGCGGTCCACCCGGGGCGCGGCGGCCCCGGGCTGTCGAGGAAG
The DNA here is from genome assembly GCA_038231335.1 of Mycobacteriales bacterium. GTDB lineage: Bacteria > Actinomycetota > Actinomycetes > Mycobacteriales > Pseudonocardiaceae > Pseudonocardia. The sequence goes on from JBBRLM010000167.1 coordinate 1,272, forward strand.
GTATGTGCGTGCGAACCCGACCCCCCGACCGCAGTCCCATCCGAAGCGGCGCCCGTGCCGGCGCTCCTGGTTCCCGCGCTCTTGGTGTCCGCGTGGCGGGTGTCGCCGGCGTGGTACTGGTCGTGCTGCTCAGCGCCGGCTGCGCCGGTTCGAGTGCGAGTGGTGGGCCCGTGGGAGGTGAGGCGGGCAAGCCCGCGGCGCAGATCTTGTCCGACGCCCAGGCCGCGGCCCTGGCCGCGGACTCGGTGACCATCACCGGCACCGTCGCCCGCGGCGCCAGCACCGGCACCGCCGCGACGAGCGCCACGATCCAGCTGGTGCTGACCTCGTCGGGGGACGGGCGCGAACAGATCACCGGCGCCGGACAGAACATCGACCTGATCAAGGTCGGCCCGACGCTGTATGTGAAAGGCCTGACCGCGCCCGGCGCGGCGGCGGGCTATCAGCGCCTCTCGGCGACCGACCCGCGGGCCGCACCGCTGGTGGCGCAGCTGGACAAGAAGACCGTGTTCAGCCAGTTGATCAAAACCGGGGACACCGCCGCGGTCACCAGCACCGCCACCGTCGCCGGACAGCCAGCCGTGAAGGTCACCCCGAGCAGCGGGGTCGGGGTGCTCTACGTCGCCGACGACGCGGTCCACCCGTACCCGCTCGAGGTTCAGACCAACCCCACCAACGCCGCGACCGGCGCAGCGCCGCCCACTACGGCGGCGCAGGGCGCGGCGGGTGCGTTGATGTTCACCGCCTGGAACGCCCACACCGTGATCCATCCCCCGCCATAGCCGATGGACCCATCACCAACGCCCCTCGACCCATGCCTATGACCGCCGCCGTGGGCAGCGCCGCAGCTGAACGCGGTGGACGACGCCTGATGGAGCTGCCCCGAGCAGTGGGAGCTGAGCCGTGACCCGAGCAGACAACGACCATCACACCGATGCCACCGCGCTCCCCGACGAGCAGCTCCCTGACGAGTACCCCGGTGGCCCGGGCAGCGCTGGTCCAGGCGGGGACACCCCCGGTATCGCCGTGACGGCCCCGCCGCGGCGACGCTGGCGGGCTCGGCGGTGGTGGCTGATCGCGGTGGCGCTGTTGGCCGTGGTCGCCGTGGTGGTGGGGGTGGCCGCGCACTGGGGGAACCCCACCCCGGTCCCCAACTCCGGCGGCGCCGCCAGCTCGCCGCCGGCGGCGGACCCGTTGGGTGCCGACATCGCCGGTATCCAGGCACAGCTGAAGATCACCCCGAACAACGCCGACAGCTGGGCGACGCTGGGCCTGGACTACGTCCAGGAAGCCAAGAACACCGTCAACCCGA
>JBBRLM010000168.1:0-2577 GCA_038231335.1 Mycobacteriales bacterium
CCAGCAGGTCAGCGTCTTCAACAGCTTCGCAGCCGCCTCGCCCGGCTCGTTCGTGAGCCGGACCGACGCCGGCGGCGTGGTCACGCGCGTCACCAGCCGCAGCGGCGACCAGATCAACGAGTTGCAGCGGAGCGTCACCGTCGGCGGCACGACCACCATCGACTCGCTGCTGTACGCGTATTTTGCGGGCGGGACGGCCGCGGGCAAGCTCCAGTCGGTCACGTGGCGCCAGCAGGTCGCGGGCGGCGACTGGTCGTCGATCAAGCGGGCCGCCTATGCCTACTACGGGCCGCCGACCTTCCGGGGCGGGGGCGGCTTCAGCGCTTCCCCGGGCCCCTTCGGGCTCACCAACGACCTGCGGACCGCCGCCCAACAACTGCCCGATGGCTCGGGCGGTTGGAACACCGTCGCCGTCAGCTACTACCGGTACTACACGTCCGGGTTCGCGCACGGGCTGAAGCTCCACTTCGGCCCCGAGGCCTACCGCCAGCTCTTCAACGCCAACCTGTTGACGGCGTCCGACACGGCCGTGCAGCCTTACGCCGACCACTACTTCGTCTACGACGCCCACCGGCGCGTGACGACCGAGGTCGCGGCCGTGTGCGCCGGCTGCCCGGGCGGCGGCACCACCGCCGACACGTTCGCGTACGCCCACAACCCCCACGCGGCCAACCCGCGCGACCCGTCGCTGGGGTACAACTACTGGACGACCAAAACGACCCAGACCCTCCCGGACGGGTCGCGGGTCATCGCTTACACCAACTACTGCGGGCTTCCGATGCTGCGGGTCACCATCGACCCCGCAGGCACGCGCGTGTGGGGCACGTTCTCCAGGTACACCGCCGACGGCCGGCTGACCTGGGACGCCCACCCGTCGGCGCTGAACCTGCCGTCGCCCCTGTCGACGCTGGAGCAATACAATGACCTGATGAACTTCGCCGGCGGCGCTCCCTACATGAACGCCGGCAGCGGTTTGATCGAGGTGACGGAGTATTACGGCCCGGCGGACACGGCGCCGGGCCGTGTCTCGAAGCTGAAGCTCCAGCAGGGCCGGGCGGGCGCGGCGTCGGCGGTGCTGACGCGGTCCTACACCTACCTCGCCCATTCCGACGCGGGCGGCAACGTCGTTTACCCGGTGGCCAGCGAGGTCGCGTACCCCGACCCGGCCAACACCGCGACCGTGATCACGACCGGCCATCAGTACCAGTGGGCCGGGACGACCAATCAACTCCAGCGGAAGACGACCCGGTTGCCCGCGGTCGGCACCGACCAGAACGGGGACGGCGCGGTCCCCACGATCATCGAGCAGTACGACCAGTACGGCAACCTCGCTTCGCGCACCGACGAACGCGGCATCGTCACCGCATACGCCTACGACTTGGCGCTCGGGGTCGTGACCCGCCAGACGCTCAACTACCAGGCCGGCGGCGGATCGTCGCCGGGCGTGAACCTGACCACGGATTACGGCTACGACACCCAGGGTGGGCTCGTGCAGACCCTGGGCCCGAGTCACACCGCCGTCGTGGCTCCGGGTACCGCCGCGGTGGTTCGGCAGGCGACGTGGCTCGTCTATGCGCCGTCGGCCCAGCCGGCTTCCGGGTTCTGGGGGTCCGACGAGATCCGGACGGGCAACGGATACGCCTTAGGCACGCCGCCCGCCTACACGCTGGTGAACCCCGTCTCCATCGCGCGGGCCGACAAGGACGGCCGCACGACCGACCAGATCACGAGCACGCGGCCGAGCGGCACGAGCGGCCCGCTGACGCCCGCCGACACGTTCCCCCAGACCGCCTGGACCAACTGGTCGAGCACGCAGTACAACGCGGCGCACCAGAAGATCTCGCAGCGCGTCTACTTCCTTATCCCGCCCCCGTCGTCGGGCGTCGGGACCGAGGGCACGAACTACGGCCAGACGGACTACGGGTACGATGCCCTTGAACACTTGAATCGGGTCGTGTCGCCGGGCGGGACGATCACGCGCACGGTCTGGGAGACGCCTCAACGGGTCGCCTCGACGTGGGTGGGGACGGACGACGCCGACGCGACGGATTCCAATCCCGCCGGCTCCGGGTCGAACAACATGGTCGTCGTCGCCGAGAACCAGTACGACGGCGGCAACGCCGGCGGGGACGGGAACTTGACGCGGGCGACCCAGCACGTCTCGGCCGCGGCCGGCGACACGCGGGTCACCGCCTACGGCTACGATTGGCGCGACCGGCGGACGAGCATGACCGACGCCACCGGCCGCTACACGGCCTACACGTTGGACAACCTCGACCGCCAGACCCAGACCCAAAACTATGTCACCCAGGGCGGCCGGCTCATCGCCCAGGATCAGACGAAGTACGACGACCGAAGTCGCGTGTACCGGCAGCTTGCCTACGCCGTCGACCCAAACACCGGCGCGGTCGGCAATGCACTGACCGCGAACAACTGGTACGACTACAGCGGCAGTTTGCTACAGCAAATCCTAGCGGGCACCGGACAAGTCTTCAGCAAGCAGACCTACAACGGCCTGGGGTGGGTCACCGCCAGCTACAGCGGCTACAACACGTCCGGCACGAGCTACGCCCAAGC
>JBBRLM010000169.1:0-2557 GCA_038231335.1 Mycobacteriales bacterium
CAACAAGGCCGCCGCCACCGGGATGCGCAACGCGCTGTTCGCCTTCCACAAAGGCATGATCGAGAACGCGCTCGGCCAGACCGATGCGGCCCGCACCGACCTCACCGCGGCACTGGCGATCAACCCGCACTTCAACCCGCTCCAGGCGCCCGCCGCCCACGCCACGCTCGCCCAGCTGGGAGGCCCCCGATGACCGGACCGAACGAAGGCCGCCGGGAGAGCGCGAGATCGGGCCGTCGGGGTCGTGTTCTACGCCGGATACTGGTGACCGGCTCGCTGCTCGGCGCGATCGCGGTCGCGGTCGCCACCACCGTGGGTGGGGCACCGCAGGCGAGCGCGCACCCGCTGGGCAACGCCACGGTCAACCACTACGACGGCCTCACCCTGTTCTCCGACCACATCGCCGACCTCGCCGTCGTCGACGTCGCCGAAATCCCGACCCTGCAACGCTTGCCGTTGATCGACACCAACGGCGACGGCACCGTCTCCCCCACCGAGGCCGCCGCCTACGCCGACGCGCAGTGCCACACCCTCGCCGCCACCGTGGTGCTCACCGTCGGGGCCGACCGGGCCCCGCTCAGTGTCACCACCGCCACCTACGGTCAGCTCCCCGGGGCCGCCGGGCTGCAGGTCGGGCGCCTGGAGTGCCAGCTGACCGCGCCCGCCGCGCTGTCGCGGCCGACCACTGTGAGCGTCGATGACGAGTTCGACTCGGCCGGGATCGGGGGCTGGCACGAGATCACCGCCACCGGCAACGGTGTCACCCTGCGCGATTCGCCGGTCCCGGCGGCGAGTATCAGCGATCAGCTGCGCCGCTACCCCAACGACCTGTTGTCCTCCCCGCTCGATGTCCGCACCGCGCAGATCGCCACCACCCCCGGGGCGGGCGCCTCGACCTACGCCATCGTCGCCGGGGTTCCCGGCGCGGATGTCGTCATCCGGGCGCTCAACGACCTGTCCACGGCGTTCAACAACCTGGTCGGCACCCAGCAGATGAGCCTCGGTGTCGCCCTGCTCGCGGTGCTCCTGTCGGTCCTGTTGGGGGCCGGGCACGCGTTCCTGCCCGGCCACGGCAAGACAATCATGGCCGCGTATCTGGTCGGGAAACGTGGCCGGATGCGCGACGTGGTCACCGTCGGGGCCACCGTGACGATCACCCACACCGTCGGGGTGCTGGTCCTCGGGGTGCTGCTCTCCGCGTCCGCGGCGCTGGCACCCACCGCCGTGGAACAGGTCCTGGCCGTCATCTCCGGGTTCGTGGTCGCCGGGGTCGGGGTCGGGCTGTTCGTCTCCGCGCTGCGGCGCCGCCGCCGCGGGGACCTGCTCTCAGGCCTGGACCTGGCGCCCGCGCCGACCCGGCAGGCCGCAGTCGCCTCCAGCGCTGTCGCCTACAGCGGCGGCAGCGACCGCGGCCCCGACTCGGGCCCGGCCATCGACGGCGTTCCGGCCGTCGAGACCCACCCCGGTCGCCCCGAACAACACGACGATCACGGCCCGGTCGGCGGCCCACCCAGCAGCCACAGGCACGGCCACGGACACGGCCACGGGCACGGACACGGGCACGGACATGGCCACGGGCACGAGCGCGGGTTCGGGCGCTCTGGCCTGATCGGGCTCGGGGTCGCCGGCGGCCTGGTCCCCAGCCCGTCGGCGCTGCTGGTCCTGCTCGCCGCGATCGCGCTGGGGCGCACCGTGCTGGGCATCGTTCTGGTGCTCGGCTACGGCCTGGGCATGGCGCTGGCGCTCACCCTGGCCGGGCTGCTGCTCGTCCGGCTCCAAGGCCGCATCACCACAGTCCTGAACCGCCGCGGTGTCGCCCGGTTCAGCGCGCTGCTGGCCTACCTGCCCTTCCTCACCGCATGCCTCGTCATCATCGTCGGCGCCGGTCTCGTGCTGCGCGCCCTGTCCGGAACGGTCTGAACCACCCATGACGCACTCGACCACCCCCACCACCGCCGTGCCACAGCGCCGACGGCGCATCGTGTGGATCGTCCTCGCCGCCGCGGTGGCCGCGGCGGTCATCGCAGCGGTCGTGGTCCTGGTCACCAGCGCCGGGGCGTCGTCGGACCCGGCCGCGGCGCCCGCGGTGTTCGTCACCCAGCCCGGTTTCGCCCCCGGCGCCACCCCGCCCTGTCTGGAACACCAGACCGCCCAGCCCAACAGCGCCTATCAGGGTGGCGACACCTCCCAGCCGACACCGCAGCTGACCTTCCTCGCCTACTACACCGCCGCCGGGAAACTGCCCTTCTGCGACGGCCAACCCGCCACCGACACCGACAAGACCTGGGCACAGCTCTACGTCCAGCTCACCACCAGCGCTGACAACGTCACCACCATCCTCGGCTGAGACGCCAACCACACTGATCGGGTCGGGTGCGGGTCTTCCGCGGGCGGTCAGCGCACGATCCACTTGCCGCTAGTACTCCAGCCGGTGCGTCCAGTGATCAGGAGGTGATCGTCCAGCGGTCGTGTCTTGGTCTGAAGCTCGTCGTCGCCTGCCGGTGTGAGTCCGGTCCGGGTAGCTGCCAGGAGGCCCGGTAGCAGGCTGGCGGTCTGG
>JBBRLM010000170.1:0-2522 GCA_038231335.1 Mycobacteriales bacterium
CCTCACGGCGCATGATCTCGCCCCGCGCGGTCTTCGAGTCCGCCGCGTCGAGCTCGGCCAGGATCTTCAACTTGTACCGAGCCGGATACACCTGCCGGGCCGGACGGACTTCAGGATCAGGTCGCGAGGCCACAGCCTCCACGGTAGTAACTGTCATTGCTCCTTCTCGTTCCTCGCCCTACTTCACGGAATCATTCGCTCAGGGCGGCAACCATCAGTATGTCAGAGAGGGCTGCAGTACGCGCTGGGCAGCCGCGTGGTCATCGAACAAGCCAAGGGAGTCATCTCCCAGCAACTCGGCCTGGACATGGACCCTGCGTTCGACCGGCTGCGCCGCTACAGCCGAGACCACAACAAGCGCCTCGTCGACACCGCCCACGCCATCGTGGACCACTCCCTCGACGCCTCCGTTCTCAAGGACGCATAGCTTCCACGCCCCGCCACGAACCGCCCTGACCTTGCTCTCATTCGGCGACTCCTGAAACAACGGCCACCACGCGCTGGCCCGAAGTGCCCGCCACGGGCTGCTACCCCACCAACTCGACCCCGGGGCTTGTCTTGGCGAGGAGGAGGCCGCCCTGCGGGACGCCATCGTGGCAGCGAGCTCGTCGGGGTCGGCGGTGGCGTGGAGCTCGCCGCGGTCGCGCACAGCGGCTAGCCCGGTTCGGAGGTGACCGGGACGCGCTCCCGTATCCCGGGCAATCCGCCGCGTTCCCGAGGGCGGGCCGACGCGAGGTTGGGTGATGCGCGAGGCTCGGGCGCTCCTCGCGATTTCGGGGAATGGGCGCGAGCCGGGGCGGGTTCCCGCAGGGTTCGGTAGCGACCGATACCTTCGAGGAGAACGAGTGCAGGCTCTGACCAATGACCGATGGGGCTTCGAGTCCAACTGCTTCGTGTGCGAGCAACGCAACAAGGCCGGGCTGCGGATCCCGTTCTTCCACGAGGAGACCACCGACACGGTCACCGCAACCTTCGAGCTCGACCAGCGGTTCTCCGGTGCCCCAAACTACCTCCACGGCGGGGTGCTCCTCGCGGTGCTCGACGAAGCCATGGCGTGGGCGGCAATCGCCGTCGCCCACTGCTGGGCGGTCACCGGTGAGACCACCACCCGCTTCGAACACCCGGTACGCACCGGCCGCCCCTACACCGTGACCGCCACGATCACCCGACACCCCGCCGATGGGACCGCCACCCTCGCCGCCGCGGCCGTGATCACCGACGCCAAGGGCCGGACCTGCGCCAGCACGGCCGCGACGTTCGTCGTGCTCGGGGAAGCCCAAGCCGCCGACGCCGTGGGCGTGACCGGCGACCAGCTCGTTGGCGACCACGTGCGCCCGACATGACCGCGGCCGCCCAGTTCGCCCGTGTTGGGGCGGCGGGGATTCTCGGCTATTTGGCCGGCACGTTCCCATCTGCGGATATCGCCACCCGCCTCGCTGCCACCGGCCGGGACCTTCGCGACGAGGGCAGCGGCAACCCGGGCGCCCTCAACGCCGCCGCGGTGCTCGGTCGCCGCTGGGGCTTCGCCGTGCTCGCCGCGGACATGGCCAAAGGCGCGGCCGCTGGGGTCGCGGGTCGCGCCATCGCCGGCGACACCGGCGCGTACGTTGCCGCCACCGCGTCGATCGCCGGGCACATCGCCCCGGTGTGGAACGACTTCCAGGGCGGCAAGGGCGTCGCCACGTCCGCCGGCGCCTGCCTCGCCGTGTTCCCCGCCTACTTCCCCATCGACGCCGCCGTCGCCACTATCACCGCGGTCGCGTCCCAACAAGCCGAGCGTTCCATCCAGATCTCCTGTGCCGTGTGGACGGCGGCGACCATCGTTTGGTGGCGACGCCGATTGCCCAACGCGTGGGGTCCCGCCCCAGGACCCGCGCTGACCGGTTTCGCCGTCGTGTCATCCGCGATGATCCTCGCCAAGTTCCGAGCCGCCCGCCGGGCCGCCCGATGATCGGCCTCGTCACCGATTCCGCATCCATGCTCCCGCTCGAATGGCGCGACCGAGAGCGCGTGCAGGTCGCCCCCATGACCGTCGTAGTCGACGGGAACCCGTATCGCGAAGGCGTCGATATCACCAGCGTCGACTTCTATTGTCGACTCGCCGATGGCGCCGTCGTGTCGACCTCGGCCCCCTCCCCCGGTGATCTCCTCGGCGCCTACCGCCGGGCCGTCGAAGACGGCGCGACCATGATCGTGTCGATCCACACCGGGGCGACGTACTCCGCGGTGCTCGACGCCGCGCGCGTCGCCGCCCGCGACCTCGACACCCCCGTCGAGTTCGTGGACACCGCAACCGTGTCGTTTCCCGTCGCGCTGTGCGTCGCGGCAGCAGCGGACACCCGCCAGCAGGGCGGCGATGTCCAGGCCGTCGCCGCCAGCGCCCGCGCGATCGCTGCGCTTGTCGACAGCATCTTCGTCGTGGGGGTCCCCGCGCTGGCCCTTCGCGGAGGACGACTAGGTGCGGTCGCCGTACCGAACCCGACCACCATCTTGACGCTCGGCCCATCCGGTCTCGCCGAACA
>JBBRLM010000171.1:0-2478 GCA_038231335.1 Mycobacteriales bacterium
CTGCTGGCCCGCGACGGCTCACCAGTCTCGGCAACAAGCCAAGGCCGGGCCCTGGCCGACCCCGCGACCAGGCTGCATGCCGACGCCGACCGCTACCACCACGCCCTGGCCACCGCCGCCGAAGACCACCTCGGCCCCGCCAAGCTCGCCGCCATCGACCAGGCCGCGGACACCGCCGTGCTCGGCCTCACCCGATGCGAGGCCTACCCGACGCTGCGCGCACACCTGGCACTGCTGGCCATCGGCGGCCACGACCCAGGACGGTGCCTTGCGCGGGCGTTGGCCTCCGGACCCAGCCTGGACGACGCCCGGGACGACGCCGCCGTCCTGGACTGGCGGCTAGACCCTGCAGGGAACCGATCCGCGGGGGGTCCGCTGCCGTGGCTCCCCGCCCTGCCCGCCGCCCTGGCAACGCACCCCGAATGGGGGCTGTACCTGCGGGACCGCGCCGAACACGTCCAGGCCGACGCCGAACAGGTCCACGCCAGGGCCTGGTCCTGGACCCCGACCAGCGCCCCACCCTGGGCGAACAGCCTGCTCACCCGCGACCACGAGCTCGTGGTCGACCTGGCGGTCTGGCGAGCCGCCAACGCCGTCGATGACGGCGACCGCAGACCCACCGGACCACCCCAGCTAGCCGCAGCGGAGGCCCGCGCCCAACGCGCCCTGGACCTGCGCGTCACGACGCTGCTCGGAGACCCCAAAGCGGCCACCGCCCGCTGGGCGCCGCTGGCCAACCAGATTGACCCGCGGATCACCACCGACCCGTACTGGCCGGTCCTGGCCGACCGCCTGGCCATCGCCGCCCGCGCCGGCATCAACATCTTCGACCTCACCCGAGCCGTCGGCAGCGAACGGGCCTTGCCCGACGAGCAACCCGCCGCGGCCCTGTGGTGGCGCCTCGCACGGCACCTGTCCCCCGCCGCGATGACAGCCAGCCAGCACTCACTGTCGGACACCCTGCGACCCGAATGGGCTCCCGTGCTGACCGACGTGCTGGGCGCTGCGGCCGCCCATCAGGTACTGGCCGACCCGGCCTGGCCGGCGCTGGTCGCGGCCGTCAGCCACGCCCGCAGCAGCGGTTGGGAACCCCGACAGCTTCTGAGTACCACCCACGACCTGCTGCGCGGCGGCCACCCGGACGACGAACCCTTGCGCAGCGATGAGCTGGCGACGGCTCTGATCTGGAGGATCGGGGTACTCACTGACCGCGACCAGTTCGGGCAGCACAACCCCAGCGCCGACGAGCCGGACTGGTTGGCGAACCTCGTCGAGCCTGACGACGCCGAAGAACCACCCTTCCCCGACCCTGAGTTCACCCCCACCCTCCTCGACTCGATCCACGCCGACGTTGTCGGCGACGTTGTCCGCGGGGTCGGTGCGGGACAGTCCGCCGCCGAGGTCCACCGCGCAGACCGCAGGCCAGCCAGCACCGACACCACCGTGTTCAGTCGCAGCAGCCTGCTCGAGCTGAACAACGAAGCCGCCCGGTTCTTCACGGCCCGGTACGCCGATTCGTGGGCACCGGCGTATGTCGCCGAGCGGCTCGGAACGGACCTGACCGGCGACGAGCGTTTCCGGGTCGGTTACGCCCCAGCGAGCTGGACTGCCCTGACCGATCACCTGCGCGCCCAGGGCGCCACCGACCAGCAGATCCTCGCTGCCGGCCTGGGACGGGTCGCCTCCACCCGACGGGTCATCGACCGCTTCCGCGACCGGCTCGTCCTCCCCATCGTCGGCACCAGCCACGGAAGCGGCCACGACGGAGGGGACATCCTGGAGGTTCTGGGCTGGATCGGACGCCGCAACCCCAGCAGGTCCGAGCAGGACAACGCCGGCCCGAAGTACCTCAACACTCCCGAGACCGACCTATTCATCAAGGGTCATCAGCTGTACGGGCTCGCTGAGAGCGCCACCGCCCTCGCCGAAGGCGCCACGCCAGTGCTCGTCGAAGGATCGATGGATGCGCTCGCCGTCACCCTGGCCGGCGACGGTCGGTTCGTGGGGGTCGCGCCGCTCGGGACCGCGTTCACCGACACCCAAGCCGACGCCCTACAGCCCTACCTCGGCCCAGGCCGGCCCGGGATCATCGTGGCCACCGACAACGACCGCGCCGGACTGCAGGCCGCCCGTCGGGCGTTCTGGCAGCTCACCGCCCGCGGCGACAACCCCCGCCACCTCATGAACCCGCACGGCAAAGATCCCGCCGAACTGCTACAGACCGCCGGCCCCGCGGCGCTCCGCAGAGGCCTCGAGCAGGCCCCCGAACTGGCCGACGCCCTCATCGACGCGCAGATCGCGCTATTCACCGAACGGCTGAACACCGTGGAAGGCACCGTACTCGCCACCCGCCAAGCCGCCCACATCGTCGCGGCACTACCGATGGCCACCTGGCCAAGGCATCTCACCACCATCGTCGGCCGCACCGGCGTCGGCGCAGACACCGCCCTCAACGAAGTGTTCGACGCACACCAAGAA
>JBBRLM010000172.1:0-2459 GCA_038231335.1 Mycobacteriales bacterium
CCGGTGGAAACAACTCGTTCCAGCTGACCCCGGTCCCGAAGCTCGTCGTCGACTCCTCGATCAAGATCGACTCAGCCACCCTCGGCGACCCCAATTGGGGGCCCGCGGGCTGGTACATCAAACCCACCACGTACCAGGGCTCAGACCTCCGGTAGTGGCGGTGGGTGAGGTGTTCTATGTGGGGGCGGTTTGGTAGGTGATGGGGCGGGGGTCGCCGGGGATGTGGGCGGGGGTGGTGTGGTTGAGTTCGTCGCAGAGGTGGGTGAGGGCGCGGGCGGTGGCGGGTTGGTCGGGGGCGGTGATGGTGACGGTGATGGTGGTGGGGGTGTAGGTGATGGTGCCGGGTTGGTGGAAGAGGTGGCGGGTGATGGCCCGGACTTCGTCGGGGTTGTTGAGGTAGGTGTCGAGGCGGCGGGCGAGCCAGAGGTCGGCGTTGTAGGCGAGCACGCGGAGCACCATTTGGTAGCTGCGGCGTTCGAGGCGCGGGAGGGCTCGTTGCGCGCCGGGGGTGGCCTGGTTCGCGGGGATCTTGGCGGGGAGCGCGCGGCGTTGCTGGTCGAGGTCGTCGATGTCGTCGGCGAGTTCGTAGCGTTCGTCGGCGAGGCGCCGGTGGCGGGCGGCGTCGTGGGTGGGGCCGGCGACGGCGGCGCCGAGTTGGCGTTCGATCTCGGCGTGTTCGGCCCGGGTCGCGTTGAGGGTCGCGGTGAGGGCTCGGCGGTCGGGGTGGGCCACGGGCCGGGTGTCGTCGATCAGGTCCATGCGGTAGTCGCAGAGCTGGTCGATGCCGTGGTGCGCGCTGAGGTATTTGAAGGCGTTCTCGATCCGCCATCGTGACCGGAGCCGGCTGATGAGACGGGCCGCGGTGATGGTGGTGTTCGACGTGAGGATCTGGACGACCGGTTCGCCGTGTTCGTAGAGGGTGATCTGGCGGGCGGGCCCGTAGGAGGAGGCGAGGGCGACGGTCTCGTCGGCGACCACGAAGTGGTGGCGGGTCCCGTCGATCTGGCACCAGGTGCGGGTCGGCGCGACGGCCGGGACGGTCAGCGGCCCGCGCCGCCACGTCAGCCATTCGAAGCCGTGCTCGTCGAGCCAGGTGAACGCGGTCGGATACGACCCGCCGCGGTCGAAGCCGATCATCGCCGGGCCGGTCGCGCCGGGCGCGGCGGGGAGGGCGGGGAGCACGGCGCGCATCGTGACCGACAGACCGGACGGTTCCGCGCTGGTGAACGCCAGGATCCGGCCGCCTGCGTCGCATACGAACGAGTCATCCCAGCCCGGCATGGCGTGGCGGCGTTTCGTGTTCCACCCCTTCGCTACCGGTCGGGCCCCGTAATACGGCACGAAATGGTCATCGACGTAGAACACCTGCTCCGGCGCGGGGTCGAGCGCCAGCATCGCCGCGGCGAGACGGCGTTGCTGGGCCACCGCGTCGGTGCTGTCGGCCAGGCGGGCCAAGCGGCGGCGCAGCGTCTGCAGGCCGGGGGCCCGCGCCGTGCCGGCCAGGGCACCCAGATCGGGGCGGCTGAGATGCTTGATCGCTTCGATCGAGCCGCCCCCCAACACCAACCCGAACAAGGCGGCCACCGCCACGTCGCGCGGCCCGTACCGATCCCGGCCCGTCCGCCCGGCCCCGAGCACCGCCTCGGCATCGATCTGCGCCCAGAACGCGTGCATCAACATCGCCCCCGCATACCGGCACGACACCACCCCCACCGGCGCCGCCGCGTCGACCAGGTCGTCGGGACCGGCCTCGACCAGGTCGTCGGGACCGGCCTCGACCAGGTCGTCGGGACCGGCCTCGACCAGGTCGTCGGGGGCCGCCGCGGCCGCGGGGAACAACGCGACCACGACGGCCACGTCCGCGGTCACCCGACTGATCGTCGCGTCCGACACGCCCAGCCGGATCGCGATCGCCGCACCCGTCACGCCTTCGGCCTTCCACCGGCGGGCTTTACCGATCTGCGCGGCGGTCAACTTCGGGGGCCGGCCCGCCCGGCGCACCAACGCCTGAGACCCTTCGCGCTGCACCCGGGTCCGGATCGCCGACACGTGCCGGTCGGTGAACCCGAACAACGCGCCCACCGCGACCCCGGTCACCCGCGCGTCGCGTAACGCCGCGATCACCAGGTTCCGCATCTCGACGTCGTCCTCGTCGAAGCAGAACAACAGCCGCGAGCCCGACGTGATGTACACCCGCCCGTCCGCCACCGTCCGCACCAACTCGTCGGGCTCACCCATATCCGCCAACGCTACGGCCACCGCAGTCATGCCCGAAACCTACCACCCCACCAACGCAACTTAGAACGACTTATGCAAACATCAGGTTACGAAATGCCCAACAAACAAGCTCGATTACCGGAGGTCTGAGCCTTGCTGCTCGCCGGGGAGAAGGGCGATGCCCGATGAGTCAGACGCTGCTCTTCTCCATCGGGCTCGGCGTCTTCACCATCACGCTCGTC
>JBBRLM010000173.1:0-2442 GCA_038231335.1 Mycobacteriales bacterium
CGCTCATCGTGGACCCACCGCGCCAACTCGTCCCCCGGCGCCGGGGCGCTGCGCTCGATCCACTGCAGCCGCCGGATCGACGACCCCCCGGCCGCGGCCAGGACCTGCCCCCACCGGGCCAGGCGACGCTCCTGGGCGTCCGAATCGAGCAGGGCAAAGGCCGGCACGCGGCAGGCGAGCACTGCGGTCAGCCGGCGGGCGGAATCTTCGGCGAGGACACCGATCGTGCGCCCGTGGTAGCCGGCGGAGATGATCCGGACGCCCCGGAGCTGGGGTGGGGGAACGGGTTCGGGCCCGGTCAGGTCAGGTCGCCGGCCTAGCCCGATCGCGGCTCGCGCGCCGGTCGTGGCCACGGCGGACGCGAAGCGATGGCGGCCCGTCGCCCGGCGCCCGAGGTGCGCGACGACGAGCGGTCCCCACTCGGCGGCTGGGCGCCCCCGCACCGGCAGCAGCGCGACCGCCCCCGAGCTCGTCACAGCGACCAGCGCCTCGAGCAGCCCGGCGGGCGAGGGCGTGCCGTCCAGCAGCGCGATCGCCGTCAGGACTCCGACGGCGAGGCAACCGGCCGAAGCGCCCGGAAGCTGACCGAGCAGTCCCCGCCGCTCCAGCGGCCCGAACGAGTAGCGCACCCGCTCGCTCACCGCCGGCCTCCATCGGGCGCATCCCGCGGATCGGAAGGCGCTGGTGTCCGACGCACGGGCGCCGGCGCCAGCACCGGACCGTCGGCGGCGGGCGCTGCACCCACGGGTGGCTCGGGCACGACCGGCGCTGCTGGGCTCTCGGGCGGGGGATCGGTGTCCGCGGCCACGATCTCCGGACCGAGCGTCTGCACCGGCCACCTGCCGTTGCGCATCTGCCACCTCGGGCCCATCCCGGGCAGGCGCTGGGTGCCGTCACGGTGATCCGCGGCCTCGCCCGGTGCCGAGGCGCCGACCGCCGCCACGGCTCCGGGATCGCCGACCGCCGTACCGCCGGCCGCCGCACCCCCGTCGGCTGACGCGGCGTCAACGCTCACCCCGGTCCTACCCGGGGTGCCCGCGGCGTTGGCGACACGGTCAGCGGCCGCCGGCACGTCCCCGCCACCGGTGCTGGTCACCGGCTCGCCGTCACCGGTCAGCCCCCCGAGGATCGTCCGTGCCGCGTCGACGGTCTCCCCGGTCTGCCCGGCCTCGGCGGCTCGCGCGGATCCGTCGCCGCCAGCCTGAGGTGCCGGGCGATCGAGCATCGGCATCCGGCGGCTGAGCTGGGGACCCAGACCCTCGACGCCGGCCGCCATCTCGTGCAGCGGCAGCAGCCGCAGCAGCGCCCACGGCGAGAATGCGGCGAGCATCACCAGCGTGACCCCGACAAGGATCGCGGCTGGTCCGACGACTCCGTGGCCGATCGCCGCGCCCCCGAGCGAGAGCACCGCGACGATCGCGAACTTGGACAGGATCAGGGCGATGAGGGTCTCGACGCTGCGGATCGCCCATACCCGCCTGGCGGGCCACACCAGCGCCGCAAAGACGACGGGGAGCATCAGCACGATGACATAGACCGCTGCCGCCCGGATGAGCAGCTCGACCCACAGCGTCAGCGTTGCGGCGACCGTGACGAACCCGACGACGAAGACGATGAACGTGCCGCTCACCCCGGCCAGGGCCCCGGTGCCCACCCCGAGCTTGGCCAGTGCAGCACCCGGTGCCTCGCCGGCCGCGCCGGCGACGAGCGCCGACAGGCCGTCAGAGGCGGAGAGCAACAGCGTGGTCATCGGTGCGGCGATGCTCGTGCCGAGCACCGCCAGCGGCAGATAGCCCAGAGCCGCGCGGCCGATCAGGGCCGGGTCCGAGCGCAGGATCCCCTGGATGCACGCCGCGAGCAGGAACGGGACGGTCAGCAGCATCCCGATCGCCGCCATCCGCCAGTAGGAGGCCGAGAACCACGAGCTCTCCAGCTGGGGTCGGGTGCTGCCCCCGATCACCCTCGCCGTCTTGGTGAGGACCGAGTGGGCGGCGCCGGTGACCCAGGCCGTGAGCCCGGCGAGCACGGCGGCGACACTGACGACCTTGGCCGCGGTCCCGGCTCCCCCCACCAGCTTGCCGCCGGCGCCGAGCAGCTCACCACCCTTGCGGGCAGCCGAGCAGAGAGTTCCGGCGAGCCCGCTGAACAGGCCGGCCACCGTGCACACGGGGGAGGGGATGTTCACCGCGCGTCTCACCGCCGGCGTCGGCGCGCGGATCGTCGCCTGCGCGGGTTGCCCCGCCGCCAGCTGCGTCCCCAGCGCGATGCCCACCGTCACCGCGGCCAAAGCGAGTCCGCGCGTCATCGCGCCTGCGTCCCCAGGTGCTGGAAGAAGTTGACCAGCCCGGGCGCGGCGCCGATCACCAGGGCGGCCGCCGCGGAGGTGAGGGCCGCCATCCGTCCTCGCGCCGCGTAGTGGTGATTGCTGGAATGAGACGCGAC
>JBBRLM010000174.1:0-2434 GCA_038231335.1 Mycobacteriales bacterium
CCCGATCTCTCTGTACTGCAACCCTTCGGCGAGACCCCGAGAGATTTCTTCACGATCGATCAACATCAACATCTTGCGCACGGTCAGCATCCTGTCCCACTGAACTCACAAGATCAAATGCCTACACCGGCTGAGCTCGCCCGCCCGCTCACCCTGACCGGACTGACGAATGTGTTCTCGATCCACCCTGATGTCACCGCGTTCCTCGGCGTCCTCGACCACGCCGCCGGTTGATGGCACGGTCGGTACTCGTCGTGGTTGTGCCCGTAAGAGATGACACCGTGTCCGGCGCCAGGAGACAAGCTCAATCCCCTTTTTGTCGACATCAACGGGACTGTCAACTGAGCGGCGCCTTTCTGGTCACGTAAGTCTTGAGGTAGGGCTTGTAGTCTTGGTTTGGTTCGCTCCGCGGCCAGGTGCGGTGGCCGCCCGCGGAGCGGTGGGCTGACGGGCCACTTGCAGCGAGACGAAATTGCTGTATCCGCCTCACTCAGACCGTTCGTGGTCGAGAACCGGCCAGTCGTCGCACAGGATTGGCGTGTCACTCCCGCATGGGGTCACGGAATGGTTACCGTCGCGGGGCCCGGCTGGCAGGAAGCAAGCGGTCGGGTGTGCCTGGTCGGTCTCGGGTTCCTGCCCGCCGACGCTCCCTACGGGCACCCCTCCCCTCCAGGGCAGGAGCACGCATGGCCCGTGCCCCAGACGGGTCGCCGTGCGACCGGGACGAGGACGCTCCCCGATGGCCAGACACTGCGCTGCGCTGCCCGGCGCCGCGAATGACCTATTCGGTAGCAGCTCCTCTGAGCTCGCTACCGCCCTGCTGCAACGGCTCGGTGAGGGCATCACGCCCCCGCGTGAGGGCGGCCTGCGCCGCCACGCTGCCCCGCTGCCCGCGCCGCCCTCCGCCGCCCCGCTGCCTCGCACCCGCCGCCCGGGCCTGCCGGCGCGGATGCCCACCCGCCCGGCGGTGGCGGCGATGTCGGTGACGGCCGTCGGCGCGATCGCCGCGCTCACCGCCACCGGTCAGCTCGCCGCCGTGGCGCCCGCGTCCGCGTCGATGTCGCTGGGCGACCCGACGTCGATGACCAGCACGTTGTCCCCGGTCGAGCACGCGGGCGCACCGGTGGCCCCCGTGGCCGCGTCCGCGCTGGCCATGGACCTGCAGGCGGTCACGGTGTCCTCGATCGTCGAGCACGCCACGTCCGCGGCGAAGGCGCTGGCCGCCAAGGAGACCGCCGCCCGCACCGCCCCGCCGGTCGCCGTGCACGCGCCGACACCGGCCCCGGGCGTCTCGACCCCGGGCATCTCCGGTGCCACCGGTGTCGCGGCGGCCGCGCTCAGCGCCGCGATGCACAAGATGGGCACGCCGTACGTGTGGGGCGCCTCCGGCCCCAACGCGTTCGACTGCTCCGGGCTCGTGCAGTGGACGTTCAAGCAGGCCGGGATCTCCCTGCCCCGTACCGCGGCGGCGCAGTCCACCGTGGGCACCGCCGTCTCCGAGGGTGACCTGCAGCCCGGCGACCTGGTGTTCTTCTACAGCCCCGTCAGCCACGTGGGCATCTACATCGGCCACGGGAAGATCGTCAACGCCACGCAGCCGGGCGAGCCGGTGCAGATCAGCAACATCGCCTACATGCCGTTCCACAACGCGCGCCGCATCTAACTCGGGGCCGTCACTCGGGATCGTGTAGGCGCGGTCCCG
Source organism: Mycobacteriales bacterium (assembly GCA_038231335.1). GTDB lineage: Bacteria > Actinomycetota > Actinomycetes > Mycobacteriales > Pseudonocardiaceae > Pseudonocardia. Next base: position 1,703 of record JBBRLM010000174.1, read on the forward strand.
GATGGAACTGGCCAGCGAATCGGCCAGGGTGGGGACAGGGGAACCACCGACGGCGCGGATGTAGGCCACCGCCCGCGCTGCCGGACGGCGTAGCGGAGCGCACGTACCGCCCAGGCCACATGCCACGGTCGCTTTGTCGGTGAGAAGTGACCGCACGAGGCGACAACTGCAGATGGTGGAAGCGCTGGGACACCGTTGCGGTCGAGGGCGACGATCTCGCCGTCCAAGACGAAGGGTCTGTCGACGAGGCGGCGCAGCTCGCCCAGCTCGGGGTAGGTGTCGGCGAGTGGCTTGTCGGTGCGGCTCTGCACCCGCAACTGGTCGCCGGCCACCGCGGCGAACCCGCGCGCTTCCATCCCACTTGATCTCATACGACCAGCCCTCGCCCTCGGGGACCGGCCCCGGCGTGGCCAGCATCGGCGGCACACGGGGCGGCGGTTCCGAGGTCATGTCGCTCGGACCCGAATTCGCGAGCCGGGGACGACGCCAGGCCTGCAGTAGATGCAGGTCTTGTCCATCCACATCCGCGCCAGTCTGGGCCCGCACGGCCCAAGCCAGGGCCGCCCGGAGGTCGGCGTTGCAGCGCAGCCGCCTAGTACTGCAACGGCGCTTGACGGTCAGGGTGGCGGTCGTTGACCTCGGCGCCGGTAGTGGCAGGTGCGGGCCTGGTGTTGTCGGCGGCGTCGCCAGTTCGACCAGCTGATCGCGCTGGTCACGCAGGCAACGGGTGCC
>JBBRLM010000175.1:0-2419 GCA_038231335.1 Mycobacteriales bacterium
CGGGTCGGTCTCCGGGTAGGTCGGGTCGGCGACCACGTACCCGGCCCGGGTCAGCGACTGCATCAGACCGGCGTAGCCCTCGGCCGGATAGTCAAAGCCCTGGGAGAACACCACGAGCGGGAACGGGCCCCCGGCCGTGGCGGGGGCCAGGCCGTGAGCGGGGCCGCGCGCGGCGCTGCCCAGGGCGGGGTAGCGGATCACCGTCGGCAGCGAGCGGGCGGGCGCGCCGGTGGCGGTCCGAGCGTTGGCCAGTGGCGCGGCGGAGGGCTCGAGCACGGCCAGGGAGGCGAGCCCGACCCGGAACGGCGATACCGGGCGGGCGGCACTGGAGGCCGAGGTGGTGGTCGATCTGGTGGTCGACGCCGGGCTGACCGCCGCGCCGCCGGAACCGCGCGACCGGTTGGAGGCGCCAGACCCGCGGGACGCGCCGACCGTGACCGATGCGCGGCCCGACGGGCGGCCGGCACCGGCCCCGAGCGCTCCCGCCACGAGGATCCCCACCACGGCCGCAGCGGCGATCACCAGCAGGATGGCCAGCAGCCGCCGGCGGCCGTAATTGGGCCCCCGCGGGCGGCGGGTCCTGGTGGCAGGGCGCGAGCCGGTCGGCCGTGAGGCGCCGGTGGAACGTGTGGCTTGTCTCATCGTCGGTTAAGCATGAGTTCAGCGAGGTCGCCGATTATCGCGGTTCGCATGGATGTCCCCCGCACACGCATCGTCGCCCGCGCCCGTCGTCTTTCGCCCCGCCAGGCCCTGTCGGCCGGCTGGGAGCGCGCCCTCTGGGGCCGGCGCACGGTGCGCTGGGAACAGGAGAGCTCCCGCGGGCTCACCCGAGTCGTGCACGCGGTTCTGGAGCGCTGTGAGACCGGTCCGGAGACCGTGGCGATCGACCTGGGCTGCGGCTCGGGCCAGGTCACGCTTCCCCTCGCCACCCGCTGCGCCCGCGTCCTCGCCGTCGACGTCAACGGCCCGGCCGTGCAGATGCTCGGCGAGAAGGCCGCGGCGGCGGACATCACCAACGTCCAGCTGCTCACGACGCCGATCCAGGGTCTTGGCCTCGACCCGGCCAGCGTGGACCTGATCGTCACCAACTACACCCTGCATCACCTCGGAGATGCCGACAAGCGGGCGCTGCTCGCCGACGCGATCGTCTGGCTCAAGCCCGGCGGCCAGCTGGTTATCGGGGACATGATGTTCGGCCGCGGATCCAGTCTGGACGACCGCGAGATCATCACCGCCAAGCTGCGCGCGATGGTGGTACGCGGGCCGGCGGGCTGGTGGCGGATCCTCAAGAACGTCTTCCGCTTCGCGCTGCGCATCCAGGAGAAAACGCTGCCGGTGACGGCCTGGGAGCGGATCGTCGGCGAGGCCGGCTTCACCGATGTGCACACCGAGCGGATCGTGCAGGAGGCCTGCGTGCTGTCGGCGCTTCGTCCGTTCGTGGTGTCGGCGCCGGCCGGGCTCCGTGGACCCCGCGCGGCGCCGCGGGCGGCCAGGTCGGCCACTCCCGCGATCTAGATGATCGACTCCAGCTAATCGGCGCGGCGGGGCACGCCGGTGCCTCGCGCCAGCAGTCGATCCAGCACCGGTGTCGGCGTAAGCCGCGCGAACAGCGCCTGAACCTGGGCCGGTCTGCCGACCACATACCGGGCCCGCGGCCGGCGATCGCTGAGCGCGCGCTCGATCGCGGACGCGACGCCATCGACCGGCGCCGCCGCCTTCATCGAACGAGGGATGGTGCGCCGAAACCCCTCGATGTGGCGCGCATAGAGGCGGCGGTGCTCCTCGCTGAGCTGTGCGGAGGTGGCGTTCAGCTCGTCCTCGGCATGGCGCCATAGGTCGGTATCGGTCTGCGCGGGCTCGACGAGAGCGACGCGAATCCCCCACGGCCGCAGCTCCATCCGCAGTGCGTCGGCCATCGCCTCCAGCGCGAACTTCGATGCGCTGTAGGGACCGAACATTGGAGTGGCCACGCGGCCGGAGACCGAGGAGACGAACACCACCCGTCCCTGCGCGGCGCGCAGCCGCGGCAGCACCGTCTGGGTGACGGCGGCCTGACCGACGACGTTGATCTCCAGCTGGCGGCGTAGCTCGGCCACCGGGATCGCCTCCACGGGCCCGGCGACGACGACGCCGGCGTTGTTGACCACCGCGTCCAGTCGCTCAGGGAGCTCGCCGGCCAACGCGGCGAGCTGGGCCTCATCGGTGATGTCCAGGGTCACCGGCGTGATCCGGCCTGGCGCTGCGGCGGCGAGCGTGGCGCCGTCAGCGGCGCTGCGGACCCCAGAGATCACGTTCCACCCGCGCGCGGCCAGCCACGCGGCGGTCGCCTGACCGATGCCGCGGGACGCGCCGGTGATGAGCACGGCGGGCACGCCATCACCATATCCGCGCCGGCGAGCACAGGCCGCCCAATGCTGCA
>JBBRLM010000176.1:0-2313 GCA_038231335.1 Mycobacteriales bacterium
CGGCCCTCGGGCCTGCAGGCGTGTCCCGGCGTCCCCAGAGGACGACCCGTGGGTCACCCTGATGTCCGGAACCCCAGCGGGACCGGCTCATCCCCCACCGTCACTGTGACTGCTGGCAACGGGGTGGGCACGAAGGCAGTGCTGGCTCCGTCGCCCTGATCGTCAACCCTGCCGTCAGCGACACGCCAGCAGATCTGTGGGGACCCAAATTGCTCAAAACCACATATATAGTTACAAATTGCCCCACAATGGCCGAGGTGGCACTCCGAGATCGGCCAGCGCCCCCTCGCTCGCGACCTCACCCGCCCATCGCCAGGTCAGTCCGCCCGTCTCGCACACGGCACATGCCGTACGCCGGGCCACTGCACATCGCGGTGGGGGTGGCAGGTCCTGGCGTCCCACCCCCACCAATCGACGACAAGGACACACCCCCATGCGTTCCACCGCCTCATCCTCCCCCGCATCCGCTTCCTCTGCTCGCTCGCGCGTCCTGCGCGGCGGGGTCGTGTCCACCACCCTCGCCGTCTGCCTGGCGCTGGCCGGGGGCCCGCTGTCCGCCACGGCCCAGACCGCTCCGGCCGGCTCTCGAACCACCACACCCCACGTCGCGAGCGTCGGCATCGCCGACTCCCCCGCGATCGCCGCGGCCCGGGTCGCCCTGGTCCGCGCCCAGCAGCAGCTGGCCGCCGCCATCGCCTCGGCGTCATCCTCCCCCGCGAGGGTCGCCGCAGCCCAGGCTGAGGTCGCCAGGCGCACGACCACCCTGACCGCGGCCATCGCCGCCACCGTCGGCCCCTACGCCACCTTCACCGCCGCACAGGCGGCGCTGGCCGCCTCGGCCATCACCGCGCAGACGACCGCCGCCGCCCTGGCCATCGCCACCACCGCCTCGCACACCGCCGACGACGCGCTGGCCACCGCCCAGACCGCCCTGGCCGCCGCCCGGACCACCCGGGAGCACGCGCAGCAGGCGTACGACACGATCTCCGCCGACCGCACTGCCGCGCAGGCCTCGGTGTCGACGTCGACGCAGGCCCTGGCCGACGCGACCGACCACGTGAGCACCCTCTCAGCCCAGGTCGACACCGCCCGCGACACCGCCCTCGCCGCGAGCACCGAGCTGGACACCCTACGCACCCAGGAGACCACGGCCCAGGACGCCGTCGCGCAGGCCGTGCTGATGCTGACGTCCGCCGAGAGCCTGCGTCAGCTGCACCAGCAGGACCTGACCGGGGCCAGCGCCGCCGCCCAGACCGCGCAGACCGCCGCGACCGCCGCGCAGAGCCAGCTGGATGCCCTGCTCCTTCAGCTCGGTACCGCGACGTCCACGAAGAGCTCCGCCCAGGGACAGCTGGCAACCGCACAGGCCGCCCTGGACGCGACCGACAGCACCTACAACGCGTGGGTCGCCGCCACGGCGGCCGAGCAGACCGCCTCCGCTGCCGTCACCGCTGCCACCCCGGCCGCCACCGCCGCCCGGTCTGCCGTCCTCAGCGCGCAGTCAGCCCTGCGCACCTCGACCGATGGCGCGCAGGCGGCCACCGACGCCCTGACCGCTGCCACCACCGTCTCGACCGCCGCCGACGAGGCCCTGACCACCGCGCTGGCCACCCTGGACGACGCCGCCACCGCCCGGGAGACCGCGCAGGAGGCGTACGACGCGATCGCCGCCGGCCGGCACGCCGCCGAGGCGGCGGTGTCGCTCGCGACACAGGTCCTCGTCGACGCGAGCAACCACGTGTCCACCCTCTCGGACCAGGCGGCCGCCGCGTCCGCCGCCCGCGACAGCGCGCGCACCGACCTGACCAACCTGCGCGCCCAGGAGGCCACCGCCCAGGGCGCCGTCAACCAGGCCGCGGTGGTGCTCACGTCCGCCACCGACACCCACCAGGCGCGCCTGGCGGACCTGAGCGCCGCCGGCACCGTCGCCGCCGCCGCGCAGACCGCCGCGACCGCCGCGCAGGCCGCCCTGGACGCCCTGCAGAGCCAGCTCGACAGCGCGACGGGCGCGAAGAGCACCGCCCAGGGGCAGCTCGACTCCGCGGTGGCCACCGTGCACACGACCGACGGGGAGGTCAACGGGTTGGCCGTTGCCAGGGCGGCCGAGCTGGACGCCTCGGGCAACGCCGTCGACGCCGGCATCGCCGCCGGCGAAGCCCGGTCCGCCGTAACGAGCGCGCAGACGGGGCTGACTGCGGCGAGCACCGCCAAGCAGACGGCCACCACCGCCCTGGCCACCGCCACCACCGCCTCGCAGACCGCCGACGCCGCCCTGGCCACCGCCCAGAGCGACCGGGTCGCCGCCGCGACCAC
>JBBRLM010000177.1:0-2299 GCA_038231335.1 Mycobacteriales bacterium
CAACAAGGCCGCCGCCACCGGGATGCGCAACGCGCTGTTCGCCTTCCACAAAGGCATGATCGAGAACGCGCTCGGCCAGACCGATGCGGCCCGCACCGACCTCACCGCGGCACTGGCGATCAACCCGCACTTCAACCCGCTGCAGGTACCCGTGGCGCAGGCGACCCTGGCGAAGCTGGGCGGTCCCCGATGACCGGACCCGACACAGCCCGCCGGCCGGGCGCGCGATCGGGCCGCCCGGGGCCGGTGCTGCGCCGGGTGCTGGTCACCGCCACCCTGCTCGGCGCGATCGCGGTCGCCACCACGACAGGCGGGGCGCCACAGGCCAGCGCGCACCCGCTGGGCAACGCCACGGTCAACCACTACGACGGCCTCACCCTGTTCCCCGACCACATCGCCGACAACGCCGTCGTCGACGTCGCGGAGATCCCCACCCTGCAACGCCTCCCGTTGATCGACACCAACGGCGACGGCACCGTCTCCCCCACCGAGGCCGCCACCTACGCCGGCGCCCAGTGCCACACCCTCGCCGCCACCGTCGTGCTCTCCGTCGGCACCGACCGGGCCCCGCTCACCGTCACCACCGACAGCTACCTCCAGCTACCCGGAGCGGCAGGACTGCAGGTCGGACGCCTGGAATGCCACCTGACCGCGCCCGCGAACCTGTCCCGCCCCACCCCCGTGAGCGTCGAGGACCAGTTCGACTCCGCCGGGATCGGGGGCTGGCACGAGATCACCGCCATCGGCCACGGCGTGACCCTGCAGCAGTCCCCGGTGCCCGCCACCAGCATCAGCAACGAGCTGCGCCGCTACCCCAACGACCTGCTGTCCTCCCCGCTCGACATCCGCACCGCCACCATCGCCACCACCCCCGGTGCCGGAACCTCCACCTACGCCGCCCTCGCCGGCGTCCCCGGCGCCGACGTCGTCATCACCGCACTCAACAACCTGTCGACCGCGTTCAACAACCTGGTCGGGACCCAGCAGATGAGCGTCGGCGTCGCGCTGCTGGCGATCCTGCTGTCGATCATGCTGGGTGCCGGGCACGCGTTCCTCCCCGGCCACGGCAAGACGATCATGGCCGCCTACCTCGTCGGGAAACGCGGCCGGCTGCGCGACGTGGTCACCGTCGGGGCCACCGTCACGATCACCCACACCGTCGGCGTGCTCGTGCTCGGGGTGCTGCTCTCCGCATCCGCGGCGCTCGCACCCACCGCCGTGGAACAGGTCCTGGCCATCATCTCCGGGCTCGTGGTCGCCGGGGTCGGGCTCGGGCTGCTGCGCTCGGCGCTCCGACGACGACGCCACGGACAATCACTGCTCGACCTGGTCGGTGACCCCGCAGCCACGGACACCGCCACCACGGACACCGCAGCAGTGGGCACCGCAGCAGTGGGCACCGTGCTGGTCACCGCACGCCAACCCGCGGTCGCGCTGCACGGAGCCGGCGGCGCCACCGCGGCCGGGGAGACCCCGCCGCCCCCAGCCACCGGCCACGGCCACGGGCACGGGCACGGCCACAACCACGGGCACGGGCACGGGCCGGGGCACGAACGTGGCTTCGGCCGAGGCGGCCTGATCGGGCTCGGCGTGGCCGGCGGCCTCGTGCCCAGCCCGTCGGCGCTGCTGGTGCTGCTCGCCGCGATCGCCCTGGGCCGCACCCTCCTGGGCATCGTGCTCGTCCTGGGCTACGGCCTGGGCATGGCCCTCGCACTGACCCTCGCCGGGCTGCTGCTCGTCCGCCTCCAGGGCCGCATCACCACCGTGCTCAGCCAGGGTCGCAGCGCCCGGCTCGCCAACCGGTTCGCCACCACCCTGACCTACCTGCCCGTCCTCACCGCAGTCCTCGTCATCATCGTCGGCGCCGGCCTCGTGCTCCGCGCCCTGTCCGGATCGGTCTGACCCCCATGACGCACTCGATCACCACACCCCCCGCACCCGCGCCACGGCGCCGCCGCCGCGTCATCTGGACCGTCCTCGCCCTCGCCGTGGCAGGAGCGATCGTCGCCACCGTCGTCATCCTGGTCACCGGCGCCGGCGCATCATCCGATCCCGCCGACGCGCCCGCGGTGCTCATCACCCAGGCCGGGTTCCAGCCAGGAGCGACCCCGCCCTGCCTGATGCACCAGACCGAGCAACCCAACAGCGCCTACCAGGGCGGCCCCGACTCCCAGCCCCCACAGCAGCTGACCTTCCTCGCCTACTACACCGCCGCCGGCAAGGAACCCTTCTGCGACGGCGCAGCCGCCACCGACACCGACAAGGCCTGGGCCCAGCTCTACGTCCAGCTCACCACCGC
>JBBRLM010000178.1:0-2298 GCA_038231335.1 Mycobacteriales bacterium
AGCGCGCTGCGGGCGGCGGGCGTCGGCGAGATACCGGTCGGCGTCGGCGGGATCATCCCCGACGCCGACGCCCGCGCTCTGCGGGCGGCCGGCGTCGCCGCCGTCTACACACCGAAGGACTGGGACTTGAACAAGATGATGCGCGACATCATCTCGCTGGTCTCCGAACGCCACGTCGTCGATAGCGCCACCCCGGCTTGAGCCGGGAGGCGGTGGCCCTTGCCCGGCGGCTGCGGGCGGGTGACCGTAGCGCTGCGCCCGCGGTGCTCAACCTTGTCGAGACCCGGACGCCCGAGGCCCGCGCGCAGACCGCGGAGCTGCTGGCCGCGCTCTCCCCTGCCGCGCTCGGCGCCGAGGCGCCCGCCCACGTCGTCGGCATCACCGGGCCGCCCGGGGTCGGCAAGTCCTCGCTGCTGTCGCGGCTGATCGCCGAGTGGCGGGCCCGCGGCCGCTCGGTGTCGGTACTCGCCGTCGACCCCAGCTCGCGACGCTCGGGCGGAGCGCTGCTCGGAGACCGGGCGCGAATCGAGCGCGACCCGGCCGACCGTGACATCTTCATCCGCTCCACCGCCGCGGGGGAGCGCTTGGGCGGCCTGGCCCCCGCGACCCGCGCCGCCGCCGCCGTGCTCGCGGCCGCCTTTGACATCGTCGTGATCGAGACCGTCGGCGTCGGACAATCCGAGACCGACGTCGCCGACGTGGCCGACTCGGTGGCGGTGATCGTCCAACCCGGCTCCGGAGACGTTCTGCAGTTTTTGAAGTCCGGGATCATGGAGATCCCGGACCTGCTGGTGGTGACCAAGGCCGATCTCGGTCGCCCGGCGGACCGGGCGCTGGCCGACCTGCGCTCCGCGGTGCGTTCGCTGGGCTCGGCGACGGAGGTTCTGGCCGTCTCCTCGGTCGCGCCCGCCACCGGAATCGACGCGCTCGCCGATGCCCTGGAGCGCCACCGAGCGAGCCTGGATCTCACCGATCGCCGGGGGCGCAGCCGCCGGATGCACGCGCTCGCGGACTTCACCGCCGAGCACGGCGAGCGCGGGCTACGCGCGCTGGGCGGTCGGCGCGCCGCCGAGCGTCGGCTCGCCACGCAACCCCCGGAGGCTGACGTGGCGACCCTCGAACGGGTGCTCGAAGCTGTCGCCGAGGAGGATCACACCTGAGCCCAAACCCGATCCGCCTGCCGGCGCAGCCGCTGACCGACGGTCTGACCACGCTGCGGCCCTGGCGCGACCGTGACCTGGTTGAGCTGGTCGCCCTCTGCCGGGATCCCGAGATCGTCCGCTGGACGCGGGTCCCCGCCAACTACACCGCGGCCGACGGGCGCAACTATCTGGCCCGCCGCTACGACATGGCCTTCGCGGGGCTGCTGGCGCCGTTCGCGATCGCCGCCGAGGGGCCTGACGGTGCCCTGATCGGCTCGATCTCGCTGCTGCGTTTCGCCTGGGAGCATCAACGCGGCGAGGTCGGGTACTGGCTGGGCGGCGCCGGCCGTGGCGCCGGCCACGCGACCCGCGCCGTCGGGCTGATCTGCCGCTGGGGCTTTGCGGCGCTCGCGCTGGAACGCATCGACCTGCTCGCCGGGGTCGGCAATCTCGCCTCCCAGCGCGTCGCTCAGCGCGCCGGTTTCACCCGGGAGGCGCTGCTGCGGTCCTACCTCACACACGCCGAGGGCCGCCAGGACGTCGTCGCCTTCGGGCTGCTGGCCTAGCGCGGAGCGGCCAGCGACACCAACCGCCAGCCCCGGGCGCTCCGCACCAGCTGGACAGACTCCAGCGCCGCCGCCTGCCCGGTGGCCCCGGCCAGCACGACCGCCGAGGCGGTGGCGCCGGAGACGGTGACCTTGGAGACGCTCAGGGTCGGATGCGTGACGCTGGAAACGAACACCTTCATCGCCTGCAGGCAGCTGAGGCCGGCCGCCGTGAGCCGGTTCACCAGCGCCGGCGCGAGCACCTCGTCGCACAGCACCCGCGGGTTGCGGGTGTCGGTCGCGGTGGCGAACTGGCGCACCTTGGCACGGACCTGATCGATCGGGCTCACGCTCCCGCAGCCAACCACGCCGAGGACGATTGCCACCGTGACCAGCGCCCGGGCGGACCGCATGGCGGTCAAGAGTACCCTCTGGACGATGGGCTCAGAACCGCTGCAAGACGGTCACGGTCGCCGGATCGGTGATCTGCGCGTTTCGGTCACCGACCGGTGCAACTTCCGCTGCCAGTACTGCATGCCCGCCGAGGGGCTGCCCTGGCTGGAGCGCGCCGAGATCCTCAGCTTCGAGGAGATCACCCGGCTGGTGGCGAT
>JBBRLM010000179.1:0-2290 GCA_038231335.1 Mycobacteriales bacterium
ACCAAGGCAGTCGGCGAGCAGATGGCCGCGGCCTGCGCTGGGTTGCACGCCCGCAATGGCACCGAGTTGCGCTGTGGTGTCGCCGTCGACCGGATCGAGGGTGACGGCCACGTCGAACGGGTGGTGCTGTCCGACGGCACCGTCCTGGACGCCGACCTAGTCGTCGTGGGAACTGGGGCCGTTCCGACGACGGACTGGCTGGAAGAGTCGGGCCTGACCCTCGACGACGGAATCGTCTGCGACGAGACGCTCGCCACCGGCGCCCCCGACGTGTATGCCGCCGGCGACGTTGCCCGATGGACCAACCCGCTGTTCGGCGAGCAGATGCGCCTCGAGCACTGGACCTCCGCCGCTGAGCAGGGCGGCCGAGCTGCCCGCAACGCCCTCGACTCCGACGCCGCCTCCCCGTACTCCACCGTCCCGTACTTCTGGTCCGACTGGTATCAGGACCGACTGCAGATGGTCGGCGTTGCCGGCGCCGACGAGGTTCAGGTCATAGGCGACCTCGACGGCGACAAGTGGCTTGCGCTCTACCGCCGGGGCGACCTGCTGACCGGCACCCTGGGACTGAACATGCAGGGAAAGATCATGAAGTACCGGGCGATGATCAAACGCCAGACCACATGGAACGAGGCGCTGTCGTTCGCCGGTACTCGGTGAAGCCACGGCGCCTGCGGCGCTTTTCTTCCGCGCAGCCACATGCCCGCATGAATGAACCCGATCCAACTCTGAGCAAACTGGGCCAAGACGTTCCGGCACGTGACCACCTTGACGACCTCCCGGCCCATCATCCGAAATGTCTTGGCTGCGGGCCGCTGGGTTAGCCGTGGGTTAGCCGTGGGCTAGCCGCAATACCGTTAACTTAGGGCGGGCTGAGGATGTTGATGGCTGTGCTGGCGGCCAGGGCGGGTTGGGGCCAGCTGCGGTGGTGGGCGCGTTTGACGTTGTAGTTGCTCATTTTGCGGCGTACTACACGGGCGGCGGCTCGGAGCCGGCGTGGGGGTAGGAGGTCGTGCAGGATTTCGCTGATGGCGCGTTGCAGGGTCTGGGCGAGGGTGGTCCCGTGGTGCAGGCCGGTGCGGATGCTGCGGCGGGCGGCGTGCAGGGCTCGGGTGAAGGAGAGCCGGTCGGGGTCGTGGTCGCCGTGTCCGGCGGCGGTGCTGATCAGGGCTCGGATGGCGTAGTGGACGCACAGGTAGCCCCAGGCTTCCTGCCGGACGCCCTGCGGGGTGCGGGACCGCAGGATCGTGCGGGGGCCGCGCTGGTGGGTCTTGAGTTCGTCGAAGATCGACTCGATTTCCCAGCGTTGGGCGTAGAGCGCGGCGAGTTCGGCGGCGGGGGCGTTTCCGGGATCGAGGATGGTGGTCAGCAGCCGGTAGCGGGTACCGGCCGCGGCGGGGCGGCCGCCGTCGTCCAGGGTGTATTCGACGACCCGCACCGGCAGCACGCGCTCGCGGGAGCGTTTGTCGGTGCTGGCGACCAGCTCGGAGACGTACGAGCCGTCGTCCAGTGGTTGGAGCACCGGCAGGACGGCGTTGGTCTTGGCCCGCCACAGCAGTTCGGCGCCGGTCGCGGCGGCTTTCTCCCACAACGGGAAGGAGGTGAACCCGCGGTCGGCGAGCACCAGCATCCCCGGGGCCAGCGAGACGGTCAGATCTTTGGCCAGGGCGACCTCGGAGGTGTCGTAGCCCGCCATCCGGGCGGCGACGACCGCATGGGTGCCGCATTCGGCGAGCGCGACCATCCGCAGCTGCGGGAACGCCGACCCGTCGCCCCGGCCGGTCCCGGCCCGGCCGAACGACTCGGCGTTCGCCGGCGTGTCGGCCACGTCGATCGTGGTGCCGTCCATCCCGACCAGCCGCCAGTCCCGGTAGAACGCCCCCGGCGTCGACGGCGTCGCCAGCGGCACACACGCCCGGGCGAACAGCTGCTCCAACGGCTCCGGGCCCAGCCGGGCCCGGGCCTTGCTGATCGCCACCTGGCTCGGGACCACGAACTGCTCCGCACCGTCGGAGGCCCACGCCAACCCCTCGGTCAGGCTGCGCATCACCTCCTCATAGCCCGCCGAGGAGAACAGCGTCATCGCCAGCACGTAGTACACCGTCAGATGCGCCGGCAGCAGCCGGTTGCGCTGCTCACGACGGCCCGTCGCGTCGATCACCTCATCGACCAGCTCCCGCGGGAACGTCGCCGTCAACACCCCCAACGCAACCCGATCCGTCAGCCGCTCACCCGACCCGACCCGCACCTGCCCCGCACGTGGCATGCCCAGAAGAGTAACACGGCTGTA
>JBBRLM010000180.1:0-2277 GCA_038231335.1 Mycobacteriales bacterium
ATGCGAGCACGCTTGGGCATGCCCTCAGGCTACCGCGCGCATGTGTCCGCACGGTAAGGGTTTTCGGTGCTCTAGGTGGTGGGACCGTCGGCCGTTTCGTGCTCGGCCTGGGTCTTACGGGTGATCCGGAACTCGGGGGCGGCGCCGGTCCGTCGCACGTACGAGTAGTGCTCGAGGTCCTCCGGTGACGCGACCTCGACGCTGAGCTCGTCAGTGATTTCGAAGCGGCCGGACTCGTAGAGCAGCTCCTGGTAGCGCGGGCCGATGTCGTAGCTGTTGCTCCGAGCATCTTCGCGGTGGGACCCGGCCGCCTCGATGTCGAGGTCGTGCGCCTCGCAGCGCAGCAGCCAGCGCCGGCCGCGGGACAGTTTCTCGGCGGTCAGCTTGACCGGCATCTGGGTCACCTGGGGCGAGCCACCGTGGACGGCCGTCTCGGTGCGCAGGCCGGCGTGCCCGGCGACCAGCGCGGCACACAGGCGCTCCCAGTTGCGGCCGTAGGGCGCCGGGACGATCGCCACCGGGCCTGGGGCGTCGCGGTCTCCGCGGATCGCGCGCGCGACCGGGCCAACGACGACGTGGTCGACCTTGTTGGCGGCCAGCCAGCGCAGCACGGCGACGGCGGATTGATCGAGGTGGTCAAGCCCCTCGCGGAGCTCGGCGGTGCGTGATTCGATGCCCGGCGGGCGGTGTCTGAGGAGCATGATGCAGCGTTCGCTGTGCTGCGGTCGACTCCTTCCCCGGCCCGTGGCACCCGGGAGCCCTCAGGCGCCCTGATCAGACACGAAGGCAGCGATCAACTGCGCCACCCGGTCCGGTTGGGCGCGGGGGGCCCAGTGCGAGCCGGCCACCGTGTGGCTGCGCAGTCCCGGGGCGGCCCGCTGCGCCGCGTCGTAATAGCTCGGCGAGATGAACCGATCCCCCGCGGGAATGATCAGCTGCACGGGTGCGTGCGCTGAGGCCAGTGGCGGGGTCCGGCGCACGATCATCGGCAGGATGTTGCGGCGGTAGAGGTTGGCGCCGTGGCGGCCGTCGGACACGAGGCTCGGCGCCGGGTAGGCGTCGTCGACCGGGAGGTGCTCCCGTTCGGCCAGCGCTCGCCGCCAGCGGCCGCCCGCCATCACCACACGCCACGCAAGGCTGGGTCCACCCGGCGCGCACAGCACGAGGATGTACCACGAGCGCCGCGCGTGGGACCACCACTCGCGCAGCCGGCCGCGGCGCATCGGCTCGCGGTTGGCACGCAGGCCGTGTGACAGCGCCGGGCCGGCGATCGTCGTGTACGAGGCGATCCGGCCGCGGCACCGCGGGCTGGTGACGAACTCCCAGCCCTGGATCCCGCCCCAGTCGTGGCCGACCAGGTGGACGGGCCGGCCGGGCGAGACGGCGTCGCCGACGGCGATGAAGTCGTCGGTCAGGCGCTGCAGGTCATAGGCGGCCAGGCCGCGAGGAATGTCAGAGAACCCGGCGCCGCGGACGTCGTAGGCGACGAGATGGAAGTCGGCGGCCAGGCGCTCGAGCACCGGGTCCCATACCGCCGCGGTGTCCGGGTAGCCGTGGACGAACACGATCGTGGCCGCGGCTCGGGCGCCGGTCTCCCGTACGGAGAGCCGGGTCCCGTCCGGGGACACCACGGTACGACTGTCGGCGCCGGCGTGCACGAGAAGCATGGCAATCTATAGCCCGCACTGCCATGGACTCCGAAACGCTCCAACGACGGCGTGCCCAGCGCGCACAGCAGCGACGGCGCCGGGCGCTGCAGCGACGGCTGCTCGCCGTGGCAACGCTCGCGATCGTGGTGATCGCCGCGATCGTGGTGACCGCCGGTTCGGGCGGCTCGGCGCCCGCGCCCGCCGCCTCCGCCGGCACTGCCCACCACGCGGGAACGCCGCGCCGGTCTGACCGTCACCGCACCTCCCCGGCCCGCGACGGCTCGGCGGCGGCGCTCGGCCCCGCGACTGGGACCCCCGGCACCGCCAGGGTGCCGATCCTCATGTACCACGTGATCGCACCCCCGCCGGCCGGGGCCCCGTTCCCCGGCCTGTACGTTCCGCAACCCGAGTTCGCCGCCCAGATGCAGGCGCTCAAGACGGCCGGCTGGCATCCCGTGACCCTCGATCAGCTGCGCTCCTACTGGCGCCATGGCGCCCGGCTGGCGGGCAAGCCGATCGTCATCACCTTCGACAACGGCTACCTCTCGCAGTACACCCACGCCCTGCCGGTGCTGCAGCGCCTGCATTGGGTGGCCGACGAGAACATTCAGCTCTCCGGGCTGCCCCC
>JBBRLM010000181.1:0-2165 GCA_038231335.1 Mycobacteriales bacterium
CGTTGAGTCCAGGGACGTGGTGTACGGGGCACCCGCTGTCGACGTCGGCGGCGGGCGTGTCGTGCGGACGTAGAAGACGGTCACCGTTTGATCCTTCAGAAGACCTGCGAAAGCTTCCTGAAGGAGATCGTCACGATGACCGTCCCTGCCAGTATCAACCCTGCCCGGCTGTTGGCCGAGCATCTCGAGCGCGCCGAACCCGACGCGCTGCGCGCCATGCTCGGCACGTTCGTCGCGGCGCTGATGGGCGCCGAGGCCGACGCCCTGTGCGGCGCCCCCTACGGTGCCCGGTCTGAGGAGCGGGTGAACTCCCGCAACGGTTACCGGCCACGGGAGTGGGACACCCGGGCCGGCACGCTGGAGCTGGAGATCCCGAAGCTTCGGTCCGGGTCGTATTTCCCGGACTGGCTGCTGGAACGACGCCGGCGGGCCGAACGGGCCCTGACCACGGTGGTGGCGACCTGCTACCTGCTGGGGGTCAGCACCCGCCGGATGGAGAAGCTGGTCCAGACCCTGGGCATCACCAGCTTGTCGAAGAGTCAGGTGTCGGTGCTGGCCCAGGAGCTTGATGAGCAGGTCGCGTCGTTTAGGAGCCGGCCGTTGGACGCCGGCCCCTACACGTTCGTCGCCGCCGACGCGCTGGTGCTCAAGGTCCGTGAAGGCGGCCGGGTCGTGAACGTCCACGCGTTGCTCGCGACCGGCGTGAACGCCGACGGCCACCGCGAAATCCTCGGACTGCAGGTCACCTCGGCCGAGGACGGCGCCGGCTGGCTCGCGTTCTTCCGGGACCTGACCGCCCGCGGCCTGTCCGGCGTCCAGCTCGTCACCAGCGACGCCCATCAGGGGCTGGTCGCCGCGATCGGCGCGACGCTGCCCGGTGCCGGCTGGCAACGGTGCCGCACCCACTATGCGGCGAACCTGATGTCCGCCACCCCCAAAAGCAGCTGGCCGTGGGTCAAGACACTGCTGCACAGCGTCTACGACCAGCCCGACGCCGCCTCGGTCGCCGCCCAGTACGACCGGATCCTCGACGCCCTGGCCGCCAAGCTGCCCGCCGTCGCCGACCACCTCGAGGTCGCCCGTCCCGACGTGCTCGCGTTCACCGCCTTCCCCCGCGAGATCTGGCGGCAAATCTGGTCGAACAACCCTCAGGAACGGCTCAACCGGGAGATCCGCCGCCGGACCGACGTCGTCGGGATCTTCCCCGACCGCAACTCGCTAATCCGGCTCGTCGGCGCCGTCCTCGCCGAACAACACGACGAATGGATCGAAGGCCGCCGCTACCTCGGCCTCGACGTCCTCACCCGCTGCCGGCAGACCAGCACCGACACCGCCGACACCGCCGACACGAGCGGCAACGCCGCCCTGCCCGCCGCATCGGAGCCGGTCAGTGGCTGAACACCCGCCGCGTGACGGCTCCGTCACGGCTACCAGCTGCCTGATCTGCGCCGCCCCGCTCCCCGGCCGGGCCGACCGCCGGTACTGCAGCCCCGCCTGCCGGCAGACCGCGCACCGTCGTCGCACCACCCCGGCACCGACCACCCCGGCCGCGCCGCTGCCCGGCGGCGGCCGGACCCGGCGTCAGCACAGCGTCTACGAATGCGACGACTGCGGACAACGCCTCGCTGGCACCCAATGGTGCCCCGACTGCCAACGACCCTGCCGCCGCCTCGGCGACGGCGGCGAATGCCCCAGCTGCGGCGACCCCATCACCATCACCGACCTACTCACCGAGGCGCCCATGCCCTAACCTGTCCACACCGGATCAAGTGGTGACCGCTTCACACACCACGTCCGTGGACTCGACCGCTGGAGGCCCACTTCGACGCGACGGCGGTGCGCAGCAACACGTTCCCCATGGAGTGGCCGCCACGTTCGGGCCGGTTCCAGCAGATCGAGGAGGTCGACCGCGCCGAGTGGTTCACCCTCGAGACCGCCCGGCGCAAGCTCCGGCCCGCGCAGGTGCCGTTCATCGACCGGCTGGCGGAACTCCTGCGGCACTGAAGGTCAGGCGGTCAGGCGGTCAGGCGACCTGGCCGGCCCCGACGCGGTGGACCCCGAGCATGACGAGTGCCGCCGGCGGTACCGCAAGCAGCGGGACGGCGATCGCCGGGGCGAGGCCGGCGGCGGTGCCGACCACGACCAGCGCGAGCGCGACGGCCGCC
>JBBRLM010000182.1:0-2145 GCA_038231335.1 Mycobacteriales bacterium
ACTCGATCGACGACCGGGTCCGCGGTCTCGACGCCGGCGCCGACGACTACCTGGTCAAGCCGTTCAGCTTCGCCGAGCTCTCCGCGCGGGTGCGGGCGTTGATCCGGCGTGGCGCGGTGGAGCGCCCGACCGAGCTGCAGGTGGCGGACCTCCGGCTGGACCCGGCGACCCGGCGGGCGTGGCGCGGCGGCACGGAGTTGGAGCTCTCCAACAAGGAGTTCGCGCTGATGGAGCTGTTCCTGCGGCACCCCGGTCAGGTGCTGACCCGCACCCGCATCCTGGAACACGTGTGGGACTTCGCCTACGACGGGGGTTCCAACGTGGTCGACCAGTACGTGCTCTACCTGCGGCGCAAGGTGGACCGCCCGTTCGACGTGGAGCAGCTCGAAACCGTCCGCGGAGCGGGTTACCGCCTGCGGGCCGAGCCGGTCGCCGTGAGCGGCTGAGGCATCGGCATGCCTCTCCGTCTCCGGCTCGCGTTGCTCTTCGCGTTGGCCACCGCCGTGGTCATCGCGCTGTCCGGCATCGCGTTCGTGCTGCAGCTGCGGGTCAGCGTGGATGCCTCCCTCGACCCGGGCCTGCGGTCGCGGGTGGCGACGGTCGCGGACGAGATGGGCTCGGAGGGCGCCCTTCCGCCGTTCGCTCCGTCCGACGGGGTCGTCCAGGTCAGCGCCCTCGACGGACGGATCCTGGCCTCGTCGCCCGCCGCGGGGCCACTCCCGTTGCTCGACCCGGGGCAGAGCGCGAAGGCCCGGGCCGGGGAGGTGTCGTTCACCGGCGAGGTCGGGGGCGACCGAAGCCGGGTGCTGGCCACCACGGTGCCCGTCCCGGGCGGCGGCCGGGTACTGGTCGTGGTGGGAACCGGCACCGACGTGTCGGATGCCGCGGTGGAACGCGCGGAGTCCGCGCTCCTGATCGGCGGGCCCCCGGCCGCGCTGCTCGCCGGAGCCGGCGCATGGTTGCTGGCCGGGGCGGTGCTGCGGCCGGTCGAGCGGATGCGCCGCCAGACCGCACAGATCAGCGACCAGGACCTCAGCCGACGGCTCGCGGTGCCCTCGACCCGCGATGAGATCGCCGCACTCGGCACGACGATGAACGCTCTGCTGGCCCGGCTGCAGGAGGTGCTGGAACGCGAACGCGGGTTCGTCGCCGACGCCGGTCACGAGCTGCGGACCCCGCTGGCGATCCTGCGCACCGAGCTGGAGCTCGCGGCCCGCCCGGGACGCAGCCGCGACGACCTGGTCGACGCGGTCACGGTGGCCGGGGAGGAGACCGACCGCCTGATCCGCCTGGCCGAGGACCTGCTGCTGCTCGCCCGCGCCGACAACCGCCAACCGTTCCTCCGCGAGGAGTCACTGGCCCTGCCCGACCTGCTGGCCGTCGCGGCGCGCGGCGCGGCGACGCGGGCCATACGGCGCGGGGTGGCGGTGAGCGTCCACGGCCCGCCCGAGTTCGTGGTGGTGGCCGACCCCGACCGGCTCCGGCAGGCGGTGGACAACCTGCTCGACAACGCCACCCGCCACGCCCCACCCGACAGCACCGTCGACGTGACCCTGTCGGCCCCGCGGCCGGGTGTGGCTGCGGTCGAGGTGTCGGATCGCGGGCCCGGCTTCCCGCCGGAGTTCCTCCCGCACGCCTTCGAGCGCTTCCAGCGTGCCGAGTCCTCCCGCGACCGCGACAGCGGAGGCACGGGCCTGGGTTTGTCGATCGTGCAGGCCATCCTGGCCGCACACGGCGGCGGCGCGACCGCCGTCAACCGTCCCGGTGGCGGCGCGTCGGTGTCCATCGAACTGCCGATCGGTGGATGAGAGCACTCTCATCCTGCATACATCCTGGGCCAATGCCCGGCGGCGGAGGGTGGGGCCGGTCCCCACCCGGCCACCCCGCGGAGGTACCGATGTTGCTGCAGGAACCCCCACGCCCGGCCCGCGGTCGTGCCCGCTGGGCCGTCGCCGCGGTCGTGGCGCTGATGGTCGCCACCGCCGGCCTGTCCTCTGTGCAGGCGTTGACCTACCCCGGTGACGCCAGCTGGCAGGTCCGCACCGTGGAGTGGGTGCGCGACCACGGCGGCGGCGGGTTGGTCACTGTCGTCGAGAACTGGTGGTTCGCCCACAACGTGCCGACGGGCACCGCTCCTGCTCCGGG
>JBBRLM010000183.1:0-2101 GCA_038231335.1 Mycobacteriales bacterium
CGGAACCGCAGGTGTTCTTCGACGCGCAGTTCCGGGTAAAGCGGGCAACTCTCCGGCATGTAACCGATGCGGCGGCGGGCCTGAATGGGGTCCGAGAACACGTCGAAGCCGTTGATTGAAGCGCGGCCGCTGGTGGCGGTCAGGAAGCCGGCGAGGATGCGCATGGTCGTCGATTTGCCCGCGCCGTTCGGCCCGAGGAAGCCGACGACGTGACCGCGCGGCACCTCGAACGACACGTCGCGCACGGCCGGGTACTCGCCGTAGTATTTCGTCAGGTGTTCGACCGCGATCATGCACCCGCCCCCGTACTAACTGACCTGGAACACACTCAACGATTACGCGGAAAGTGCCGGTCCGGCAAGGGCGGCGGAGCCGGCCGTTCCCGGCGAGCGGCGGGCGTCAGCCCTGACAGTTCATGACATTTCTGGTCTTGACGCGTTGTGGTAGCGGACGAGCGGGTGAAGGGTCTGCCACCCACGCCACAGGGTGATCCAGCCGGGCGGGTGCTTCATCGGGTTCTTCTGATACCCGCCCAGCCGCGCTAACTCCACCCAAAAGTCCTTCACCGTCCACGGCCGCGCCGGGCGGCCCCGGTATCGCTTCAGCACCTCCACCCACACCGCCGGCACGAACTCCTCGGCCGGCCGGGCCGCCGCCGCCGGGTCCCGGGCCGCCAGCCGCAGGTTCAGCATCGCCACCGACACCACGCTCACCACCGCCACCCACGCCGCCAACTTCCCCGCCGACTGCACCTGGCAACGCTCCACCTGCGCCCCGCTTTTTTGCACCTTGTGCAACTCCTCGATCTGCATCCGGCACGCGTACCACCGCACCACCCGCTCGACCTCCGCCGGCGTCTCGGCCGGCTCGCCCGTCAGCAGGATCCACTCCAACGCCTCGACGCCCGCCGGCGGACTCGCCTCCCACACCCGCACCGCCGCCACCGCCACGGCCTCGTCCCGGAACACCCCGTTCTTCACGTGCGGCGGCCGCAGGTCGAACCGCCCGGCCGCCGCGCTCAGGCGGGCGGTGCGGGACTTCTTGCCCGCTTTCGTCGGCACGTCCAGGTCCCAACCGGCCGTCGCCGGCAGCCCCCGCAACTGGTCGTGCAGCAGCGCCTTCGCCTTCGCGTCGGGCGGCCCAGACCCCAAGGCCCGGTTGTGCGTCGACCGGACGACGAACCGGCGGCGGCGGTCGCCGAGTTGCTGCAGGAACTCGAAGGCGTCCGCCCCGCGGTCGCACACGTCGACCCAGTGCGCGGCCGCCGGGGTCGGCCCGATCTCGTCGAGCGCGCGGTGCCACAGCCGGCTCTCGCGGCTGGCACGCCCGCGCCGCGCCGCCACGGTCTCCCCGCGGGCCACGGCCTCGCGGACGTGCAGGATCTGGCTCACCAGTCCGAACGCGTAACGGGTGGCCGGGTCGATCGCGACGGTCTGGTGGGCCAGCCACCCGGTGCCGCCGCCGTTGCCAATGGGGCCGAGTTCGTCGTCGAGGGTGGTGTGGCCGGAGAAGTCGAGGACGGTGGCGTCGTGGATCAGCAGCACCACGCCGGCGTGCCGCTCGATGGCGTCGAGCGCGGCCTCCTGGTGGGCGCCGAGGATGTTGGCGTGGGTGCAGCGGGGCGAGTCGAAGAGTCGGAGGCAGGCGTTGTAATCGGTGCGGTCGGGGAACAGGTGCGGCAGGGACGCGCCGGGGTTCTCGGCGACGGCCTGGACGACGCGGTCGAAGCGTCGGTTGCGTCGGGCGTCGGCCAGGTCGAGGTCGGGGAAGAGGGCTTGGGCGGTGCGGGCGGTTTGGGCGGGGAAGAGCATGGGGTTCACCAAGGGAAAGCCCCATCGGAACCCCCCGCGTCGAAACCGTCAACCCCAAAGATGCCATGAACTGTCAGGGCTGACACCCGCCGCTCGCCGGGAAAATACTGCCGAGAACCCCACACCCGAGACTGCGCCATGTTCGCCCGCACGTTTATCGACCGGCCGGTCATGGCCTGGGTCATCTCGATCGTCATCGTCCTGTTCGGCCTGGCCGCCCTGTCCCGTCTGCCGGTCGAGCAGTACCCGGAGATCGCCCCGCCGACGATCCAGGTGACGGCCACGTACCC
>JBBRLM010000184.1:0-2084 GCA_038231335.1 Mycobacteriales bacterium
AATGAGGCGCTGCGGCCCGGGGCCAGGATCTCGCTCTCCGGGCCGGCCGGCGCCATCGCGGGGACCACCGCGCTCGTCTTCGGCGGCCAAGCGGTGACGTTCACCCCATCGGCCGCGCTGCCGCTCAACGTCCGGCTCACCGCGACCCTGGACAACGTGCTCGACCTGGCCGGCAACCCTGCCGCGGGCCTGCCGCTCGCGCTCGCCTTCGACACGCTCGACACGCTCGGGCCGGTGGTCACCGCGTTGCAGATCGTCGGCGGGGTCGCACCGGTGGCCGGCAGCACGATCGAGGTCGAGGCGGTGCCGGTGGTGGCGGAGGCGGGCATGCGGGTGCGCTTCCTGCGGGATCTGGCGATCGGGCTCGGCACGGATGGCAGCGCGCCGTTCCGGACCGCCCTGAGATTGCCCGCATCCGGAAGCGTGCGGATCGACGCGATCGCCAGCGACCGTTTCAACAACGAGGGACCCGGCGCATCGTTGGTCATCGAGACCGTGCCCGACCGGCCGCCGGTCCCGTCGCTCGCGTTGTTGTCCCCCGTCGCCCCGCCGCTCACCCGCGGTGTGCCGTTCACCGTGCGCGTGAGCGCGACGGACGATGTGGCCGTGACGGTGATGACGGTGACGGGTGATCGGTTGGTGACGCTGGCGCAAAGTTTCCCGGACGGCGGCGCGCGCACGCTCATCCTGGTGGTCCCCGATTCCGCGCCTGCCAACGGCACGGTGACGCTGCGGGCGGTGGCCACCGACACCAGCGGCCAAAAGGGAACGAACGAACTGTCCATCGCTTATCGCAAAGTCGACCGCGCGCCGGTCGTGGCGAAGGCTCTCATCGTCACCAACGGCCCGGCGGACGACCCGACGCTGACCGTCACGCTGGCGGGGAGCGATCCCGACCCGGACGACATCGTGGCCGCGACCATCACCGCTCTTCCAGCGCATGCCCGGCTGTTCCAGACCGAGGACGGCCTGGCCCTGCTCGAGGAGATCACGGTGGTGCCGACGACGGTCCGGGACGCGACGCGACGGGTGCTCGTGAAGCCGGCGGTCGGGTTCATCGGGCCGGATGTGTTCCGCTACATGCTCTCGGACGGCGAACTGACCTCTGCCGAGGCGGAGGTCCGTCTCGATCTCACCGGACCGCGCGACACGGACGGCGACGGCATCGCGGACCGGGACGATCCGGACGACGACAACGACGGGTTGAGCGATGCCGACGAGATCGCGCGCGGCACCGATCCGCTCCGCGCCGACACGGACGGCGACACCTTGGGCGACGGCGCCGAGGTCGTCGCCGGCACGGATCCGCTGAAGCGGGACACGGATGGCGACGGTGTTCCGGACAACCTGGACCGCGCTCCGCTGGTGCCGTCCGCTCCGCCGGTGTTGTTGCCGCTGGCCGGCCTGGAGCTGGTGCAAGGCTCGACGAATTTCGTGAGCGTGCGTGCGACAGACGGCGACACGAACCTGACGACCTTCCGGGTGGTCAGCCCGTCGATCGCTGCGACCTGGCGGACGAACGGCTTGGCCACTTTTGTCACCGGGCCGACCAACGACTTCGCGACGGAACTCCGGCTCGTGCCCTCGACGGTCGTGACCGCGGTGATCGAGGTCGTCGCCACCGACGGCGACGCGCAGAGCGTGACCAACCGCTTCAACGTCGTGGTGCTGCGCGACACGGACGGCGACGGCATCGCCGACCGGGACGATCCGGACGACGACAACGACGGGTTGAGCGATGTCGACGAGATCGCGCGCGGCACGGATCCGCTCCGCGCGGACACGGACGGGGACACGTTGAGCGACGGCGCGGAGGTCTTCGCCGGCACGGATCCGTTGAAGCGGGACACCGACGGCGACGGCGTGCCGGACAACCTGGACCGTGCGCCGCTGGTGCCGGCCGCCCCGCCGGTGTTGTTCCTGCTGACGGACCTGGAACTGGTCCAAGGCTCGACGAACTTCGTGAGCGTGCGCGCGACGGACGGCGACACGAACCTGACGACCTTCCGCGTGGTCAGCCCGTCGATCGCGGCGGTCTGGCGTACGAACGGTCTGAGCACCTTCGTCACCGGGCCGACCAACGA
>JBBRLM010000185.1:0-2058 GCA_038231335.1 Mycobacteriales bacterium
CGCCCTCACACTCGCCACCGGCGACTACATCGCCCTCCTGGACCACGACGACACCCTCACCCCCGACGCCCTCCAACACGTCGCCGACCACATCACCGCCGACCCCACCCTGGACATGCTCTACAGCGACGAGGACATCCTGCTGGACGGCCGTCAGATCTGGGTCCACATCAAGCCCGCCTGGTCGCCGGACACGCTGCGGACCAACGGGTACACATGCCATCTCGGCGTCTACCGTCGCAGCCTCGTGGAGGCGATCGGGGGCTTTCGCACCGAGTTCAACGGCTCCCAGGATGTGGACATGATCCTGCGGCTGACCGAGCGGACCGACCGGATCGCCAACATTCCGCGCGTCCTGTACCACTGGCGCGCCCACGCCAGCTCGACTGCCGGCGGGGACGCAAAACCCTATGCGTACGTGGCCGCCCGCAACGCGATCGCGGCGCACCTGGACCGGGTCGGACTCGACGCCGAGGTTGGCTACGGGCCGCCCGGCCTCTACCGCGTCGCCCATCGGGTGGATCGCGCGGTGGGAATCGATCTCGTGCTCGCTGTCGACCGCCTCGAAGGGCTCGCCGCCGCCGCCCAGTCCTGGCAGCAACAGCCCCATCCGGCCTGGCAACTGACGGTCGCCGCCCCCGAACGGCTGCACGCCGCGATCACCGACACCCTCGCCGTCGCCGGAATCACCGCCGAGCGCATCGTCCTGATCGCAGACGAGCACCTCGACCCCACCTCGGCCCTGGCGCACGCCGCCGACGCCGGTCACTCCGAACACCTGCTGCTCATGCAGTCGCCCGCGATCGGTCTCACCCATCACTGGCTCACCCGCCTGCTCGGCTACAGCCACCAACCCGGCATCGCCGCCGCCGGCCCGATCGTCCTGGCCCCCGACGGCCGCATCCAACATGCCGGCATCGCCATGCCCACCGGACTTCCCCTGCACCTGCTGCACGGAAGCCGCTCCTCGATGGACCACTTCTTCGGATACGGCACCTCGGTCTACAACGTGCTCGCGGTCAGTGGGATCCTCGCCACCCGCCGGACCACGTTCGAACAGCACGGTGGCCTTGACCCCGAGCAGCACGAACTCGCCCTGATTGACTACTGCCTGCGCGCCACCCAGGACCAGGACCGCGTCGTGATCGTTCCCGACAGCCGCCTGCGCACCACCGGGCCGGACCCCACCAGCAACGACCTCCCGGCTCTGCGCCGCCTGCATCACAGCTGGGCCGTGACCCACCACGCCGACCCCTACTACAACCCCAACTACCGCACCGACCGCGGCGACTTCGAGGTGGTCACCCGGTGACCCCCGCGGCCGCCTCGGCGCTGCGTTCGGTCGCGCGGCGCCTGCAGACCCGGCGGACGGAGCACAGCTCGACGCCGGGAACTCGGCTGCCGCTCGCGTCGCTTCGCGGCCGCCTCGACGCCGGCTCAGCGCGGGTAGCCTGGATGCTTCACGTCGACGGTGTGCTCGGCCGGGCCCTGCGGATGGACGGCGGAGAGCGGATGAGCTTCCCCCTCACCGCCGACCGAGATGTGACGTTCACCGCCCGGGCGATGCTGCTGCCCCATGACTGGCGCGACGGCCGGGGGTCGGTCCGGGCGACCGTCAGATCGATCGGGGCCGACCGCGGCGAGACGACGCTGTGGAGCGGAGTGCTGCAGGCATCCGACCGGGGTCGTCCCCGCGGCCGGAATGTCCGCTGCGCGGTGCCGGCCGACAGCCGGGGAGTGATCCTCTCCGTGGACGTGATCGGAGAGCTGAGAACGGGATCGGTGACTCGAGCGATCTGGCTCGAGCCGGCGATCATCGACCCGGATCCGGCGTGGGCGGCCCAGGCAGCCGGCGTCGCGGGCGCTGACACCGAGACCGCGGTGTCTGGGTCGGGGCCGGTGATCTCGGTCCTGACCCCCGTCCACAACCCACCCCTGCACATGCTCCAGGAGGCAATCGCCTCCGTACAGAACCAGACCTACTCCCACTGGGAACTCTGCCTCGTCGACGACGGATCCAGCGACCCCGAAATCATCGCCGCCCTCCAACACCACGCC
>JBBRLM010000186.1:0-2020 GCA_038231335.1 Mycobacteriales bacterium
CTAGGTGGCTGGTGTCTTTCGTCGCGTGGCGGTCCCGGGTCTGGGACGTGCGTTTGGGAGAATGTCTTATGACGCAAGGGTGTTGCTGGCGGGTTGAGTCGTGACGTTGGGGTTGACGCCGAGGCAGGCGGATCTGTTCCGGTCCACGGCCGGGTTCTGTGAGCCGCGGGTGGCGCCGGGATCGGTGTACGGGTTGCTGCATCGGGAGTGTCACCGGCTGTTCCCGGATGAGGTGTTCGCGGACCTGTTCAAGGATGTGGGCCGGCGCAGCGTGCCGCCGATGATCGTGGCGGTGGTGATGGTGCTGCAGCGGATCGAGGGGTGCTCGGATCGGGAGGCGGTGGACCGGTTCGCGTTTGACGCGCGGTGGAAGTACGCGGCGGGCGGTCTGGACTTTGACTATCCGGGGTTCGTGCACACGGTGCTGGTGGACATGCGGGCCCGGTTGGCACGCTCGGACAAGCCGGATCGGATCTTCGAGGCGGTGCTGGAGGTGGCCCGGGCGGCGGGGCTGGTCGGGCGCAAGCGGGTGCTGGACTCGACGCCGATCTATGACGCGGTCGCCACGATGGACACCGTCACCTTGGTCCGGTCCGCGATCCGTGGGGTGTTGCGCGTCGCCGGCAGCGTGCTGGAGGCGCAGCTGCGGGCGGTGTTGACCCGCGATGACGACTACCGCAGCGCGGGCAAGCCGGTCTGTGACTACGACGACCCGGCCGCTCGGGTGGAGCTGGTCGACGCGTTGGCGAAGGAGGGGATGGCGGTGCTGGGCGTCTTGGACGGGCGGGAGCTGTCCGAGTCGGTGGCTGCGGCGGGCGAGCTGTTGGCGACGGTGCTGGGTCAGGACCTGGACCAGGACAAGGCGGGGGTGTTCCGGATCGCGCGGCGGGTCGCGAAGGACCGGGTGATCTCCACGGTGGACCGGCAGGCGCGGCATGGGCACAAGACCGCGGCGCGTGGCTTCGATGGGTACAAGGGGCATGTGGGGATCGACCCGGACAGCGAGATCATCACCGCGACCACGGTCAGCGCGGGCAACGCCGGGGATGCTTCCGTGGCGGAAGAACTGATCGCGGACCTGCTCGGCAAGCCCGGGCAGGCCAAGCCCGACGGCGAGGCCAGCCAGGCCGCTGAGGACGACGCGGACGACGCGGACGACGCGGACGACGCGGACGACGAAGGCCCCGACGACGATGTGGACGACAGCGCGGCTGGCGAGGGCCCGGCTGCGGAGCCTGCCCCGGACGGCGCGGACGGCGCGGACGGCGCGAGTGTCTATGGTGACAACGCTTACGGCACAGGCGGATTCCATGATCGGCTGGAGCGGGCCGGGATCGAGTCCAAGTGCAAAACCCAGGAACCTGTCAACTCCGGCGGTCGGTTCAGCAAGAACGAGTTCGACATCGATCTTGAGCGCGAGCAGGTGACCTGCCCGGCCGGGAACACTGCGCCGATCCGGCGCGGCAGCAAAGGTGCCGGTACCGCCAGCTTCGGTCCGGCGTGCGCGGGCTGCCCGGTGCGTGAGCAGTGCACCACGGCCGCGGCCGGACGCAACATCAGCGTCGGCGTCCACGAGGAACAGCTCGCTGCGGCGCGGGCCCGGCAACGGCATCCGGACTGGGTCGGTGACTACCGGGGGACCCGGCCGAAGGTGGAACGCAAGATCGGGCACCTGATGCGCCGCAAACACGGCGGTCGCCGGGCGAGGGTCCGCGGCCGGGTCAAGGTCGCAGCCGACTTCGCGCTGCTCGCCGCGGCCGTCAATCTGGCCCGTTTGGCCGTTCTTGGGGTGGCCTCTGCCCCCGGATCGAGGTGGGCCAGCGCAACCGCGTGACGTCGAGGGCCAGGAACCCGATTGCCTGCACAGCAGTCGAATTGGGCGCCCTGCGGCGCCAGATGGGGCGCATAGACCTCGCCGGGCCAACTCGCCGGCGGCTCGTCAGAGGCAGGTTGCGGGCCGTGGGCCCGTCCCAGCGGCCCCCGAGCCCCCACCGACGGCCGTTCGACACCGCCCACCTAG
>JBBRLM010000187.1:0-1904 GCA_038231335.1 Mycobacteriales bacterium
AGCCAGCTGGTGATGCCGTGCACGGTGCGGTCGGCGTCCACGGCGATCAGGCAGCGGACCTCGTCGTCGGCGAGCTCGTCGAGGCCGCCGAGGGTGAAGCCCATCTCCGGCAGTCCCTGGTCGGCGACCCACTCCTCCGAGATCGCCCGGATCTGGTCGGTCACCACCAGCGGGGCGTGCGCGAAGGCGATCCACTCGGCGGCGATGCCCGCCGTGGCGGCCTTGTTCAGCGCGGTGCGGACGTCCTGCCACTTCTTGCCGGTGAACGCCAGGTCGGCGAGCGGGACCACGGTCTCCTCGGCCACCTGGACGGAGTCCCAGCCCAGGCGGTCCGCCTGTTCGCGGACGCCGTCGCCGATGCTGTACAGACACGGGGTCCACGCGTGCTCGGCGCAGAACCGGGCGAACCCTTCCACGGCGCCGGCCCGCGCCGCGGGGTCACCGAACGGCTCCCCGCTGGTCACCGCGACGCGCCCGATGACACGGTAGGCGATCGCGGCCCGGCGTCCGGCGTCGAACCAGTAGCTGTTGCCCACCCAGGTCGTCTGCCACGACAGCGACGACCCGCCGCTGTGGACGAGCAGCTCGCGGGCGGCCCCGGCGTCACCGGTGACGGTGCGGGTGCGGCGCAGCACCCACAGCGTCGCGGCGAGTGCGACGGTCCAGAACGTCACACCGGTCCACTCGTAGAGCACCGTCGCCATCAGTCCCGTGGGCAGGAAGGCGACCTCGACCTCGCCGAGGTAGCCCGGTGGCAGGAACCTGGTCGGCAGATCCGCGACCAGATCAGCCCACCCGGGGACCGGAACGTAGCGGTCGCGCACGAGCAGGCTCCCGAGCACGTACACGACGCTGACCGCGACGAGGGCGCCCGCCACCAGCAGCCCCGGGCCGCGGTAGGCCGTCGCGGGCGCGTGGACCCGGAACCGGCTACGGGTCACCAGAAGCAGCGCCACGATCAGCAACGGCTGCGCGACGCTGGTCACCACGCCGGTGTAGAACTGCCGGTCCGCCGCACCGCCGAACGCGACGAGCCGCTCGACCGATGCGCTCGTCGTCACGACGGCCAGGGCCACACCGAGCAGCGCGAACCCCAGGTTGAGACCAGTGGCCGCGAACCAGGCGAAGCGGCGCCCCCGGCGCAGCCCGTCGGCCAGAACCAGGAGCACGAGCACGGGCAGCACCGACATGATCGCCGGCCCCAGCCCGCCCAGGCGCAGGCGGTACTGCAGGCTCACGCAGTCCTCGGTGTCGGCGGGGTCCGCGCACACCGCCGCGACCGCCGCCGGGTCGGGCAGCGGGGGCAGGACCAGGAACCGCAGCACCGACAGGGGACCGATCGCCGTGCCGGTCAACGCCGCCGCCAGCGGTCCGATGGCCGACGCGGCGACGACCAGCGCGACGAGCGTGCGCGTCTCCGCCCCGGACACGGCCAGCCGCGGCCGGGGGCGGGCCCGGCCGAGGACCACGGGACCGAGCAGGAGGCCGGTCACCCCGCCGAGCAGCCGCAGGATGTCGTGCAGGGCACCCGAGTAGAGGGCGAGCATGACCAGGGCCACGAGCAGCACGACGCGCACGCGCCGGCGCCACAATGCCCCGAAGCGGCAGCTGGTGGCGAGCAGCACCCCGACCGCGGCGGTGGAGGGCCCGACGGCGAGGTCGGTGGCCAGCCGACGGACCCAGTCCCCGCCGGTCGCCACGGTGAGCGCGACCACACCGATCCCGACACCCGACCCGGCCGCCTGGCACACGGCCAGCAACACCGCGGTCCGCCGCGGGCCGATGCGGTCCTCCGCCGGCGCAACCAGGCCCAGCAGCAGCACCGACGCGGTGACGTAGCTGATCGGACCGGCACACCACAACGCGCCCGTCACGAGGGTCCACCAGTGCCCGGCCGCGAGCGA
>JBBRLM010000188.1:0-1869 GCA_038231335.1 Mycobacteriales bacterium
CGAATACCATCCACGTGAACCACAACCCATGATATTCGTCGCATCGACGCCGACGAGTCGCGTCAGCGCAACGTCACGCCACACCCGACGGATCCCCAGAAAGGTCCGGCGCCCACTTCGAAACGGCCGGATCACTGCGCGGCGGCCGCGCCGTGTTCCTGTCGATGAAGCTCCCGAGCACCATGCAGATCGGCGGGATCGACCCGGTCGATGTGTACCTGGTCGCCCTCAACTCCCACGACGGCACCAGCGCGTTCCGGCTGCTGGTCTCCCCGGTACGGGTGGTCTGCGCCAACACCCAAGCTCTGGCGGTCCGCCGCGCGCAGGCGTCGTTCTCGATCCGGCACACCTCCGGCGCCCGGGGCAATATCGCGCAGGCCCGGCAGGCGTTGGGGTTGACGTTCCGCTACGTGGAGGCGTTCCAGGCCGAGGCCGAAAAGCTGATCGCCCGGGAGATGACCGACACGCAGTTCAAAACCGTGATCGGCGCGCTGTGGACCGCCGACCCCGAGTCGAAACGAGCCGCCACAATCGCGGGGAACCGGGAGTCCGCCCTGTGGGACCTATACCGCGCCGCCCCGACGAACCGGCACATCCGGGGCACCCGGTGGGCCGGGTACCAGGCCGTCACCGAGTACCTGGACCACTTCGCCCCCATCGCCGACAAGGTGAACCCGGCCGCCGCCCGCGCCGAACGGGTCGCCGTCGGCGGTCACACCGCCCCGCTCAAGGCCCGCGCGTTCGACCTGATCGCCGCGCTGTAACCAGGTGGTGGGTCAGGAGTTCGTAGCTCCTGACCCACCCAGCAGCACCCGGAACTCGAAAGTTTCCCGGCACCCACCCACTCCCCAAATCCCTCAAGGAGCAGTTCTCATGATGCACCCCGTTTCCGCCGAAGCCGTCCGCCTGTCCGGCCGGGAAGGTCTCCTCGCCGCCGTCCCCGCCCTCCTCGGCTTCCACCCCGCAGACTCGATCTGTCTGCTGTGTTTGACCGGCCCACGCCGCCGGATCGGCCCGATCGTCCGTGTCGACCTGCCCACCCACCCGTCGGGTCAGGTGCCGCCGAGCCTCGTCGAGACCCTGGCCCGCACCGCCGCGCAACACGCCGACGAGGCCGCACTGATCCTCTACACCGACCGCCCCGACACCGTGCAGTTGGACACCCTGTGCGACGCGATCGGAGCGGTCTGCCCGATCCTGGACGTCGTCACGGCGCCCAACAAGGCGCAGCCGATCCCCGATGAGCTGCTGGTCGCCACCATCACCTCAGGACGGGCCGTGCTCGGATCCCGCCAGGAACTGGCCCGGTCCGTCGAACACCGGCCCGGCACCACCACTCCGGCGCTGCTGGCCGAGTTGGACAGCGTCGCCGGGAGGGACGCGCTGATCTCCCGGCTGCTGCCCGAGCCTGACGCCGTCGCCGACCTGGTCGCCGCCGCCCAGGCCACCCCCGACGACGACCCGCGGACCGCGGACCTGTGCGCCGCGCTGGCCGTCCTGGCCTACCGGCACGGCAACGGCGCCCTCGCCCAGGTCGCCGCCGACCGGGCGCTGCGCACCGCCCTCGACCACCGCCTGGCCCACCTGATGCTCGCCGTCATGGCCGCAGGCCTACCCCCCGCCGCGCTAGACGACCTCACCCACTGACCCGCAAGCGGGCCGGGCGGGACCTTGCGTTCCCGCCCGGCCCGTGCCCCGGCTCAGTCGGGAACGCAAACCCCGATCACGACCACGACCACGGGGGGGGGGGGGGGCCCCCCCCCCCCCCCCCCCCCGCGCCCCGCCGGGGTATACCCGCGACAGCCGGGGCCTCGGCGGCGTCGACAAAACCACCCACGCGACCCCCCCCCCCCCCCGCGCGCCACGCCG
>JBBRLM010000189.1:0-1844 GCA_038231335.1 Mycobacteriales bacterium
CGCGCGCCGCTGCATCCCGACGACCGCTCGGTGCAGATCCACGCCTGCCACGGCCGCGCCCGGCAGGTCGAGGTTGTCCGCGACGCGGTCCTGCACGCCCTCTCCGAGGACCCGGAGCTCGAGCCCCGCGACGTGATCATCATGTGCCCGGACGTCGAGGCGTTCGCGCCGCTGATCGAGGCGGCATTCGGATCCGGGGAGGTGGCAGCCGAGCCAGGCGATGGCGCCGGCCAGGGCGCCAACCCGGCCGACCTGCGCGTCCGCGTGGCCGACCGGTCGCTGCGCCAGACCAACCCGCTGCTTGGCGTGATCACCGCGCTGCTCGAGCTGGCCCCACGCCGCGTGACGGCATCGGAGGTGCTCGATCTGGCCGACCGCACGCCGGTCCGGCGGCGCTTCCGCCTGGACGACGACGATCTCGCCCGGATGCGCGACTGGGTGTCCGAATCGGGGATCCGCTGGGGTCTGGACGCGCCCAGCCGCGCGCCCTACAAGCTCGCCGGCGTGGTCGAGGGGACGTGGGAGGCGGGACTGCAACGGCTCCTGCTGGGCGTGACCATGACCGAGGACGACCGACGCCTGTTCAGCGGCGTGCTGCCGCTCGACGACGTCGAGAGCGGGGCGATCGACCTCGCCGGCCGGATGGCGGAGCTGATCGCTCGCCTGCAGCAGGTGCTGGTCTACTTCAGTCGCGTGCAGCCGATCGAGGAGTGGGCGGCGGCGATCGGCGCGGCGTCCGACCTGCTCGCCGTCCCCGCGCCGCTGGAGCGTTGGCAGCGCACCGAGTTGCAACGGATCCTCGACGAGCTCGTGGCCGACTCCGGCGCGGCGGCTGGGGCCGAGTTGGCACCCGCCGAGGTCACCGCGCTGATCGCCTCCCGGCTCGAGGGGCGCCCGACCCGGGCCAACTTCCGCACCGGCCACCTCACCGTGTGCACGCTCGTGCCGATGCGCTCGGTCCCCCACCGGGTGGTGTGCCTGCTCGGCCTCGACGACGGGGCATTCCCGCGCAAGGCCCCGCGCGACGGTGACGACCTGATGCTGGATCACCCGCACGTGGGCGAGCGCGATCCGCGCTCGGAGGACCGCCAGCTGCTGCTCGACGCGCTGCTGGCGGCGACCGAGCGGCTGATCGTCACCTACACAGGCAACGACGAGCGAACCAACACCGAGCGCCCCCCGGCCGTCCCGGTCGGCGAACTGCTCGACGCGATCGACGCCACCGTGCACGCCGGCGCGCCCACCGCGGACGGGCGCTCGGCGCGCTACCAGGTGCTGATCCGCCACCCGCTGCAGCCGTTTGACCCCCGCAACTTCGTGCCGGGGCGGCTCGGCAGCCACGAGCCGTGGAGCTATGACCGCGTCACCCTGGCCGGCGCGCAGGCGATGGACGGCCCGCGCGATCCGCAGGCCCCATTCCTGTCCGCCGCGCTGCCGGCGCCGGCCGAGTCTGTGCTCGAGCTCGACGATCTCGTGCGCTTCGTCGAGCACCCCGTCCGGGCCTTTCTGCGCCAGCGGCTCGGCATCGCCCTGCGCGGCGGCGACGACGAGGTCGCCGACGGGCTGGCGATCGAGCTCGATGGGCTCCAGCGCTGGGGGGTCGGACAGCGCCTGCTGGAGGCGCGGTTGGCCGGGGTCGGAGGCCAGGATGCCTACCGGGCCGAGATCGCCCGCGGCCTGCTCCCGCCCGGGATGCTCGGCCACCCGGTGATCCGCGACGTGCTGCCGATGGTCACCCAGATCGTCGACGAAGCCCACAAGGTCGCTCCGGCCGGGATCGGCGCCGACCCGTTCGACGTGCGGCTGGCGCTCGACGACGGGCGTCGCCTGTCGGGAACCGTCGC
>JBBRLM010000190.1:0-1781 GCA_038231335.1 Mycobacteriales bacterium
GGCTCCGTCCACGCCCCGCCCTCGTAGCTCAGGGGATAGAGCACCGCTCTCCTAAAGCGGGTGTCGCAAGTTCGAATCTTGCCGGGGGCACACCACGTTGTGCTGGCGGCGGTCTGGGGCATGCTCCGCGCTTCGCCGCTGCTGCCGGGGCTCAGGTGCGCAGACCGGCGGCTATCTCGAGGCGGTCAAGGCCATCTCGGGCCAGCTCCACCGCCATGGCGACCGGGTCGACCCGGCAGCGGCCCACCATGTCCCGCAGGCGCTTCAGGTCCTTGTGGGCCAGGTCCACCCCTTGGAAGTCGCGGCGTTCCAGGAGGCCGGCCAGGATCACGAAGTCCTGGCGGTGCCGCCCCCGTGCCGCGTCCCCGACGGCGGTGTGTGCCGCAGCCTTCATGACCAGCGCTCCGACCAGGTTTGGCCGCACGACCGTGCCCGTCCTGCCGTCCACCACGACACGCACCTTCTCGCTGCGGTGCAATGCCTGGGTGCCACCGGGTGTGGACAGGCTCGGTGCGCCTCCGGCCCCGGATCGTCGTGAGGCGCGTTCCCCCACGCCGTCCGGTAGCAGGACGTCGAGCTGCGCAGCATCTCGCCGCCAGCGGTGCTGCAGCCCATCCCCTGAAGTGTCCGGGGTGAACCCCAGACCGAGCAGGGCCCGGGTGAACGTCTCGAGCATGCCCGGAGCCGCACGCACGTCGACGACCGTGTCGACGTCGTCCGTGGGCCGACCCGGCGACGAGCCACGCTCGGCGCAGTGCAGATGCACCATCTGCCCACCGACCAGCGTCCACCCGCTCGAGACCCGCTCGTACACGTCCATCAACCCGTGCCACGACGCGGACTGCGCGGCGGACATCACCGGCATCGACACCGGGCCCACCCCACGCAGCTCAGGCCCCGCCATCGACCCGCCCCGTCTCATCCACGTCAGGCTTCCGCGCCCGCCGGCTCGCGGCCACCGACTGGGCCGCCACACGCATGCTCACCCTGCGCATGACCTGCGCAGCCTTCAGCTGCTCGCGCGGGCTCCGGTGCTCAACCAGGTCCGCCGCCAGCAGCAGCCCCCCACCATCCAGAACGGCGCGGACGACCTCGCGCGGCACGCGCCCACTGTCGCGCACGTGCAGGACCACGTTCCCCTCGCGCGCAGACCCGGAGGACGAGGGGGACGAGGGAGACACGGGCACGAGGAGGAACTCGGACACCAGATGGGGCAGCTCGTCATCAGCGACGTACCCCTCCACCAGGTCGGCCGACGCCAGGCCCGACTCCGGCAGCGACACCCCCGCCAGGTCGACCCTGCCGTCGGCACGCAGGTCCGCCAGGTCAGCGGGTGCTACCCGGTACACCATCCGGTCCGCCCGCCGGCGAAACATCAGGCGCAGGACCGCGGCCAGACCAGCTACCGCTCCCTCCGCAGCTGCGCCGTCCAGCTCAGCGGTACGGGCTCGAGCGGCCAGGTCCCGCAGACGGGCCCGCGCCCGGAAACGCGCGGTCGGAGTCAGCGCGCGGATGGCGTCGCTGAGCGTCTGCCCGCACTCCGCGCCACCGATCTGCGCCGGTCCCATCTGCGCCGGCCCGTTCTTGTCCGCCTCCGTCCCGGTCGCATGGGCCGCCGCAGCCATGACGAGCACCGCCCAAACGGACGCCGGCGACAGCGGACGACCAGCGCCCCGGCGGTCCAGCCCGCTCACGGCCTGCTCCTCGATGACCCATTGCGACCCCACCCGCTGCGCCGGCAGCGACCCATCGGCAATGCGCTGGTGGACCCGCTGGACACC
>JBBRLM010000191.1:0-1772 GCA_038231335.1 Mycobacteriales bacterium
TGAACATCTCGCAGCACCCCATCCATCGCGTCTTCTCCGCCTCGAAGCGGCGCGCCACCTGCGCCAGCCGCGGGTGGCCCGGAGCGAGCTCATCCAGCTGGGTCGCGAACTCGGACCCGGCCGTGGCGAGGTACTGCCGGGCCGCCTCGGCCCGCTCGAAGCCCAACTCGTCGACGAGCAGCCCGACGGCCAAGTCGGTGAGGAAGCCCATCGAGTCCGCGATCGTGCCGTCGAAGTCGAGAGCGACGGCGCGCACGCCGGCGTACTGCGAGCCCGGCCCGGCGGCCCACCACGACCAGCGGAGCCGCACCACGACGATCCAGGCGCAGAGCAGCCCCACCGCCGCTAGGGCCACCAGCAGGGCCAGTGGCTCGACCGCCGCAGCCAGGGCACCCAAGGTGACCAGGAGAAGCCGCAGGTCACGGCCCCGGCCGCCGCCGAGCAAGGTGCCGCGGTAGCGGTGGCCGAGGTCGATCGCCGCTTTCGCCGTCGTGTAGCTCACGAGCAGGTGCCCGACCAGAGCGGCCCCGCTCACCCAGAGGGCGAGAGGCACCTGTGCGCTGCCGAGCAGGGCGCCCAGGTGGGTGTCAGTGGCGAGATAGATCGCCGCGCCGGTGAACAAAATGCCGTCGGCCGCCCGGTCGAGCACTGCGTCGAGGAACGCGCCGTACGGGGACGACCGATACGTGAGCCGGGCGACCTCGCCATCGCTGCCGTCGAGCACGCTGGCCAGCGCGACGAGCAGGGCCGCGGCCACCGGAGCCCCCACCGAGAAGCCGGCGGCCGCCGCCACGACGACGGCAAAGGCGATGAGCGTGACCTGGTTCGGTGTGATGCGCGGGAAGAGGGCGAGCAGCGCGGGTGTGACCACCCGCTGCGAAAGGGTGCGGTTCAGCCGGGCGGCGATTGGGCCGTCGAGCGCCTTCCCCGTGACTCGCAGGACGTGGCGGCTGCCGTTGCGGTGGTCGCGCGGCGTGTCGACATCGAACCACCACTCTTCGTCGCCGATGCTCAACGCACGGGCGACACCCGCGTCGGCCAGCACCTGGATGGCACCGGCGAGGCTGGAGTCGCCGCCGGCGACCGCCATCTCGACCGCGTCGAACAGGGCCGGGCCGCAGACGAAGGCGCCGACGTCGAAGGCGTCGTACACCGCGAGCTGCTTGCCGATCGCTCGGATACCGCCGTCGGCGATGCGAACCTTCATCGCGTCGCCAGGATCGACCCCCGCCGCCCGACCGAGCCGTGTGTCGACGGCCACCAGGACCTCGCCCGGCTCCAGCGACGCCTGCTTGAGCTGCTGCAACAGCGGGGGCGAGAACACGTGGTCGGCCATCACCAGGACGAAAGGCTCATAGCCGACCCGGTCACGCGCCGCCAGCGCCGAGAGCCCGTTGCCCTCCCGGTACCGCTCGTTGCGCACGACCGTCACGGCGATACCCCGGCGCCGGCTCACCTCGAGCACATGCCGGTCGATCTGGTCGGCACGATCGCCCGTGACCACCACCACCTCGTCAAATCCCGCCTGCCGGGCGCCGACGAGGGCACGCTCGACGAGGCTGATACCCCCTAGCTCAACAAGCGGCTTCGGGCTCCCCTTGGAGCGCAGCCGCGAGCCGATACCGCTGGCGAGCACCACCAGCCGAGTCGGTTGCATGGCGGGGTCGACCTCCTTGATCCCTGATCGGGCTGTCCAGGGGGGCCCCTGTCTAGCCGGGCGAACGCGAACCTCCTGCCCGGCCCGTTCTTCACAATACAGCGCGCAACGAAAA
>JBBRLM010000192.1:0-1771 GCA_038231335.1 Mycobacteriales bacterium
ACGAGCACACCTTCGCGCAGACGGTCGTCAACCGGATGCCGCAGGTCCTGGACGCCCTGCACTCCGGGGAGATCGACCACCACAAGGCCCGGGTGTTCGCCGAGCACCTCGCCGACCTCGCCGACACCCAGATCGCGCTGATCTGTACGCGGCTGCTGCCCCGCGCCCCGGGCTGGACCACCGGCCAACTCACCCACCGACTCCTGCGCGAGGTCGCCGCGGTCGACCACCACCACACCCGCAAACGCTACCAACGCGTCGTCGGCGAACGCGGCGTCAGCGGATTCCTGGCCCCCGACGGCACCGCCACCATCACCGCCCACGGCCTCACCCCCACCGAGGCCGCAGCCGCCGCCGACCGCCTCGACGCATTGGCCGCCGCCGTCCGACGAGCCGGGCACCCCGCCACCCTCCACCAGATCCGCGCTGATCTGTTCATCCGGCTGCTCGACGGGCGCTACAACGGATTCACCGCCGACCAGATCGTCGCGGCCATGCTCACCGACACCAGCGCGGAGACCGCCGACACCCCGAGCCCTGGGCCCACCCACCAGCCCCACTCCGCCTACGACGACACCGGAACACCCTGGGAACCCACGGACCTCCACGAACCGGACGGCAGCCACCCGGACGGCAGCGGCCCGGACGGCAGCCACCCGGACGGCAGCGCCCCGGGCAGCTGCGCCCCGGGCAGCGGCGTGAACGGGAGCATCGACCCCGCCAGCGGTGACCCGGACGGCGGCGCAGGCAACGGCACGGCAGACGGCGGCTCGGACGAGGGTGCCCGGCCCCGAGATCACGAGGACGAGGGCGACCCCGAGGCGCCCACCGAAGGTGTGCGCCACGGCATCGAGATCCGCATCGGACTCACCACCCTGCTCGGCCTCGACCACCACCCCGCCGAACTCCCCGGCTGGGGCCCCGTCCCCGCCCAGGACGCCCGCCTGCTCGTCCACCGCCAACACAGCGCCGCATGGTGCTACGCCATCACCGACACCGACGGCTACCTCCTGCACGGCGGCATCACCCGACTCCGGCCCCGCACCGCGACCACCGGCACCTGCCGCGGCGGCACCGTCGAGATCCACATCTCCGAGACCCGACTCGCCGAACTCGCCGGATCACCCGACCTCCCACCGGAGTGGGCCGCGGTGGTCGCCGACCTCGCCCGCCGCCACGCGGCCTGGCGAGCCCGCCCCGGTGACCGCAACGCCTGCCTCGACCAGCACCCCCGCTCCCGGCTCCCCCACCACGCCCTGCGCCGCCACATCCGCCTCCGCGACCGCACCTGCATCGCCCCCGGCTGCCGCCGCCCGGCACGCCAGGCCGACCAGGACCACACCCGCGACCACGCCCACGGCGGCATCACCGCGCGCGCCAACCTCGGCCCGCTGTGTCAGCGCCACCACCTGATGAAACACGACGGCGGCTGGAGCCTCACCCAGCCCGAACCCGGCCAGTTCCTCTGGTGCAGCCCACTACGACAGACCTACCGCACCCGCGGCGACCCCATCGCCCCCGACCTGCCCGATCCGCTGCCCCGCAACGACAGCGACGACGACATCCACTGTGGCCGAACCTACGACGGCCCGACCTTCCCGCGCAGATCCGACCTGCCCACCCCACCACGGCGGGCCGGTCCACCGACCCCCTCGAACAACGACCCACCACCGTTCTGACCTCCGCCGGTGGAACCGACACCGCACCAGTGATGCCGATTCCACCGGCATGCCCAGGCAACGCCGGCGCCTCCACCAGACACGCAACCGTG
>JBBRLM010000193.1:0-1654 GCA_038231335.1 Mycobacteriales bacterium
ACCGTTCCAGGGCGGCGTCGCGGGCCCGGGACCGGATCCCGGCCAGTATGTCCCGGGTGTGCTGCTGGATCCGGGCGATCTCGTCCCCGGTACGTGGCGACCCCCCAACCGGAGGCCCATGATCGGTCGTCGGGTCCTTCGGTCGGGCGGCGGCAGTGGGTGCGCTGCCCGCGTACTTGACGTGGCCGCCGGTGCCGGTCGCCGCGGAGTCGTCGCTCGACGCGTCATGGCCGCGGGCGATGTGCCCGTCCTGCGACCCGCTGCTGGGGATCGGGAGGTCGCGGCGGGTGAGTTCCTCAGCGGCCAGCCGGGCCCGCTGCTCGACCTCGGCCATCGTCTCGGTCCACGCGCCGCGGTCGCGGTGGCTGCGCTCCAGATCACGCGCCCGCATCGCCGCGGCGTCGGCGGTGTCGGCGGCGGTGTGCACCGCGTCCGCCCGGGTCGTGGCGTCCGGTGCGGGGTCGGGGGTGGTGGCGAGTTCGGCGGCGCCGAGGACGGCGTCGCGGTGGGAGGTGTCGGCGAGCTGGTGGGCGGCGCGCAGCTCGTCGGCGACATACGCCGGCGCCCAGGCTTG
Organism: Mycobacteriales bacterium; assembly: GCA_038231335.1. Taxonomy (GTDB): domain Bacteria; phylum Actinomycetota; class Actinomycetes; order Mycobacteriales; family Pseudonocardiaceae; genus Pseudonocardia. The sequence goes on from JBBRLM010000193.1 coordinate 575, forward strand.
GGCGCGTTCCCATGCCGCGAGGTGCTCGTAGAGGACGGGGTCCGGCGCGCCACGGAACTCGACCTGCGCCGTGGGGACGCCGAGAGCGCGGGTGGCGTGTGTCCACAGGGCGCGGTGCAGGACCTGTTCGGGTGGGGGCGCCGCACCCAGCGACAGCTGCTCGTCGATCCCGGCCAGTTCCCGGTAGGCACCCACGACGCCCGCGCGGCCCTCCCAGTCGAGGCGCTCGCCAGGTTCGTCGGGAGGCGCGCCGAGGTGGCTGATGGCCCATCCGGGTTGCTGCACCGCGGCGGTGTGCCCGATCTGGGCCTGCCGGTCGGAGGCGGCCACGACCAAGTCGTGCAGGAACTGCCCTACTGGGCCGTCGACGGGTGGGCTCCAGGTCGTCCAGTCCTGCGGGTCGACGCTCTGTTCGGGGATGCGGTCGCGGGTGTGGAACCGGATCCGCCAGCGCAGCACATCGGCCACCGACCCCGACTCCCCCACCCCCCGACCTTCCCCGGCCCCGCCTCCTTCCACCAGGTGGTCATCGATCGTGCTACCGCCGACGGTGCGGCCGCCCGCGGCGACGGCGGCGGCAAGCAGCGCGTCGGGGGTGTGTCCATCCAGTTCGGCGTCGCGGATCGCCCGCAGCAACCGCGGAAACCCGGGCTCGGCCACCACCCGCTGCATCAGGTCGGCGGATAACAGGTGGGTGAGGGTGTCGGTGTAGCGGGCGCGGGCGGTGTCGGCGCTGGTCTGGTCGAACACGGTGGCGATCCAGGCCAGCGACCGGCCCTCGCGGTCCCCGACCCGGCGCTCCCACTCCGCCGACCGGGACTGCCCGGTCCGCTCCAGGATCGCCGCCATCCGGACCAGCACCGTCTCCGCGAGCCGCTCGGGGGCGTGTTCGTCCGGGGCGCGGCGGGTGGTCAGATAGGCGGTGTTGCGTTCCCGACCCCGGGTCAACGCCACATAGGCGTCCTCCCGATGCGTCTGCTCGCCGAGCACCGCGTGCGCGGTGTCCACGGTGCGGCCCTGCGCGGCGTGCACCGTCGAGGCATACGCCAATGTCAGATGAGCCCGCACATAGCGGGCGGG
>JBBRLM010000194.1:0-1640 GCA_038231335.1 Mycobacteriales bacterium
AGGCCGTGTACTCGGCGTCGGTGGCGAAGATCCACGGGTAGTCGGGGTAGCCGGCAGCGAACCATCGGGCGTGCGGGACGGTGCCCAGCGGCGCCGGATACTGCTTGCCCTGGTCAGTCCAACGGATCTGCAGGTTGTTGGCCGTCTGGGTGAGGTCGGCGAGGTTCTGCTTGCCCCAGTCGATCGCGTGTTGCAACAGCCGGTCACCGGGCAGCGAGACCTGGGTCGTCTTGGACACGGCCACGCGCGACGCGATCTTGGCCGCCAGCTCGCCGGCGGGATCGTGCAGCGCTGCGGCCAGCTGCGAGCGCGCGTCGGTCAGGCCCTGATCAGATCCGGCGACGGCGACCCAGAGTGTCGTCGCGCCGTGCGCCGGCACGGACACCGAGTAGCGCAGCTCACCTCCGGTCCCGTGGCCGTAGGGCCCGTCGGCGCACGCGCTCGGGGGCGAGGTGCTGTCGGTCGCCGTGCAGACGGTCTGCGGCTGCGGGCCTCGGAAGACGCCGTGCGCCGCGGCCGCGGTGCCCGACACCGGCGTCTGGCCGGCGCCGACCAGCGCGGCGTAGTGGTGGACGGGCGCACCCGTCCCGGTGGAGCCGTCATTGGTGAAGACGAGCCCATGACCGTCGTAGGCGCCCTGGTCGGGCGCGGTGTCCGCCGCGGAGTACGGCGTCGTCGTCCCCCAGGGGTAGGCGCCGGTCAGCTCGGAGTGAGCGTCGACGGCGACGCGGACCGTCCGGGCCGCCCCCGGGTTGGTCAGCGTGAGGCCGAACAGGGTCGCCCGAGTCCCGTCCGGAGCAAAGTCGGTGCGCTGGACCTTCAGCCCGCTGACGTCCGGAAACTGAAAGCGCGTATAGCCATAGCCGGAGGAGAAGCGCGTCGACTGACCGACCCAGCTGCCGTCGATACCGAACCAGACGCCGTCGGCGAGCTTGAGCGGGGGCGCCCAGATGCCGCCCATCTCGCCCGCGATGTGAAAGCCGTTGGCGTAGAAGCGGCCGTCTTCGTAGCCCTGCACGTAGGAGCGCTGGCCGGCCGCCACCTCGCGGCGGTCCTGCAGCCGCGTCGAGACCGAGAGCTCCGGGGTTGCGGCCGCGGCTGCCGCGGCAAAGATCAGGCTGCCCCCAAGGGCCAGCCACAGGGCACGAAAACTGCGCATTGGGCTCTCCTCCTTACCGACTGGTGGTGCGACAGGGAGGCTGATACCCACCCCCGGCCGCCGCGAATCCGCCGCCGCAGATGGGCGAGCGCCGTCAGGTGATCTGGTAGAGCGGCCCGTCGCCGCCCTCGGGGGGCGTCAGGCGCCCGCCCTTGGCGGTGATCGCGCCGCACTGCACGCAGTTGGTGTAGTTGACGGTCACGTCGACCAGACCTGAATCGGTCCCGCCCTCCCCAGCGTCATCGGGGATCTCGTACACGCCGGCCGGGCACATGTAGCGCCACGTCTCGGCGATCTCCCGCGGAACGTGCTTCTGGACCCGGATGTGGTTGGGTGCGTCGTCGCGGGTCGCGTTGCCGGTGATGTAGACCGACGACAGCTTGTCAAAGGTGTACTTGTTATCGGGCTTGGGATAGCCGTCACGGGTGTCACCGATGAACATCGGCTCCTCGTCGTCGCGGTGCCAGGCCTGGCGACCGGG
>JBBRLM010000195.1:0-1620 GCA_038231335.1 Mycobacteriales bacterium
AACCCCCGACGGCCGAACGCGGCTTCGGCACCCACCCCAGTAACGCGACGGGCGTTTCCGTCGAGTCGGCACCGGGGCTTCCCGTCGAGGCTCTGGCCGCGGGCGTCCCCTACGGACACGTCGGGCCCCACAGACACGTCGGGGTGACGACAGTCGGTCAAGTCCGGGCGGCCGGCGGGGATGTCGTGCGAAGCCTTGGCCGCAGCCCGAATCACGCTACGCTGGTGGGGTTGACCCCAGAACAGGCGAGTGCGTTGCTAACTCCGACGGTGCCGAACCCCGCTCGGGAGGAGTAAATGATGACCGCCCTGACGCTCTACGCCGACTCCAACAACGCCGATTCCGAGGGGCGCGTCCGCCTCAACGTGGCGGGCACCCTGAGCGGCCTCGCGCGGCAGGGGGCTCAGTTGCGGGAGGGGATGACAGTGTTCATCCACGACGAGGAGCTAGTGGTCCGCGGCGGGAGTTTTGTGCCGGTCGCCCCGGTTGTCCGTATCGTACTGCCAAGGGGGCGACGCGATGGGCAAGCGACACGTGGTGCGGTTGACCGACGACCAGCGGGCGGACCTGGAGGGGCGGTTCTGCGGGCGGCTCACGCTCCGCGAGCGGAACCGCGTCCAGGTCCTGCTCGGCAGCGACGCCGGCGACACCGACGAGGACGTGGCCGACGCCGTGGGCGTCTGGGTCGCCACCGTCGTCGCGATCCGCAAGCGGTTCGCGGCCGACGGCCTGGAGGCGGCCCTGGGCGAGCGGCCGCGGTCGGGCGGTCCGGCCAAGTTCGACGGCAAGGTCGAGGCGACGGTCGTCGCCGTCGCCTGCTCGCCCACGCCCGACGGGCGGGCCGAGTGGACGGTCGGGCTGATCGCCGGCCGCCTGGTCGAGTTGGGGGTCGTCGAGTCGATCTCGGGACGGACCGTCGGCCGGGTCCTCAAAAAAGCCGGCTCAAGCCGTGGCAGAAGGCGTCGTGGTGCCTGCCCGGCGGGGTGAGCGGCGAGTTCGTCGCGGCGATGGAGGACGTCGTCGAGGTGTACGCCGAGGCCGACGACCCGAGGCGGCCGCGGGTCAACTTCGACGAGTGCTCGGTCGAGCTGCACGCCGACGCCCGGCCGCCGGAGCCGGCCGCGCCGGGCCGGCCGGCCCGGCACGACTACGAGTACGTCCGCCAGGGCACGGCGAACCTGTTCGTGCTGGTCGATCCGAACGCGGGGCGGCGGCACGTGACGGTGACCGCGCGGCGGACCAAGCGTGACTTCGCGGAGCAGATGCGGCGGCTGTGCGACGAGTGGTACCCGGAGGCGGAGGTCATCCGGGTGGTGCTGGACAACCTGAACACGCACACGGTCGGCGCTCTCTACGAGGCGTTCGCGCCCGAGGAGGCGCGGCGGCTGGCGGCGAGGCTGGAGTTCCACTACACGCCGAAGCACGCGTCGTGGCTGAACATGGCGGAGCTGGAGCTGAGCGTGCTAGCTCGGCAGTGCTTGAACCGGCGGATCCCCGACGCGAAGACGCTGGCGGCCGAGGTCCAGGCGTGGCAGGACGCGCGGAATGAGGCCGGGGTGAAGATCGCATGGTGCTTCAAGGTCGCCGACGCCCGCAAGAAAATGCACCGGGTCTACCCCA
>JBBRLM010000196.1:0-1614 GCA_038231335.1 Mycobacteriales bacterium
CGGGGTCCCGCCGGAACCGCCGGCGGTCGACCCGCCGCTGACGCCGCTCCTCCAACTCCGCCCGCAACGCCCGCCACGCGACCGGGTCGGCCGACGCCAGGTCGGCCGCCGTCACCTCCCGCGCCCGCGTCGCCAGCCCGGCCACCAGCCGCGCCGACCCCCGCAGCACCAGCGCCGGCGACGCCCCCTTGCGGCCCGTCGCCCGCCGCTCGTGGTACCGGTGCGACCCGAACGCCTGCTCCAGGTCGTCGTTCGTCCGCGGCAGGCCCGCCACGTCGTAGCAGGCGAACAGCCCCGGCCAGTAGCTCCGCGTCACCTTGACGAAGTGATCGACCCCGCCGGCTAACGCACCCGCCGCCGCCCGGTGCCGCCGCATCGCCCCCAGCAGCCCCGCCAGTTGGGCCCGCACCACCGCGCCGCCCGACTCGACCTGGCCCACGATGTGGGCCGCCCGGCGGACCCAGGCGAACGCCGCCCGGACCGGCGGCCACAGCGTCGCCGTCGCCGCCAACGCCCGGTCGATCGCCCCCTTCAGCCGCACGAGTTCGCTCGGGACCCCCCTTTTACCCCGGCCCGCGCCAGGCTCGCCGACACCGCCGCCAGCCGCCCGTGCAGCCTCAGCCCCGACGCCTCCAGCGGCGGCCGCCCGTCGTCGGTCGGCGCACTCCGCACCGCCGAGCAGTACCCCCGGATCGCCTCCGCCTCCGGGCCGTCGCGGCCCTCGGCCGACCGCTCGACCCCGCGGACGACCCGCACCTTCTTCTTCAACTCCTTCTTCGCGTGCCGGTCGGCCTCGTAAATCGGCCGGGCCGCCTCGCGCAGGTAGTGGAACTGGCAGAGCTGGTACGGCACGCCCGGGAACACCGCGGCCACCGCCTTGCGGATCGAGTGCCGGCCGTCGGACACCACCCCGGCGATCGGCACCGGGCACGACGCCTTCACCGCCCCGAGGAGGCCGGCGAGGTCCTGCTGGCGGGCCGAGAGCAGGCTCTTGGCCAACAGGATCTCACCGGACGGGCAGTCCCGCAGCACCCACAGCACCTCGTGCCCGACGTCCGGCTGCAGGCCGTCGATGGCCAGGATCACCCGGCCGTGGCGGGCGAGGACGGCCCCCAACCGGCGGTCGTCCGCGAGGGCCACGGCGAGCAACTCATCGTACCGGTCGAGCAAGTTGGTGACGGCCCGCTCGGAGATCGCCAGGCCCCGGCCGGTGAGGTGGGCGTGGACCTCGGGGACGGACCGGTGTTCGGCGTACCGGAGTCGGCCGACGAGGGCGACGACGTCGAGGCCGAACTCGTGCCGGGGCAGCGCGACCGCGCCCTCGGCCTCGGGCCGGTACGGCCGCTCGTACGCCGGGCAGGCCGGGGCGTGGCAGCGGCGGACGGTCAGGGTCAGGCGGGTCACGCCGGCGAGGGTGTGGACGGTCCGGCGGTTGGCATAGTCGGCGCGGGCGTGGCGGCCGCAGTGCGGGCAGTCGGTCCGCTCGGGGGTGAGGTCGCGGGTGATGGTCGGTGTCGCCGTTTTGGCCGTCTTGGACATGGGTCGCCCTCCTGGTGCGGACCCTCAGTCTAACCGATCACCCACCAACCCTTCCAGTCGGGATTGCCGGCCTAG
>JBBRLM010000197.1:0-1603 GCA_038231335.1 Mycobacteriales bacterium
ACTATCAGCAGCTCACAGCACCAGATCAAGCCGAGTCGTGTTACTAGGGGTTTCGCTGTGCTGGGCCAGGTCGCAGCGCGCTGACCAGCACCAACACCCGCGATCATGCACCAGATCACACGTTAGCTGCGGAACCCAGGGCTGAGCTCGGGATGCTTACGCCGGGGGATCAGATCCGGCTCGTCGTCCGGATCCGCGAGACCGCATCACACCCGGTGGGGAGCCTTGTCGCGGTCAGCGTCATGGGTCCTGTCATCGCGATACCCGCCGGTTCTTTCTCCTCCCGCGGAACCCGCCGTGTGACGGGCCAGCAGAACGCGCGAGCTCTCATCGATGTCTCATCGTTGCCGCGCCAGGGTCTGGCCATGACCAGAGCGCACCACGCCATCGGGGCCAGTGAGGATTTGGAGACCCTGCCTGGCGGATCGCGGCGCCGGCTACGACGCAGCCGTGCATTCGTCGCCGCTGTGGCCGGGCTGGGTACAGCCTTGGCTATCGGTGGCTGCGCTGCCTCCACCGGCCCCAGAGCTGTCGCGCCGACGTCCCCGGCGAGTTCGACCGGTGCATCCTCGGCCGCGGGTGCGTCCTCGGGCGCCGTGGTGAACGCCCCGGATCCGAATGCGCCTGAGGTCGTCGCGGCGGGTGACATCCCGGACAACCAGGTGTTCCTGCCCGTCACGCCGGTGGGTGCCTCGTTCACGGCGTCGGTACCGCAGGGGTGGGTGCAGTCGCGCGACGGTGCGGCGACGGTGTTCACCGACAAGTTCAACAGCGTCCGCCTCGAGGTTCGGCCGCTGGCCGCGGCGCCGGACGTCGCGTCGGTGCGGTCCCAGGACGTGCCCTCGTTGCAGGCCTCGGCGCCCGGGTTCGCCCTGGGCGACGTGCAGGCCGTCGGGCGCACGGCCGGGTCCGCGGTGCTGATGACCTACACGGCGACCTCGCCCACCAACGCCGTCACCGGGAAGTCGGTGACCGAGGCGGTGGAGCGCTACGTGTTCTGGCGAGGCGGCCAGGAGGCGATCCTGACACTGTCCGGGCCGAAGGGCTCGGACAACGTCGACCCGTGGCGCAAGGTCACCGATTCGTTCCGGTGGCAGCCGTGAGCGCCGACGCCGCGATCGAGGCGCGGTCGCTCTACCGGTTCTTCCGGGCCGGCGAGGAGGAGACCGGCCCTGCAGGGCGTCTCGATGGTGGTGGCCGGTGGGGAGCTGGTCGTGGTGGTCGGCCCGTCGGGGTCGGGCAAGTCGACGTTGCTCGCGTGCCTGGCCGGTCTCGACGAACCCGACGGCGGCACGGTGCTGGTGGCCGGTCGGCGGATGAGTCACCGGCCCGAGCCCGCAAGGGCCCGGATGCGGGCCCGGCGGATCGGCATCCTGTCGCAGTCGGCGAACCTGTTCGAGCACCTGACCGTCCGGGCGAACCTCGCGTTCGTGCACGCCGTCGCGCCCGGTGCCGGGGACGTCTCGCCGCGCGATCTCCTGGACCAGGTCGGGCTGGCCGAGCGCGCCGACGCCTATCCCGGTGAGCTGTCCGGCGGCGAGGCGGCCCGGGCGGGTCTGGCGGTGGCGCTGGCCGGGAGCCCGGTGGTCGTCCTCGCCGACGA
>JBBRLM010000198.1:0-1591 GCA_038231335.1 Mycobacteriales bacterium
GGGGGTGGCGGGTGCGGCTTGGCTGCGGGCCCAGCGGAGACGCCGGCGGCCGTTGGCGGTGGTGCCGGCCCAGGTGCCTTCCTCGTGGAACGTGAGGGCGTGCTCGAGGCATGGGAGGGCGACGGGGCAGCCGGCGCAGAGGCGGGCGGCGACCGGGTCGATGGTGTCGGGGTCGGCGCCGGCGTCGGGGTAGAAGGTGGCGGGGTCGTACGCGGCGCAGGCGGCCTGGGTGCGCCACGGTTCAGCGTCGTGGAGGGCCCGGCCCATCACCCCCCCCTTGCGGGCGCGCTCGTAGTCGGCGTAGATGAAGGTGCACTCGTCGCAGCGACACCCGTGGTTCTTGTAGGCGGAGACGGTTCCGTGTTTCATGCGGCATCCCCGCGCGACAGGCGTTGCAGTTCGGCGTGGACCGGTGACGGGTTCACCCGCTCGGGCAGGCCTCGGTCGGCGTCTTGGCGTACGGCGCGCACCAGGGCGAGGACCATGGCGGCGATCCGGTCGCCTTCGGCCTGCGAGACGCGGGACGAGACGGCGGCGGCGTGGGGGCGGGTCATGCGACCGCGGCCCATCCGGCCCAGGCGGGCCACTCGTCCGGCCAGATCAACGCGGGATGCAACCCGACCGCGCACGCGACTTCGTCACCGCGGTCGATGGGGAGGCCACCACGGCGATGCCACCCGTTGACCGTGGTGCGCTTGATGCGCAGGTCTTCGGCGAGGTCGGCGACGGTGTAGCAGTAGCCGGGCGTCCGCCCGAGGTGCGCGGCGACGGAGCACGGGCAGCCGGGGCCGGTGTGGAGCGGCCGGCCCCGGCGGGCGGCCGCTAGGAGCGGGCCGAGCGGCAACGTGATCGCAGGCGGCGGACCGGTGCGGGTCATGTGGTGGCTCCTTCGAAGAGGGACGGCTGGTTACCGTCGGGAGCGTCGAGGGGGGCGCCGTCGTGGCGGAGGTACCGCTCGAGGGCATCGGCCGACTGGAGCAGCCGGCGGGCCAGGTCGCGGAGATGCGTGGGGTTTGCCTTCACGGTGTCGCCGAGGCCGCCGAGGATCTCGACGCAGGCGGGTTGGCCGGGCCGGGTGATGTTGCCCTTGCGGTCGACCTGGTCGGCGATGCCGGGGTGGGGGCGGATGGTGAGGTCGAGCGGCCCTTGCCAGCCGTCCTCACGCCAGGACGGGTTCAGTGTCATGCGCCCAACGCCTCGACGATCCGCCCGGTGATCCATTCCATGACCGGTGGGGTCACGTGGTGGACGTCGATGGCGGTCTGCCAGTGGTTGGCGGCCATCTTGAGCTCGGTGGCGGTCACGCGGCCACCTCAGACCCGTCCTCGTTGACCTCACGGAGCACCCGGCACCGGGGGGCCTTCAGCTTGTCGCCGAGGAGCACGCATTCCGACACCTTGACTTTGACGGCGAGCCAGCGGGCGGCGCCGGGGAAGAACGCGGTGGCCATGAACGGGTGGGGCGAGAAGTGGAGGCCTTGGCCGCACTCGGCGGTAGGCGACCAGTCCGGGCAGGTGACCTCGTCCCCGACCGGGTAGGCGAAGCGTCGTTCTGAGTTCAACTCGTGATCGACGGCCTTGAACACGACGAC
>JBBRLM010000199.1:0-1563 GCA_038231335.1 Mycobacteriales bacterium
AGACCCAGGTGCAGTCGCCGCCCGACGGCGGCACCTATCAGCTGCGGTTCGATCTCGCGCAGGAAGGCGTCGCCTGGTTCAGCTCGAAGGGCACGCCGACCGGCAACGTGAACGTGACCGTGTGCTGTGGCAAGACCTTCGGCGCGACCTATCAGCCGCAGATCGCGACGCTCGGGGTCTCCGGGACCGCGGCGTCCGTGCCGATCACCGTCACGAACACCGGCAACTTCACCTGGGGCGCCGCGGGCGCGACTCCGGTGCACCTCGGGTACCACTGGACCGATGCGAACGGCGGCGTCGTGGTCTGGGACGGCTCGCGGTCGAACCTCGCGCTCGACGTCGCGCCCGGCGCGTCGCAGACGCTGCAGGCGCAGATCACCTTCCCGTCCGCGGCCGGCACGTACACGCTGAAGTGGGACCTCGTGCAGGAGGGCGTGTCGTGGTTCTCCGGGAAGAACGTGCCGACTTATGACCAGCGCGTGAACGTCGATCCGTCCATCGCGCAGAGCTTCGCGGCGTCCATCAACGCGACCGGCATCCCGGCCGCGCTGGCGACGCGCATGACCACCACGGTCGCGGTCCCGGTCACGAACGCGTCGTCCGCGGCGTGGGGCCCGAACGTCAACGTCAGCTACCACTGGTTCGACGCGAACGGCAGCGTCGTCACCTGGGATGGCGCGCGCTCGAGCGTCGCCGGCGTTGGCCCGGGCCAGACCACCACCGCCATCGTTCGGATCGTCGGTCCCGCCATGCCGGGCAGCTACACGCTGCGCTTCGACATCGTGCAGGAGGGCGTCGCCTGGTTCTCCGGCAAGGGCGCCTCGTTCCCCGCGGTGGCCGAGCGTGTCGTCGTTCCCGCGTTCGGCGCCGTCTACGGCGTGCCGCTGGCCACCGTCGGTCCGCGCGGCGGAGACGTCCTGGTGCCGGTCACGCTCACGAACGCCGGTTCGCTCACCTGGGATCCGGGCCAGAAGTTCGACATCGCGTACCACGTCTTCACGACCGCGGGCACCGTCGTCGTGTGGGATGGCGTGCGCACGCTGCTCCCGACAGCGGTCGCCCCCGGTGCCAGCATCACGGTGAGCGCGCGCGTGACGACACCCGCAGCGCCCGGTGCGTACCTCCTGAAGTTCGACCTGGTGCAGGAAGGCGTGTCCTGGTTCAGCGGCCAGGGCGTGCCTGCGGAGAGCATTAGCCTCACCGTGCAATGACCACGCGCCGCGTCGCCGCTCTCGCTGCCGTCATCTTCGCCATTGGGCTCGCCCTCGGTCGTGCGTCCGCGCCCGACACCGCAGCCGCGCCGGCTGCGTGGACCGTTGCGGGGGCGCTGAGCGAGGCGCGCAACTACCCGCGCGTGGTGGCGCTGCCGACGGGCGAGCTCCTTGTCACCGGCGGCGTCGATCCCTCGTACCCGGACGTCGCGCGCGCGACGAGCGAGCTCTTCGATCCCGCGTCCGGGCGCAGCACGCTGCTCGCACCAGCGGGACCCGGTCGCGTGAATCACACCGCGACGCTCGCCTGGGGTGATCGCGTCGTCATCGCCGGCGGCACCGACTTCTACGC
>JBBRLM010000200.1:0-1540 GCA_038231335.1 Mycobacteriales bacterium
CATCGCCGAGCTCGACGGGGTCGACGACGGCGCCCAACGCGCGCTGGGTGGGGTGATCACCGGGCTGCAGAAGAAGTGGACCAAACGCGGTGACCTCATGGCCGTGTTCGTGCTGGAGGACCTCACCGGGTCGATCGAGTCGATGGTGTTCCCCAAGTCGATGGCCGACATCGGTCACAAGCTGGTGGACGACGCAGTGGTGATCGCCACTGGGCGGATCGACAAGCGTGAGGACACGCCGAAGTTCATGGTCCGCGACGTGGAGCTGTTCGAGCCGCTGAGCGACATGGCCCCGCCGTTGCGCATCCAGGTCCATCCCAACCGGCTCGATGATCCGACGGTGGACGTCCGCGTGCTCCACCCATTGCCGGCCGACGGCGCCGGGCTGGCCGCCGGCTAGGCCGAAGGGCGCCACGGTGCGGCGGGAGGCGACGGTGACGACGGTCATCGGCTCCAGGAACCGGATGCGGCGGACCGAGCCGTCGCCGCCGCGCTGCGCGCCCGCGCCGCCGGAGCCGCGGCGGATGCCGAACGCTTCGAGACGGACGGGGTAACGAAGCTCAAGCACCTCGGGGTCGGTCATGCGGGTGTTGGTCATGTGGGTCTGCACCGCCGAGGCGCCGGGGTGGCCGGGGCCGGCGCCCATGCCGCCGCAGATGGTTTCGTAGTACTGGCGCGTGGCGTCGCCGAACAGCACGTTGTTCATGGTGGCCTGGCTGCACGCCAGCGTCCCCAGCGCGCCGAACAGGGCGTTGCAGGCGGCCTGGCTGACCTCGGTGTTGCCGGCGACCACGGCGGCGCCGGGGGCGGGCGACAGGAAGGTGCCCGGCGGCAGCACGATGCGTATCGGCTTCAGGCAGCCATCGTTTAGCGGGATGTCCTGCCCGACCAGGCAGCGGAACACATACAGCACCACCGCGCGCAGCACGGCGGGCGGCGCGTTGAAGTTGCCGGGCCGTTGCGGGCCGGTGCCGGTGAAGTCCACCGTCGCCGTCCGGGCCGCCTGGTCCACCGTCACGGCCACATGCAGGGGGGTGCCGTCGTCCATGGCGTAGTCGAAGGCGCCGTCGCCGATGCGGGACAGCACGCGGCGCACCTCCTCCTCCGCGTTGTTCATGACGTGGCGCATGTAGTCCTGCACGGTCTGCCAGCCGTAGGTTTGGACGACGCGGCCCAGCTCCTGCACGCCGCGCTCATTGGCGGCGACCTGGGCCTTGATGTCGGCGACGTTCACGTCCGGGCTGCGTGCGGGGTAGCGGGCGCCGGACAGGAGGGCGCGGAACTCGGCTTCCCGGAATGTGCCGGCCTGCACGAGCAGGAAGTCGTCGATCACGACGCCCTCCTCCTCCAGGGTGCGGGATCCCGGGGGCGTGCTGCCGGGGGTGGTGCCGCCGATGTCGGCGTGGTGGCCGCGGCTGCCGACGAAGAAGCGGATCGCGGTGCCGTCCCCGCCGAACACCGGGGTGATCACGGTGATGTCCGGTAGGTGGGTGCCGCCGTTGAACGGGTTGTTGAGCGCCACGACGTCGCCGGGCCGCAG
>JBBRLM010000201.1:0-1424 GCA_038231335.1 Mycobacteriales bacterium
AGCGGGTAGGTGACGAGCTGCTCGACCTCCTCGGGCGCCATGCCCTCGGCCTCGGTCATCAGGGTCACGGTCGGGCGGTTCAGGTCGGGGAACACGTCCACCGGCAGCCGGGTCATGGTCCAGCCGCCGTAGCCGACCAGCACCGCCGCGATCACGAGCACGAAGACGCGGTTCTTAAGGCTCGCCGTGACGAGGGCGTTGAACAGCGCGCCCATCAGCGGACCTGGTTCAGCAGGTCGGCGCCCTGGATGACGATGCGCTGCTCGGCTTTCACCCCGGCCAGCACCAGGACGTTGCCGCCGTCCAGCGGCTGCAGGCGGACCGGGCGCGGCACAAACCGCTCGGCGCTGACGTGGTCCCACACCGCCGAGCCGCCGTTCGGCATCCGCACCACCGCCGTCCGCGGCAGCGCGAAGCCGCTCTCCTGGGTGGCGACGTTGGCGATCACCGTAACGGGCGCGCCGACCGACAGGCTCGCGGGCGGGTTCTCGATCCGGAACTGCAGAGGCACCGCTCCCTGCCGCAGCGACAGGCCGCGCCCGACGAAGCCGACCTTGACCGGCGTGCCGTCGGTGGCCTTGGCCGAGGCGCTGGTCATCTGGCTGGCGACGGCCGGGTCGAAGGCGAGGGCCTCGATCCACAGGCGCTTGGGATCGACGATCTCGAACAGCACGTCTTTGCTTTCGACGACCTGGCCCGTCGTGACGTTGGCGACGGACACGACGCCGGACACTGGCGCGCGCAGCACCTCGCCCTGCACCAGCGTCGGCTGCAGCGCCGCCCGCCTGGCCTGCGCGCCTGCCAGCTCCGACCGGGCGTCGTCGATCTCCTTGCCCGCGACGCTGCCGGCGAGCGCGTTCAACCGTATCACTTTCTGCTGCGCGATCCGTATCTGGGAGTCGAGTTCGGCGATCTGCGCCTGCAGCCCGCCACGCTCCACGCCGGTGATGACCGGGACGACCGTCGCCAGCGCGTCGCCCTTCTGCACGGGCTGGCCGACATGGGCGAGGTCGGTGCCGGCCGGCTGCACCCGGCCGCTCTGGGTGCTCTGGACCCGTCCGGCCGTCGCCGGGTCGGCGATGACCTGGCCGATCAGCTGCACCGTCCGGGCGGACTGCGTCTGCGCTGCAAGGACCGTCCGGATCGCCAGCAGCCGCTGGGCGTCCTTTGGCATGGCGACGCTGCCGTCGGGCAGTCGGCGAGGTGTGTCCGTAGCCGCCGTTGCAGGCGCCGGCCCGTCGCCGTCGTCCGCGCCGCCATGCGCGAAGGCCGCGCCGGCTGCAACGATGCCGACCAGCACGACGGCCGTGCCGGACACCGCGCGCCACCGTCCCTGTGCGCGAAGGGCGACGACGGTGAGCATTCCGAGCACGAAGGACAGCGCCGCCGTCACTGCGCCACGATGGGCGCCTAGCAGGCCGTCA
>JBBRLM010000202.1:0-1404 GCA_038231335.1 Mycobacteriales bacterium
GGCGGGACACCGGATGTTTGCCGCCGCGGGCGGTTCGATGCTCGCTCTGATGAAGGCCGAGGAGGGCGCGCAGACCAACCACACCGTGCGCGCGCTTAGCGCTGGGTCTGGTGCGGGGTTGGGTTTTCAGGCGGCTTTGGACGGGCGCCGGGTACGGCGCGGGGTTGGGTTTGGCGCGCGGGTCACGGTTCGCGGTCGGTCGGTCTGGCGCCGGGTTGGTGCCGGGCTTGCTTTGCTCTGCTGTCGGTGCTGACAGCGGTGCCAGTGGTGGTCGGGAATGGTTGCGGTTGAACGGGATTGGTGGCTTGTCGGGGTTGACCGGTGTCGGCCGATACGGGTAGAATCGAACACATGGACGAGGGCAGCGTTCACCCGATCTCAGACCTGGAGCCGACCGGCGACCAGGCCGCCGATACTGCCCTGGCCCGGCTCGACGCCGCGGTCGCCGCGGTCAACGCCCTGGACCTGGCCGCGCTGGTCCGTCTGGACTCCCCGTCGACCGGCCTGCATGCGGTGGCGCGGAACCTGGAGCTGCTGCGGCGCCGCCTCGCCCTCTTCGACACCCACTACGTGGCCGCGGTCGAGGTCGGGGGTGAGCCGGCCCGCTACGCCCAACCCTGCACCGCCGTCTTCCTACGCGAACAGCTCCGCCTCACGGGCGGGGAGGCGCGGCGGCGGGTGGACCTGGCTCACGCCATCACCCCCGGCCTGGCGTTCACCGGGCAGGTCCGGCCCGCGGCCCGGCCCGCCCTGGCGGCTGCGGTCGGCGCGGGCGTGGTTTCGGGGGACCAGGCCCGGATCGTGCTGGAGACCATCCACCAGCTCCCCAGCCAGGTCCGGGAAGCCCACGGAGCGGTGGTCGAGGCCGAGATGGTCACCGCGGCGGCCAAGGTCACCCCGGCCGAGCTGGAGGCCCTGGCCGGCGAGGTGATGGTCCGGGCCGACCCCGACGGAGTGCTACGCGATGTGGAGTACGCCCACACCCACCGCGGGCTGCGGCTGGCCAAGAACCGCGGCCGGGCCGGCGGCAAGCTGATCGCTGAGCTGACCGACGAAACCTACGAGCTCGCCCGAGTCGTCCTGGACGCCCGCGCCAAACCCGTCCCGGCCGCCCCCGACGGCACCCCCGAAGGATCCCCCGCCGCCCGCGACGCCCGCACCCTGGACGAGCGGATGCACGACGCGTTCCACGCCACCCTGACCGCCGTCCTGAACTCCGGGGACCTGCCCGCATCCGGTGGCACCCCAGCCGCCATGGTCTGGCACATCAGCGATGACCAGCTCCGCGACCGCTACGCCCTGGCCGTCTCCGAACACGGCACCCTGCTCCCCCGTCACCGACGCCCTCCGCTTGGCTGACCAGACCCAGCTGCACGTGCTCATCGAGAACGCCAAGGGTGTCCC
>JBBRLM010000203.1:0-1360 GCA_038231335.1 Mycobacteriales bacterium
CGGTCACGCTGCGGTGGTCGGTGGTGCACGACCGGTGGCACACCGCCATCGTCGACGCGGTCGGGTCCGCCGGGCTTCTGGCTCACGTCGACGGCCGGACCGCGGCTGGTGTCGCGGAGTGGGTTGCTGCCCAACCGGACTTGTGGCGCAAGGCAGTTTCGCACGTGTGTATCGACCTGTCCGCGTCGTACGCGAAAGCCGTCCATGACGCCCTGCCCGACGCGGTCGTCGTGGCCGACAGGTTCCACCTCGTGAAACTCGGGAACGACATGGTGACCGAGGTACGACAGCGCACCACCCGTGAAGGTCGGGGGCGCCGCGGGACGACCAAGGACCCGGAGTGGGCCAACCGGCGGCGGCTGCTGACCGCGCACGAGCGGCTCTCCAGCTATTCGTTCGCGCGGATGTGGAACGCCCTGCTCGACGAGAACGCCCTCGGCCCCCTCCCTGTCAGGCTGTAGTGAGACACCCCGGAGCCCCCGGGTCCACCGTGGAGGGTGGTGACAGGAGACAGTTTCGTGAGCAGCAACAGTCCAGTTCTTCCCGGTGCCGGTGACCATCCCGGAGCCGGCTCGGAAGAGGCAGTGGATCCGGCGCCCCGTCCGGTCCGGCGCTCGTTTACCGCGGCCTACCGGGCCAAGGTCGTGGCCGAGTACGAGGCGGCACCGCACGGCAGCAAGGCTGCGGTGTTGCGTCGTGAGGGCCTTTACCAGTCCCAGATCCGGGAATGGACACATGCGCGGGACGCGGTGACCCGGGGCGCGGCGGCGCCTCGACGGCCGCATCGCGCAGCCACGGGCGGCAAGGATGATCCGGCGCGGTTGCGGGCCGAGAACCAGCGGCTGACCCGCGAGCTGGCTAAGTCGGCGGCGGTGGTGGAGATCATGGGAAAACTGCAAGGGCTCTTGGAGCACATCTCCGAGAGCACGGGCACGCAGACGTCGTCGAGGAGGCGATGACCGCGGCGTTCACCGAGCTGCGTGCCGCGGCGGTGCCGGTCAGCCGGTCCTGCGCGCTGCTCGGCCGGGCCCGGGCTACTCACTACCGCCAGGCCCGCGGACCGGTGCACGGTCCACGACCGGCGCGGCTGGTGCCCGAGAACGGGCAGGCGCTGTCAGCGGCCGAGCGGGCGGCGGTGCTGACGCTGATCAGCACCGCGGCCTACGCGGATCTGTCGATCGGCCAGATCTGGGCGCGAGAGCTCGACGAGGGCCGCTACTGGTGCTCGATGTCCACGATGTATCGGATCGCCCGTCAGGCCGGACAGAGCCGGGAACGGCGGCGACTGGCGACCCACCCGGCCAAGGTCAAGCCCGAGCTGCTGGCCGATGGCCCGTCGCAGGTGTGGACGTGGGACATC
>JBBRLM010000204.1:0-1350 GCA_038231335.1 Mycobacteriales bacterium
CGGCCAGCGCGGGCCGCGCGCGCAGCAGCGCCACCGGCACCGGGGCCAGATAGGCGCGTGCCTCGTCGCGCCCCCCGGACACGATCTCGGCCCGGCGGGCCCGGGCCCGGGTCGCCGCGGCGACGGCCGCAAAACGTGAGGGCGCCACGCCGAAGCGAGCCGGGGAGCGCAGCGCCCGGCGTGCCGCCGCCAGCACCGCGACCAACTGATCGCTTTCGCGCCCAGTTGGTGCCCTCCCGCCGTGCAGGCGCAGCAGCCCTCGGGCATCGAAGCAGGCCAGGCCGGGCCGCTCGGGCTCGACCGCGGCACCGATCGACTCCAGGCGGACGAGCAGCCGCTCCCAATGGTCGGCGACCCCGGCCGGATCGGCGGGCACCAGAGTCAGCTGCGGGCAGCGGGACAGCGCCTCGCCGAGCCGCATCCCCGGGTGCACGCCGAACGCCTCGGCAGCCGGGGAGACCTCCCCCACCTGCTGGCTCGCGCCCGGCTCGGGGGCAAGCGCGGTGGGCGCCTGCAGGAGCTCGCGGCGTTCCCCGACCGCGGTGGTGAGGGCAAGGCGGGGGATGAGCACACAGGCGATCACGACCGAACGTATGTTCGCACCAGGCACGGACGACCGCAAGTTCTCAGGCAGAGCGGGCTGTCGCCGGTTTCGTCCGGCCGGTCGGGCACCATGGCCGATCCGTGCCCCCGCTGCGCACCCCCGTCAACCGCTTCGCCCTTCGCGCCTGGCAGCAACGCGCGCTGGAGGCGATGGCCGGCTGGGAACGCCGTCCCGATCGCCCCTTCCTGCTCGCCGCCGCCCCGGGAGCCGGCAAGACCCGCCCCGCCCTCGAACTCGCCCGTCACCAGCTCGCCTCCGGGGTCATCGACGCAGTGGTGATCGCCTGTCCAACCGCACCGCTGACCCGCCAGTGGGCGCGCGCCGCCGCCGACCTCGGGCTCGATCTGGCTCCCGACGCTGACTCACCCCGGCCTCCGGCGGGCTTCCACGGCGTGTCGGTCACCTACGCGCGGATCGCCAAGGCACCGAAGCGATGGGGACGGTCACTACCCCGGCGCACCCTGATCGTCGCCGACGAGGCTCACCACCTCGGCGAGGATCTCACCTGGGGCATCACCTTCACCCAGGCCTTCGGGCAGACGTCCTCGTGGCTGCTGCTGTCGGGCACCCCGTTTCGCTCCGACGCAGCCTCGATCCCGGGGATCAGCTACGACAGCGAAGGGATGGCCGAGCCCGACTCGGCCTACGGCTACGCCGAGGCGGTGACCGACCGGATCTGCCGCCCAGTGCAGTTCGTGGCCTATGACGGCACCCTGTCCTGGCGCAGCGGCGACGACGTGATCGAG
>JBBRLM010000205.1:0-1256 GCA_038231335.1 Mycobacteriales bacterium
AGGGCGAGTAGGCGTAGCCAAGCCACGAGGTCGGCGGCGATCGCCACCGCGGTGCACCAGGCGGTGTTGATCGCGTACTCCCGTGAGGGCAGCCGTCCCAGGCCGCTGTCTTTGGCGTGGCGGATGCGGTCTTCGACGCGGGCGTGGGCGCGGTGGCGGGCTTCGAGGAACGCGAGCTGCCCGGTGGTGGTGTTGGTGGCGAAGCCTTGGTAGCGCCAGCCGTCGCGTTCTTCGAACAGCGAGAGCTGGGCGCCTGGGTGGGGTCGTTCCCGGCGGATGATGACCCGCATCCCGGCCGGCCACGGGGTCAGGTCGAGCAGGTCGGTGACCTCGGCGACGTCGCCGCCGTCACGGACCGATCCGTCCGCGCTGCTGGCCGGGGTCCATACCGCGGCGGGGATGCTGGTGATGGCGGCCCGGACCGTCTCGGTGACAGCGAACCCGACCGAGAACTCCATACTGCGCCCACGGCTCTTGTCTTGGGCGGTCAGCCAGGCCAGCAGCTTGTGGGTGGCTCCGGCGCCGTCGGCGCGGACCAAAAGCTTGCGACGGTGCTTGGCGGGGATCTGGGCGATCGCCGCGGCCAGCACGGCGATGTGGTCGGCGGCGGTGTTCGCCCCGGCGTTCCCCGGCCGCAGCGTGACCGCGAGCATCTCGCCGGTGTTATCAGCCCAGACCGCGATCGGGTGGAACCCGAACCCGCCCTTGAATGTCGGGCGAGCGGCTTCCTTCTCCGAGTGCGCGCTCACCAGCGTCGCGTCCACGTCCAGGACGACCGTCTCACCCAGGTCGGTGCCGGCGACCTTCGACGCCGGGATCGCCGCCAGCTGGGACCACACGTGCGCCCGGGTCCTTGCCCGCGCCTTGGCGACCTGCTTGAGCGCGGCCGGGGTCAGCTCGTCCAGTGCCCGCCACACCGTGGGCGCCGACGCGACCGGGCCCAGGACCTGGCCTTGGTGACGCAGGACGTCGATGTCGGCGATCGCTTCACCACCATCAGCAAGCAGCACCGCCACGTCGACCAGGACCTGCCCGCGGTCATGGACCGGGACGAATCCCCGGCGGGACAACGCCCCGGACAGCCCCGCGGTCAGCCCCACCTTGTCCGCGAGCAGACGCACCGCCACCGACCCCGCGCGCGCCACCACACCCGTGCCGGTGGCGGAGACTGACAACCCCGTCGACCACTCGTATGTTTCACCTGCGAAGTGCCTCTCTGTCGGGTTGCCTTGGTCTGTCGCAAGAACAAGTTTCCC
>JBBRLM010000206.1:0-1168 GCA_038231335.1 Mycobacteriales bacterium
CGACCTGCTGTCCAACCGCGAACAACTCAACCAAGGCCTCGAACTCATGATCGACAGCCCGGCCCTGGGCTGGGGCGTGCACATCGACCGCGTCGAGATCAAGGACGTCGCCCTACCCGAATCGATGAAACGGTCCATGTCCCGCCAAGCCGAAGCCGAACGCGAACGACGCTCCCGCGTCATCACCGCCGACGGCGAACTGCAAGCCTCCACCAAACTCGCCCAAGCCGCCCAGGTCATGGCCGAACACCCCGCCGCCCTGCAACTACGGCTGCTGCAGACCGTGGTCGAGGTGGCCGCGGAGAAGAACTCCACCCTGGTGCTGCCCTTCCCCGTCGAACTCCTCCGCTTCCTCGAACGCGCCACACCGTCCGAGACCGCGACGGCAACCGCGCCCGTGGTGGCGGCGAGCGAGGTTCCCCCGAGCGAACCGGCCCCGGACCAGCTGCTCGACCCGATCCCGACGCTGCTTGGCCTGGCCGCGACCAACGGCACACGAGCCGACCGCTAGGCCGGGCTCCAGTCCCACCCCCGCCGGCGGGCTCGTCCGCCCCCGGCACGGCCGACCCGTCGGCCGACTGCAGGCCACGGTCCCGTGGCCAGAAGGTGACCCGACATGACAACAACCGTCGAACCCGCCACCCGCGAGCTCGGAAAGTCCCGACCCCGCAAGGAGGATGCCCGGCTGATCACCGGCCGCAGCCGCTACACCGATGCGATCACACCCCCAGGCACGCTGCACCTGCACGTCGTCCGCTCGCCGCTCGCGCACGCCACGATCACCCACATCGACACCGCGGCCGCGGCCGCGATGCCCGGTGTCATCGGCGTCTACACCGCGACAGACCTCGGCGCCGAGGGGATCAGCCTGCCGTGCGCGTGGCCGGTCACCCCGGACCAGAAGGCTCCGCAGCGCCCGCCCCTGGCCATCCGCACCGTGCACTTCGCCGGGGAGGGCGTCGCGGTCGTCGTGGCCCGCACCGCCGCCGAGGCCCGCGACGCAGCCGACCTCGTGGAGGTCGACTACGAACCGCTCGAGCCGATCCTGGACAAGGAGGCCGCCGCGGCCGACGGCGCCCCGCTCGTGCACCCTGAACTGGGCACGAACGTCAGCGCCACCTGGGTGTTCGACTCCGCCGCGGCCGGCACCGGCGGTAGCGTCGAGGAG
>JBBRLM010000207.1:0-1138 GCA_038231335.1 Mycobacteriales bacterium
CGCTGGTACTAAGGGTGGCTAGGGCCTGGGCGGTGTTCCGGCCCGTGGTTTTGTTCATCAGGGGGGAATGGGGTTTCCGCCAGCAGCGCGAGCACCTCGGCCAGCGGGGGCCAGGCCGTCATGCCACGGCGTGCTACTGAGAAGGCCCGTAGGACGATGTCTGGGGTCTGTGGGCGGGAGGAGCGCCACTCCGTCGACGGTCTGCTGCCCGGCCGGCTGTAGCCCGATGCCGAGCCCGCCACGATCATGTCTTGCAGCAACTCGAGGCTGTCGGCGCGATGCGTGACCCGCGGCTGGTACCCGGCTAGCGACGCTACGGTGCGAAGGACGTCTTCGTCGGCGGTGTTGCGCGAGTTGACGATCCAGTCGGCGTTGTGGAAGCGGTTGAGTACGGCCAGTGCGGCCCCGGGGGGTGGTTGTCCTTGTCGGCGGGCACCCCGGGACTCCAGGCAGACTTTCCGAGCGCCGAGGTGGTCAGCGCCAGGTCGATGTCGTCGGCGCCCAGTAGGACCAGTTCCTCGTCCGGCTCGTGCTCGTGGATCTGCAGGCGTACCTCGGGACGGGTCCGAGCCAGCGTGCGGACGACGGGCAGCAGCGACTGGCGCACGGCGGTCGCGAAGGCCGCCACCCGGACTGTCCCGGTGGCGGCTGCCGACGGATCGAGGTCGACCCGTGCGGCCTCCATCGCGGCCAAGGTGGTGACCGCGTGGTCCGCGAGTCGCCGACCGGCGGGGTCAGTCGGACGCGCCGCCCCTCTGGCTCGACCAGCGCGGTGCCGGCTTCCCGCGACAGCGCGGCGATACGGTCGACGTGGTCACCCCATCACCTCGGCCACCGCCCGCATTGAGCCAACCGGGACAGCTCGAGCAGCAACTCGAGGCGGCGCGGGTCCATGACCGCGATCATTCATGGTTATTGAACGATGTGTCCAGTAAACACACGTGGACGCAAACGGTGTGCGCGGCGTCTACTGGCTCATGACCTCGTTCGTCCTCGCCCGCCGGCGCTCCGCGGCCCGCGCCGGGACCGGGATGGCCGTCGCCTCGATGCTGTGCGTCCAACTCGGTCTGGCTGCGTCTGCGGCCTTT
This sequence comes from Mycobacteriales bacterium, assembly GCA_038231335.1. Taxonomy (GTDB): domain Bacteria; phylum Actinomycetota; class Actinomycetes; order Mycobacteriales; family Pseudonocardiaceae; genus Pseudonocardia. Next base: position 1,089 of record JBBRLM010000207.1, read on the forward strand.
TCGACTCGATCGGGCCCGAGGGCGCGGCGCGGTTGCGGCTGACCTGGGCC
>JBBRLM010000208.1:0-1101 GCA_038231335.1 Mycobacteriales bacterium
GCGATCGGCACGGTCTACACCATCATCACCTCGGCCTCGGCGAGCGGCACCTTCACCGGCTTGGCGGACGGGGCGACCTTCGCGGGGGCGGGGCGGCTGTTCCGCATCGCCTACACCGCGACCACCGTGACCCTGACCGACGTCGCGCCGTTGCTGTCCACGCGCCAGACCCGGGACGGGAATGGCGATGGCCACCTCGACCGCATCCGCCTGACCTTCGATCAGGCGGTGAATGACGACTTCAGCGGCTTCACGGTGACGGTGGCAGGGTATACGGTGACCACGTACGACACCGGTACCACGGCCAACGACGCGGTGATCGACGTGCTGGTGACCCCGCTGGCCAGTGGCGACACCGGCGCGACGCCGGCGGTGCGCATCACTGCGAACACCTCCCTGAAGCAGGCGGCGGGCGCCGGCCTGATCCAGGTCGAAGGCTCGGCGACCGCGGCCACCGACGCCGCCCCGCCAGTGCTGCTGTCCACGGCGTGGACCGATGGCGGGACCGGCGGCGTCAGCGCCGGCGACACCGTGACGCTGACCTTCTCGGAGAGCGTGACCGCCACGGCGATGACGGTGGCGGATCTCGGCCTGCCGGTGACCAGCGATACCCTGTCGACGACCACCATTGCGAACCAGACTGGCACCACCATCACCATGACCCTGGCGGGCAGCCCGCGGCTGACGCCGGGCGGCACCTACAGCGCGGCGGCGACCGGCGCGGCCAAGCCGAGCGGGGTGTTCGTGGCGTCGGGCGCGCATCTGCAAGACGCGGTCGGCCTCGCCCCCGCGACCGGCAACGCCGCGAGCGCCCTCGACCTCGCCCCGGGCACCAGCACGGTGGCAATTGCCTGGGCGACCGGCAGCGATCCGCGCACGTGGGCGCTGGGCTCGATGACCGTGGGCACCACCGCCAACTCGCTCGCCAGCAGCGTCGACCTGACGGTGCTGGATACCGGCGACTGCAACATCGACCTCAGCATCGCCAGTGCGGCGACGGCGCCCTCCAGCTGGGGGCCTGCGGCCAGCGCCGGCGCGAACGCCTACCTGATGAAGGCGGACACTGCCGCGGCTGCGGCTGGTGCGCCAGCCAATCCGGCA
>JBBRLM010000209.1:0-1089 GCA_038231335.1 Mycobacteriales bacterium
CTCGGAGGAGTGGGTCGCCGACCAGGGACTGCCGGAGATGGGCTTCACCCTCGGCGGCCTCGACGAGCTCGCCGACGACGAGGTCCGCTGCCTGATCGCCGTGGACGCCGACCGCACCGTGCACGGCATCACCAGCTGGCTCCCGGTCTACGAATCCGACGGTACTTGCGTTGTCGACAGCGAGACGGCCACCGTGGTCGGGTGGACCCTGGACTTCATGCGCCGCCGCGACACCAGCGACAGCCCGACGGCGTTGCGGGGCGTGATGGAGTTCCTCATCGCCTCGGCCGCACTCACCTTCCAGCAGGAGAACGCGCGGTTCCTGAGCCTGTCGGGGGCACCGCTGGCCCGGCTGGACCGCGGCCGGGCACCCGACACACTGCAACGGCTGCTCGACATGTCCGGGCGCGCCCTGGAACCGGTGTACGGGTTCCGGTCGCTCCTGGCGTTCAAGGCGAAGTTCCAGCCCGAGTACCGGCCCCTGCACATGGCCTATCCCGATGCGGCGGCGCTGCCCGCCATCGCCACGTCGATCACCCGCGCCTACGTCCCCGACATCGGTGTGACCCAGTCGGTGCGGCTTCTGCGCCGGCTCCGGCAACGGTGAACCGTGGTGGGTGAGATCGCGTTCACGTCAGGCGTTGGCGCGGGAGTTGCTGACCAGGATTGCGGCGGCGGAACGGGTGTACTCATCGTCTGCTCATGGAGCCTGGTCCAGGATCGCATCATGCGCAGCGAACGGGCATCGGAAGGTCGTCGACCGCGTCGGCGTCGGCCGGTTGCCGCGGCCCTCGCGGCGGTTCTCGCCGTCGCTGCGGTCTCCACGGCGGTGGCGGTCGGGCTGCCGAGCACCTCGGCAGCGGCTGGCCACGCCTCGGCCGTGGTGTCCGGTTCGGTCTCCCGCCCGCTGCGGATCATGCCGCTGGGCAGCTCCAGCACCGTCGGCGCAGGCAGCCCCCAGACCGCGGGCTTCCGCGGACCGCTCGAGGCGCTGCTCGCCCGCGACGGCATCACCTTCGACATGGTCGGATCGCAACACTCCGGCCCGCCGTCGGTACCCGACCTCGACCACGAGGGCCACGGCGGCGC
>JBBRLM010000210.1:0-1065 GCA_038231335.1 Mycobacteriales bacterium
AGAAAGGCAAGAAGGTCCTCGGAGAGCACCTCGCTCGTCGTCGTCTTCTGCCGGCCTACAGGCTCGAGCCCCGCCATCTCACACTCCCGATAGGCGCTCAGCCACCGGTACACACTCCGTCGAAACACCCTGCGCGCCTGGCCGCATCCGTCGACGTGCGGAGCCGCCACCACCTCGGTCACCGCCTTGCCGGGCCGCTTGCCGGCCGCGATCTTGGCGCGCACGAGCGTCACGATCCGATATCGAAAGAGGGCTTCGGCGCTCTGAGGGAGCGCGGGATGGGACAAGATCACGTCGGGCACGGTCGGTTGGCTCAACACCTTTCATGGGGCTCCGTCCGGCGACCCGCAAAGTCGCGATCTCGTGGGTCACCAACAATTATGGCGGCCGAGGGAGCTGCAGGCCCAAGGCCCTCAGAACGCGCACCTCCGGATCCCACCGGCTTGGCGGGCCCCACAGCCCGGCCGCCGCTCCCGCCGCCATTACCTGATCGCAGAGACATCGCCCGCCGCCGAGCAGGCCGACCACCCCCATCACCGCAGCTCCCCGCGCGCGGTATCCCGGCGCGCCCACCCATCGTCGTGCTCCATCGAGGAGCTCCAGGTGGGCGACGCCCAGCTCCTCGGCGATCTTCGCCCGCCACGCGTTGTCCCCGGGGGTGATCCCGACGAGCTCGGCGCCCCGCGCGATCCGGCGTCCCTGGGTGTGCCACCACCGGGGATCACCGTCGCCAGGCTCCCGCGGCCATGGAGCTCCCGCGGCCCCATCGATCGCGGCCGCAAAAATCGTCGCGTCCCAGCCGAGCGGGGCTGCGTCGGTGCCCGGCGCTGGCGCCCCGACGACCAGCTCGCCATCATGCGTCACGGGCGCCACCGAGGCCCGGCCGTACGGCACGTGACCGGGCGGATACAGCGTGAACGCCCTCCCGTGCGTCGAGCACCGGACCACCGTCACGGGAAAGCACGGCCCCGTCTTCCGATGCCGTCGGTGGTGCACGATGATGCTGCATGCGGCGCCGGACCCAGGATCCAGGCATCGATCCGGCATGGCGGGCTTGAGCGGCCC
>JBBRLM010000211.1:0-1061 GCA_038231335.1 Mycobacteriales bacterium
GCCCAGGGTGCCGGTGCGGCTGGGCAACGGTTTCGACCGCCGGATCGCCCGCCTGCGGCGGATCGTCCCCCGGTTGATTGGTCCAATAGGACCATCCGGACGGCGGCGATCAGGGTCCGCGGCAGGGCGTCGTCGGATCGCCGCCGAGGGGCTCGCGGACTGATGCGGAGCAGTGACGTTAGCGCCCGGAACCGACCGTGGCGATCACCAGATGGACCGCCACGCCGACGACCGGTGAAGGACGTCTGATCGTCGCCGGGACCGTCGCTGCCACCGCGCCTGACACTGGCGGATCTGGCGCCGGCGCCACCCGCCCGACCCGACCTTCTTCTCTCTCGACCCCGACGGTCATGCCTGTTCTGATGGCTCGACCTTCCGGTTGTCGGGCCACGACGGCCCCGACGTGGCCCCGTCTCGACGCGCCACCACCGGTTGGCGACCCGCGGCATCCCGCCCGTGGGTCTGGCATCACCGGAGGTTCGACCGATGCGCTACAAGGCACTCCCACTATCCACGCGCTCGGTCGACGTGCCCGTCCGTCCCGCTCAAGGCACGCCGCATCGAGGGCCCTCCGCCGGCCTGCCGGCGATGGTCGCCCTGCTGGCCGTCCTGCTTCCGGTCCTCCTCCTGCCCGTGGCTTCGGTGAGCGCTTCCGGGATCCTTGTCCTGAGCCCGGCCCAGGCCGCGGTCGGGGCCACGATCAAGGTCAGCAGCAACGGGTTGACCCGCAGCGTCAGCGGCCAGATCCTCTTCGACGGGGCCGCGGTGGGGATGCCGAAGTTCCGGACCAGCCACACCGGACTGCTGGCCGTGAGCTTCGTCGTCCCGAAGACGACAGCCGGCGCGCACCTGATCAGCGCCGTCCTGGCGACCGACAAGAAGGCCAAGACCTCGGCGACGCTGCCGAGCACGACCCTCCTCGTCAGCGGGACGCCGGCTCCGACCCCCGCGCCGACCCCAACCCCCGCGCCGACGGCGGTCCCGACTCCCAAGCCGACCCCCGCGCCGACCGCCGTTCCGACCACGGCACCGACCCCGAAGCCGACGCCGGCACCGACCGC
>JBBRLM010000212.1:0-1032 GCA_038231335.1 Mycobacteriales bacterium
CGACCGGGACGGCGGGGTCCTCGACGTCGAAGTCGGCGGTCTCGCGCCGGTTCATCGACGCGACCGCGAAACGCCTCGAAGAGTTCCGGTCCCGCCCGCTCGGGGACCGACGCTGGCTGGTGGTCTACATCGACGGGTTCGGGTTCGCGGACGAGTTGATGCTCGGCGCGCTCGGCGTCGACGCCGCGGGGAACAAGGTGCCGTTGAGTGTGCGGCACGGCACGACGGAGAACGCCGCGGTGTGCCGCGAACTGCTCAACGATCTCGAACGCCGCGGGTTCGACCCGGCCGCCGGGGTGCTCTTCGTCGTCGATGGCGGCACCGCGATCGGCTCCGCGATCCGCAAGAAGTGGGGTGAATGCGCCCTGATCCAACGGTGCCGGGCGCACAAGGCGCGCAACGTGACCGACCTCGTCCCGCTCGGCGAGCGGACCCGGGTGCACACCGCGTTGTTCGCGGCGTGGGCCCAGCCCGATGCCGGCGAGGCCCGCAAAGCGCTGCGCGCCCTGGCGGCGAAGCTCGACCGGACCCATCCTGACGCGGCGGCGAGTCTGCGCGAAGGGCTCGAGGACACGATCACGGTCAACCGGCTCGGCGTGACCGGCACGTTGCTCAAGACGTTGGCGACGACGAACCCGATGGAGTCCACCGTCGACATCGTGAAGGTCCATGCCCGCAACGTGAAACGGTGGATGCCGGGCAACATGCGCCTGCGCTGGGCCGCTGCGGGGATGCTCGAAGCGGAACGCCAGTACCGCCGGGTCAAGGGCTTCCGCCAACTCGACGCGCTGGCCCGTCACCTCGAAGCGGCCGTCGCCTCCGGACGCACCGCGGTCCCGACCGCGGCCTGACCCGGCGGTCACATCGGCAACGGCGGTTCCGTCCACCCCTTCCCGGTCGAGGGGTCATAGCGGGCGTGACGGAACCGCCGGTGCGCCGCCTGCGCGGACACACCCAGCACCGCGGCGATCTCCGCCCACGTCGCGCCCCAGCGAGCGCACCGCGCGACCAGCGCCACCCGTTCCGCTTCGA
>JBBRLM010000213.1:0-1013 GCA_038231335.1 Mycobacteriales bacterium
CTCGGAGGAGTGGGTCGCCGACCAGGGACTGCCGGAGATGGGCTTCACCCTCGGCGGCCTCGACGAGCTCGCCGACGACGAGGTCCGCTGCCTGATCGCCGTGGACGCCGACCGCACCGTGCACGGCATCACCAGCTGGCTGCCGGTGTACGAGTCCGACGGTGAGGCCGCCTCCGTCGTCGGGTGGACCCTGGACTTCATGCGCCGCCGCGCTTCCGGCACGCCGGCGTTCCGGGGGGTGATGGAGTTCCTCATCGCCTCGGCCGCGCTCTGCTTCCAGGAGGAGAACGCACGGTTCCTGAGCCTGTCGGGGGCACCGCTGGCCCGGCTGGACCGGGGTCGGCAGCCCGACACGCTGCAACGGCTGCTCGACATGTCCGGCCGGGCCCTGGAGCCGGTCTACGGGTTCCGGTCGCTCCTGGCGTTCAAGGCGAAGTTCCAGCCCGGGTACCGGCCCCTGTACATGGCCTATCCCGATGGGGCGGCGCTGCCCGCCATCGCCACGTCGATCACCCGCGCCTACGTCCCCGACATCGGTGTGACCCAGTCGGTGCGGCTTCTGCGCCGGCTTCGGCAACGGTGAACCGTGGTGCGCGAGAACACGTTCGCACCGGACTCATCATCCGCTCATGAAGTCCCGTCCAGGATCGCGTCATGCGCAGCCAACGGGCATCGGGACGTCGTCGAACAGGTTGGTCAACGGCCGCGGTCGCGGCGGTTCTCGCCGCCGTCCCGGTCTCGGCGGCGGTGGCGGTGGCGGCGGGGCAGCCGACCGGCCCGGTCGTGCCCGGCCATGCGTCTGTCGTGGCGGCCAGCTCGGCCTCCCGCCCGCTGCGGATCATGCCGCTGGGCAGCTCCAGCACCGTCGGCGGAGGCAGCCCCCAGACCGCGGGCTTCCGCGGACCGCTCGAGGCGCTGCTCGCCCGCGACGGCATCACCTTCGACATGGTCGGATCGCAACACTCCGGCCCGCCGTCGGTACCCGACCTCGACCACGAGGGCCACGGCGGCGC
>JBBRLM010000214.1:0-1012 GCA_038231335.1 Mycobacteriales bacterium
CCAGCAGACCAGGCAGGCGTACGCCGCGACCACCAATACCAATACCACCACTATCGACCGGACGTCCTTTCGGCCCGACTTGGAACTGTTGGATTACCAAGCGGCCGCCGAGGAATTGCAGCTCCCGCTGTCGTCCGCGTCGGCGGTGCCGGGGCGCCGCCACGCCGAGTCGTCGCCCTATTTGGGCGTGACGCGCGACCAGGCCCTGGCGGACGCCTTGGGGGTCCGGCGGTTGTCCCCCCGCCAGGCCGTGGCCGGCGGCACCACCCACCGGCACCGCTTCGCGGCCCACCCCGATCCGACAACGGCGACCGCTCCCGGCCTCTTTTCGCCGGTGGCGGCGGCGGCGGGCCCCGGGCTGGACGCGTCGCACCATTCCGCCTCGGTGTTCGGCACCGCGGCGGCCGTGGTGGAGTCGGGCCTGGCGGCGGCGACGGTGGCGTCCCACTGCCTCCACGCCAAGATCTCCCTCACCTGCCTCTTGAAACAGGACGATGGAACGAACCCGGAGCGCGCCCGTACCGTCTTCTTGGCCAGCAACCTGGACGCCACGGGAACGCTCGTGCTCGCCCTGGTGGGTCCGCAAGGATTGATCCTCTACTCGTTGCAGCCGGCGGCGCCGTTCGCCGCCCGCGGCACTGCCCTGCGGGTGGCGCCCCTCGCGACCATGCCCCGAGTCACCGCGGCGGTACCGCTGCGCGCAAGTCCGGCGCCTCCGGTTTGCAATGGCCCGCCGCCGCGGACGTCGGCGACGACGACGGACGTGCTCGTCGTGGACGACACGGGACGCGTCGCGCTCGTGCGCGCCGGCACTCGCGGCGTCGACTGCGCGCTGTCCGCCCCGTGGCGGGCCGAGCACGATGTACTGAGCCTATCCGATCCCGTGTCCGACGGCTGCACGCTGCATTTGCGGCACCGCGCCACCGGACGGCGTTTGACGGCGCGCGGGCGGCTGACCTTGTCGCTCCCGTCTTCGGCGGTCGCGCAGCGGGTGCTGTCGGCGTTCGACGCC
>JBBRLM010000215.1:0-1005 GCA_038231335.1 Mycobacteriales bacterium
CCGACACCTACTGCCCCTGAGCCGACCGTCGGGGCTCGCCGCAGCCGTTGACGAGATACTTCACGCGTGATGTAGTTGCGCACGACGTGTAGTACACGTCTCCTGCGGACCAAAGGCGGCTCGGGTGGAGCGGACGGATCGGCTGCGGCTGGACGAGCAACTGTGCTTCGCGCTGTACGCGGTGACGAACTCCATCACGCGGCGCTACCGGCCCCTCCTCGGTGACATCGGGCTGACGTACCCGCAGTACCTCGTGATGCTCGTGCTGTGGCAGGACGGGCCCTGCGCCATCGGTGATCTCGCTCGGCGCCTCGAGCTCGAGCCGCATGCTCTCAGCCCGATCGTGGCCCGCCTCCACACCGCGGGCCTCGTCGAGCGCCAACCCGGCCGCGACCGCCGCAGCCGCATCGTCGTCCTCACCGAGCGCGGCCGCGTCCTCGAGGCCGATGCCGTCCGGGTACAGGCCGAGGTCGCGTGTGCCACCGGGCTCGACCCGGCGGAGCTCGCCGCCTTACGGAGCCGGCTGCGCGCACTCGCGGCAGAACTCGCCGTGTCCCGGCCGGCCGTCATCACCCATCCCGGCCACCCGGTCCGGAGGCACCGTCCCATCGAAGGAGAAGCATCATGACCCAGACCCACCCCGAGCCGGACCTCGCCGAGGCCGAGCGAACGCCCCGGAGAACGCCTCGCTGTACGAGCGCCTCGGTGGAACCTACGGGATCGCTGGCGCGGTCGACGTCCTCGTCGACCGGCTCTTCGCCCACATCGCCGTCAACGCCAACCCGGAGGTGCACGCCCACCATGGCGACCCCGCCAACGCGGCCGGCTACAAGTTCCTCGTCGCCGCGTGGTCGATCGAGGCCGCCGGAGGACCCGCGTGCTACCCGGGCCGGGACATGACCGTCGCGCACCAGAAGCTGAGCATCGACACGGCCGGCTTCGATGCGGTGCGCACGGAGATCGACGCGACGCTGAACTTCCTGGGGGTGCCCGACGGTGAACGCG